>JAZLKF010000084.1:0-37137 GCA_045597525.1 Fibrobacter sp. | reverse complement strand
GAATGGCCTAGTTGGGGCGAATTCCGTGGGCCCGCGACTGCTTGAAATATTTGAGCTAGCCACGAGTCGACATGTAGTAAATAAACCCCGCTTTCGCAGCGGATATGTTAAACGTACAAAATGTAAAACAGAAAAACAAGGCGCGGTCTCCTTGACAGGGAGTTTGCAAATTCCTCGTACCTGCAGGGTAAAGCTGATGGCGAAGATATTGGCCGCAAGGAAGAACGCCAAAAGGCAGACCAGGAACACCTTGAAGAGAAGTTGCAGGCTGCTCGCGAGATGCTTCGCGAAGGGGATTCCGTCGAAAAGGTCTGCCGAATTTTAAAACTCACCGAGGAACAGGTTAAAGCCTTGTTGCGCGGTTAATAAAAAAGCTCAGTCTTTCGACTGAGCTTTTTTATACCTTTGTTGCGGTTGATACAAAAAGCACCACTCGTATGAGTGGTGCTTTTCGTATACCTTTTGACGCGGTTGGGAATCCACCTGACGGTGTATTCCACCGCAAACAAAAAGGAACTCACAAAGTGAGTTCCCTTTCGTACCTCCAAGCGGTTTCGAACCGCTGTTGCGGGAATGAAAATCCCGAGTCCTGGGCCACTAGACGATGGAGGCGTATGTTTTGAACCTAGCTTTGATCTCGTTTCATCGCCCAGACGGAACTGCAAGCGATCAACTCTAAGTTGCTTAATACCTCCAAGCGGTTTCGAACCGCTGTTGCGGGAATGAAAATCCCGAGTCCTGGGCCACTAGACGATGGAGGCGTAAGGTAGGCCAAATATAGGTATGCTTTGTGATTTTGTAAAGGGGGCTGAATCAAAAAAAATTACATTTGCCCTGATGTCCCTGCGAAAATGGTTGAAAAAATCCTTTTTAAGCGGAATTTTGCGCTTTTTCCCACTGGCCTTGCTGGCTAGCGTGGCGGATGCCGCTGTCCTTTGGGGAATCAAGTCTTTTATGGGCATCCTTTCTGGGGATTCCTCTTGGTCGTTGCCGGCTTGGGTTTGCCTGATGGTGGGGCTAACGGCGGCCCGACTCGTTTTCCTCTATTTTAAAACCAAAACGTCGGAAAAATGGCTTTATAATGCCAGTGGCCGAGTCACGGCATGGTTCCTTCACGGGCTGCGCAATTTGTCTCCTCAGGTTTTCCATAGGTCCGATGGCGACCGGCAAGTGGAAGCCGCCTATGAAGCTACTCAAGTTTTCCAGAATAATGGGGGAGTCCTGTTCCAAGCGGTGCAGGCTGTCCTCCAGTTGGTAGTTTTCCTGCCGGTTCTATTCTACATCTCTTGGCCGTTGACTGTTTTCCTGTTCGTGGTCATTGTCCCGCTGGTCAGTATTCTGCAGCGAAAGCTTCACAGGTTGGGCCCAGCCGAGGAATTTCTGTTGCGGGGACGTTCTGATTTTCGTACCCGCCTGAATCAGGCTCGCCGCCTTTTCCGCCAGTGGAGTTCTTCTTCGGAACGTAAGGCGATCTCTGAAGACTTGCTTAAGGATGTTCGTGAACTTCGCGATCGCGGCCTGGAAACGTCCGTTCAAAAGAATGGGCTTTCCCTGGTGACGGAAGCAGTTTCTGTTTTGGCCATGGTCCTGGTCCTTGGCTTTTGCGCGGTGCTGATTCAGAATCAATGGATGGATGGAACAGGCCTTGTCCTGTTCTGCTCCGCAGTTTTGCTAAGCTACAAGCCGGTAAAGGAATGTTCCCGAGTCATGCCTCAGTTCCGTTCCTTTATGAGCGCCTTGAATGTTTTGGAAGGCTTTGAAAAAATGCCCCGGAGGTCTAAACGTGCCGAAAGTCATGAAGTTGGTGGTGCATCTTGTGATGCCTCCTGTGGCGTGTCGATCCGTAATAAAAGCTTCAAGTACGATGGTAACGAAACGTCTGTCTTTGAAAACTTCACAGCAGCCTGGTCTCGAGAAAAACCGGTGCTGGTTCGCGGTCCCAATGGGGCGGGGAAGTCTACTTTTTTGAGATTGCTTGCGGGCCTTGAGCAATGGGACGATGGTTCCCGAATGAGCTCGCTGTCCGGTACCGACAACAACGTTTTCTTTGTGGCGCAGGACCTGGAACTGCCTCCACGAAATCTGCTGTTCCAGCTGTTGGAAACGAAAAAGTCCTTGCAGGCTGTTTCTCAATTCATGGACTTTGCGAACCTGCAGAAAGTTCTCCAGAAACCAGCACTGTCTGGTGGAGAACGTGCCCGTGTGGCTTTACTTTGGTCCCTGGTTTCTCCGTCCAAGACAATTCTTTTGGATGAACCTTTTGCGTCAGTCGCCCTTGCCGATCGCGAATCGCTTCTTGCTGCGTTCCTGGATGCTGCGGCGTCCCTTGACAAGTGGGTAGTGATTGTGAGCCATGATGTTTTGTCCAAGCCCTTGGAAGAAAAATTTAACGTCGTAACCTTTGGAGACAACCATGAATAATTTGTACAGATTTCGCGGTTGCATCCTTGGGCTTTTAGCGTTGTTTCTCGTGGCTGTTCCTGGGGTTGGTTTTCCGTCAAAACAGACTTTGGATCAGTCGGCGGAATCCCTGCAGTATTTTATGTTATGGCTTCCCTTTATTTTATCTGAAACGCTTTTGTTGCTTTCTGTTATTTTACGAGTGCAAGCCCGCCGTTCTATCGGGGAACATACCCGTGGCTCCACGCACGATGCTGACCAGCTGGTGACTTGGGGCGTTTATTCAAAAATTCGCCATCCCCTTTATCTTTCAAATACCGGTGTGGGAATGTCCTTTGTCTTGTTCCATCTTGGCTTTTCCTGGGAATCTTTTCTATTTGTGGTTGTGCTTGCCTTTTACGAAAGGATTCTTTCTAAAATGGAAGACCGCTATTTAGAAAATAGATTTGGTGAGGTTTGGCGAAATTGGAAGTCCGCCACACCGGCGTTTGTCCCGCGCTTGAGGCAGCTGACGGCTCCGGCTTCTAGTCCTCAAAGCTTGTCACGGTCTTTTGGAAAGGCTTTTGTTGCGGATAAGTCTACTTGGATTTGGCTTTGTGTGTTTATGGTGATCCTTGTTTTGCGTAAGGTTTTGTGATGGTTTTTCGAAAAGTTGTTGATGTTGGACGTTTTGCGTTTGGTGCTGTGGCGAAGACGATTGCTACGGTTGCTCCCTTGGATCGTAAATATCATCTGAATGAGCGCCTTGAAGGACCTTGGCCTAAGGGCCCTTGCCTTTGGCTTCACGGGGCGAGTCTTGGAGAATGCAAGGTGCTCCTAAATCTTGCAACGTTTCTCCGTCGCGACTTGCCTAATTGCCCCAAGATTTTGATTACCACCCAAAAGGTGGAAGTTGTTCCTTTTTTGGAAGATCGATGCGCTGGAATTGCCGATGTGGCTCTGGCTCCCGCCGATACTCCTTTTTCCATGTCGAAGTTTGTTCGTAGCGCCCAGCCTATAGCATTGGTTCTTTCAGAAAATGAACTGTGGCCGGGTTATCTTTCTGCGATGGCACGAACATCCTTGAAACCTTCGGTGGCTTTGGTGTCTGGACGTTTCCGCAAGTCTTTCCCGGGGGTTGATTTTTCTGCTGTAGGCTACGCCTGTATGCAAACTACCGCAGATTGCGAACGAATCCAAATGTCTGTGAATCGTGAAAGATTTAACCCAGTTGTGGGTGGCGACTGGAAACTTTTGACTTCTGCTGTTAATGAACAAGTTCCTTCGGGCAATCAGCCAAAGGATGTGGATGTCGCGTTTCTCTCGGTTCACTTTGCTGAATGGGAATCCTTGTGGGAAATCATCCGTGTTTGCAAGCTGCGTAACAAGTCGGTTGTGCTCATGCCTCGTCGTCTTGAGGAAGTCGAAATCTTTCGCCATGAGCTCAAACAAAACAATGTGAAAATCGTGGACTGGCCTCAAGTTCGGCCGGGCTCCGTTACCCTCATTGACCGATTTGGCCTTACGTCGCAGGTGCTTGAAAAGGCGCGTCTGGCTATTGTGGGCGGTTCCTTTTGCCCCAAGCCTGGAATCCACGATTTTTGGGAACCTCTTCAAGCCGGAGTCCAAACTTGTGTTGGCCCACAGGCTTTTGGCCACGAAGATATGGTGGAAGAACTGCTTCGTGAGGGTGTTATCACCAGAATTTCAGACTCAAGTGATTTTGAAAATCTAGATTTGGTTGACGAAAATCGAGTTCAGGACGCCTTGTCCGTCGAAAAGAAAAAAGTTTCAGATTCCTACCGGCAGTTGCTGCTTTTCCTGGAGGATTTGCTTAAATGAAAAAAGTGATTCTTGCGACCCCCCGTGGTTTTTGCGCTGGCGTGGACCGTGCTATCCACGTAGTAGAGAAGGCTCTCGAAAAGTTCGGGACTCCCATCTATGTCCGTCATGAAATCGTTCATAACAAGTTTGTTGTGGAAACCCTTAAGGCCAAGGGAGTCATCTTTGTGGATCACCTCTGCGAAGTGCCCTCTGGTTCCGTGGTGATTTTTTCTGCCCACGGCGTTGCTGAACGGATTTATCAGGAAGCTGAAGAGCGCGGTCTTCAGGTGCTGGACGCTACTTGCCCTTTGGTGCTGAAGGTGCATTATAGCGCAAAACGCCACTTTGCTGCCGGCCGTCATATCATTATGATTGGCCACGCAGGACACGCTGAAGTGGAAGGTACCTTGGGTCAGTTGCCGGAAGGCTCCATTTCCCTTGTGCGATACGAAGCCGATGTGGCCACGGTTCAGGTTCCTGCAGACAAGGAACTGGCCTACATTACCCAGACCACTCTTTCTGTGGCCGAAACCCGCGAAATTATTAGAGCTCTTAAGGATCGTTTCCCCAATATCATTGGGCCGGACGCCGGAGATCTCTGCTATGCAACGGGTAATCGCCAGTCCGCTGTGCTGGACCTTTGCTCCAAGGTAGACATGCTGCTGGTGGTTGGGGCCAAGAATTCCTCCAATTCCAGCCGTCTTATGGAGTTGGGCCTGGAACAGGGTATCGAAAGCCACCTGATCGATACGGTGAACGACCTTCAGCCGGAGTGGTTCGATGGTCATCAAACGGTGGGTATTTCCAGCGGCGCAAGCGCTCCTGAGGTGCTGGTTCAGGAGGTTGTGGACTGGATAAAGACGAAATTCGAGGGGGTAGAAATCGAGAATTTCGTCAAATTAGTGGAATCTACCAAGTTTAGCGTGCCAAAGGCATTGCAAGATTAACATTTTTAACCTTGACGGAATGGCAATTATTTTCTACAATTGCTTCCCGTTATAAACAACGGAGTTTTATTATGAGCCGCATTTGTGAAGTTACCGGCAAGGCCGGCCTCGTGGGCAACATGGTTTCCCACTCTAACCGCAAGAAGTTGATGAAGCAGCTGCCGAACCTTCAGAAGAAACGCTTCTACATCCCCGAAGAAGACCGCTGGGTCACCCTTCGCTTGACCAACGCTGGTCTCCGCACTGTTAACAAGCGCGGTATCCTGGCTGTTGCTCGCGAACTCGGCATCTAATTCTTTCTTGTAGAGTTTAGACTTTTAAGTCCGCCTGATGGAATGACCTTTCATCAGGTGGTCTTTTCTGTATATACGGAAATGTTTATAGAGTGTTGATAGGTTTTGTGCTGTGCTCGAAAAAATAACCGTTAGACCTTGTGGTTGCTGAAGCTGCCGAATTATTTTTAAAGAAATGAAAATGTGAAGAAAAAGGAAAAAGCCCGAAGATCTCGGGCTTTTTTGTGTAAGAATCGTCTTGAATGAAACGTACTACTTGTTCAAGAACTGGGCTGTGCCCTTGTACTTTTCCAAGTTCTTCACGATAGTAGCCATTTCCCAGTCCTTTTCCTTGAAACGACGGCGGAGCAATGCAACGAACACTTCCATAAGCATTTCGCAGTCGTAGACGGCGCGGTGAGCCTTGTCTGTTTCGATTTTCATGCCGATTTCGCCGCGGCGTTCAAACATCTTGGCCAAAATGCCCAATTTATGGGAACTTGCCTCGGGGAGAATTGCCTTGGCGATAGCCAGGCTGTCTACCACCGGATTGCCCGGAATGATCTGGGGGTTCTTCTGGTAGGCGGCACGCAGGAAGCTTGCGTCGAAGTTTGCGTTATGGGCGATGAGAATGGAAGTCTGCCCGCAGAAAGCAGTGAATGCCTTAATGGCTTCGCCGACGGCGGGAGCGTTTTCTACGTCCTTGTCGTAAATGTGGTTCACGCTGGAGGCTTCAGCCGGGATCATCATATTGGGCTTGACAAAAGTCTGGAATTCCTTTTCCAGCTTAGGCACTACAATTCCCTTTTCAACAGCCACGGAAAATTTTACAGCACCGATTTCAATGATTTCGTCTTTCTGATTGTTAAGGCCTGTGGTTTCCAAGTCGAAAGCCACAAATTTCGGGGGCATCATAATCATTGTCTTTATCCTTTTTGTACTTCTGTTACTTTACTTTGGCTGGTTTTGATTTCGTTTTTGCAAAGATACTTAATTTCAAGGTCAATAGTTGACATCGGCAAGGGAATAATGAATTTATCCCAACTTTTAAGTTTCAAATGAGGGCCGTACCGGAATTCGAAAAGCCATAAGGGAGAGTTGCTGGACTGGGCTAGCCAGATGGAACCTGGCTTTACTTGATGGTCTGGTCCATGGGGACCGTCCAAGGCCATTCCTACAAATTTCCCTTTTTTTAGGGATTTGAACATATGACGGACGTTTGTGGCTCCGTGGGAATCCGATCCGCGGGTAATTTCGTACCCTAGTTTTTTTGCGGCTTCGGCGAAAAATTCTCCGTCCTCGGATTCGGAAACAAGAATGTGGACGCCCTTGTTTTTGAATGCTGCCGTACTGGCAAGCAGGTCCTGGTGCCAAAGTCCTAGGACTCCGGGTCTAAAATCATCCGGGACGTGGACTCGAATGCGTAAGCTTCGAATCCAAAGTGCGGCCAGATGAGCTGCAAATTTGGTTTTCCAGGAGCATTTTGTCATAGTTACTGCACAAAAATAATGAATTTTCCGACTAAACCCTTGAAAAGATGAAATATTTTACCTATATTGGGACTCACTTTTGGCGACGTACCCAAGTTGGTAAGGGGCGAGTCTGCAAAACTCTTATTCATCAGTTCGAGTCTGATCGTTGCCTCTAAAAAGTAAATTAGACCTAGGCGAAGGCCTGGGTCTTTTTTTATAATTTCAGGAAAGGAGATGGGCTTAATGTTGGTCTTTATGAGAAAACAAGGCTTGTACAGACAAACTAGCGATAGAAATAGCCATGTTTAGGGCTTGTCAAGTGTTTTTTTTCAAAAATTGATGTAAAAAAGTGAAAAATTTTTCAAAAAAAATGAAAAAAGTGCTTGTCAAGGTCTAGAAAATAAATTTTTTTAGGACTATTTTTGGCTCAACAATGCTTCGGTTTACACAAGAAATATTACTTGCCCTTCGTGCGATCTCCAATGAGGAGGAAGCACACGAAATGTCTAAGAAGGCTCGTGAACAGTTTGACTTCCTTGGAATCAAGCTGGTTCCCCGCCGTGAAGTGACTTATCCTTTGTTTGACAAGAACCCTCCCAAGGATGGCGACGAACTGGTTGCCAGAGTGGAAGATATGTGGGCTCAGCCGTACCGCGAAATTCAGTACGCAGCTTGCGACTATCTTTTCCGTCATCGCGGCCTGTTGGGCGGTCAGCACTTGTCTTTCTTGAAGAAGTTGATCAAGACCCGCGCTTGGCGTGATACGGTAGATACATTGGCTGCCTGCATTTTGGGTGATTTGGCTCTGCGTCTTCCGGCATTGCGTACTAAGATTGTTTCTTGGATTCGCGATCCCAATGTCTGGGTTCGTCGCAGCGCTATTATTTTCCAGATTCAGTATAAGGATCGTACCGACTGGCCTTTGCTTCGTCAGTTCTGTCTGACTTGCGCAAAGGATGACGACTATTACATTCGTAATGGAATCGGACGTGCTCTTTCTGAATATGCCCGAATCAATCCTCAGGAAGTGCGCCGTTTTGTGCAGGATAACACTTTCGCGGAGCAGACTGCCCAAGAAATTCTCCGCATGATTTAATCTGCGGCTTGCCGTCGCAATACATCGTCACTCGTGCCCTCGCGTATTACTATACGCCACGGTCACTCGATCCTTGTTTTGCTAGGCAATCCTTGATTAAAAGGAAACCGCGCAGGAAAACAGCGCAATGAAACCGTATGGTTGTCGCAATATTTGATTAAATATTGAGGTTTACTACAAAAAAAGTCCCGTTCTCGGGACTTTTTTATTTGTTCTTATATTCGTTTTCTAGAAAAATTCGCTGTTTTTTGTCGGAGGGTTGGGCGCTTCCGGCACCTTGTGCGTTTTCACTAAATGGAAAAACAAATCTCCCACGTAGAACGCAGCCAGGTGAACCCGGGTCGCATTCTTTCTTTCGCTTGTCACAAAAGGTGTTTCTTAAGTGCCTGCATTCATAACTCATACCTATAAATGTAGAAAAATTCGATTTTTCAGACGGAAACTTTTGTGTGTAATGGGACGTGTGACGTAGCCTACGGCTCTTGCTTCTTAGGGCTGTTTATAGGGGCGTTGTTCTTGAATTCCGTTTTTTTTATTCTATCTTTCGCAGCATGCGTTACGGTGAATTATCTTTTTTCCAGAGCGGCGTGGCCGTTCCTCTTTTCAGCCTTTATAGCAAACAAAGCATCGGTATTGGTGAATACCTTGACTTGATTCCTTTTGCACGCTGGGCTCAGTTCTGCGATTTCAACATCATTCAGTTGTTGCCGGTGAATGACACCGGTGCAGAAGCTAGCCCCTATAGTGCTCGAAGTGCTTTTGCCTTGAACCCGGTGTTCATCAACATCCAGTCTGTGGAAGGTTCTTCTGAGTTTTCTTCCGACATTAAGGCTGCAAAGCACGAATTTGAAAAGCTGGGTAAGATTGACTACTACAAGATCTCTACTTGGAAGCGCTCTATTCTCCGTAAGATTTTTGATAACAGCTTTGATTCCTTGAAGAAAGATAAGGTTCTATCCCGCTGGATTGATGAAAATAGCTGGGCAAAGCCTTATTGCATTTACTGCACTCTCAAGGCTATGAATAATGAGTCCAGCTGGAAGGATTGGCCGGAATACCGCGATCCGTCGGAAAAGGACCTTGAGAAGCTTTGGAAGAAGTACAACAAGGATTGCCTGTTCCAGGCTTGGATGCAGTGTGTTGCTGAAATGCAGTTCAACGCCGCTGTTACAGAAGTCTCCAAGCTGGGACTTCGTCTCAAGGGTGACATCCCTATTTTGATTAACGAAGATAGCGCCGATGTCTGGTCTGAACGTAAGTACTTCTCCTTGGAAGACCGAGCTGGAGCTCCTCCTGACATGTTTAGCTACAGCGGTCAGAACTGGGGTTTCCCCACTTACCGTTGGGATGTTCTTGAACAGGATAACTTCAACTGGTGGCGTCGACGCCTTGCCCAGGCAAGCAAGTTCTATCATGCCTACCGCATCGACCACGTTCTCGGCTTCTTCCGTATCTGGTCCATTCCTCAGAAGGAAGTTACCGGCATTATGGGCCGCTTCAATCCCTGCGTGCCTCTGACTAAGGCTGAACTTACCAATGCTGGTTTTATTCCGGCAACTTTGGAATACTTGCGCCGTCCCAACTACTCCATCAATCAGCTGCGAGAATTCCTGGGTGATCAGACGGAACGATTGGTGTCCTTGTATTTCCAGAATCTGCCCAATGAGTTTGATCGTTTCGTCATTAAACCGGATTACGATTGCGAAAAGGCTATCACTACCCTGGATGAACCTCAGGAAGTCAAGGATTGCATGCTGAAGGTTTACTGGAACCGCGTGTTCATTCCTTCTGGCGATGAAAATACATTCTATCCGTTCTGGTATTGGTACAATCAGCCGGTGCTATTCACCTTGCCGGATTACGAACAAAAGAAACTTCAGGAAATCCTTAAGCGTAACGAGGATTCTCAAAATGACCTTTGGGAAGCTAACGCCACAAAGCTTTTGTCCGTTCTTGCTAATGAAACCGACATGCTGGTTTGCGCCGAAGACCTTGGTGCCGTGCCCAGCTGCGTGCCCACGGTCTTGAACAAGTTGAACATTTTGTCTTTGCGTATTGAACGCTGGGCCCGTAATTGGAATGCTCCCTATTCTCCATACTACGATATGGAAGAATATCCTAGACTTTCTGTCTGCACCACAAGCTGCCACGATACTTCAACACTTCGTGGCTTGTGGGAAGAACCTGACTTCGATAAGGATCAGTACTGGTCTCATGCACACTTGCAGGGTGTCGCTCCTCAGGAGATGACCCCGTCTGTTGCAAGAACTGTACTTACTCATGTGTTCTCGTCCAACAGCATGTTCTGCATTCTGCCTGCTCAGGATTACTTTGCCTTGTCTGCGAACCTTTCCAAGGTTCCCGCAAACGAAGAAAGAGTGAATATTCCGGGTACTGTGGGCGGTGCAAACTGGTGCTACAGACTGCCTTGCTCTGTGGACGATCTGCTTGATTACTCTTCTCTCAGCTCCGAAATCCGTAAGCTGGTGGATGTGCGCAAGCGCCGCCCCATGTGGAAGATTTAGTGTCAAGTGCATTGGGGGTTGTAACGCCCCCGTGTCAGTAATAACCCCGAGGCGAATTTTCTGTGAGTGATTTTTTTGCACCAGCTTGGGTCAAGGATGCGGTTTTTTACCAAATCTTTCCAGATCGCTTCTGTCGTTCTCCGCGGTACAATGCCGTAGGGTCTTTTGTGGATTGGGACTCCAAGCCCACCCGCGAGAACATGTATGGCGGAAATCTCGCAGGAATTGAAGACAAATTAAAGTACATAGCCTCCCTTGGGGTTAACGCCATTTATCTTTGCCCTATTTTTAAGAGCAATTCCAATCACCGTTACCATACGGTGGACTACTTCGAGATTGATCCGGTTCTTGGGACTTTGGCGGATTTTGACCGTATGGTAAAGAAGGCTCATAAGCTTGGCCTGCGTGTGATTTTAGATGGGGTCTTCAATCACTGTTCTCGCGGTTTCTTTCAGTTTAACAGTTTAATGGAATTGGGTAAGAATTCTCCCTATGTGGATTGGTTCCACGTAAAGAAGTGGCCGCTGAACGCTTATTCTGGCAAGCCTAATTATGAATGTTGGTGGGGAATGCCTGCCCTTCCGAAGTTCAATACCGATAATTCCGATGTCCGTGAATATCTAATGAGCGTGGGCGAGTTCTGGATGAAGCGTGGCATTGATGGCTGGCGCCTGGATGTACCCAATGAAATTGATGATGACAGTTTCTGGCAGGAATTTCGCCGTCGTGTCAAGGCCGTCAATCCCGACGCCTACATAGTGGGGGAGATTTGGGACGAGCCTTCCCGTTGGTTGCAGGGCGATCAGTTTGACGGCGTCATGAACTACGTGTTCCGTAAGGCGGTCATGGCGTATCTCTTCGACGAGTCCCCCATTTCTACGGAGGAGTTCTGTACCCGCCTCAAGGGAGCATTCCCGAGTTTCCGATACAGTTCCCTGGGTCAGCTTCCCGCTGGTGACATCCCCATGAATCTTCTGGGCAGTCATGACACAAGTCGCCTGCAGAACCAGCCTTGCTCCGACGAGGCTCGAGTGCGCCTTGCCTACGCCCTAATGTTCTTTATGCCGGGGGCACCATGTATCTACTATGGTGACGAACTCGCCCTGAAAGGCGGCAAAGACCCCGACAACCGACGTACGATCCCCTGGGAAAACCTCAAGGACCTGCAAAAAAATCCCATTTTTGATTGGATTTGCGAATTGATAGATCTACGAAGCCAAAATCCGGCCTTAAGATACGGTTCTCTTTCTATAATGGAAGACGCTAAGGGCTTCTCTGTTGTAAGATCGTTCGAAGGATCCACCTTGAAACTGGAAGTATACGCCGATGACGGCGCAATTTCTCCTTGTTTCGCTATATCTAAAAGCTAAAGCCCTCTCTTTTTTGCTATCTTTGCGCCCAACTAGATATATAGTGCCTTTATAATTAAGGGATAGCAAATGAACAAGAACAAATTCGGTTTACGAGAAATCGTTATTCTTCTCGTTATCATTCTTTCTGCTTACACGGTTTGGCCGTCTATTGATGTCCATTCCAAGACCGGTGAAGCAAAGAAGACTTACCTCAAGGAAAATCCGAAGCTGGCTGCAAAGTCCATCAACTTCGGTTTGGACCTGGCAGGTGGTACCGCCATCACCCTTCAGATCGACAAGTCTGGTCTCAAGAACGAAGACGTGAAGGATATCCAGGAAGAATCCCTGGAAATCATCCGCAACCGTGTTGACCAGTTCGGTCTTTCTGAACCCCAGATTTCTCCCAGCGGCGATGACCGCATCTTGGTTGAACTGGCTGGCGTGGATGACTCTACTGCAAAGTCTCTCGTTGGTTCCACCGCAAAGTTGGAATTCAAGATTCTTGCAGAATCTGAAAAGTTTTCTCAGGTTGTTGCTCTCATCGACCAGTACCTGACCCGTCAGACCACCGACATCGTGGCCAACGATTCTGCTGTAGTGGATTCCGCCGCTCCTGCACAACAGGCTGCTGCTGACACTGCCAAGGCTCTTTCCGATGATGAACTTCTCGGTAAGACCGCCGCTGCAGAACCTGCTAAGGATTCCGCAGTTGAAGAAAAGGCTGCCGAACCGGCAAGCGAAGTTGGCATTGGTCTGTCCGCTTACTACCTGAACTTCGGTAACGGTGGTTTCATCGCTGAAGAAAGCGTTGAAAAGGTTAAGAAGCTCCTTGAAACTGAAGGTGTCCAGAAGCTCATTCCTCGTGACGTAGCTTTTGCCTTCGGTAGCGGTCTGGAACCTGTCCAGCGCGATTCCAAGATTAAGGCAAAGCGCCTTTACCTCCTGAAGCGTCGTGCTGAAATGGGCGGTGACGATATTGTTGATGCTCGTCCGCATCGTGTTACCGACGGTATGAGCGCTGGTGAAGTTGCTGTTAGCTTGAAGTTCGGCGGCATTGGTCCTAAGAAGTTCTCTGCTGTTACTGCCGCAAACGTTGGCAAGCAGATGGCTATCGTTCTTGACAACCAGGTTATTTCCGCTCCCCGTATTAACGAACGTATCCCCAACGGCGAAGCTCAGATCACCGGTCTTGATGACATGGCTGAAGCAAACCGTCTGGCAGTGGTGCTCCGCGCTGGCGCCCTCAAGGCTCCTATGCAGATCATCGAATCTCGTAACGTGGGTGCAACCCTCGGTGAAGAAAACATTGTCCAGGGCTTTGGTTCCGGCGCTGTCGGCCTGGTGCTCTGCTTGGTCTTCATGGTTGGTTACTACCGTCTCGGTGGTTTCATTGCAAGCCTTGGTATGATCATCAATACCTTGGTTACTGCCGCCGTGATGTCCGTGTTCAACGCTACTCTGACTCTCCCGGGTATCGCAGGCTTCATCCTGGTGCTTGGTATGTCTCTCGACGCCAACGTCATTATTTATGAACGTATCCGTGAAGAAATCAAGGCTGGTCTTACCGCTCGCGCAGCAGTGGCTAAGGGTTACGAACGTGCATTCAGCGCCATCTTCGACTCCAACTTGACCACTGTTCTTACCGCACTTATTTTGTACAAGATTGGTACCGGCTCTGTGAAGGGTTTCGGTCTTACCTTGATGATCGGTATTATCACTTCCTTGTTCTGCGCTCTTACCGTTACTCGCGCCGTGTTCGACTGGAAGCTTGCAAAGCGTGACGCAACTACCCTTTCTATCGGTGGTGGCTTCAAGGCTCTTAACAACGCAAACCTCGCTATCGTTCCCAATCGCGGTAAGTTCAAGGCTCTCTCCTTGATCCTCATCGTGGTAAGCATTGTTTCTATCGCAGTCAAGGGTTTTGACTTCAGCATCGACTTCACTGGTGGTCAGGTTTACACTGTTCAGTACCAGGACGATGCAAAGCATGAAAATGACTTGAGCAAGGCTCTCTCTGATGCCGGCATCTCTGGCACTCGCGTACGTTCCTTGGGCGGTACCTCTGCTAACTCTTACCAGATTAGCATGCGCGCTTCCGACGACGTTCAGTTCGAAGCTAAGATGGCTGCAGCCTTTGAAAAGGCAAACCAGAAGGTTGAAATTGTTGCTAAGGACACCGTTGGTCCTACCATCGGTAAGGAACTCCGTAACGACGCTATCCTCGCAATCATCCTTGCCTGGCTTGCAATCGGTCTCTACGTTTGGTTCCGATTCGGTAAGCTTGGTCTTGGTTTCGGTATCGGTGCTGTGGTGGGCCTCGTCCACGACTCCATCATTACCTTGGGCTTCATCTCCATCTTCGGTCTCTCCTTCGATGGTGCTCTGATTGCTTCTCTCTTGACCATGATCGGTTACTCTGTTAACGATACCATCGTGGTGTTCGACCGCGTTCGTGAAAACACCAACATCTTTGGTACTGCAAACTTCGATAAGACTTTGAATAGCTCTATTAACCAGTGCTTCAGCCGTACCGTGATCACTTCTCTCACCACCTTGTTCGTTTGCTTGGTGTTGGCAGTGATGGGCGGTTCCTCCATCCGTGACTTCGGTATGGTGATGGTGTTCGGCGTTCTGATTGGTACCTACTCTTCCGTCTGCGTTTGCTCTCCCTTCGTGCTCTGGTACTCCAAGCGCTTCAAGGGCGGTGTATAATCAGTGTAAAACGCTGGTAAAATCGTAAAGATTTTAAGGCTCGGGCGCGTCCCGGGCCTTTTTTCTTTACATAATTTGCTACTTTTGTCTCCGTTCGATCAAGGGGGCTTTTTATGCTCAAAAAGTATTACAAAATCGAATCAGGTCGCCTCACTAGCGCCCCGAACGAAGATGTTGCCGACATCGTTATGATGGGTTCCCTTAGCCAGGAGCAACGTAGTGTGCTGGTTAAGGAATACGAAATCACAGAGCATACCATTGCGTCCGCATTCGACTCGGACGAACTTTCTCGTATCGAGTACGACGATGACTTTACCACCATCGTGTTTAAAAAGCCCAAAAACTATTCCGCTAGCGATAATTTCCAGTTCCGTGTGGAATCCTTTGGTATCTTCATCTTTAAGGACTGGGTGCTATTGTTGACGGACTCTGAGTTCCCCATTCTTGATGAAAAACGTTTCTCTAAGATTGATAGCCTGAATACTTTTGTACTTCGTGTGCTGAACTACGCAATCTTCCACTTCAACGAGCACTTGAAGATCATTAATCGCATTAACGATGAACTGGAACAGAAACTGCGTACCGCCATGGAAAACAAGTATCTGCTTTCCATGTTCAGCTTGAATAAGGGCTTGATCTACTACGTGAGTGCTCTTAATAGTAATGACACGCTCCTCAAGAAGTTGCAAATTGGTCGCAGCATGAACTGGACCGAAGCTGAACGCGAACTGCTGGACGACATTGTCATTGAAAACCGTCAGAGCTTACAACAGGCAGAAATCTACGCGAACATTTTGACATCCATGATGGATGCCCGTGCAAGTGTTATCAGCAACAACGTGAATACGCTGATGAAGAACTTGACCATCGTGACCATTTCTATTTCCCTCCCGACGTTCTTCGCCAGCTTGTTCGGTATGAACGTGCGCCTGCCCTTCGGAATGAACGGCGATGCATCTGGCGGTAGTGAAATGGCCTTCTGGATTATTATCGCCATGTGCGTACTGTCCGTGTTGGTGTTTATGGCCTTCTGGGGCAAAAAGAAATAGTCCAAAGCATAAAGGATAAAGAAAAAGTCTCGGTACTGACCGAGACTTTTCTATTTCAACATTCGCGTTGTCTTTGCGCAGTGCAATTGACTTGTGCTAGTTTCCTCTATCGCTCATAGAAGAGAATATGGCGGCAATCTCGTCAGTGAACTGACCTGCGGGAAGTGTCTGGGCGATTTCCAAAGCCTTTTCCAGGTGCTCCTGGGCGCAGGCCTTAGCCTTCTTGAAAACATCCTTGCCGTTCATTAGATCAATAATCTTTTCGGGCACGCCGGCTTCGGAAGCGCTCTTGATTAAGGCTTCCATCTCGACGCGTTCCTCAGGGGTGCAGGCATCAAAATAGTACAGCAGAGGTAGAGTAATCAGCCCGTTGCTAAGATCAGTGAACTTGGCCTTGTCCAGGTTTTTGCTGCCAAAGCCGTAGTCCAGCAGGTCATCGACAATCTGGAATGCAATGCCGAAATGGCTTCCCATCTGGGCGCACTGATCAGCCTGTTCTGTGGAGTATCCGGCCAGCACACCGCCGATACGGGCTGCTGCATCAATCAAAGCTGCAGTCTTGCCGTCGATAATGCGGTCGTACATTTCAAAGGAAAGATTCATGTCGCCAGAGTGGTCCAACTCCAGGATCTCGCCACTAATAAGCTTGTCTGCTGCGTCAGAAAGGGCGACCGGGATATCTCTGGATTCTTCGTTGATGACGCAACGCATTGCCTGGGAAAGAACGTAGTCGCCAATAAGAACTGCCACTTGAGTGCCCCATTCTTTGTGGGCAGTCTTCTGGCCGCGGCGGATGTCCGTACCATCAATAATATCGTCGTGGACAAGGCTTGCCAGATGCAGAAGTTCAACACCTGCGCAGGCATGTGCCACGCGGCTAGAATCGGGCTGAGTTGCACCGCTCTTTGCAATAAGGCAAAGCAGGGTGGAGCGGATGCGCTTCCCCTTACGCTGGAACAGAGATTCCAAGCGCTCTGCAATACCTGCAGGAGCTTTTTTTGCAACATTCTGGATTACCTGTTCGGTAAGATCCAGTTGATCCTGCACTAGGCCTCGAGCCTGGTTCAGGACGGTTTGAAAGTCTTCCTTGTTAGGTGCCATAATTAGATGTCCAAATCGTCCAGGACCTTGTAAGCGTTGGTTTCGATGAACTTGCGGCGAGGTTCCACGTCTTCACCCATAAGCATGCTGAAAATTTGGTCGGCAACTACGGCGTCTTCCACATAGCACTGCTTCAGGAAGCGACGTTCCGGATCCATGGTGGTTTCAAAGAGCTGTTCCGGAGACATTTCACCAAGACCTTTGAATCGGGTGATGGTCACATTCTTCTTGTCTTCCAGCTTAGCCATGGCTTCGTCCTTTTCGTTCTCATCGAAAAGGTACTGTTCCTTGAGGCCCACCTTCAACTTGTACAGAGGAGGCATTGCCAAGTATACGTGACCTTCGTCGATCAGCGGACGCATGTAGCGGAAGAAGAAGGTAAGCAGCAAAGTCTGAATATGAGAGCCATCCACATCAGCATCGGTCATGATGACGATCTTGTTGTAGCGCAGCTTCTCAAGCTTGCACTCAGATCCCAAACCGCAGCCGATGGCGTTCACCAGGTTCTGGATTTCTTCAGTGTCCAGCACGCGATGAAGGCTAGCTTTTTCCACATTCAAAATCTTACCGCGCAACGGTAGGATTGCCTGGAATTCACGCTTGCGCCCCTGCTTTGCAGAACCACCAGCGGAATCACCTTCCACGATGAACATTTCGCATTCTTTGGGGTCGCGGCTAGAGCAGTCTGCCAGCTTACCCGGAAGGCCGCCGCTTTCAAGAACGTTCTTGCGGCGAGCGAGAGTACGGGCCTTGTGTGCAGCTTCGCGAGCCTGGGCTGCGAAGTATACCTTGTCCAAAATAACCTTGACGGCTGCCGGATTTTCCTGGAAGTATTCGTCCAGCTTGGCGCCAAATGCGGAGGCTACATAGCTCGTGATTTCGGAGTTGCCCAGCTTACGCTTGGTCTGGCCTTCGAACTGAGGCTGAGAAACCTTGATGGCGATAACGGCAGTAAGACCTTCGCGGATATCGTCTGCGGTAATCTGGATGTCCTTCTTGCCCTTGGGCATGTCCTGTGCGAACTTACCGATAACGCGGGTCAATGCAGTTTTGAAACCGGTGACGTGGGTACCACCGTCGTAGGTATTCACGTTGTTCACAAAGCTAAAGAAGTTTTCCTGATAGCCGTCGTTGTACCACATGGCGACTTCCAACGGATACTGTCCATCGGGCATCACCAGGTGGATGGGTTCGTTGAACAGCGGGGTACGGTGTTCGTCAACATAGCGTACGAATTCAGATACACCACCCGGATAGCAGAAGGTTTCGGTCTGCTTTTCTTCGGTGCGTTCGTCGGTGAGGGTCAAGCGTAGGCCGCTCATCAAGAATGCCAGTTCACGGAAACGGGTTGCGAGAGTGTCGTAAACGTAGACGGTTTCGCTGAAGATGGTATCATCAGGATAGAATTCAATGGTGGTTCCGTGATCTTCCGCCGGACAAGTTCCGATGTCCTTCTGAGGTCCGCAGGGAATGCCCTTGCTAAATTCCTGGGTGACGATGCGACCGTTACGGCGTACTGTTGCAATAAGCTTATTGGAAAGTGCGTTAACGCAGCTTACGCCCACGCCATGAAGACCTGCAGAAACCTTATAGGAGTTGCTGTCGAACTTACCACCGGCGTGGAGCTTGGTCATGACCACTTCCAGTGTACCGATTTTTTCCTTGGGGTGAATGTCGGTAGGAATGCCGCGGCCATTGTCGGTAACGCGAATGCCATTGCCGGGCAAGATGGCAATTTCAATGTGATTGCAGTGACCTGCCAGGGCTTCGTCCACGGAGTTGTCTACAACTTCCCACACCAGGTGGTGCAGGCCGCGGATGTCGGTAGAACCGATGTACATTGCAGGACGAACGCGAACAGCTTCCAATCCTTCCAAGACGGTGATGTTGGAACCACTATAGTCCTCGTTTTCCTTTTTTACTTCAGTTTCTTCTGCCATCTTTTACACCTATTTTTGGTCTATTTTTTTTCTTTTTAAACTTGATTTATATAAAGCGAATATCCCGTATGGCGGGCTTATTCAACAAAAAATTACACTTGTCAATAATAGCTTTTTTTTGCAGGAACAACTCCTGTTTCCATGCGGAATTAGCTGCCTTTAGCACCAAAATATTCTTGTTCAATTCCATTGGTTTTACATGAGGTAAAAGCAGGGTGCCGACGATGTTTTCAAAGTTCTCGCAAAGGGTGTTGAATGTCATGTCCTGGGAGATTTCGCTCTTGTCCAGGACCATCTTCAAAAGCACACTAATGTCTGTGGGATCCTTCCCGCAGAACGACTTTGTACGACGTTTTTTTTCAAAGTTTTCCATTAGAGCAGCAGCTTGGAAAGGACAAATCCGCCAATCAAAATGCTGGTCATACCGGCCACCACAGTGGATTTTGTGCTTTTGCCAACGCCTTCGGCACCGCTTGTTGTGTGGAAACCGAAGAAGCAAGCATAGCTAGAGATGAAGTAGCCGTATACAAAAGCCTTGATAAGGCCCACTGCCAAGTCCCAGTCCTCGTAGAACATGCGTACGCCGTAGAAAAATACGGAGAAGGAAACTTCTTTGTAAATAGCTGCAACGGCGTAACCGCCTAGGATTCCCACGAAGATACTGATGATGGTAAGTAGGGGAATCATGATCACCGTGGCAATCAGGCGCGGAGCTAATAGGAACTTGTAAGGATTTAGTCCTAGAACTTTATAGGCATCCAGCTGTTCTGTCACAGCCATGGTTCCCAACTCGGAGCACATGGAGGCGCCGATACGACCTGCAAGTACCATTGCTGTAAGAATGGGACAGAGTTCCACCATCACAGACTTGCCCACGGCCATGCCCACAAACATTAGGGGAATCATGTCGGCAAACTGGTAAGCTAGCTGCCATGACATAATCGCGCCTGTTGCAAGGGAGGCTGCCAGCACCACGGGAATGCTGGAGACGCCCACGTGTTGCATCTGTTCTACCGTGGTGTGGAAATTGCTGAATGCGCCTGGAATGCTCTTGAACATCTGCCACACAAATAGCAGATAGTTGATGACTGTATGCAGAAACTTCCGGACAAATCTGCCCAGCGCTTCTGCAATGCTGTTCATCGTTCTAATCAAGTGAATCCTTACTTCTTCTTTGAGTTCTTGCTTGCTTTAGCAGGTTCCTGCTTTGTAGCCTTCTTTTCGGGAGCGCTGATGGCCTTCTTGTAAAGGTTCATGTCACTCAGGTACTTAATGGCTTCCTTCAACTGTTCGTCACGCTTCAAGGAGAATGCGGTACTTACGGAGTCGTTGATGAATGAGGTCAGAAGCTCGCGCTTGATACCGTCCTTGATATAGTCCTTGTTTTCGTCGAACTGGGCGTTCCTGTTGTTTTCCAGGGCTGTACGCATGTCGGCGATACGTGCGGCAAGAACGGAATCGGAAACGGTCTTGGAGCTGTCGCCCATGTAGTTCTGCTCGCGGATGATGCTCTTTTCAAGCTGGTCCACGCCGACCAGGGCGTTGCTCTTGATCTTGGTGAAGTTGGTGTCCTTCATGCAGTAGTCGCGGAACTGCTGGAAGATTTCATCGGAGACTTCCCAGTTGGGGTCGACCTTTACGCCATTCTTTTCAAGTTCGGGGCGAATCTTTACTGCAAACTTGAAGTACATGGCCATACGTTCCTGAACCTGAACAACCCAGGGCATGGGGGAGAGTTCGACTTCCACGTCAGGTGTGATACCACCACCGCCGAACATCATACGGCCGTTGTTGGTGTAGAAGGTGTCGCGGGCCACGGTGTCCTGTTTCAGGGAGTCTGCCTTGGCTTCGCCTTCCTCGGCTGCAGCTTCGGCTTCTTCTTCCTGGAGCTTCAGACCCTTGATGCCGTTTTCAGGCTTATTGATGCAACGGCCAAAGGGCAGGTAGTAGAAGGCTGTCGTCAACTTCAGGGCGTTACCCTGGTTGTCCAGCGGGAAGATGGTCTGTACGGAACCCTTACCGAAGGATGTCTTACCGATAATAAGGGCGCGGTCCCAGTCCTGCAGTGCGCCGGAAACGATTTCTGCAGCGCTTGCAGAACCCTGGTTCACCAGCACGACCATGGGAATATCGGGGTTCACGATGCCGTTCTTGCGGGCGTGGCTTTCGGTCTTCTGGGTACGGCCGCGGGTGCTAACAATAACATTACCCTGCTTAAGGAACAATTCGCTGATATCAATTGCCTGATTCAGCAGTCCACCGGGGTTGTAGCGCATGTCGAGAATAATCTTCTTCATGCCCTGCTTCTGGAGGGCGTTTATTGCATTCACGACATCGCTTGTGGTCTTGTCGCTAAAGGTGGCGAGCTTGATGTAGCCGATATCTTTAGAAACCATGCCGTAATAGGGCACTGCGTGCACGATGATTTCTGCGCGGGTAATGGTGAAGTCCATGAGGTCAGGCACGCCTTCACGCTGAATAGAAACGGTTACATCGGTACCGATTTTACCGCGGAGCTTGTTCACGGCATCGTCAAGGGAAAGACCCTTGGTATCCTTACCGTCAATCTTGCGGATCTTATCGCCGGCGCGAATACCCAGACGGAATGCCGGAGTGCCGGAAAGGGGCGAAATAACGGTCAAAACATTGTCACGAAGGCTGATGGTAATGCCAACGCCGCCGAACTTGCCTTCCATGGAGACCTTGAGGCTTTCGTAATCCTTTGGGGAGAAAACCGTAGTATGGGGGTCCAAAATGTCACGGATGCCGTTGAGAGCCGCATCTGTCAGTTCTGTGGGGTTTACATCTTCCACATACTTGCGGTTGACTTCGGAAAGGACCTTGTTCAAACGGGAAACTTCGTCATAGAAGTCTCCGGGAGGGGTCTGCTTGTTATCCTTGGCTGCAAAGGAGGCGTTTGCCAAGCACAATGCTGACAGGGATGCTACAAAAAAAGAACGAAAATTCGGCTTGTAGAAATTCATGCCTAAAAGATACAATTTGAAATTATTTTGGACGAGTAAAAACGGAAAAAACCGGCCGATTAGGGCCGGTTTTTAGTTCTATAGGAGAGAGAGAAAAAAAGTCAAATAAAAGGAGGGCCTTTTTGGCTTAAGCTGCGTCGTAAAGAGCGCGCTGCACCTGGTCATTTCTAAGCTTTTCCAGGGCATTTTCCTTAAGCTGGCGGACACGTTCCTTGGAAAGTCCTACCATGGGGGCGATTTCCTTAAGATTCAGATCAGAATCCATCTTGAATCCAAAGTAGAGCTTGATAATCTGCATTTCCTGTTCGGAAAGATTATCTTTCATTACTTTGTTGAAAACGTTTCTGCGATCCTTGCGCTGTGCCAGACTATCGGTAGCTGCACCTTCTGCTGCGATAGTGTCGCCGACAGTGGTATCGCCGTTTTCTCCAACGGGAGTGTCAAGAGAAGATGCTCGGTTTCCCATCATCAGGATTTTTTCAATATCGCGAGCTTTGTACTTGGTGAGACCTTCCAGGCTCTCGGGAGCAACTGTCAAGCCGCCGCCAATTACCTGGCGAAGCTGGCCGCCCTTCTTGTTGAAGCGGCGAAGAACCAATTCCTTTTCAGCACTGATGCGGATCAAACGGCCACGTTCTGCGATAGCGCGGGTGATGTTCTGGCGAACCCACCACACGGCGTAGCTGATGAACTTGATTTTCTGACTTGCGTCAAAGCGACGGGCAGCTTCGATGAGGCCCATGTTGCCTTCGTTAATCAGTTCATTGATCTCAATACCTTGACCCTTGTAGAGGCTGGCGATGTTTACAACAAAGCGAAGGTTAGACTTTACTAAAAGATCCATTGCGCTCTTGTTACCGGCCTGTGCCTTCTTAATTACAATCTTTTCTTGTTCCTTAGTGAGCAGGGGGTACTTGGAAATGTCATTCAGGTACTGGAAGTACACATCCCTTTCACCATGGTTTGTAGAGTTCTTAATCATAGCTTCCTCCTAGCTTGTTTCGTTTACATGATTAAAGATACCTTTAAGATGAAAATGAAGTGTCATCGTTTAAACCAGACTTTGCAAAAGTTCTATAAAACTTTTGTCGGCATTTTGTATAGTTTTGTCGGAGTTTTATGCTGTTTTGTCAGGATTTTGTCATGAAACCCTTTTTTTGAGCGATTTTTAGGCTAAATTAGGGGGTAAATTAAAGGGATTGTCATAGAAATGGGTGCAAAAAACAGAATAATCGATTTTTTCAAGCGTCAGCGCCGACACCTGCAGGAACTCCAGGAGGCCAGTTTTGACCGTAGTGAAAAAGAATTTCTTAAGATAATGAATGACGAAAACATCAAAGACACCTTTCCTGTGCCTGCAGGAGTGATTGCAGCTTTGGTGTGGTCCTTTATCCTGTTGTTTCCTTTAACGTTGATGCTGGATCCAAGTAATAACTACATAGAAAAGACGGATTTGAATGCATTTGTAGCTTACTATGCTCCTCTGTTATCCACGATATTGGTATTTGGATTGAACCAGTCCATTCTTGTTCCAAAGTGTTTCTTTAGAAAAAAGTATGTTAAGTATATTATAGGAAACGGCATCCTTGTTTCCTTGTGTCTGTTCTTTAGGGAACTGCTGACCTTTTTTGTAAATCGTGGAAGCGGCGAATCTATAGGATATTTCTTTAATACCTATATTTTTGAATCGCGAGAACATTTTTCCGGATGGACTGTAATGGGCTTTCACATCATTTTGGTTACAGTATGTCTCTGCAGTATTCTTATTTCCATTTTGTCAAGACAGACAATTCGAGCTTTCGTAATTCGAGAAACTGGGAGAGCTCGCCTTGCTCATGAACTTGAGTTTCTAAAACAACAGTTGAGTCCCCATTTTTTGTTTAACACACTGAACAACATTTCCATGCTTATTTCCATTGATCCAAGTCGCGCAGAAAAAGCAATAACCCAATTGTCTCAGTTACTGCGTGTTACTTTGTACCAGACAGATGATAAGTACATTCCCCTAAAAGAGGAAATGGAAATTCTGGAGAAGTACGCGGATCTCGAAAAACTACGCCATGATGAAAGTTTTGAGTTTGTTTTTGAAAAGAAGATTGAAGATCCGTCAAAGAAAATCGAACCCTTGCTGCTCATGCCTTTGTTAGAAAATGCAATGAAGCATTGTGTGAATCCGAATGGAAAAAGTTTTACCCATGTTTTCGTGGAACAAGTTGGCGATCAACTTTACGTGAAAATGGAAAACAGTAATTTCCCTCGTAAGCCTAAGAATGATGGTTCGGGTGGATTTGGTTTGTCTACTTTTGAGAAACGCTTGAATTTACGCTACAAGGACAGCTACTCCTATAAGACTTATGTTGAAAATGGCACATACTTCTGCATATTGCAGGTAACGTTGAAATAATTTGCAAGTCCCCTTTACAAAATGAAAATCTTTGTATAACTTTAGGACAAGGATTTTAAATAGTTTATTAAGCACAGCCGTTAATAGCGGATGTGCTGTTTTTGTTTAGAAATCTTTTTTCTTATATGCCAACGGCTTAAAAAGCCATTTTGATAGATTCGCATTTCTTATACACACACTGAAAAATGGAGGTCCAATGAATCGTTGGATGTCAAGGTGCGCAGCCTTGATTGGGACTGTGTTGTCTCTATCAAGTTTCGCGCAGGTATGTCAAGAAACAACACTATACAGAAATGGTGAAAATGGCAAACTAGAACAAATGGGAAATTCTTTTCCGGAATTTCCAGAGTGGAAAGCGGATTGGGGAGAAATGAATGGCCTTATGCCGCCTTATATCCGTCTTTCGGGAATGAAAAATGATGCCGGCGATTGGACAGGTCTGTTGAATTTTGAGGCTCTGCCTCTTAAAATTCAAGGAGGATTCTTGAAGACTAAAGTTCGATCGACACAAAATGCTCGGTTGGGATTGTGGCTTAAGGGTTCGTTTGGAACTAGCCAAATTTACTTCAAGTCCCTGGTGGCGAACCAAACTGAAATCCTTGAGATACCACTGAAAAATCTTGTAGGTGAAAATACGGTGCTAGTTGAAAATGTGGGATTGGGGTTGTTTGATGTTGCCGCATATCAGTACACAACGTTGTTTGTTGATGACGTTGTGTTGACTTGCGGTTTGTCTGAACAATCTTCCTCTGACTTGATATCGGGAAACACCCTCTCAACAAGAGAATATGTTTATGAAAATCTGGATGCAGCTTCTCCACGTCGCAGGGGTAAGTTTACAGATGTTTTTATTTCTCCTGTGTATGCTGCGTATACAGCAGAACAGCGTAAAAAACTGTTAGATTCCACATCGAGTTTGATTGTCATTGATGATGTTGAGCATCAACAAATAAAGACGTTTATGGAAACATCAAATATGGATCCCCAGCGTTCTCGTAAAGGTTGGTTTCGTAATATGTATTTCTTGGCGCGAGGAAGCTTAAAGGATAGTGTTTTTGCAAATCCTAAGGCGTTACTCCATGAAGCGGAATTGTTCTCTGCGGAAGAGGAACACAAGGCTATGCCCATACTTGTGGCAAATGTGGATTATAGTTACAGGGCCTGTGCAGATTCATCTTGCGAAGAAAAGAAAATCAAACCTTCAAGGTTGTTGCAGGTTGGTTTACCTACGGCTAAAGTAAACTCCTCTAGGATTAAGATTTACTATGATCCCTATTTCGTTGCGACAAATCGAAAAGACTTGCCCATTTTGCAGGTGAATGTCAACAAAACTTGGAAAGCATTGACTCCAAAATCAGAGATGGAATTGGAGTTTGAATCCGCAGGAGTCCAAAAAATTGAGGTAAAGGTGTCCGAAGGGGGACTTGATGTAAAACAGAATCTTTTTGTGGAGGTGCAATAATGAATTTTTATAAAATTTTCGTGTGTTTGCTGATTGCTTTTGGCTGTACCTTTGCGAAGAATTACGATTTATTCTTTCACCATGATTTAAACGGTCTTTCTGTTGGGAAAAAAGAGCAAAATCATATCCGAATCCGCGTGGTGAATCCTCCAGAGAACAAAAACCATGTTTTAGGTTTTGATTTAGTTCGTCCTTTCTTTATTCTAGATGGTATTTATCTCAGTACCGATGAAGCTAGAACCTTAGGGGATTTCCATATGGAAACATCCCAGTTTGACTTAACCGAACTTATTTCAAACTTAGGGTATACTCCTATTTTGGTTCAGTTTTCCGAGACTGTGCTTAGGCCTTTAACCAGTAATGCTTTGTATTTTACAGAATTGTTGCATCTCATAAATCAGGAGTCTGTTTTTAGTTTCCCGAATAAACAAGAAGACGGAATGATTGTTTTTGGTATTAGTCAGGGTGGCGTTTTAGGCTTGTATGGCGCCTATCAATATGATATCACTCGTATGCCAAATGAATCGCCCATTAGAATCTACGGATCTTTGGATTCTCCTCATCAGGGAGCTGTAATGCCCGTAGGCTTGTTTTATACCATTAATTTTTGGGCGACAACAGGAGGATCCGCTGACGCAGCAGCCTTTGCTGATTTGATAAGTGGTCCGGGATCTAGTGAACTTCTTGTGTTTAAGGCCGATGATGATTCACTGCCTGCAAATAAGAAAACTTATGCAAAGAACACGTCTAGTCAACGTTTTCTTTATGGTGAATATCGTAAAGCGTTGGAGCATAAGAATTTTCCAAAGATTCTCATTTCCCAAGGGCAAATGAAGGGTATCTCTCCAACTCACGGTTCTACATACTATAAGCTAAATCGTAGCGCCAAGAAACTCAAGGCTGTCGTTGGCAGGGCGCAGAGTGAAATGAATGTCGGCACTGACGAAAAAAAACAGCTTGCCTATAACCGAGTGTATCAAATAGCTCATCAAGATGACAGTAAAGTGATTAAGGATTCTGCTTCCATGGATTTTATACAGGGCAGCTTGTATCCTTTTGCGAAAACGATGTATTCAAGTATGCGAGAAGGCATTCTTGACGCGATTCCTGATAATATGATTCAAGAAATCGATTTGCCATTTGGAAATTCTGTAAAATTGAAAATTTACACCCAATGGGAAAACGACACCCTGATTCATCCTAGTAGTACATTTATTCCCACAACAAGTGCCATGGATTTGTTGTGCGGGGGTGATCTTTCTGTTAGAAATGGATGTGCTTTTACAGAAAATTATGCCAATGTGAATTTTGAAAATCCTGGAAATAGAAGCAATGCTACGGCGACATATGCTGTAGACCCAACCCATCCACGTTATAATGAAGTGATTAGCGGTCGTCATGTTGAAATGGCGTATCAACCAGATGGCATGATAAAAATTAATGTAATTAATGGTATGCAGGTTGACGTTTGGAGGTTCTTGTGCAATGTGGCAAAATACGATTATGATCCCGCTCGGGGAACTTTCCGTAATGGTAATCTTGCGGGCATTTTTGCTCCTGACGCAAATTGTATGGATTTGTCCTTAATGCCCGATGTCATTAAGGAAAGTGGAATGCATCCTTGGAAGCATTTGGGCTATACACATTATGAGTACGCAGAAAAAGAATACGATAGTAATTCAGGAGTTCCATTAAAGGTCCCCGCGGGCTGGCATAAAGTTGCCCTGTTTGATTACGGTAAGGGTATTCCGTCAGGAAGTGATTTTGCTGTTGAGGTAAAAGTTAAAAAGTCAAATTCCTCTTGGATGAAGGCAGAACTACTCTTATATAAAACCAAGAATGGTGTGGGGCAGTTGCAAATGCAGGAGATAGATGTTCCTCTGGATGGCTATTACAAAACTTTAAGATGGCCTCTGGCTTTTGCAGAAGAAGCTCTGTCAGAATATCGCTGGATTAGTTTAGTTCTTAATTCTGATGGAGGTGATGTCCAACTGTACAATCCTCGTATTGAAAGAAGATTTGTGCCGGTTCAAGAACCTGAAAATATGATGGTTCCGATGATATTCCCTAACAATAAAGTGTCTATAAGTTCATGGAATCCAACAACGTCCATATCGACCTATAGAGATGATTTTGGCTATGGTATGCTATTGGACTTTAGTAAAGTGTGGGCAAGTGTGAATCTCAATTTTGGGGAAGCCAAAAACTTGAAGAAGTATTCGCATGTGACTGTCTCGTACTGGCCGGGAACATGTCAGGGGTCAAAGGTGTACTTTGATTCCTATAAAAATGGTCGGTATCCGTTAAGTGATGGTTATGTTGATGGCCGATATGTTAGTAAGAAAATTCCGTTAGATGCTATAATCAATACTGCGGTGACTCCAAAAAATGGTTTTTCAGCCACAAGATTTGTGATTGAAAATACAAATGCGAAGGAACGTTGTCTTGTTCATAGCATAATTCTTGAATAAAAAAAGAAAAAACGTAATATATTTATATATGTTAAAATGCAAAGCCCTTCCCCTGGGTGGGCTTTGTATTATATAAGGAGAGAAATATGAAACGCTCTTTTTTGCCTGTTTTAGCCCTTGCGCTGATGGTTTCGATGTTGACAGCTTGCCAGCCAAGAATGCGTTCTATGGGTGCTTCTGTGGAGCCTGCTCCGATTATTCATAGAGCTACAGCTGATAGTAAGGAGTCTCAGACCCAGTTGGATGTGAGCGGTTTTTATTCCATGTCGAATGAAACTGAAAATATTGATGATTTGAACGCTCTTGGTGGAACTGCCTCTTTCACTTTTAGATTTGGTGGAGGCGCCTCCTTCCTGTTCTTTAATGCATCACTTGCTGGTTTCCACGGCAAATTGCGTTTTGCATGTACAGATGAGGATTGCGAAGATCCCGATGATTCCTACTATGCCCCCTATAAAAAATGGTTGGCTACAGATGGTGGAAAAGCTCGCTATGGATTTACTAATCTTCAAGAAAGATTGTTAGTGGGTATGGATTTTAATAGCGGCCGTTACATGATCCTGGGCTTTGCTGCAGGCGTTCAAATGTTCCAGGGGGGTGGGGAGTACGATCGCATGAGGGAACAGCTTGGGGCGGATTCGGTTAATATTTATCTATCAAATGACGACGATGATGAAGGAGGCTTTTACGTTAATTCTTCGATAGTTCGCAATGCCGATGATCGATATGGCTTTGGAGTTGCCGCATCCGCTTGGGTTGGATTCCGTCTTGGGGAAAACTCCCAGTATGGAAATATATCCCTGGAGCTTAGCGGATTCTTCAATGGATGGATTTCTACATGGACAAATTCCTGGAGGCTTACCTATGCTCACCCGACTGGATTCTATGGTGGTGCCGCTTGGGGTGACTTGCTGAATTATACCGTGTATGTGGGTAAGTCGTTTGTTTTCTAAACTGTCAAACAGCGTTAATATTCGAACTAAAAAAGACTCGTGATTTACGAGTCTTTTTTATGAAAAAGGAAGCCCCGCGATTTAAATCGCGGGGTCTCTTTGCTTTCACTTAGAACGATTACTGGCACTCTGCGGGTGCAGTAGTCAGCGGCTATTACTTAAGGGTGCTTACCTGAACGTCCCAGCTCTGGTTGCCGAGAGCGATACGGTAAGTAGAAGCCTGACCAGCCTTCATGTTCTTGGTGTCTACAGCCGGAGCAGCGTTGGGGTCCTTCTTGGGAACGCCAATCTTGCGTTCGCCCTTCAGGAAGTCGATACCCTTGTTGCCAGCCTTAGTCTGGAGACAGCCAACGATGAAGATGTTTTCGTCGGTGACAGGCAGACCGTTTTCTTCAAGCTGCTTCTTTGCAGCCGGAATACCCGGTTCCAGAATTTCTTCTGCGCACTGAACGCCCGGATGAGCCACAGAGAACGGTTCCATCTTGAACTGATCTGCTGCGATCTTCACCAGTTCCGGATCCGGTTCGCAAGGAGTCTTGCCCTGGTAGCCAAGGAGCATCTTGCCGTAGCCTTCGGTCATCTTGAACCAACGATCACGACCAGCGTTTTCGTTGATGGTGTTCATGTAGGCCTGCTGGAAGTAGAACTGAGAAACCGGGGTCACGGAAGAGGCAAAGCCACCGCGAGCCACGCATTCGCTCATGTTCTTGATCACCTTGTCGTACAGGTGGAAGGTCTTGGTTTCGCGCATCATGAGGGTGTTGGCGGTAAGTGCGCCACCCGGCATGGGGGAGAAAATCACGTCCGGAGAGATCTGACGAGCTTCGGGCGGGAAGTTGTAGTCCTTGAGGCATTCAACTGCAACGTTGTTGGCGTCCATCAATTCCTTGATGTGATCGTCTACGATGCCGTCTTCGCCGAGGGCCAGCTTGTAGTCGGTGCCCTTGAGAGCGTGGAACATGGAGAAGAGGTCCGGCTGGGAAGTACCACCAGAAAGGGGCTTGCGAGCCAGGTCAACGCCATCAGCGCCACCTTCGATAGCGGCGGTGTACTGAGCCACACCAGTACCGCAGGTATCATGGCTGTGGATGCGCAGTTCAACGTCGTCGCCGAGAAGCTTACGAGCGCGCTTGAAGGTTTCGAAAACCTTGCGGGGATTTGCAGTACCGGAAGCGTCCTTGAAGCAAACGGATGCAAAGGGAACGCCTGCGTCCAGGATGTTCTTGAGGATGCGTTCGTAGAATTCTGCATCGTGTGCGCCTTCGCATCCCGGAGGAAGTTCCATCATGGTAACTACGACTTCGTGTTCCAGACCGGCGTCGGTAATGCACTTACCGGAGTAGATCAAGTTGTTCACGTCGTTGAGGGCGTCGAAGTTACGGATACGGGTCATGCCGTGCTTCTTGAACATGTCTGCGTGGAGCTTGATCATGTCACGGGGCTGGGGAGCCAGAGCCACAACGTTAATACCGCGGGCGAGAGTCTGGAGGCGAGCCTTCGGGCCAACGACGCGACGGAATTCGTCCATCATGTCGAATGCGTCTTCGCCGCAGTTCTGGTAGAGGGCCTGGAAACGTGCGCCACCACCTGCTTCAAAGTGAGTGATACCTGCGTGGCAGGCTGCTTCAACAGCCGGCATAAAGTCCTTAGCGAACACGCGGGCACCGAAAATAGACTGGAAACCATCACGGAAGGAGGTGTCCTGGAATTTGATCTTTTTCATGTGTCATCCTATGGGGCATAGCCCCGAGTGTATTAATTCAATAAAATACGTTGGTGAATATAACAAAAGGGGCAAAAAAGAACTGTAAAGGCGCGAAAAAAGGCCCCGTTTTGAGGGGCCTTTCTGAACATTTTTAGGTGAACTACCTAAACAGGTCTCGCAACATCAAACGGATGGGCTTGGGAAGCAAGGACTTGGGGGCTTTGCTGACCCATACGATGTTTGCGCTTTTACCCTTGATGTTGATGGAGTTTGTCAATTGCCTTTGGTTGTTGTATATGTCGAAGCGAACTTCGATACGGTCTGGTCTAAAGGACCAACCTGTCAGTCGGTCTTCCCAGTGTAGTATTTCGGGAGTGAAAATGTAGTCGAAACCCTGAAGGTCTTCGTCAGCAATGTCGTTGATGGAAACGTTGGTGGGGATCACAGCCACGTTGGTGGTATATTTCCTCAGCTCCTTGGTGAGTGCTTCTACCACATCTCTGCCGGAGGTCTCGTAATAGATTTCTCCGTAGGAGCCATCCTTAGGTGTAACGATAAGTACGCTGGCTTGTGCGCTCATGTAGTTGGGATCCTGCAAAAAGTCCTGCTTGTAGGATGCGGTGCAACCTGACAAACTAAAAGTTAATGCAGCCAGTAACAAAAGTGCAACGACTTTGTGTGCATTTTTCATCTTGTAATCCTCCTAATTTGGATTTGTTAAATAAACATGATGGTGTTCAGCTTGGCTCGATACTTCCAAGTCAGTTCATGCTTGGGACCTAGAACTCCGAACAAGGTGAGCATGGCTTTCTTGGCGGCACCTTCATTCCATTCGGGGGCCTCTACATAGAGGTTCAGGAATGCTTGGAGTGCGCTTTCGAAATCTTCTGTGGCAGCGAGGCAACAAGCTTCGTGATAGACGATTGCCTCCTTGCCTTGAATGTCTTTCTTTGCTGCTTCGGCGTGGAAGTCCATCAGCTCCAGCAGGGACTTGGCTTCCTTATACTGATCATCGACTTCTGTGAATTTGTTCAAAATCTCCTTGGCTTTTTCGGAATCTCCCATGCCAAGACTTGCCTTTGCCCAAAGGAGTTGAAGCTTTTTGTCGTCGGGATTTTTCTGCAGCGCTTCGTTCAGCATCGGCAGAGCCTGGTCGTAATCCTTGTTGGATATTGCTTCTTCTAGAGCGATTTCCATCTTGGCTTCGTCAGAGACGTAGAATTTTTCAAGACGCTTCTTGAGGTCTGCCTCGGGGAGCACTCCTGCGATAACATCTGCAATCTGGCCCTTGTCCACCATATGAACTTCGGGGACGGAACGAACGCGGAAGGCTTGGATTAACTGCATGTTGGCGCGGTCGTCGCAGCTGACGACACCCAAGGTAAAGTCCATGCTGGTGCTGAACTGGCCCATGAGTTGGGCATAACCGGCACAGTCGGGATATTCAGCGGAAGAGAAAAGAACTGCTACGGCTCTAGTTTCAGAAGCCTGGATGATTTCTGATTCGAAATTTTCGGGTGTGATTTGTACTACTTTAGCCATGACTGTTAATATAAAAAATGGACTGAAAATGATGCTACCCGACCTGTGAGAACTACCCCCGCGTGGGAACCTTTTGCTATATTCATTTCCATGAGTCAATGCCCTTACTGTAAGTTTGAAGTTGCCGAAGCCAAGATTCTTCATCTTGACCTTCGCATTTGTCCTCACTGCTACTCTACGTTCTTCCCATGCGACCAGACCATGGCTTTCCGTGCCGACTTGTCCGACAAGTCTCGCGAACTGTGGCTCAAGGCCTTACTTGCGAAGAATCTGCAGGATCCGGACGCAACGAACGTTTGTTGCATTGATCATGGGGAGCCGTTAGTTGAGGGAAAACTGCCTGATTATGGAACCGATGGTAAGGTGACCACTTGTTGCAAAATGTTCCACTTTACTCCGTCTATGACCATTGATTTGCTCAAACGCACTTTGGAGCATCCGTTTCAGGTGAACAACAGAGAAGAAAAGCATCATTTCTTTTTCATTCGTTGGCTGTTCAATATCGTCGATAAGTTCATTGGCGAAAAAATGCCGGATGAGGATCCTATGGATTTGGTGCAGTACAATCTTCGTCTGAAACCGATCCTTGAACCTGACGAAAAATAGACTTTATGAGAAAAACATACGCAGTTCTCGCTGTGATTGCTGCGATTGTGCTGGGCATTTATTTTGCTTTGCCCGATCGCGAATTTGTTGAAAACGTATTTCCTTTGGATAACGGTATTTCCGTTGTTGCATATGATGATAAGGCTGATGGTGGTCTTTCTGAAATTGAAATGGTGCAGAAAGATTCGACTCTTAGCTTTTCCTGTGTGCTAGGACTGGATACTTCCCGCGGAGCCTGGTGTGGCCTTGTGTTTGACTTGAGTCAGGGTGATAAGAACAAATTCCGCAATTGGACCTTTGTGGATTCTGTCTTCTTTGACGTGGAGGCTTATGGAACTAAGGAAGTTTTGTTAAAGGTTTGGACCTTTGACCCTGACGTTACGGATTTGAATACACCTCGCAGTTTCCGCTTGCTGTTGAAAGAAGTTTCCCTTGTGGAAGGTCGTCAGCGCGTGGTGATTCCCATGGAACAGTTTTATACTCCGGATTTTTGGTACACCGATGGTAAGGTCGATCCCAATATGAATCGCCGTCATCAGGAATCTGTGGCTCGTGTTGAAATTGCGCCGGGCTGGAACCAAAAACGTGGGCAGAAGTATTCCCTGGTGATTCATGAACTATCTGCCAAGGGAGTTAGCAATTTTGCCTTCGGAGTTGTCTTGTTCATCATTCTGGGCTTGACCATTGCGGCTATCGGTCGCAAGAATTCAGGTGGTAAAAACTGATTCGGATGATCTATGAAGAAAACTGTTGCTGTTACGACATTGTTTGTTTTGCTGGTGGCTGCGTGGGCGGTGCTGTTAAACACTCTGCGTTCCTGTGAAACGGTTTTATTCCCCACTAGCGTTTACGAGCTATTTGGTCAAACAGATAACGAGATGGGGGGCTTTTCAACTTGCCAAATAAAGAAGACTGATTCTTCTATTGTGGCAGAAGTGAATATTCATTCTGGAATGGCATACCCTTATGCGGGAATTGGCTTTAACCTGATGTCGGTGAATAACCGACCTGCTGTAGATTTTTTTGATTTCTCCAATTTTGATTCTGTAGAGATTGCTGTAGAAACTGGGCGTATGCGTAATATTACGGTCCGTATCTTGACAGATGATCCCGTTTATAGCAAGGGTGGCGTTTATGGGTCTTACCGCCCCATACAAAAGTCTCTGCCTGTTGTTGATGGTAGGTTAAAGTTTTCGATTCATGATCTGAAGGTGCCTGATCGCTGGTTTGCAGCCCGCGGACTGGAAGAGGACGATGGACAAAAGCATTTTCAGCGAGGCGTGATTTTTGAAGTGCTGAATGGCGAAGGCACCATGCTTGGTATCCCCGATGAGATCACCTTAAAGGGGGTTAAACTGTGGGGCGAAAAGCAAAACTTTGTTACAATGATGTATTTTGTTCTTGGTGTTGTTAGTTTGTTATGGATGACCGCTTTAGTTTATTTAAGGAGACGCAAATGAGACGTGCATGGACTCTTGATCGCATTATGCGAAATCTTATTGTTGTTCTCGGCATTGGGGCCCTGCTTTGGGTTTTGAACTACCTGAGCGGGGTTCTGTTTCCGTTCTTTGCAGCATTCCTGCTGGCTTACATTCTTGATCCTGTTGTGTGCAAACTGCAGAAAAAAGTGAAGCATCGTATTATTGCGGTAGTCGTTGTCGTATTTGCCTTGGCCCTGATTCTTACGGGGGCCGGTTATGTGTTTGTGCCCATGGTGGTTGGAGAAATCAGGCACCTTGGTGAATTGATTCCAAAGATGTTTAGCGACTCAGCTTGGGTGTCTCGAATTTCCACATTTGTACCGTCGGATATTTGGCAGAATGTGAAGGAAATGATTTCTTGGGATAAGGTCGCCGGTGCCATGCAAACCTTGGATTTTTGGCAGTCTGCCCGCTCTGTGGCCGACAGCGTGCTGCCAAGCGCTTGGGGCATTTTGTCCAAGACTTCCAGTATCATTGTATGGCTGTCGGGCGCTATGTTGATCTTTATGTATCTGGTCTTTATCATGCTGGATATGCCTAAGCTTCGTCGAGGTGTAGCAAGTCTTTTCCCGAGAAGATATAAGGGAGACATTTCTGATTTTGGCAAGGATGTCGACAAGTTCATGGGCAACTATTTTCGCGCCCAGTCTTTAGTGGCTTTGTCCGTTGGAATCCTTTATGCCATTGGCTTTGGTATCATTGGACTGCCTATGGGGGTTGCCTTCGGTTTGTTTTCCGGTGCTTTGAATATGATCCCGTATTTGCAGTTGACCACCATACCGCTGGCTTTGCTGCTGGCTGTGGTCTACGCTCTTGATACTGGCATGCCTTTCTGGGAGGTCGCCTTGATTGTGCTTGCTGTGTATGCCATTGTTCAGGTCCTTCAGGACATGTTCCTTGTTCCGAAAATTGTTGGATCCTCTATGGATTTGCCTCCGGTGGGGATTCTCCTTTCTCTTTCTATTTGGGGTAAGCTCCTTGGATTTCTTGGACTTATCGTGGCAATTCCCTTCACTTGTATCTGTCTTGTTTATCTGGAAAAGATTCAGAAAAAGGCTGATGCAATTGTCGAAGAAGAAAGCGAACCGGGCCTGGAGGCTTGATTTTACAGCGATTGTGTAGTTTTTTTTGCAACTTTTTTGCAATGCGCTAAACTTATCGTTCAAAAAAAAAGTATAATAATGGCATAAATTCTTAAACCAACTCAAGGAGTTAAAAAATGAATAAGCAAGATCTCATTGAAGCAATCCTCGCCAACAAGGAAGCTGGCATCGAATCCAAGGCTGCTGCTGGCCGCGCTGTTGACGCTGTGCTCGACGGTATCTCCGCTGGTATCAAGAAGGACGGTCTCGTTCAGTTGATCGGTTTCGGTACTTTCCAGGTTAAGGAACGTGCTGCACGTACCGGTCGCAATCCGCAGACTGGTGCTACCATCAAGATCAAGGCTTCCAAGACTGTTTCCTTCAAGGTTGGCGCTGCTCTCAAGGCTACCGCTGCTGCTAAGAAGGCTGCTAAGAAGGCTAAGTAATTCTTAGTTCTAAAAAAGCTTTTAAAAGTGCCTGCCCTTTTTGGGTGGGCATTTCTTTTATATTTGGGCAAAACCTAGTTGCCAAAAAGAATTGTTTATTGTAACTTGTTGATAGACAAAGACTTTCAAAAGAGGTGCGGAATGATGAAAAAAATGCTTGGATGTTTGACCTTGATAGTTGTCTGCTTCTTTGTGGGCTGCAGCTCCGATACAAGTTCCAGCGCGGAAGACGATTGTGTTGAAAATTCCAGCTCTCCAAGCTGTATGGTTGTTGATGATACTAACTCTGATGAAATGATTGAGTAGTTCGCTCACTGGCGGACTCTTTACATTTTTTGTCAATTTAGCTTGAAGGGTTTTACATTTCTAACTATATTTGCACAAGTTTAAACCTTGCGAAATTTAGTTGGAAGTGATGAACGTATTGAACAAGAAAATGACTAAGCGAACTGGCGCCCACGGTGCTCCGTCCGCAATGGTTGTTTCTTCTGTTTGTCATTCTATTTCTATTTCCAAGATTGTTGATTTTATGAACGCTGGACCTGTTGGTTCGGCTCTTTTTGTATTTGTGGGTCAAGATTGCGCCCTAGCATGTCATCCCCGCGCAGGCGGGGATCTCAAGATTTTTAATTGATTAACTAAACGGAGATAAAAAATGAAGATCGAAGGTATCGATAAGGTTCTCATCATCGGCTCTGGTCCTATTGTCATTGGCCAGGCTTGCGAATTCGACTACTCTGGCACCCAGGCCTGTAAGGCCCTGCGCGAACAGGGTTACAAGATCGTGCTGGTGAACTCTAACCCGGCAACCATCATGACCGACCCCGTCATGGCCGACGCCACTTACATCGAACCGCTGAATCTCGAACGCTTGGAACAGATCATTGCCAAGGAACGCCCCCAGGCATTGCTCCCCAACCTCGGCGGTCAGACTGGCTTGAACCTGTCTTCTGCCCTGAACAAGGCTGGCATTCTGGACAAGTACGGCGTGAAGGTTATCGGTGTGAACCTGGACGCTATCGAACGCGGCGAAGACCGTGAAATCTTCAAGGCTACCATGCAACAGCTGGGCATCGACACCCCGCGCTCCGGCATTTGCCACTCTGTTGAAGAAGCCGAAAAGATCGTTGCTGAAATCGGCTACCCCGTGGTTGTTCGCCCGGCATACACCATGGGTGGTGCAGGTGGCGGCTTCTGCTACAATGTGGAAGAACTCCGCACTATCTGCTCCAACGGTCTGGAACTTTCCATGACTCACCAGTGCCTCATCGAAGAATCCATTCTCGGTTGGGAAGAACTGGAAGTTGAAGTGGTTCGCGACTCCAAGAACCA
>JAZLKF010000083.1:0-1192 GCA_045597525.1 Fibrobacter sp. | reverse complement strand
ATTCCAATCGAACCCGGAGATAGCTGGTTCTCCTCGAAATAGCTTTAGGGCTAGCCTCATGCTAGTTTACTGGAGGTAGAGCACTGAATTTCCTAGGGGGCGTCAAAGCTTACCGAAGAATATCAAACTCCGAATGCCAGAGAGATGATGTACGGGAGTCAGACTACACGAGATAAGTTGGGTGGTCAAAAGGGAAACAGCCCAGACCTACAGCTAAGGTCCCAAAGTGCGTGTTAAGTGGAAAAGGATGTGAGATTTCATAGACAACTAGGATGTTGGCTCAGAAGCAGCCACACATTCAAAGAGTGCGTAATAGCTCACTAGTCGAGAGGTCTTGCGCCGAAAATGTCCGGGGCTAAAACACGACACCGAAGCTTAGGAACCGCAAGGTTGGTAGAGGAGCATTGACAGCGCATTGAAGCATTACCGTAAGGAGGTGTGGAGTGCTGTGAAGAGAGAATGCCGGAATGAGTAGCGAGATGGAGGTGAGAATCCTCCAGGCCGAATATCTAAGGTTTCCAGGGTAAAGCTGATCTGCCCTGGGTAAGTCGGGACCTAAGGCGAGGCCGAAAGGCGTAGCTGATGGACAGCAGGTTGAAATTCCTGCACTGCAGTATATCAGAACTGTGGGGACGCAGAGGGATACCATAACCCGGGAATGGAAAGACCGGGGCAAGCGTAGGAGTGGTACAGTTGGAAAAACCGCTGTATAACACAAAGACGTAATGCGGAAGGAAATATAAGTACTGAAGTATGAGATTCCAGCTGCCGAGAAAAGCCGCTATTGTGTATACTGTACCCGTACCGTAAACCGACACAGGTGGATGAGGAGAGAATCCTAAGGCCGGCGGGAGAAGCATTGTTAAGGAACTCGGCAAAATGACCCCGTAACTTCGGGATAAGGGGTGCCTGCTAACGCAGGCCGCAGAGAATAGGCTCAAGCAACTGTTTAGCAAAAACACAGGTCTATGCGAAACCGAAAGGTGAGGTATATGGGCTGACGCCTGCCCGGTGCTGGAAGGTTAAGAGGAGGAGTCAGGCAACGAAGCTCTGAATTTAAGCCCCAGTAAACGGCGGCCGTAACTATAACGGTCCTAAGGTAGCGAAATTCCTTGTCGGGTAAGTTCCGACCCGCACGAAAGGCGTAATGATTTGAGCACTGTCTCGACAATGCACCCGGTGAAATTGAAGT
>JAZLKF010000082.1:0-122176 GCA_045597525.1 Fibrobacter sp. | reverse complement strand
CTCTATCAGCTCCTTGCGCCATTCGTGTATCTTGTTCGGGCTTATCCTGTACTCGTCGGCAACGTCCGGAATGGATTTACCTTCGATCAGGATCATGCTCATGATTCTAGCCTTGTCTTCCGCGCTCAGGCGACGACGCTTTCCTGTTTCTTTTTCGTTCTGTTCTGCCATAAGGTGGCTCCTTGGTTGCAAATATACACCTTATTAGCTTTCCTGTTTTTGTCCAAGTTGCGGTTAAGCGCTACATTCTCCATAAACAGCCTCAAATACACCATGGGAAAAATAACAACACTTTGTTCGCTATAATTACTTCAATTATTAAAAATTTATGGTATTTTTGGTATTGGAGGAAACAATGAATCGATTTCAATTTTCGGCAGCCATTTTTGCTATGCTACTCACCGCATGTAGCGATTCGTCCAATACTGCAAAACCAAGTTCAGACGACACAGAGTCCACATTAAGTTCCGACTCCTATTCGGATTCTAATTCCGTCGAAGAAGTCTCCTCCAGTTCTGTAAATGTGGTTGACCACAAGAACGGTGACATAAGTTCCTCCAGCGAAATCGCAGAATCTTCAAGTTCCGAATCTTACAGTTCTGCCAACTTGGAAGAATCCAGTTCCAGCGCTGAGGCCCTTTCCTCCAGTTCCGAAGAAATCGTAGAATCTTCCAGTTCCGAGGAACCCGTATCTACACTCAGCGAAGAGTGCCAAGCAATGCGTAGCACCCAAGACAAGTTCATCCCGCTGGAAGATGTTTTTGACTGCGTCCTGCCTAACGAAAAACTTGTGTTCGTCATTCGCCATGGCGAGCGAAAGAAGGAAGACGACGGCTCCAACGGCGATTTAAGTCGACAGGGCAAAGACCAGGCCACCTACCTAGGCAAAAAAATCGCACCCAAGAGTTCCGAAGAATTCTACTACATCAGCACAAAAACACCTCGCACCCTGAACACCAACATTTACATTTCCAAGGGCAAGGGAGAATCCTTCCTGGACAGCGCTACCGTGTTCTCCAAGGACAGCAGCTACCATTTTGTGAAAAATGAAGACTATGTAGAAAAATGGTACATGAAGAACCCAGGCAATAGCGAATGCAAAGGCGTTACAAGCTGGGCTCGCTTTGCCATGTTCGCCTACGACTCCACAGCCTGCCCCAATGAATTCTACAATGTCGACGCTAAAACGTCCGAATTCATCGACAAGCATTTCATGTATGATGATATTCCAAACGTGACTGTCGTTGCCACCCACGACAAGTTTATCACCCCCTTCCTCATTTCCCTAACGGATCGAAAGATCAAATTTGAAGCCCACGAATACGTTAAAAAGAATGGTTACGACAACGACTGGAACCAGGGAGTATTCATGCACTGGCCCAACTATCTTGCCGGCGCTGCTATCATCGTCAACGAAAACAATGAAAGAGCATATGTACCGGTAAAAGGCTTAAAGACCGGCTATCTGGGGGAACATTGTCCCAATAACGAAAGCGAAGATGATTTGTACATCTGCCACAAGTGGGAAAAAGACGTTAAATAACTAAGATTCGTTCGTTAAAATCGATTCAAACCCCTGAAATGCCTAAATTTCGGGGGTTTTCTTTTTGGTGTTGTTTTTTTAGAAGCAAAACAACAACACTTTGTTAAGAACTAGAATCATAAAAGGAAAAAATAAGGATATTTTCCTATCCCATGAGGAAGAGGACATATAGAGTTAAATTACTGGCGTTTATGTCAGGTTTTTGGTTGTGGGCTTGTTCAGATTCGACAGGGATTAACGCACCCGATTATAAAGACCCATCCCAATCGGAACTGGTTCAAAGCTCCAGCAGCATTAAAAGTTCCTCCAGTTTATCCAGTTCTTCAAGCAAGCAGTCCTCTAATTCTCATTACTGGAATCCCTGGGGCAACTGGTATCAAAGATCCAGCAGTTCGCAAAGCAGATCCTCCTCTAGCTCAAAAAACTGGTGGGCATCCAGTTCTTCCTCAAAACAAAATTCCAACAATCATGGAGTTGCGGAGTTAAATACAAATACAGACTGCAAAATCATCCGCAGCACTACCAACAAATTCAGCAAATTGCAAGACATCCTCCCCTGCGTCAATGCCAATGAAAAAGTGGCTTTTGTCATTCGACACGCCGCACGAAACAAGAGCGCGTCCGGAGAACAGGCGGGACTTAACGACGAAGGGCGCAAGCAGGCAAAAGCCTTTGGTGAAGAGTTGAAGGATATTGGCGATGTATTCTTCATGCACACCAAGGTCTACCGTTCCATGGAAACCGTCTTAAAGATTGTGGAAGGCAAAGGCCAGAAATTTTCAGAAAACAAGGTTCCCTTCTCTTCTAAGAATGGCATAGACCACGAGGAAAGTTCTGACTTTGAAGAAAACTATATCGTCAAGAACCAAAGCGCCTTTGATAACAATTGTAGAAATCAGTTTGACTGGGGTTGGTCCCCTTACACATACTTCGCTTTCGAAGAAAATGTCAGCCAAGGGTGCAAAAACGCATTCTACGATGCAGACGACCGCCTATCTGAATTAGTTCAAGCTCATTTCACCTACGACAAAATGCAAGATATCACCATAGCCATATCCCACGATAAACTTTTGATACCTTTTGTAATCGCCGCAAGCAAACGCCAAATAGACTTGCGATTCCACAAGCACGAAAATCAAAACAACCAGTTCAACTACTGGATCAATTATTTGACCGGCATCGCCGTGATTGTTGGCCCTACAGGAAATCCATTAATTCTACCAACAACCGCATTGAACGATCCAATTCTGAGGGTATTTCCAGACAATTAGTAAACGAGGCACGAGCGGGCTCCGTGAGCAAAAAGCGACCGGTATTAACCGGTCGTGTTTGCGACCTTTGACCACTTAGTGCTTTTAGTCGAGTTATCCTTTCTGAGGAAGCACTTACGTGGGCATGGCCACCTTTAGGTGGGAACGAGGCTCAGTCGTAGGTTCTTGGCCTGCGCTTAGAGCCAAGCGGCCATTAAAGCAAGTGCCGAGCATAAAAAAATACTCCTCGTCTTTTAACGAGGAGTATTTTGCGAGGGTTCGAAAAACTAGGCTGTTCAAACCCGAATGCGTTTTTCGAACTACAGCAAGTGTGCGCGGAGTTCTTCGCCGCTCTGTTCGCTCAAGTATGCAGGAGGAACATCGAGAACAGTGAAGCAACCGGTCTTGCCTTCAGCCTTCATGCGGAGAGCTGCGCGGGCAAATGCGATGACTGCTGCAGTGGTGAATTCCGGATTGGAGTCCAACTTGAGGCTGTATTCGATCACATGAGTGTGTTCGTTGTTCATGCCGGTCTTGCCGGTACGGATCACGAAACCACCGTGAGCGAGACCGCTGTGGTTTGCATTGAATTCTTCTTCGCTGATGAAGTTTACGGTGGTGTCGTATTCATCGAAGTAGTTCTTCATGGTCTTGATTTCGTTTTCGACATAGGCAGCATCTGCGCCTTCTTCAAGAACCACGTAGCAAAGGCGGGTGTGCTTCTGACGGGTGGTCAATTCAGGCATAGAACCGCTGCGGACAGCTTCAAGAGCTTCCGGAACCGGGCAGGTGTACTGCTTGGCATTCTTCACGCCCTTGATGCGGCGGACAGCGTCGGAGTGACCCTGAGAAACGCCCTTACCCCAGAAGGTGTAGTCCTTGCCATCCGGGAGGATTGCGTTGGCGTACACGCGGTTCAGGGAGAACATACCCGGATCCCAACCAACGGAGATCATGGCGATCTTGCCAGCAGCCTTGGCAGCGGCATCAACGTTGGCGAAGTGTTCAGGAATCTTGGCATGGGTATCGAAAGTATCGATGACATTGAACTTTGCTGCAACTTCCGGAGTCATTTTCGGCAGGTCAGTAGCGCTACCGCCGCAAACCACCAGCATATCTACCTTGTCAGTCCACTGGTCCAGTTCAGAAGCATTGAGAACCGGAATGTTCGGGGTCTGAATCTTGACGGTAGAAGGGTCACGACGAGTGAAAACAGCTACCAGTTCCATGTCGCCAGTCTTCTTGACAGCGCATTCGACACCGCGACCGAGGTTACCGTAACCGAGAATTGCAATTCTTTTCTTTGCCATAATAAAGTCCTTATAGAGGCTTTTTGAGAGTTTATTTTAAATTTTTGCGATTTGAAAAATAACAAAGAGTGAAAAACAAAACTACAAGTATTTTGTCAAATTTTATACAAGAAATGTAGGATTTCGTTATTTTCTTTACATTTTATGTAAAAATAGCCGTTTTTACACTTTTTGTTTTACAATTTTTGTAAATCATGTTTTTTGAAAGTTCTTGTTGATTTGGCGCCCACGCGGGGGTAGCTTTCGCAGTTCAGGTTACTTCACGCCGGTGCTGCCGAAGCCACCGCGGTCCTTGTCAGCCAGCACACCTTCCTCAAATTCCAACGTAGGTTGCTTTTCCATAATGCGGAACTGGGCTATGCGGGAGCCCTTTTCGATGGTTACGTCTTCGGTGGCGTACACCGGCATTTTCCACCAGTCGCCCTTGCCGCAGTAGCTAGAATCCACAACCCCAACGGAATTGGTCTGCAGAATCTTGAAGTTCTTGAAGGTGGAGCTGCGGGGAGCCAAATGGGCTTCGTAACCCTCGGGAAGCTTCATGGCAACGCCCAGGTGAATGAGCTTGAATTCGCCCTTCTTGAGGGTCACGGTTTCCGCCGCACTCAGGTCAATCCAGTCGGACTTTCCGCCAATGTACGCCAGGCGTGGGATGGAGTCGTCAAGATATTGGATGGTGATTTTCATTGCCATAAAGAGCCTTTTTGCATTTTTAGGGTACCAACACGCTTTTTATTTGCAATTTAGTACCCCAATTTTTACTTTATTCTAAAAAAATCTTGTTTATTGAACCTAATCTACATTCCACTAGGGTACCAACCCTGCTAATTTTCACGATTCGGTACCCGGAATCACCGACAAGCTTTCAAAAAACGATTACTTTGTCCACAAATCAAGGTACTAAAAAACAGTTTCTCACAACTCTAGTACCCCATTCCGCCATATTTCATCGTTTCTTGAACTGATTTTCTATTTTTTCTCTTCGGAGGCGTTGTTCGCAGCATCGGTTGCTTCGGCGGCCTTGGCGGCAGCAGCCTTGGCGCGATCTTCGGCCTGTTCCAGGCGGGCGGGCTTTCCGGCAACATTACGGAGCAAGCCGAACAAGGCGCTCAGTTCGTTGCGGGTGGGGTGCAGTCGCTGGAGCAAAGTATTCAGGAAATTGTCGCGCCAAGCCTGGTCGTGATACTGGCCCGTCAAATAACGGTCCAGGAACTTCTTGAAGCCGTTGATCTGATCGATGGTGGCAGGCTGGGTTTCGCAGGCGCCCTTGGAACCACGCTTGGCACGGCCTTCCCCATTGGCCAAGGCGCCAGAGCGGCAAAGTTCATAAAGGGAAACAGAAACCGCCTGACCCAAGTTCAAGCTCATGAGGCCCGGCACTGGAATTTCGCACTGGTAAGTGCAAGCGTTGACTTCTTCCAAAGCGAGGCCGCAGGATTCACGACCATACACCAAGGCGATGGTTCCATCATCGGGAAGCATTTCAGACAAGTCCGGAACCATGCAATGCTTGATGGCGCTACCGAAAATGCGACGGCTAAAAGCAACTGCGCAGGAGCAATCGCCAATGGCTTCCTGGAAGGAATGAACGATGGTAGCCTTGTCCAGAATGTCGTGGCTGTTGGCTGCCGTGTGGTAGGAATTCTCGATGACCTTGCTACGCTTGGGGTACACGATGTACAGTTCATCCAAGGCGTAGCAATGCATGGCGCGGGCCACAAAGCCAACGTTGTGAGGATGTTCCGGTTCAACCAATACTACTCGAAATTTTCTCATAATCAGTCTTGAGGTCGCTCGCAAGCTCTCACCAAAGGCGATAACTCAACTAAGACAATGAATTGTCAAGTTTCGTTTAGCTTTGAGGCATGAGCTCGGTCGCTACACTCCCTTTAAGGTTTACATCAGGCGGCTCCGCCGCGTTCTTAAATCTTCCACACGAATCCGGGGCCGCGAATTTCGTTTTCCACCGGAGCGCCAGACGCAAGGTCAGCGCCTGCAAATACAATGGAACGATTCTTGCCACTTACTGCCAAGCGTTCATCCAGCCAGGAATCCACACCCAATTCAGCCAGGCGAGCTGCAGTCGCATTCCACAATCCCTCAGGAGAACCCATGTCAATCCAGGTGGCGTCCATCTGGCTCACATCCACAAAGGGCGGGCGACCGGCGGCAATTTCGCTCTTCCAGAATTCGCGGATGTCAAATTCACCATCGGCAATGCGGGCAAGAGCCTCATCGCTATAATAGGAGACGCCAGAAAAGGTCGCAGCAGTTCCCTCTTCGGAACCGAAGCGTCCAGCAACTCCTACCAGGCGGCCTTCCCCATTAACGCGGAAGGTATTCACCTTGGGGAAATCAATTGCCAACAAAGCAACTCCCGGTGCGGTACTATCCAAAGATCCGGCGGTGGTTCCACTCTGCGCGCCACCAGCGAAAGCCTTTCGAGCATTTTCCACAAAAACCTTTAAATCAAAACTGCAGTAGGCATCGCCGTTCATGACCAGAAGACCGCCGCGGTACCCTTCGTTATAAATGCGTTTCAGCGGGCCAGCGGTTCCTAAAATTTCAGGTTCCACCCAGACCTTTTCAAATCCCAGGCGAGCCCCTTCGGCAACCACCTGGTCAGCCAAATAATGAGCGTTGGCGTGAAGCCGGATCCCGGCGTGATCCTCACCCAAACCATTTTCGGCAATAGCGCGGGCTTTAATGGCCTGCTGTTCCAGAATGCTCTTGTCCACCACAGGAACCAAGGGCTTGGGAACGTCACTGGTTAAGGGACGAAGCCTTGTTCCAAGACCTGCGGCAAGAATCAAAACGTTCATTTTTTGTTCCATATGACCAAAATTAGCTTTTTATTACAATTTGAACCATCTAAATAACAAAGAACCATCCAGAAATGCCGAAATAATATTATGTTAATAGCATGTTTACTTGGATAAAAAATTATCTGCTTTACGCAAAAGTAGACCCCGTTGAATTTGAAAAGGTCAAGGAAGCCGTTTCTGAGAACAACAAGAAGTCTCTCAGTGCGTATTCCGCCATGGGCATTTTCTTTTTTGGTCTTATCCTCGCTTTCACCCTAGTTTCAAAACTGGACACCGTCACAGACAAGGTTCTTGTTTATTCTGTGACCATACTCCTGAACCTTATTATTTTTCACTGCAACAAAGCGACCTCCAAAGCCAACCAGGTTGCAACCCTAGTACTGATGTACTTGTTCAACGCGGAACTTCTTGGTTTCGGATTGTTCCTAGCCTTTGTCACAACCCCGAATCGAATGACTGTTTCTCTGCTTGTGATGCAGATGCTGACTCCATTAATCTTTACCGACAAACCCTATCGATTCTTCTTAACCACAATTATTCTTGACATCGTTTTTATCATTCTGGCTGTTCAAATCAAGCCCAAGGAAATACTTGCCATTGACATCATTGACGTTGTCATTTACGGCATGATCGGACTTGTGGTCGGATCCTATATGAGCCGAATGAAATACGAACGTTTTGTTCTGGAACGGCAGGTGGGGCAACTAAACAACGAGCAACAGCTCACCCACTACATCACTTCCATGTCCGACATTTACGAGACTGTGGTGCAGGTGGATTTGAAATCCGGTACATTCCGCACCATCAAAAACCAGACCAATCTTAAATCTTTCGAAGGTAATGAAAATTTCTTCATGCAGTTAAAAAATGCCATGACAGAAGTTCTTGATGAAAACAGCATTGCAAAGGTCGCTCACTTTGCCAATCAAGAACTAATCATTGAGTTACTGAAGGGAAAAAGAACTATAACCCACGAATTTCTAGCAAAGAATGCAGGCTGGTGCCGCGGCCGTTACATCGCCATCGGAAACAGAGATTTGGGCAACGCACCAGAACAAATGCTATTCGCAGTGGAAAACATCAACGAACAGAAAAACCGTGAAAAGCAGTTGATTACCCAGGCAGAAACCGACAACATGACAGGGCTCTACAACAGAACCGGCGGTGTCAGCAAGATCATGGAAAACCTGCACGACAAAAAAAATGGTTTATTCTGTCTCTTTGACATAGACAAATTCAAGCAAGTCAACGATAACTACGGTCATCAAGTTGGCGATCAGGTCATTATCGCCGTTGCCAACGCCATGAAAAAAGTTTTCCGTGACGAGGATATTCTTTTGCGTTTGGGTGGCGACGAATACATCGCCTTCTTGAACAAGATTTCTACTGAGGCACAGGCAACCATAGCCATCGGAAGACTTTTTGCAGAATTGGAAAATGTTGTCGTTGAAGCAATCCCTAATTACGATATATCCATAAGCCTTGGCGCAGCATTCTTCAAAAGCGATTCCAACCTGGATTTCGATGAACTCTACAAAAGAGCCGACACCTGCACTTATCAAAGCAAAAAAATAGAAGGCAAATCATTCACCTTCTGGCGCGAATAAAAAAGACCCGCTCAAGCGGGCCTTTTCATTTTTACAACTAAAATTCGTGTTTCCAATTCAAAGCAATTCTGTAGAAGGACCATTCACGTCCAGTTTTCAGCAGGAAGGGTTCCTCTGCCACATCCTTATGCGGCGTCGCGAAACTGCGGTTCGACTCAAAGGTAAATAACGCGGTCAAAGAGTTGGTCTTGTTCAAGCCAAAGGTCATGAGCAAGCTCAGATCAATCCACATAAATTCACCATCAAAGTTCTTACCAAAGGTGCCAAAGTCAGAACGGTCGTAGTGGCCATAGAATTCACCCATGATACCAATCATGTTCAAAACGGTGGGTGTCTTGTAACCGAGCACGCCAGTTACATAGTACTGCCAACCATTGGCTTCGCCAGGTACCACCTGCCACTGCCAAATGTCACCGTCTTCAACGCCAGTAATGCCCTTGTAAATCCACTGATAGGTAGCAAGCATCACCACATGGGTCCAATCACCCTTGATAATGGCGCCCGTGTCAAACTGGAAAGTAGCAGAGGCCCACAAGTCGTAATAGTAGTGAGCAAAAGGAGTCAAAGCCTCATATTCACGCTTCACCTTGTTGTAGACGCTCATTCCGTCAAAACCCAGGGGATTCCAACCAGTACCAATAGAGCCGCCTGCGGAAAACACCAGGAAAGGCAAAGGTGTAAAGGTCACATCCAACATAGGACGCAAAGAAAGTGGTGAAATTTCCACATCGCCACGGAATTCCACATTCGCATCACTCAGCAACCAATGATTCCCGAGAGGGGTGGGCAAAGTGTAAGTTGCAACCAGGTCTACAGCAGCTTTAACGCCATTAAACGGGCCAGTCACGCCAGTAAAATGACTTTCATCAACGTTTCCCGGCTTGTAGTCACAATCCAGATAGTCTGCGGCAACAACAGACATGGAATACTTGAGATTCCCTGCAAAAACTGCGGCCGGGACGGACACTGCCAGTGCCAACATCTTAAAATTCATACAAACTCCCTTACTTGTATGAAAAATATAATAAACCAAACAAGATATTTTAACTTTTTTTAACAAACTTTTTTCAAAAGACCCGATGTTTCGCTAACAAATGTCGTTAAAGACAATTCTTACTATAATTATAGATATGAAGAAGCGTTACATAGTCCTGATTGTCCTGGCGTCTCTCCTGGTTCTCCTGGTGGCCGCCCTCAAAGTAGCACCGACCATCGCCAAGAATTATGTGGTGAACCATTCCGAAGAGTTGATCGGTCGCAAGATGAATATTGCAAACATCGACTTCAGCCCAACGACCTTCACAGTCACGGTGGATACCTTCGCCATTTATGAACCGGACGGAACCACTCCTTTCGTAGCCTTCGAGAAGTTCCGCATCAACGTAAACCCCACAAGGCTTCTTGCCAAGGAAATCAGTGTCAGCGAAATCTACCTGAAGGGACTTTACACTCGCGTTATCCAGAACGGGGACCGTTTCAATTTCAGCGACATTCTAGACAAACTTGCAGAAGGCGATTCCACAGAGACTGCGGACAGCAGTTCCATCGCAGCAAGTGCAACAGCTGACAGCGTATCAGCAGACAGCATATCGGCAGATTCCATCCAAGCAATGAACATCAATCCGTCCGAAGCCTTAGGGGGACTCAATATTGCCGTGGAAAACATCGTCTTGGAAAAAGGCAATATCATTTATCAGGATCAGAAGGTTGGTTCCAAGTTCCACTTGCAGGACTTCTCCGTCAATATTCCCGCGGTCTACTTCAACAACCAGGACACCGACATCGGCGTCACCTTGAAGTTCGCCGACGGCGGCGACCTGAACGTGAAGGTTCTCTTCAACATGCAGACCCAGGACTTCAACGTTTCTGTAGGATTGAACCAGTTTGCGCTGGCTTGCATCAAGCCCTACCTGAAGGACTTTATCAACTACAAGGATTTCAGCGGAACCCTCAACGTTCATGTAGACGTAAAGGGAAATGTCAACGACGTCCTTTCTTCTAACGTCAGCGGTAACGTGAACTTAGACCAAATCGTCCTTACCGAGACCTCCGGTAAAACTATCGGCGTCAACAGTGTCAACGTAGGTATCGCCAAGGCCAACCTAAACGAAATGGACTTCAAGGTGGACTCTGTCATCGTCGACGGCGCCTTTGCACACCTGGACCTGCTGAAGGGCGGCAAGACCAATCTGGATATTTTGCTGAACCCCAAGGGAGCTGCAAGCGAAACAACTCAAGCCACCAAGCCTGCAGAAAAAGAAAAACCTTTAAAGTTCATCGTCACCAAGCTGCAAGTGAAAAACACCTCTGTGGCTGCAAATGACCAGACCATCAAGAAGCCCTTCTCCTACAAGGTCAGCAACATTTCTGTTAACGGCAGCAACATCAATTTCAACACACCCTGCGCCATCAATGTAGGTGCAAGTTTCCCCGAAGGCGGCAGCCTGTCCGTAAAGTACAAGGGTTCCCTGGCAGACATCAGCACCATGGATGTATACCTCAGCATCAAGAACCTGGCTCTGAAGCATTTCTCTCCCTACAGCCTCCACTTTACCGGCTATCCCATCAGCTCCGGTACTATGGCTTTCGCCAGCGATAACAAGCTGAACAAGTGGGATGTAGATAGCAAGAACACCATTGATATTTACAACATCGATGTGGGCGATAAGGATCCCAATATTGATCCGGAATTCTCCGTCCCCATGAAGATCGGCTTGTACATTTTGAAGGATAAGGACGATAAGATTCAGTTCGACGTTCCGGTGAAGGGCAACGTCCAAGATCCGGAATTCTCCTACGGCAAGATCATTTGGAAAACTGTCATGAACTTGCTGATCAAGGTCGCATTGTCCCCCTTGAAGTTGGTCGGCAACCTGGCAGCCTCTGGTGCAAATGCCCTGGGTATGGACTTGGGCGGAAACGACGAAGTAGTCTTTGACCCGCTGAACAACCACTTAGAAAGCGAGCAATACGCCAAAGCCATCAAGATGACGGAAGCCGTAGTCAAGGACCCCAAGTTAAAGCTGAACTTCGTCCAAAGCTACCCGCTGAAGAAGACTGTAGAAGCCTACAAGACCCGCAAACTGAAGACCGAATTCTACAAGTCCACCACAGGCAAGACCGCACTTAACGAGTTGGACGAAAAGAGCATTATCAATATTGCCGACAAGGATAGCGCCTTCGTGGCCTTCTCCAAGCAGTTTACCGCGAGCCTTGACCGCAAGACCTTGGAAAAAGAACTGATGGACATGGCCCAAAAGCGTAATCAGGAACTTCTAAAGACATTGCAGCAGCAGAAGGGAGTCACCAAGAAGAACGTTACTGTAACCACCGCACCTCGTAGCGAATTGGTCAAGCACAAGGGCAAACCGGCCTTCAAGGTCCAGCTGGATGTCCAGTAGTAATAAACCTGCAATATAAAAGAGCGCGGTTTTTCCGCGCTTTTTTATAGACAGTAGTTCAAGTTGGGCGGGAATTATTCGTGGACAATGACATCACTCAAGGTCTTGTCGCAAACCTTGACGCCATCCCATACAACCACATCCTTAAGAGTGGAATTTTCAACTACGCAATCGTCACCAATAGATACATTGGGACCGATGGTACTATTCACCAGCTTGACATTTTTGCCGATGTGGCAAGGAGCAATGATCTTACAACCTTCGGCATTGACTGAAGCGGAGTTATCGTTACGAGGCAAGACCTTTGCATTGGTATCCAGTAAAGTCTCGGCAAGGCCGCAATCGAGCCAACGAGAAACGGGAGCCGTACGGAAGAAACAACCCTTCTGGATCATCATTTCCAAGGCGTCTGTCAGCTGGAACTCGTTCCTGGTACGGATGTTATTATCCATAAGGAATCTCAAGCAAGACTTAAGTTCTCGCACGTCCTTGATGTAGTAAATGCCCACAAGGGCTTCGTCAGAAACAAATTCCTGAGGCTTTTCCACAAGACGAGCAATTTGACCTTCAATATTGGTCACAGCCACACCAAAGCGCTTCGGGTCAGCCACCTTAAAGGTATATAGAATGTTTTCCTGGGCATTCTGAAGCACAGAAAGGTCCGCCTCGAACATGGTATCGCCAAGAATAATCAACAAAGGTTCATCATCATTCACGTAGGGCAGAGCAAGGCTAATTGCTTCACCCAAGCCCTGAGGGTTGTTCTGAACAACAGTACGGGTAGCACCCCAAGCAGGACGCTTGGTCAAGAATTCATCTACAACTTCGGACTTGTAACCGGTAATGAAAATGGTTTCTGAAGGCTTAAGGAAGAGGGAATCTTCCACAATCCAGTCCAGGATAGTCTTACCAGCCACCGGAAGCAGGCACTTCGGCACATTTTCAGTATAGGGGCGCAGACGCAATCCATTTCCAGCAACAGGTAATACAATCTTCATTTACAATCCCAAAAAAATCCAAATCGTAAAAATTTGCGAAAAAATAGCACTTTATACGAGATAAAGTACTGACATATCATGTAATATACAAAAAAATAGCCAAAAACAAAAAAACTCTTCCAAAAAGGAAGAGTTTTCGTGGATGATGCAGGGGTCGAACCTGCGACCCGCTGATTAAGAGTCAGCTGCTCTACCAACTGAGCTAATCATCCATTTGGTAAACTCTTTCGAGTTTGGGCCGTCGCATTACTGCGCTAAAATGTAAAAGTCAAAAGTCGAAGTTTCAAAGTTCGTTGAACAAAGTGCTTTCGCGTTTTGTAGACCGCTTAGCTTTGTCTGTCGCTTTTGTATGTATCCTCTTTCGAGGTTAGTGGATGATGCAGGGGTCGAACCTGCGACCCGCTGATTAAGAGTCAGCTGCTCTACCAACTGAGCTAATCATCCATAGTCGCTTAGGACGGGCTCAATATTAGAATTATTCGGAATACTTGGCAAGGGGAAAAGACGATTTTTTTCGATTTTTTTGAAAAAAACTATATTAAGCGGCGATGTCCGTAAATTCTAATCGTCTCGACGCCTTTCTGGCATATCTTGGAGTGGAACGAAACCTCTCTCCCATGACTATTCAGAGCTATCAGGAGGATTTAAGGCATTTTGTAGGCTGGTTAGACGATCAAGCTTTAGATTTGAAGGATTTGACTCCGGAAAAACTGGATGAGTTCTTAATGTCGGCCGCCAGCAAGGTTCGTGGCGACGAAGGAAAAGGGGCATCGGGCAATCGCGACGGAGATCAGGGGGAGTATGCCGCCACAAGCATTGCAAGACATTTTTCCAGCCTCCGCGGATTCCTCAAGTACATGCAAAACCAGGGCGAGTACGACTTCAGTACAGAAAGTATGCTGGCGACACCACGCCTCGGGCACTACCTGCCACAGTACCTGACTCGGGAAGAAATTGATAGTGTTTTCGAAAGCGCCGCCAACGGCAAAAACCCACTGCGAGACATTGCATTGTTCGAATTGATGTACAGCGCAGGACTTCGCATTTCAGAAACCTTGGGCATCAAGCTTGCCCAGCTGGATTTGGATAACGAATGGTTGACTCCCATCGGCAAAGGCAACAAGCAGCGCCTGATCCCTCTGGGCAGCAAGGCCAAGGAAAATCTTCGCGAGTGGATTGAACGAGGTCGTCCCCTCACCCATCCATCCTCGGACAATGTCATTTTGAACAGCCGCGGCAAACCCATGAGCCGTATGGGAGCCTGGAAGATCGTGCAGCAGCACACTATGCACCTGACCAAGCAGGTTTCACCCCACACCTTCCGCCACAGCTTTGCCACCCACTGCCTGGAAGCAGGCATGGACCTCCGCGTTCTGCAGGAGTTACTGGGTCATGCCGACATCAGCACCACCCAGATTTACACTCACGTGGATAAGGAATTCATCAAGCAGGAACACAAGCAGTTTCATCCCCGAGAGATGTCGCAGAGAGAAAAACAACTCTAGCGCAAGAAATTGCGCTCACGAGTAAGTTCGCGAGCAAGTTCGCCATCCAAAAGTCATACTTTTCGCAAAAGTTTTGATCAAAAGTACGATTATTTACAAACAAATTAACAACAAAAACACATATTTCCGTTTAACTGGTCATACTTTTGCTCAAATATCAAGAAAAAAAATATTACCCGTAACACAAAAACATACATAGCCTGGGCACCACACCCTCCTTTTGGTCCCCATACAGGCTTGAAGGGTCATACTTATCTCTCTAAAACAACACAAAAGTTCGACTTTTGAAGCGATTGCGAGAGGTTTTTGAAGTGAACACAGGCAACTTCAGCGAATACTCAAGAAACGTACAGAGGGGCGCATCCGTGAAGCAACAGACCGAAACGGATTTTCACGATTTTACATAGTCTCCGGAGATGATCCCAATGGTAAATACGTCGGCAAAGAAAATCTTGGCGAAATAGAAGCGATTGTTCAGCGAGACTACAACAAGAAGGTTCTCGCGGCAATTGAAGCCAACATCAAAGCGCTGGAAGCATTTCTTGCAAAATTTTGCAACAGCAACATCGTAGAGGTTTTCAGCAAATTGAAGCCCGGCCGTAAAAGCATGGTACAGCCTATTGCTGTCACAGATGAAGACTACGCGGCAGCATGGTCAAGTTTTCCCTACAAGGCGAAGGGATTCGAGTCGGGAGCCGCAGAAATCTTTTCCGCAAATGGGCTGCGGGTTCGTTCCAAGTCCGAGGCAATCATTGCCGACATTCTAGCCGACGCAGGCATTCCCTTTCGTTATGAGTTTCCTATAAATGTTCGCAGTATGGGAACGATCCATCCGGACTTTTACTGCATAAATCCGCGAACGCGCAGGGAATTCATCTGGGAACATTTTGGCATGATGAACGACAGCAACTACGCAGAAAACGCAATCGGTAAAATTTCTTTGTACGCAAAAGTCGGCTGGACATTAGGCAGCAATTTGCTCGCCACGTTTGAATCAGCCACTCAATCGCTAAACTCTAAAGCAGTCAAAAGAACTTTGTTGCAGTTTCTGGGCGCGCAAAGAGAGCGGTAATCATTTTTGGACCACACTAAACATTTTTATTTCAGCCCGCCGACCTACAACACCCTAAGAATTTTACTATTTTTCAATCCGTTCAAATTTTAACCAAGGACTCAATAATGAGCAAGAATTACAAGATTGCAGTTCTCCCGGGCGACGGTATCGGTCCGGAAGTGATGAAGGAAGCTGTCCGCGTTCTGGACGTTGTTTCCAAGAAGTTCGGTTTCGACGTGAACGCCGAATGGGCAAACGTCGGTGGCGCTGCTTACGACGAAAGCGGTTCTCCCCTGCCGGAATCCACCCTCAAGCTGGGTGAAGCTTCTGACTGTATTCTTTTTGGCTCTGTGGGCGGCCCCAAGTGGGAACACCTTCCTCCTAACCTGCAGCCGGAACGCGGTGCTCTGCTCCCCCTCCGTAAGCACTTCAAGCTTTTCTGCAACCTCCGCCCCGCTCGCGTCTATAAGGAACTGGCCGGCGCTTGCCCGCTCCGTTCTGACATCGTCGGTGACGGCTTCAACATCCTTACCGTTCGTGAACTGACTGGTGACGTTTACTTCGGTCAGCCCAAGGGCCGCGAAGGCGTTCCTGGCTCCAAGGAAGAAATCGGTTTCGACACCATGAAGTACAGCCGCTACGAAGTGGAACGCATCGCTCGCTTCGCTTTCGACGCTGCAATGCTCCGCAACAAGAAGGTTGCATCCATCGATAAGGCAAACGTTTTGACCACTTCCGTCCTGTGGCGCGAAGTTGTGAACGAAGTCATCAAGGACTATCCGGAACTGACTCTCGAACACCTCTACGTTGACAACGCTGCTATGCAGCTCCTGAAGCGCCCCCGCGACTTCGACGTGATGCTCTGCCCGAACCTGTTCGGCGACATCCTCACCGACGAATGCGCAATGCTCACCGGTTCCATGGGCCTGCTGCCCTCCGCTTCTATTGCTGAAGGTTCCTTCGGTCTCTATGAACCGGCAGGTGGTTCCGCTCCGGACATCGCTGGCAAGGGCATCGCTAACCCGCTGGCTCAGATCCTCTCCACCGCTTTGATGCTGCGCTACACCTTCAAGGAAGAAGAAGCTGCACGCGCTATCGAAGCCGCTTGCGAAAAGGTGATCTCCCAGGGCTACCGCACTGGCGATATCTACCAGGAAGGCTGCACCAAGGTCGGCACCACCGGCATGGGCGACGCCATTATTGCCGCTTTGAAGTAATTTTGAACGGTCATCCTGGATGGAGCTTCGCGACCGATAGGATCCACAAAATTGAATAGACCAGTCCTCGAAAGGGCTGGTCTTTTTTTCTACGACTTAAATAAATTTTCGATATCTTCCCGCATCAAGCAAGTTTTCTGTTCCAGTCCATCCACAATGGCAAGCAGTTGTTTCTGGCAGGCCATAAGCACGTTGTAGCACTGTTCCACCACGTTGACTTCAGACATCTGGAAGTAATAGCAGGCAGCCTGAAAACTCTGGTAGTCCGCATCACTCTTGTACAGTTCCGCAGGCAATTCACTCAGCACCGTATCCAGATCGCAAGCAAAATTCTTGCGGATGATGAATTCGGAAATGTGCCCCGCAATGGCAATATGAGCGGAACCATCCAGTTCACTACCGCTAATGCGGGTAATGCCCGGACGTTCCTTGGAATTGGTCATCTTCACATATTCCAGCGGACGCTTAAACAAGAATGCAACCAGTGCATGGCCAGCCTCGTGGCGGCACAAGCGTGTGTATTCTTCTGCTCCAAAGAATTCAACTAGTGATTCACGAGTCAAAGCTTGTTCAGACATATATATTCCCTTTCCATTTTTCGCTTATGCGAAAACCTTCATCACAAACAAAATAATCATGTTCTTCACAAACAAGAAATGCCGCATTACGCGGCACTTCTAAATTTCAAAGATAAAACATTACTTTTTCTTCTTAACGTTTTTCTTTGCAGGCTTCTTTGCCGGTTTCTTTGCGGCTTTTTTCTTAGCCGGAGCCTTCTTGGCAGCCTTCTTCTTTGCAGGAGCCTTCTTGGCAGCAACAGGTTCCGGTGCAGGCTCAGCCTTAGGTTCTTCGGCAGGAGCTTGTTCAGCAGCCACCTCCTCAGTAGCATCCTCGGCAGATTCATTTTCTGCAACAGCTTCCGACGTGTCTTCCGTAGCGGATTCTTCTGCAGCCATTTCTCCGGCAGGTTCCTCATAAGCAGATTCTGCTACAGATTCAGCAGAGGCTTCCTCGGCCGGCTGTTCGTCGCCATAGGGAACATCATAAACAGAGGATTCCGAGCTTTCATTTGCATTAGAAGTGCTGCCAAAATCATAGGGATCGACAACCACAGGAGCAGCCTCGGCAGCAGTCTTTTCTGTAGCAGACTTGTTAGATCCGCTAGAGCTTTGGAACAGATCGAAATGAACCGTCACGGAACCTCCAAATTTGAGAGAACTCAAGCGGAAGTTCACATCGGACTTTTCAAAGTACTGGTTCATGCTAAGATACATGCAGTTGATTTCCACACCCATATGATAAGGCAACTGGGCGCCAATGCTTGCACCTACAAGATAATTCACAGGATTATTCCACCAACTCTTTAGCTTAGCAGCGGGAATCGGGTAGCCAACACGAGCTTCAAAGTAAGGACGGGCAACATTATTTTCAGGACCAATCACACCAATAGAGGCAAACAAGGGCACAGCAGGCATTACGACGTTATCACGGCCATCTTGCTGAAGACTAACATAGCCAAGGCCGCCACCAACGACAAGTGGACCTACAGGGTTAGCCAAAAATTCTGCACCAAGACTCCAAACAAAACCGGACTTAAGAGCAGAATTGGCTACCGAGCCATTAGCTTCTCTTGCGATATCCACATCACTCGGTGCATATCCAGACACAAAACCCTGAATTTGACTAGCAGAGCCAAACGTTACAAAAGAACCCAAAGCGAGGGCAAGCGTAGTAAAAACTCTTTTCATTTCAAAACCCTTTGATAGTGATACAAATATAGTTTTGTGAAAAAGACTTCACCTGTAATTTTTGGCAAACATCCGCAGTCTTTTAACGGAGCGTAAACTTTTTAATACCTTCTTTGCTTTTTCAAAGATTAGTCCTTGAGGCAGCGGATGCTGTACCCATAGCTTTTATCAAATGAATCACCCAATTCAAACTGCGCGTTATCCAAATGTAGCCCATATACGGTTTTATATTCACGGACAATCAGACCGTCTACATCCGAAGCAGACCAAAAATTGGCCTGCACGCCCTCACCACTAAACACGCTTCCGCGCCCTCCCGCAGTTTCAATTAAAGTCATCCAATCGGCCTCACTTGGTAGGTGCCAACCAGGCCTCAACAAAACGCAAAGTTCCATGTAACCACAAGTTTGAGGATTTTCTGGATTATTTGCCAAAGCTACAGAATCGATTGCAGCTTTTCGGCCATCCATGTTTGTTCTCCAATAACAACAGTCCTATAATGTTGACCATCGCGTTCATCAATTAATGTTCCGTATTCTATTTCGGGATTAAAAGCGCTTGCAACGGAAGCAAGCAAAGTACCAGACGCACTCTTTCTAAAAGAACTTTTCATTTTCCATAACCCTTCATTTATATGCCACACACTAATGTATTGGGCAGACATTTTCAACGTAAAAAACACAAACAACCGTCAAGAAGATGGGCTTCGAAAATGAAAAATCCGCCCCTGCAGGTGTTGCAGGAAGCGGATGTTTTTTTGCGCAGAGTCGTGAATGTTAGATCCCCGCCTTCGCGGGGATGACAAGCGAAGGTTCGCGGGGATAACAAGCGAAGGTTCGCGGGGATAACACTCGGGTTGAATTAGCCCACGAAGATGCGACCGTTGCGGAACAGTTGCATCCACGGACCGTCTTCGCCCCATTCAGCCGGATGCCAGGAGTACTGGCAGGTACGGAACACGCGTTCCGGGTGCGGCATCATGACGAGAGCGCGACCGTCTTCAGAGCAGAGGCCGTTGATGGCAAACGGAGAACCGTTGGGGTTCAGCGGGTAGCGTTCGGTGTATTCGTGCTTGCCGTCCACGTAACGGAGAGCCACGAGGCCAGTCTTCAGGCAGGCTTCTGCAGCTTCGCGAGATGCGAATTCTGCGCGGCCTTCACCATGAGCCACTGCGATAGGCAGCACGGAGCCAGCCATACCCTTCAGGAGCACAGCCGGGGTATCTTCCACCTTCAAGCTTGCGAAACGGGCTTCGAAACGTTCAGAGAGGTTCTGAACGAAGCGGGGCCAGTGCTTTGCGCCAGGAATCAAATCCTTCAGGTTGGAAACCATCTGGCAGCCGTTGCAGACGCCCAGAGTGAAGGTGTCCTTACGATTGAAGTAGGCTTCGAATTCAGCACGAGCCTTGGGGTTGAACAAGATGCTCTTTGCCCAGCCTTCACCTGCACCCAGAACGTCACCGTAGCTAAAGCCACCGCAAGCCACAAGACCGTTGAAGTCCTTCAGACTTACGCGACCGCTCAAGATGTCGGTCATATGAACGTCGATGGATTCGAAGCCGGCCTTAGCAAATGCGGCAGCCATTTCCAATTCACCGTTAACGCCCTGTTCACGCAGGATTGCCATCTTCGGGCGGCTGGAGTAATCCTTGATGATCTTTGCGCTAGCTTCCAAGTCGAAGGTGACCTTGGGAGTGATACCCGGGTCGTCCTGTTCCAGCTTGAGAGTGTATTCGCTTTCGGCGCAAGCCGGATTGTCGCGGAGGGCGGCAATGCGGCGGGTGGTATCGGACCAGATAGCGCGAAGGTCAGAGAGGCCTTCGGCGTAGTCGCCGATCACCAGGTTGTAAGTATCGTTGAGCTTACCGATAACGCTTACGGTGTCGCCCAGACCCACAGCTTCGAAGGCAGCCTTCACGGCGGCTACGTCTGCGTTTGCCACCTGGAGAACAGCACCCAGTTCTTCGTTGAAGAGGGCTTCGATAACGTTACCCTTGAGAGCGGATTCGTCCAAAGTAACGCCAACGTGGCCAGCGAAAGCCATTTCGACGACGGTAGTATAGAGACCGCCATCAGACTTATCGTGGTAAGCCATGATCTTCTTGTCGGCATTGAGCTTCTGGATAGTTTCAAAGAAGGCGCGGAGTTCCTTTGCGGAATCCACATCCGGAGCCTTGTCACCGAGATTGTTATAAACCTGAGCGGCGATGGATGCGCCCATACGGTTCTTACCGCGGGCCAAGTCCACCAACACAAGGGAAGTGTCGTTGTTCTGGATGAGCTGCGGAGTCATGGTCTTGCGAACATCGGCGCAGGGAGAGAAGGCACTGATCACCAGAGAGATGGGAGCAGTAACGCGGTGGCTACCCTTGTCATCCTGCCATACGGTGCTCATGGACATAGAGTCCTTACCCACAGGAATAGTGATTCCCAGTTCCGGGCAAAGTTCCATACCGATGGACTTCACGGCTTCGTACAAGTCGGCACCGTCGCCTTCGTAGTTGGGAGTTGCCATCCAGTTTGCAGACAAATTCACACGACCCATATCAGGCACATAAGCGGCAGCCATGTTGGTGAGAGATTCAGCAACAGTCATGCGGGCTGCAGCAGCCGGAGAGATAAGGGCTATAGGAGCGCGTTCACCCATGGACATGACTTCACCTTCGTAGGTATCGAGGGTTGCAGAAGTCACGGCGCAGTCAGAAACAGGAACCTGCCAGGGGCCAACCATCTGGTCGCGGCAGATCATACCGGTCACGGTACGGTCACCGATGGAAATCAAGAAGGTCTTGTCAGCCACGGTGGGGTTTGCAAGAACGCGGTGTGCAATGTCCTTGATGGAAGCGTCTGCCGGAACCACGGTAGAGGTCAGGGGGCGCTTCTGGCTCTTTTCGTTACGGATCATGCGGGGCGGCTTGCCCAGCAAGACTTCAAGAGGCATGTCGATAGGAGTAGAACCGAAGTGCTTGTCGGTCAAGGTCAGGTGCTTTTCGGGAACAGCCTCACCCACTACGGCGTAGGGGCAACGTTCACGCTTACAGATAGCATCGAACACATCCAGCTTGTTACCGGCAACAGCGATCACATAACGTTCCTGGGATTCGTTACTCCAGATTTCAAAGGGGCTCATGCCCGGTTCGTCGTTAGGAACGTTACGGAGTTCAAACTTACCACCCAGGCCGCCATCGCTGACCAGTTCCGGGAAGGCATTGGAAAGTCCACCTGCACCTACGTCATGGATAAAGGTAATGGGGTTTTCAGCATCCATTGCCCAGCAGCGGTCAATAACTTCCTGGCAACGGCGTTCCATTTCGGGGTTTTCGCGCTGCACAGAAGCAAAGTCCAGAGATTCGTTACCAGCACCGTTGGCCACAGAGCTTGCAGCGCCGCCGCCAAGGCCGATAAGCATAGCAGGACCGCCAAGAACGATCAGGTGGTCACCTGGATCGATGTGACCCTTTTCGATGTGGTCATGCTTGATGTTGCCAAGACCACCAGCCAGCATAATGGGCTTGTGGTAACCGCGGACTTCGGCACCCTTTTCAGCAGAGACTTCCTGTTCGAAAGTACGGAAGTAACCGAGAATGTTGGGACGGCCATATTCGTTGTTGAATGCGGCACCGCCAAGAGGACCTTCAATCATGATATCCAGAGCGGAAGCGATACGGCTGGGGCTGCCAAAATCCTTTTCCCAAGGCTGAACTGCGCCCGGCAGCTTGAGGTTAGAAACGCTAAAGCCAGTGAGGCCGGCCTTAGGCTTGGAACCCTTACCCGTTGCACCTTCGTCACGGATTTCACCGCCACTACCGGTTGCGGCACCGGGGAACGGAGAAATTGCGGTGGGATGGTTATGGGTTTCCACCTTCATCAAGATGTCCACTTCTTCGTTGTGGAAGTCATACTTGTTGGTGCGGGGATCAGCATAGAAACGACCGGCAGTTGCACCCTTCATGACAGCTGCGTTATCCTTGTAGGCGCTGAAGATGTTGGTGTTGTGCAAAGCGTAGGTGTTCTTGATCATCTGGAACAGGGACTTGTCCTGCTTTACGCCATCGATGGTCCATTCGGCACCGAACACCTTATGACGGCAGTGTTCGGAGTTGGCCTGTGCGAACATGTAAAGTTCCACGTCGGTGGGATTGCGCTTGAGGGCGGTGAAGTTGTTCACCAGGTAATCGATTTCGTCCGGTGCCAGAGCAAGGCCCATGTCCTTGTCAGCCTTCACCAGAGCGTCGCGGCCTTCGGTAAGAACCGGAATCACATTCAGCGGACGGGGTTCTTCCTTGCTGAAGAGAACGGAAAGTTCGTCCATGTTGTTGAACACGGCCTGAGTCATGCGGTCGTGGATCTTGGCGCTTACAACAGCGTTGCACTTTTCGCAGTGGGCACCGTTAAACTTGACATAGTAGGCAATACCGCGTTCAATACGCTTGATGGCAGGCAGACCGCAGATGTGAGCGATATCGGTAGCCTTGGAGCTCCAAGGGCTAATGGTACCAGGACGAGGAACCACCACAAAGAGGTCGCCATCCAAAGCCTTGACTTCGCGCATGGGGCCGTAATGCAATACCTTTTCCAAGGTAACCTTTTCATCTGCAGTCAGATCGGCAGACAGATCCACCACGTGAACGAATTCAGCATAGACGTTTGCAACATCCAGGCCTTCTTTCTTGAAGTCGGCCATGAGTTTTTGAATACGGAAATCCGACAAAGCCGGAGTGCCACGAAGAATGAGCATTTTTACCTCTTGCCGGGGTTGAGCCGGCACCTTGTGTTATTTGATTTTTTTCAGGGTAAAATTTAGCTTTTCTCCCCTACCCTTTAAAGTTCGAAATCGGCGAAAAAAGCTTAAAATAAGCCATCTTTTAGATCCCCGGTCATCCCCGACAAGCGAGGACAGGCGCCGGGGATGACATGAAGGGAACAAAAAAAATCCCGACTTTTCAGCCGGGATCTTCAAGAGAATTTGTAACTCGTTGAGTGTCAAAGAGTTAGCATCATTCACCTTTTTTAGATGAATTAGCGGCGCTTCTTGCCCTTCTTACCCTTGGCAGGCTTTGCGGCCTTCTTAGGTGCGGGAGCTTCTTCTTCAACGGCTTCCTCATCTTCGTCTTCTTCCGGTTCATCAGCAACCAGGTTGCCAAGGAGGGCGTTGACATTCACAGAGGTAAGGCCAGACAGAGACTTGACTTCGGTCTTCTTGTCTACATCAACCTTTGCAAAGTTGGAGATGATGTAATAGTTGGAAGTAGCCTCAAACTTACGGGTCTTATTAGCAATGCTCATAGAACCCTTGGTAGAGGGGAAAAGCTTAGCTTCAATGCGAGCCTGATCCTGAGAGGTCTTTGCATTCTGCACCACTTCGCAAGCCAAGTTCCAAACGGACTTATTGGTTTCAATAGAAGTGTTCACATATTCAAGAACCTGAGATGCACTCTTGTAGGACTTTTCAGTAGTCTTAGTGTAATGTTCAGTAGCCTGGGAAACGTAGCCCCCCTTCTGCATAAGGAGAGTTGCCAACAGGAGAACTGCTACGGCGGCCAATGCAATGGAAATAGTCTTCAAATTCATTGTGTCACCCCTTATTCAAAACGGAATTCAGCCGGCTTTTCCAGCTTAAAGTTGTCTGCCATGTTGTATTCGGCCAAAGCCTTGTAATCAACGTTCTTCAGTTTGCCCTTAGCGAAAGTGAAGGTAACGACGCAGTTCTTACCGCATGCCACTTCCTTAACACCATTTTCGTTCTTGAGCAAGAGCTTGTCAGCCATGCCAGCCTTTTCATTAATGCTGTTCTGAGCCTGAGGCGGAATACCTGCGGCAGTGTACATGTGAGAAAGCTGCTTGAAACGAGCGTCCTTATCTTCTTCGATAGACTTAGCCGCAGCATCGAAGGAAGCTTCAGTCTTGTCGCCAGTGAGAGTTGCGAAAACCAGCTTCCAAGCCATGCCGTACTGGTCTACGGACTTCCACTGTTCCTGGAGAACGCCGTTAGACTGGTCAAGGTATGCACCAAGCTGTTCATTTACAGACTTCTTTGCCTGTTCTTCGTAACCGCCCTTCAGGACCATCATCAGCGCAAAGAGGCCAACAATGAGCACGATATCGGCGATAAGCAGAATTTTGAATTTTTTATTGTTCATAAATACCCTTTTGCATGTTTTGCAGTCTAGAATTTAATTCCTTATCTTCAAAAAACAAGTTAAAAAATGAAAAAATTGGGCAAAAAAAGGTCATTTTTCACAAAAAAAAGGTTTTAGAATAAACTTCTCATGAAAATAAGGCGTAGACAATCAAACCTCGGAGAACTTGGACGCTTAAACGGGGCGCATTTATGACAGCAAGGTATTTTTTAAATATATTGCAGCCCATGAATGAAAAACTCCCATCCCAGATCATCTTTGAGAACCTCAAGGAATTGATGCGAGCCAAGAATACGGCCCACGAATCCATGTTCAAGTTCCACTGGAAAAAAATGTGGCCGTTCAACCTTATCTGGCCCCAGGTGGACTACATCCGAATTGTTCGCCTCATGGAAGAAATCCAGAGAAACGTCATTAGCCAAAAGAACCTTGTGTTGCAGGCAAAGCCCAAAGCCAAGGACTTCGAAAAGACTTTTCTAAACGCGGTACCAGCCTACCTTGACGCCATGGCAGTTTCTTGCAAGCACCTGGGCGAAGCAGCCCAGTGGAAGCAGGACATGCTGGAAAAGAAAATTCACAAGGAAGTCAAGTTCAAACGCGACGTTTCCGCATGGAGCCGCATTCTGAAGGATTACGAAGATGCGCAAGGCAATCTAGTTCGTGCAGGAGCTATCGTCAGCATCGGCTGGAACGACTTTGTTGCTGCCGGCGGATTTGTGGAACAGACTTCTGCTGAACCTACGGTTAACTCTAGCCAAGACGCCGCAAAATAGCTATCAGCAAACTAATGCGCCAACGAATACGTTGGCAAGGGCTAGCAGTTTTTTTATTGTCACCAGCGAATAAGTTGGTGGCATTATTTTTATGCACTCGGTAGCTGATCAATTTATCGGGGATAGACACGACCCCATTTTTTCGTTCAGCAAGCACGCCGAGCCATTGATCATGCATAGGGAGATTTTTTGGAAAAGGCAGCGCCAAAGCCAGAAGTTCTTTTCTAAAAGCGATGCAGCAACCCGTAAAGGAATTTTTCATCCAGTTGGTGAAAACACCCGGAGTGTAAGGTCGAGTAATCCACATGGAATCGCCAATGATTTCACCTTCGCCATTAATAACATTGGCATCATGAACAGCAAGTAGCGGGGCATTGGCAGAAAATGTCGCACCGTCAAAGCCCAAAGCTTCAAGCATCTTCGATACTTTTCCTGGAAGCCAAAGGTCATCTTGATCAGCAAGAAAAATCGCATCACCTTTCGAAGCAACAAGGGCTCGTTCAAAATTATATACGGGCCCAAGATTCTCGTCAGATTTACTGGACGGGATAATTTGGATTCGACGATCATCAAAACTGCGAACAATTTCTAGTGTATTGTCTGAGGATCCATCGTCAGCGACAATAACTTCCGCATCTTGAGGCAACTGGTGCAAGATGCTTTCAAGTTGTTCAGCAATAAAGCGTTCGCCGTTATAGGTAGCCATGCATACCGAAATCATCATTTACGCCTCGGCAAAATCAGTTTTAAAGTACGCAACCAAAAATACGCAGTACATGAAGCTAATTCCGGCAAACGTTTCAAGGCAACAGCCTTGTTGCAGTTTGTCAACGCGGAGAAATATCGCGCTTTCCACATTTTTTTTGCCTTACTATACAGAGGATGTTCCTTGTAGCATTCCACCGTATCCAACATATTCTTGTAGAGAAAGTCTACGTTTTCTACGGAGTTTGCGGCAGACATGTTATCGCCATGAATGCGATAATGGCAGCAATCAGTCGCAATTACAGGCAAGGGCGAGTTCTTCTTCAGCAGCTGCAAAATCATGGGAAAATCTTCTTGACCGAAGGAAGGGTCATAACCACCCATATCACGAAAAACTTGCAGGTTCAACATTTCTGAGCAGCCGTGAATTTCTCGTTCTCCCAAGAAGAATTGTTCAAAAGTCACCTGAGGGATAGATCGAAAATACCGCGGATCAAACTTTGCCGCAACACGGCCTTCTGAATCCATTTGCTTGATTTGCCCAAAGCAAGCAATATACTGCGGGTGCTTTTGGAGATATTCACTTTGCTCAGCAAGGCGTCCCGGTGGCATAATGTCATCGGATGCAAAGGTGCAGAAATATTTCCCGCGAGCCATGGACAAAAGTTCATTGAGCGTCGCAACAACTCCCTTATTGGGACGATGAACGTAACGAAAACCAAGCTCTTTTGAAAGGCGATCCAATATTTCAGGAGAAGAATCCTTGCTGCCATCATCAATAGCAATCAATTCAAAGCTCACATTCTTTTGATCCATTATAGAACGGACTGCAGCCTCGACATACTTCTCATGATTATAACTAGCCAGCAATACAGACACCAAAGGAAGCCGTTCCCGCTGTTCCATTTCTACACCTACCGAGAAGGCCTTGGCATAGATGTTTTCACCTACGTTACTCACTGCTAAATTGGTTATTGAATATTCCATTTGAGCCTCCTTACCACAATAAGAAGAACTATAAAGTACAGGAAATTTTCAATTGCATAGGCAGCCATGGGTCCATTAAATTCCAAAGGACCCATCAACATCACAGAACAAACTGCCAAGAAAACCTCGGAGCAAATTTCAACAATCAAGAATATTTTTGTTTCACTACGAGCAATAAGAACCAAGGCCAGGGCATAACCGCCAGCTCTGAAAAAATCACCTACCAATTGAAGAGGCAAGTAATCGGCAGCGCCCAAATAGGCTTTGGAGAACAGCACCTGAACCAAGAGACCTCGACCTAGGTACAAAGCCAAGACTGTCACTAGGGAAATTCCCATGACCCGAAGCAACAAGGGGTTGAACAGTTTCAAGAAATCCTGTCGAGACAACTTTGCGGAAACCTTCGGCAAAATTATAACCGTCAAAATTGCAGACATCATCATAAAAACAAAATCGGAAACCTTCCAGACACTTTGCCAAATTCCCGCCGCATCCTGACCAAAATTTGTACCCACAGAAGTACGAATCACAGTAAGTATAACGGGAGTCAAAATCATGGGTACCAAACCCATCAAAGCATAGGAGACCCAAGGCCTTCGGAACTCCAAGGGTGTTTTCCAAATGTCTTTAATTCTAAAACCAGCGCGACCTGCCATTTGCGCTGCAAAAACCCCAGCGACCACAGACTGCGTTGCAATAATGGAAAGAATGGACAAGTGCCCAGTATACAAGAAAAACGCAACCCACAAAACCTGCCAAATAGAAGACACTATGTTGATTAAGGCCCAGTTGCGATTTTCTCCTAAGCCATTCATCACAGCAGCACAAATTGTCACAATGTTTGAAGCAAGAATGCCCGGCATGGCAAACAAGATGGCAGCCTGCACCAGGCGGGGGTTCATTCCCGGAAAAAGAGTTTCCAGGGGAGCCATAAAGCAGAACAGAAGCGCCGCAATACAGGTAAAAACCGTTGCAAAAGTGGTCAGACGCGTTCCGCCATGCCAAATACCCAAAAGTTTTTCGCGATCATCCTTATTACGGGCTGTCAATGCAGTCCAGCCATTCTGCAAAGCCAAGCTAGATGTAGCCTGACCGATGGTCATCAAGTTTAGAAACTGCCCCACGCAAGCAAAGGCTGCTGGCGGCAGGAATATGGCCAGCAACTTGTTGATGGCAAATGCACGGAAGGCATTGAACAGCGTAACGCAACCGGAACCAAAGAAGGACTTCAGGAACATTCTAAACCTTAAAACTGTTTACACCTTGGATGACAGCCTGAATTTCCGCCTCTGTCATATAGGGATGCAAGGGCAGGCTCAACTCTTCATCGGCCAGCTTTTCGGCAATGGGGTAATCAACCACACCGTAGGTATCTACGAAAGCCTTCTGCCTGTGGGGCGGCACAGGATAATGGATCAAGGAATCAATACCGAGGGAAGCCAAATGCTTCTGGAGTTCATCACGACAGCTGGAGCCGTCGGGGCGTTCACAGTGAACCGCAAAGATATGCCATACATGGGAGGCCCTATTTTCAGTAGCTACCGCAGGAAGGCGAACCAAAGGATTGTTCATCTCCTGACAATAGCGTTCTGCAAGCTTACGGCGGCATTCGTTTTCCGCCTCCAGTCGAGGAAGCTTAACAGACAGAATGGCAGACTGCATTTCATCCAGTCGGGAATTCTCCCCCACGTACTCATGGACGTACTTCTGTTCGGAACCGTAATTGGCCAGCATCTTCACAACGCGAGCCAGCGCCTCGTCAGAGGTGACTACAGCGCCTGCATCCCCAAGAGCCCCAAGGTTCTTGCCAGGATAGAAGCTGAAGCCTGCTGCGTGGCCCAGGTTACCTGCACGGCACATTTTTTGCAAACCATTTTCGTCTGCGCCACACATCATGGCGGCTCCATGAGCCTGGGCGGCATCTTCCAGCAAAAGAAGGTCTCGTTCTTCCGCAAATCCGCGAATCTTGTCCATAGGGCAAAGGCGGCCATACAGATGCACCGCCAGGATCGCCCTTACACGCACACCGCTGTACTGACCATGAATAAGCGCGTCATGCACAGATTCCAAACTCAATACGGATGTTTGTGCATCCGGTTCTGCGGGCATGGGAATCAATCCCGCCGCCTTGACCGCAAGCCAGGTCGCAATGAAGGTATTGCTGGGCACAATGACACCGTCACCCGGTTCCAATCGGCCAAGCTCAATGTACCCCTTTAGAATCAGGGACAAGGCCTCAAGTCCATTCCCTACCCCAACGCAAAATTTGGCACCGCAATAATCCGCGAATTCCTTTTCGAAGTTTTCGCACTCTTTTCCACGGATAAACCAGCCGGATTCCACCACACGACTTGCCGCCTTCTGCAAGGCTCCATCGTAGGAATCCACAACACGTTTCAAGGGATAGTAGGGAACTTGAATCATAAAATTCAAAGTAGTAAATATCCATTCCCTAAAAAACGTTTTTTACGGCAAAGATGATGAAATCGCAAATTTTGGCCATAAAGATTTACTACTTTAAGGACATGCTTGAACTGCTGCCCTACAAAAAAGAACTTGACTCCAGACTGGACAACTTTGTTTTCCAGGAATCTGTCAACGGCACCTTTCTGCAGAGCAGACTGTTTCTGAACTACCATCCCGAAAAACGTTTCAAGGACGAAAGCTTCGCCCTGGAACGCAGCGGTACCATCGCAGCCTACTTCCCGGGAAACGTCACATCCGAAAACGAGTTCGTCTCCCATCAGGGATCGACTTTCGGCGGCCCCATTTTCAGCAAGGCATTCTACTCTGCAGGCAGAGTGATGGAAGCTCTGAAATTTGCAGACCAATACTTCGCCAGTAAATACAAGAAGGTCCGTCTTAAGATCACCCCGGCCCTATTCGCCAAGGAATCTCCGGACCTGATCGAGTATGCCCTTGAACATCTGGGATACACCCGCCATACGGAACTCAGTTCCTATACCCCACTGGTTGACGTAAGCGGCAACCCCATAATGGATCCCCTGGCCAACTGTGAAAAGGACTGCCGTAGGATTTTCCGTATTTCAGAAAAGTTCGATGTCACCTACCGAGCCTTCAACGCCGACCATAGCGAAGGCAAGGCATCCACGGAGCTTCTGGATTTCTACAAGTTCCTGGAAATTTCCAAAGCCAAGCATAATGTAAGGCCAGTTCACAGCATCGAAGAACTGCAGGACTTGCAGAAGCGTTTGAACATTGCCGCAACTGCCGATACGACCGCTGACGGCCGCACATTGGAACGTCTCCGTTTCCGTGGCATTTGGCAAGGTGAACGATACGTGGCCGCCATGATGCTATTCGCATTCCCGGAAACAGGAACACTTCACGCCCAGTACATCTCTCCCGACGACGGTTTCAAGGAATTCCACCCCACCACAACGTTGTACGTAAATGCCATGCGAGAAGCCGCACAGGAAGGTTTCAGGAATTTCAGCTGGGGCATTTCCACTGAAGACGGCGGCAGCTACCTGAACGAGAACCTGATCAAGTACAAGGAATCCCTGGGAGCCAAGGCCTGCGTCAACGTCACCTACACTAAGGAATTCTAGAGCCAGTTTACTGCAAATTGAAAAAAAAATCCCGGGTTTTGCGCCCGGGTTCTTTTTTACTTGACTTCCTTAAGGAAGTCTTCGTACTCGTAGATATAATCGGATTGTTCGTAATGTTCCGAGGCCAGCACCATGCAGACCGCACCAGAGGAGAAATTCTCGATTTCACGCCAGGTCATGGTGGGAATGTACAAACCCTTGTAGGAACGGTTCAATTGGAATTTCTGGCGGGTCTTGCCATTATCCAGTACCACATCAAAACTTCCGCTGGCAGCAAAAATCAGCTGACGGAGCTTACGATGAGCGTGCCCCCCACGGGTGGAACCGCCCGGCACGTCGTACAAATAATACACGCGCTTAATATCAAAGGGGACCAGTTCGCCACCTTCCACAACGCTCAGGTTGCCGCGTTCATCATGTACAATGGGGATGTCTATCAGCTGGGGTTCATTCCAATTCATTGTCTATAATATAGACAATTATGAATTATAAATTATGAATTACGAATTGTTATAGGCCGCCCATTTTCATCTCATAATTCATATCTCGTAACTAATAATTCCTAAAAAAGCCGTTCCTCGGGTGCAAGTCTCCCCTTTTCGGCTTGAAATCCTTAACGAGAATTTCTATATATGGACCATCTTCTAGCGTATGTCGTGTTAAGCTCTACCAACATACGTCATTAACCAAAGAGCTTCCTTTAACGAGGTTAATATGTCCTCTTTCCGTGGACCTAAGGGCAAGGTTGCCCGTTCCTTGGACCTTGCTGTTTCTAACAAGACTCAGAAGGCTCTCGACCGTCGTCATTTTGCACCTGGCCAGCATGGTCAGAACCGCAAGAAGTCCGCTTCTGTTTACAAGCAGCAGTTGGTCGAAAAGCAGCGTCTTCGTTTCACCTACAACATTTCCGAAGCACAGCTCGCTAAGGCTTATGCCGAAGCAAACCGTCGCGCAGGTTCTGCAGGTGACAACCTGATGATTTTGCTGGAAACCCGTCTGGACGCAGCAGTGCTCCGCATGGGCTTCGCTCGCACTATCTTCGCAGCTCGTCAGTATGTCGCTCACGGTCACTTCACCGTGAATGGCGTTCGCAGCTTCTCTCCGTCTCGTCAGCTCAAGGCTGGTGACGTGATCGCTGTTCGCGAACAGTCTAAGGAACACGTTCAGATCAAGGAAGCCCTGGCAGCAGGTGCAACCGTTCCTGAATATCTGACCGTTGACGCTTCCAAGATGTGTGGTTCTCTCGTGAAGCAGCCGCTCCGCGACCAGATCCCCGTCCAGCTCGAAGAACAGCTGGTTGTGGAATACTACTCTCGCTAGTCGAAGAGTTCTTCCAACGACAACTGGAACATTTGGAGACACCTCGCGCAAGCGGGGTGTTTCTTTTTATAATACATTGTGTATAATATACATCAAAAACTTTTCAGCAAAAGAATGTTTTTTGACATTTTTTATCATTTTCAGCATTTTTGTATAACATATCGATTCAACCAGCATTTTCAAAAATTATATTCTAATCAAGGGTTAAACAATAATAGCGAGGAGATTAGTAATTTGAAAGGCATTACCAGTTATACCGATTTCCGGCAGTATGTTAAAGACTTCTACGAGGAACGCAAACGGACATCCGCTTTCTCCTGGAGGGAGTTCAACAAACTGGCCGGTTTTACCTCCCCAAACTACCTAAAGTTGGTTTGCGACGGAAAAAGCAAGTTGAGCAGGGTAAAAACAGAGCCGGTAGCGCAAGCTATGGGCCTAGTGGATTTCGAAGCTGATTATTTCAAATTGATGGTTTCCTTGGACAACGCCAAAGACGACAACACAAAAAAAGACATTTTGCTTCAAATGGATTCCATAGCAAAAGAGCACAAGGCCCGCATCGTCGACAGCGACGCCTTTGAATATTACCAATCTTGGGAATACCCCGTAATTCGAGAACTGGCACCTATGATGCCTGGCGCAAAACCTCACGAACTGGCAGCTGCCTGCAACGAAGAGATTTCTGCAGAGGATGTAAGCCGCATCTTGAAGTTTCTGGTAAAACGCGGCTTCTTAAAATCGGAAAACGGCAATTACACCCAGACAGAAAAAACGGTAATTGGTTCCAAGGAAGCCCTGCCTTTAGCTGTCCGTTCCATGCATCGAGAAATGGCTAGCTACGCCGAAAAAGCCGTGGACAAGTACCCCGTAGAGCAACGCCATTTCTTGGGAATCACCATGGGGGTTAACAAAGAGCTTTACGACAAAGTAGTAACAGAACTGGAAGATTGCTGCAGACGCATCAACGCCATCACTGCCAACTGCGAAAACCTGGATCAAGTTTACCGCATGAACATTCAATTTTTTCCATTTTCAAAAAAGGTTTAGGAGGCAAATATGAATAAATCGATCATCGCAATGGGCGCTTTGAGCCTATTCGCACTCACCGCTTGTTCTGACGATAAGATCACAGGAAATTCCATCGACCCAAATGGAATTGCAGAAAACAGTTCTTCCAGTAGTGAAGATTTTATCGGAAGTTCTTCAAACGACTCGCACAACATAGCCATTGATTTCGACAAAATCTACACGTTCAATACAAAAGCAACCGCCCGCAGGGTGATACAGGATATCGTCCTTGTAGACACCTATGAGGAAGAAAACGCAGCGTCCGCCAGTTGCAAGGCTGCAGAACAGGAATTAACCGGCGTTGTAAAAATCAACGAGGGCCTCATTACCCGCGCCTACTCCGGAAGGAACCTAAAAGTAGATGTGAACGATATGGTCTATATGTTCAAAAAGACCTGCGCCTTCACCTTAGATGCCGCAAATAAGACCATAGACTCTCTCAAAATCCAAGGCGATTCCTTTGACTTCGCCTGCGTTTCGGGAACTGACTACATGTCCATCAATGAGGCTTTGGGATCCTTCGAAAGCGTCATGTCCTCAAATTGCAAAAAACTAGAAATTCAAACGGTCTTGGATTCTCTCGATAGTGCAAATGCGGTCAATACACCAGCCCGCGTTATTTTCTCTGATGAAGATCCAAACGAGAAAATCATTCTAGACTCAACTTCAAGAACCTTGGCAAGCTACGCGTTGCAATACGCAAAGCCCGAGGAGTTGTTCTTTGACCCTCACGTCATGGCATATAACAGCAATCTCAGGAAGGACTGCTTTACTGCCATGGACAGGAACAAGGAATCCAATGGGATCATCACCATCAATTCCGAGCCGATTATGCCTATTGAAAGGGAGGCCATCCCGACATGCTACCCGGCAACCAGTTCCATAGTGGATTTCACCAGTCGGGACGAATCTTGCAAGTATTATCTGGTGGGCAGTGACGACGGTGCCCAGCCTACAGGACACGTGCTAAGCAAAATCACCAAGGACACCATCGAAACCATCAGTATTAGTCCTGGTGGAGCATGCATGCGAACGGAAGCCTATTTCACCGTCTATTTCTTGATTGAAGACTGCGAAGGCCTTATCGACGAGAATACCACCATCGTCCATCGCGGTGCCAGAAGCAAACGATGGAAATGCGAGGAAGGAAGCTACAACCCTATACCCAACGTACAATCCTACGGAGAATGGTACAGCGAAAGCTTGTTACAGAATTAGCTTTATTTTCCAGATAACCCAAACACCCCATAAATAAATTGGGGTGTTTTTTTTATACAAACTTTTTCTAAAAAAAACATTTTCGTCACACAAACTTTATACAATGTAATACAGCTTTTGGTTTGCAAAAAAATATTTGACATCACAGTTCCACCGTACGCTTTTTATTCTTATCTTTCGTCGTAAATTTGTCCAAAGTTTAAGAGGAGAACATATGAAGCCTTTGGAAATTGAAGAAAAAGAAAACGAGTTTTATAGCTCCCTCGTCAACAAAAAAAAAACAAGACCTACACCCTTACCGGCTCAGAAAACATATGGAAAAATATCAACGTATATTCCATAAAACCTAAGCACTCTTCTTACTACTACACCGAAGTTACCAAGAAGAAATGCATTTGCATGCACTTTACCATCGGCTATATTTTGTCAGACATAGACGCACTAACCAAAGTTGACAATCACGTTTCCGTTTCTTATGTGGTAGACCGTGGTGGACGCATTTACGAACTTTTCAATGATAAGTATTGGAGCTACCACTTGGGAAAAGGAACCGTTGGCGGAAACGAAATCATGTCCAAACAAACCATCGGTATTGAAATTTCCAACTATGGTCCCTTAAAGAACGTCAAGGGCAATATGGTTGATATTTATGATGGTATCTATTGCAGCGAAGACGAATTTGCTTTCTATGAAGAAATTCCTTTTAGAGAGAACCAATACTTCGCCTCCATGACAGAAAGGCAAATTATCTCAACGGCTGCTCTACTCAATCATCTTAGTAAGAAACACGGCATCGCCCTGGATTTCAAGCTTGACGAAAAAGTTTTTGCAAACGATGCTGAAGCTAGAGCCTACAACGGTATCTTCACCCACGCCAATGTTCGCAAGGACAAGAGCGACTGGCCCATGAGCGAATCCTACAACGCCCTAGTTGAACGCACCAAGGATTTATAATCTAGAACAAACCTGCTTATAAGACATACAGTCCCAAGAAAACCGTCAAAGCCACAAAAACAGCAAAGACGGGCAACAGCATTAAAGCACAACGTAGTGCAACACCTAAGTTCCAAAAGGCCAGTCTTCGACGGCCTTTTTTCGTTTCTGAAAGTTTCGCTTGACATTCTGGGCAAATATTTCCCACTCGGTTGCGAACACGAATGGCCATATTGCTCGCCATGGGATTCATGCCAACCTTGTCCTTAAATTCCTTACCACATTCTACACAGGTGCTGTTGTTCATAAGCCTAAATATACGATTAGTTTTTCTTCACAGCAAGAATCAGTACAGACAAAAGTACTAAAATGATTCCGCAAATAAGTCGGACAGTCAGAGTCTCACCAAAAACACAAACTCCGATAACCACAGCAGTTAAAGGTTCCAAGCCGCCCATGATTGCCGTAGGTGTCGAGCCCACGATTTTTACAGCTTTCGCCATTAGCACCAAAGAAAGAACTGTTGGCACAAGCCCCAGCATACAGGCCCAGCCATAGGAAGATGGATTCTGCAAAACAGGCGGAAAACCTGCACCGAAAAGCACGGAGTAAAGCAGCAAAAACATCAAGCAAAAAATCATCACATAAAAGGTCAACTTCATGGAGCCCATTTTCAGATCGGCCTTGTTCACAACCACAATGTAAACGGCATAAGCTAGGGATGACGCAAAAACAAGCAGCAAGCCTGTTAAGCTAAGGGCAGCGCCCCCTTCCCCACCTCGATACAAAAGTCCAATACCAAGAAGAGAAATTGCAATTGCCAGGCCCACCGCCCTAGTCATTTTTTCCTTAAAAAAGACAGCCATAATCAAGGCAACTTCTAGAGGATATAAGAAGAGCAGTGTGGAGGCAAGGCCTGCATCCATGTAGTTGAAGGAAGCATAAAGCCCCAAAGCGCTGATGGCAAATAAAAATCCAAGAAACACAAGAGGCGGAAGCTCTCGCTTATGGATTGCAAATTTTTGAATCACAGGCTGACCGCCACTTCGATTCATCACCATCAAAAAGGCAAGCAGAATAATGGTAATGAAAAACCGATAGCAAAGCACCGATTCGGGCGAGAGTCCCTCTCGATAAAGGAATAATGCTCCCAGCGGATTTGTACCGTAGCAAACAGCTGCAGCACAACCATAAACAATTCCTCGCAAAGTATTTCGCGAGTCTCGAGCGGTATTAAATCGCGAACTTGGTTGCATCGGCCAGCTGCACAGAAGCAATACGAGAAATGCCCTTGATTTCCTGGGTCACACCGTAAAGCATATCTGCTTCAGCCATGGTACGCTTGTTATGGGTCACCACAATGAACAAGGTCTGCTTACTGAATTCGCGGAGAAGAGCCATGAAGCGGCCCACGTTAGCATCATCCAGAGGACCATCCACTTCGTCCAGCACGCAGTAGGGAGAAGGCTTTTCCATATAGATGGCAAAGAGCAATGCCGTTGCAGTCAATGCATGTTCACCACCAGAAAGAGCCTTGATACCACGCATTTTCTTACCGGTAGGACGAACGTTGATTTCAATGTCTGCATCCAGGATATCCATAGGTTTGCCCATGTCGTCCAGTTTTTCTACCAGGCTCATCTTGGTTTCGCCATTGAGGAATAGCTTACTGAACACGAACTGGAAGTTCTTCTGAATTCTATTGAAGGTTTCCAGGTAACGGGTACGGGCGATATCGTCCAGTTTGGTGATGGTACGGTCAAGAGAGGCACGAGCGCGATCCAAGTCGTCGAATTGTTTTTCAACTTCTTCCAAGCGCTTCTTTTCGTCTTCATAGTCTTCCATCACGTTAATATTGATGGGGCCCAACTCCTTAATCTTTCCGCGGAGTTCACGAATTTCACGGTCAGCATCGGGCTGGCTATATTCTACGCGTTCCACATCTTCGGGATTTGCAAGGTCCACAGAGTATTCGTTGGTCACACGTTCTACCAAACGATCCATATTCGATTGCAAAGCTTCCTGACGACGGCCAACTTCGTTCAAGTCTTTCATCTTCTCGATCATCTCATCGCGGAGAACATTGACTTCACTACGCCAATCTTCAAGATCCCCAGAAACAAGTTCGTATTTTTCGCGGGCTAAATCACGCTGCTCTTCAACTTCACGAAGTGCGGAGTCCTTAAACTGAACTTGATTTGCGATAGTTTCGCATTCACCGTTGTTCTTTTCAATGGAAATGGAGTTCTTTTCAATTTCACCTTGACGATTCTGGATTGAACTTTCGTGAAATTCAATTTGCTCCGCAATACTACCAAGACGGCTGGTATTTTGAGCAAGACGTGCATTCTTATCTTGGGCAGCACGTTCCAAATCGCGGACTTCATCTTCCTTGCCGCGGAACATGGCATCTTGTTCGCCCAGTTCGTCGTTAACCCTTGTGTATTCTGATTCGGCACGTTCCACAGCAGCCAAGGCTTCGGCAAGTTCAGCATCACTATTCTTAGTTTCTTCTGCAGCCTGAATCTTGGTTTGGGCATTACGAACTTCAGCTTCCAACTGAGCCAAACGGCGGTCACAACCGGCAATCACATTGTTTTGGATCGACACACTTGCATTACCGCCACGTAAAGAATCCTGTTTTTCGCGAAGTTCATCAACCAAGGATTCCAGCATGCTGTTATCTTCGTCAACCAAATCCTGAAGGCGAGCAATATCTTCTTCAACCTGGGAAACTTCGGACTGGACATCTTCCAAGAGCTTAGTCGCTTCTGCAATTTCATTTTTGCGAGACAATGCACCAGAAGTTGCAGCACCGCTACTAATCAAACCACTGGTGCGGACAATAGCATCAGGGGCGACAAAGCAAAGATCCTGTTCACGCATACTTTTTGCAAAGGCAATTGCAGTCTGCAACGAGTCAACGACAAAGTAGCGAGAAAGAATTCCAGAAAGCCAATCGGCAATTTCGGCATCGGCCTTCACAAACTGATTGAGACAGCCAATTACACCGGCTCCATCCACAACGCCCTGATAAGCAGGAGCTGCATCACCGGTCAAGGCAAGCAAAGCCTTACCCACATTGTAGCCCTTCATAGAATCCACAATGTTCATGGCATTGGAATCGCTGGATACAATCACAGCATCCATCAAATCGCCAAGAGCGGCTTCCACATAAGAGGCATATTCGGCAGAGGCTTCAATACGTTCAGAAAGCAAGCCGCCAATAAGGTCAGCCTTATTTTCTTGCAGCCAGCGGCTGGCATCAGTACCCTCATTTGCAACGCTTTGCAGCACATCGATTCGAGACTGCAAGCGAGCTTCTTCATTCTTAAGGTCCTGGAATTTTTTCTGAACATCCTGAAGTTCAACGCGATCCTGTTCCAAGCGTTCTTCGCGAGTAGACTTCTGCTCTGTTAAACGTTCGATTTCGGCATTGGCAACATCCATACCGTTTTGAATATCACGGAGGGCATTCTGGGCTTCATTCTTCTGATTCTGCAGGGTTTCTATTTCAGCACCCCACTTTTCCAAATTGGCACGAAGCATCGAAGATTCAGCATCCATGCGTTCAAAGCGGCCACGCAAGGCATTAGCGCGGTTTGTCGCCTGAAGTCGTTCGTTTGCCAAGTCTCTAGACTGACTGCGAAGATCGTCCACCTTGTCGCGCATAACCTGCAGAATTTCGCGTTCACGTTCCAGCAAGGCGTTCATTTCTTCAACATCGCTGTCAGAACCGAGAACCCTATTTTCTTCTTCCAGTCGGCCCTGTTCTTCAGAAAGTTCACGAACCTTATCCTGGCTGCGGTTAATTTCTTCTTGAGCCTTTTCGTTTGCAGATTCCAAAGCAGATATTGTATCGCGAAGACGAACAAGATTGTTATTCAGGTCGTTCAGTTCAATGGTAGCCTTCTGGACTTCACGTTCCAATTCACGATAGGCATTTTCATCTTCACTGATCAAAAGTTTCTTTTCTTCGATCTTGGCCTGAAGTTCAGTAGCCTTGGTCTTAGCAGATTCCACCTCGTGGTTCATACGCTTAGAGGTGGTTTCCAAGGTCGAAATACCTTCGCGCATGTCTTCGAACTTGTCAATGCTTACAGAAAGATCAAGTTCACGAAGTCGCTTGTTCAGACGCTTATATTCGCTGACTTTTTCAGCCTGGGTTTCGTACATACGTACAGAACGGCGAACACTGCGAAGGTTATCTTCCACGCGTTCCATGTCCATCTGTACTCGTTCCAGCTGGCGGCGTGTTTCCTTACGCTGCTGTTTGTACTTGCTAACGCCAGCAGCTTCCTCGAAAAGAATGCGACGATCATCGGCCTTGTCAGAAAGAACAGCCTTGATCATATCGGCGTTCATCTGAGAGTAGGTACTGGAACCGAGACCCGAGTCAAAAAGCAAGGCATGAACATCGCGAAGACGACATTCCTGATTATTGATCAGGTACTCGCCAGAGCCATCACGATGTACGCGACGGGTCACGATCACTTCGGAATATTCAGAATTCAGGGTACCATCGCTGTTGTCAATCACAATGGAAACTTCAGCTAGGCTCATGGCGGCACGTTCTTCAGTACCGCTGAAAATCACGTCCTGCATTTTGCCCATACGAAGTGCGGCAGCTTTTTGTTCGCCAAGAACCCAGCGGATCGCGTCGGTAATGTTAGACTTACCACAGCCGTTGGGGCCCACTACGGCCGTAAGACCCTTTGTGGGAAAATTCACTTCGGTCCTTTGAGCAAAGGACTTGAATCCAAAAATCTTTAACTTTGTTATCTGCACTGTATTAACAAGATAGTTTTTTCCGGAGCTATTACCGGATTCTGAAACTCAAAGAGTCGCCGTCAGACTCCACCTTCATGTAAATACTCCCGCCCTCAATCTCCATTTTGCGATTTTCTCGCAAAATTTCGCCACTACCATCGGTAGACCTAGTGTATTTAACACTAATCGTAAACTCACCCACCAAATCCATTTCGACCACATGGCTACGTTCGCCAGGCAAAACAGTTTCAGAAATCCACTTAAAGGGCTTACCTTCTTCTTCAGAAGAAATATCCAAGCCCAACAAAGAACAATCTTCAGTAGCGTTTTCAATCTGAAAACGGGTGGTGGTTTCCACAAAGTAATGACTCAGACAGCCGGTAAGACCCAAACCGCAAAGGAGTAAGACTGTCAAAAATACGAAGGTCTTAATAAAACGTTTTTGCATTTTTATTTACCTCCCTTTGCCGGGGCGCTACCTTCATAGCGAATACCCTTAGCTTCAAGAACCTTCTGACCGCTAGTCTGCGGTTGCAACATAATGGGATTGGACGATTGCTCGGGAGCCTTGTCTTTATTCTTAACTGCAGTGGTATTGCTTTCCATAGGAGCAGCCTTTGCTCCGCCACGGCTAAAGAGTTTTCCACCAATAGAAGAAATATTGAGTTTGATCTCGGCAAGGAAGGTACCCTTGGCACCAAAGAAGTTGTCGTAATCATAGGCGGCATTATAAGCCAGACGCAAGAACATCAGGTCAATGGCACCGCCCCAAAGAATATCGTCTTTGCCCTTAAGCTGGTTACGGCGAACACAAGTCAATTCAAAACCCATCATCCTGGAGGCATCGGGATAATACTTCAAAGCCGCAGAATGGAAGCCTGCGTCAGGAAATTCAAAAGTAGTCTCCGCATAAAGATTTTGCTGATAAATGTTTTGTTCCCAAGTCAAACGGTAAGGGTTATTTTCTCTATTGAATATGGTAAATGAAATGTTTGGCAAATAGGTTTGCCAATTATTCACGCCCCCAAAAACTTCCCTGCTTTCCAGGTCCATGGACACACGGAAACTTCGCCAACTAGTACGATAAAAACTACCCTGTGCGCTGATTCTATTCCAACGAGCATGCGCCCAGACATAAGCCAAGGAGTCTTGTTCGTTTGCGTAAACCTTACCAACGTGTTCAATATTTTGATGCTGCATACCGGCAGCTAAAGAAAGATCCAACTTGGTATTAGTAACAACGGCGCCCCACGTTGTTACAGATCGCTGAAGGGAAAAATCGTTGTACTCAGGAAACAGAAGGAAATCCTCGCCATCCCAGCCAGCACGATCAAACCACAAAAGAGCGCCTAGGTAAACATTCTTAGAATATTCCATAGCACCAAATGCGGAAATATGATGCCTAAACGCAAAGCCATCGTGTTTACCATACTCACTCTGCAATGGAAGCTGGTCAACCAAGGGAGTGTAATAGATTCCAAAACCAAAGTAGCCACCTTGGCCACCTCTTAGCACTTCACCAATCTCTTTCATATGGCGATCGCGAGTGACTTCACCGCCATTAGAAATTGCATTCGTAGAAACTCGGTCAGCAAAGCTGACAGAAGCAAGGGCCAGTGACAAAATCAAGGCACGAATTTTTCTATTAAAAATCATGACTTGAATTTAGAAAAACAAAGCAGTCTTTTTTATATTTGGGGCCATGACAGAACAAGAAAAAGCACTTATTGCAGCATGGAGCGACCACTCCCGACTTTGGAAGGATAACACTTGGGTTTATCCCGTTATCAGCCGACGTGCAGGCGGACTTTCTGTGGGTATAAATTTGAATCCAGACCACAAGTGTTCCTTCTCCTGTGCCTACTGCCAAAGCGGTCCCCAAGAGGGTCACGAGAGCGTAGCCATTGACGTAGCCGGAGTCGAAAGAGAACTCCGTCAGTTCTTAGCATTCTACGAGTGCGGCGAGTTTGCAAAGTGTGATTTTTTCGGAAACGTTCCCGAAGACAAAAAGATCATCAAGGACATTTGCCTTTCTGGAGACGGGGAATCCACCATCGTCAAGGAGTTCCCTGAAATTTGCAAAGTCATGAGCAAAATTCAGCAGGAATTTAGAACAAAGTATTCCAAAGACGATCCCTGCGGCTTGGGAAATTTTAAGCTCCGTCTGATTACCAATGCAAGCCGCCTTGGCAATGAAAAAGTCGAAGAGGCTCTCAAGTACCTGTTAGAAACTGACGGTGAAATTTGGGCAAAGTTGGATGCTGGTTCCGAGGAATGGTACAAGCGCATGAATCGTTCAGCAGTCAAATTTGATACCATTCTTTCAAATCTTGAAAAAGTAATCAAGCTCTACCCCATCTGCATTCAAACCATGCAGTGCAACCTTCAGGGCGACGCACCCACAGTAACTGAAGTGGATTTGTACATTCAGAATTTGGAACGTATTTACCGCGCCGCTCCCCAGAACTTTATTGAAGTGCAGCTATACACAGTGATTCGTCAGACTATGATTCCCGACGTATTGCCCCTGCCCAAGGAATTTCTGGAAGAAACTGCCCGAAAAATCAGAGCAAAGATTCCTGTGCAAGTGAGAACATTCTAATCGTTTGCGAAACTACGAAAAAAAGACCTGCTTAAAAGCAGGCCTTTTTTATAGAATTTCGAAATGTCTGCGACAATCAGTTTAAATTAATTCCTCAGGCGGGAGGTTTTCGTTGGCTTCCGGTTCCTGGTAACGGGTTTCAGGAATCTGCACCTGGTTCTGGAAGTAGGCGCGGTGAGCAACAATGACCTTTTCACGGGCGAATTCAGCATTCATCCAATCGCCGATCTGAACATCCTTACCTTCCAGTTCCTTGTAGTTCTGGAAGAAGTTCTTGGTAATGCGCAAGAACATCTGGTCCACATCGGTAATGTCCTTAATGGGGCGGGGATTGAAAACGGGTACACCCAGAACCTTGTAGTCCTTCTTGCCGCCATCAGTCATGTCCAGAGCGCCAATCACACGGCAGGTGCAAACGGTTCCAGTCATCATAGAAGCAGGGCTGTAGATCAGCATATCCAAAGCGTCGCCATCGTCAGCCTTGGTACTGGGAATAAATCCATAGGTGCAAGGATAGCTCATGGAGCTAAGCAAGCAACGGTCAAGACGGAACACATGAAGGCGTTCGTCGTATTCATACTTCAAGTTGGTGTCCTTACCGATTTCTACGACGCAATCCACTTCGTAGGGGTACTTCTTACCAATCGGCAGATCCAAGTAATTAATAGCCATTTATACTCCGAGACCCCATACGCACTGGGGCAATTTTGTTCATTCAATAAGATTCTCGTATAAATTTAACACTTTACGCAACTTTCGTAAAGCATTTTTAACAAAAATAAAGCTTTATAGGGACAACAAAAATTTGTTAGCGACTACGCCAACGAGAGGAAATGGTCTTGTCAAAGAGGCCGAAGTAGAACACAGGTTCCTTTCTATCCGGGCTGTAACCCACTTCAAGGCGAACTCGATCCAAAGCCGGAATAATCAGGTGAATACCGCCATAAACAGCCCCTTCATAATCATTCCAGGAAGGAGTTCCCTTGTTCCAAAGGAGGCTTCCATCAAGGCCAGCCACCAGCTGTACGCCATAGAAGAAATTAATTCCAAGAACACTGGCGGATCGACGTTCCAATAGGACAAATCTTTCTTCTAAAGTCAGCAAGGTTTCGTTCACACCCAAACTTAAGGAGTCCGCTTCATGACCGCGGAAGGTGTTTGCCCCCCCATGATAGTAGTAGTCGTAAATCTGCACCGTACCAGGGCGATAACGGAACAACGCGGTGGCTCCGGTAACGAATTTTCCGAAGGTCATATAGCCTCGAGCATCGGCGAGAACTTCCCAGAAATTTTCCCCCTTGTGATTTTTGCCAACACCAGCGCCCACATGGGTAAGCATATACTCCAAATAAATTCCCTTGCGAGAATCCAGTTCAGAATCACGGTCGTCAAAAATGAAGCCCGCACCTATTTCAGGCAAATGACCCGCACCACCTTCCAGGTAGCGATATGCCCCGGTGAAAAGCAGAGACCAGCGAGAATTCAAGTTCCAGTTCAAGTCTAGGTCTGCAAGCCAGCTGGCATCCTGGAACTTACGAAGATTATCCCAACTGTCTGTGCGAAGGAACTCAAAGTTCCAACCCAGAGGAAGTCCCAAGAAATAAGGGGAACTGGCATAAAGCGCATATTCGTTACTTTCGAAGAAGGGGTCCACCGAAGTACGATACTGAACTTCAACACGGATATCCTCCCCCGCCACATTCAAGTTGGCAAGGGCAAGCCCCAGCATCAAGCCATCGCGGTCAGTCTTCTTACCTGCAGGGGCGGGAATCCAGCGGAAAGTTTCCACAAAGTGATATGTCACAGCTACGGAATTTTCACCAGCAGGTTCACAAGAAGCCGACACCTCGGTGAACAAGTCCAGATCCTGTAATTTCAACTTTTCAGTTTCAAACTTTCGAGAGGAAAATTCCGAGCCAACCTTGTTCTGAAGTTCTCGTTCCACAACATGCCTCTTTGTATGAACAAGTCCTTCAAACCCGATAGACGAAACAAGGCTTCCTTCGGAGCACTGTGCGCCATGAGAGAAAACCGGCAGGCCAAGCAAAGCTGCCCCCACGAACATTCCTAAAATGCCTAAAATATTTTTCATTATTCGTAACACACGGTTTTCAATGGTCCAAAATTTAGCTTTTCCGACGGCATATTCTCTTTTGTTGCGTTGATTTTTTTTATTTTTGGCAACGCAAATAGAAATCTAGAGGTGTTTTATGTTAGACTTTCTTGCCAATTACTGGCCTTACCTGATAGCACTTGTTGTCGTTGTTCTTCTTGTTTTTGCCATCCGCGGAGTTCGCAAGGCTCTCAAGGAAGGCGGTGGTGCTTTTAGCGTCGAAACTATCCGCAAGAATTCCGAACCCAACTTTGCCGCCCTCAAACAGAAGTCCCAGGCACTCCTGGCCGACGCTGACATGATTTGCGAAATCAAGGAAGGTAGCTCCTTTGTCGTTCCTAAAAAGGAAGACCTGAAGCTTTTCCGTACCGCAATCAAGCAGAAGTACAAGTTGGCCATGTTCCTGGTTCCCGGCACCAACAAGGTTGTATACTTCTTCTGCAAGACCGATGCCGGCGTCAAGCGCCGTATTGAAAACTTGGTCATCAACCAAAAGTTCCGCGACGGCAAGAAGCCCTACGTGGATGTTGCTACAGGTGAAAAGCTGAAGTTTCCCCGTTAATAAACAAAAGACGTTTTAGCTAAAAAATGCGCGATGAAGGTCGCGCTTTTTTTATGAGAGAATATGTCCAGAACCTACAAAGATCTAGCCATCGCCGAAGAAGAGAGTAAGCTTGAGGCTGCGCTCCAGGAATCGAAGAACCTTCTCGTGGAAGCTCCCACAGGTTCCGGAAAGTCTTTGTTTATCCCCTGGTTCCTTAGCAGGCATTGCGAGGGACGTGTGGTGGTTTTACAGCCTAGGCGAATTGCCGCCCTGGCTTTGGCCCAGTATTCTGCAAAATTGCACGGAGAAAATTGCGGCAAGACCATCGGTTACCAATTCAGACAAGAAACTTGCAAAAGTTCCACGACAAAGATTTTATTCCAGACCTACGGTAACTTTTTGCAGGAACTGCTCCACGGAAAGATGGAAGCGGACTGGGTGGTGTTCGACGAATACCACGAACGTAAGGCCGACATGGACTTGTTGTTCAGCTATTTGCTGAAATTGCAAGTTGCAGAAGAAAAGTCGGAACCTAACCGAACCGCACCGCGCATTGCAGTGATGTCAGCAAAGCTGAACCGCGAAGAAATGGAAAAAGCACTGGGAGTAAAATGTCTGGAACTGGGCCATCCCCTTTATCCAGTCCAGATCATTAACCAGAGTCCCATGGCAGGCAACATCCAAGAAGCGGAAGTGGTCCGTGCTCTGCGCACTCTATATATGAACGGTATCTGGAAAACCACATTGGTATTCCTTCCGGGTAAAGGCGAAATCGCTCGCTGCCACAGCGCTGCAGAAGAAGCTTTGGGAAACAACGTTGCAGAGTTTCTTGATTTATTCGGCGGTCAAGATCGAGAAACCCAAGATCGCATTTTTGAAGAGACCGAAAGGCCTCGCGTCATATTCACAACCAACATTGCAGAAACATCCATTACGGTTCCTAACGTCAGTGGCGTTGTAGATAGCGGCGTGGAGCGCGTCAGCGAATATGATGACAGCGAGAAGGTGAATGTTCTTCGCACCGCATCTATTTCCATGCAGAACGCTATCCAGCGTTCCGGACGTTCAGGACGTACACAAAATGGTTGCGCCATTCGCCTCTGGAGCGAAGATGCGGAAAAGCGAATGCCCAAGGGAATCATTCCCGAGGTGACGCTGATTGAGCCCTCGGAGTTCTTGTTACAGAAGGCGGCACTGGAGAGAACCCTTGCGAAAAAAAACGGAAGCGCCTGCGAATTGACTTTGCCCACGGCCATGCCCGCAAACCGACAGCAGTCAGCAACAAAACTGTTGAACGACATCGGCATGATTGCGGACGGAGCCATTACGGAACTTGGCCTAAAGGCAATTCAGTCTCCCATCGGAGATGTTTCATTGGCATTGATTCTCGCGTCTGCAAAGGAAGCCGGGGACTTGCCTGACCTGATGCTTGCAGCCATGGCGTGGATTCATTCCGGAACAGAGACTGTGCAGAAATCCAAGGTTCCACTGAACCTTTTGACACTTGCCCGAGACACGATTTCCAAGAACATGAATGTTCCCCGCGAAATTTCTTTGACACTCCGTCAGTTGCTGGATTATAGAAAAGAGCTATTCGGTAGCGCTGCAGAAACGGGATCGAAGCAATCCAACGAACTGCAAATTATCAAGACTCTGTTGAAGGCTTTCCCGGACCGTTTGGCAACGCCTACTGGTGACGTGTACAAGTTGCCCAACCAGAACATCATTCGTTTGCAAGTTGCGGAACCGCCCCATGCATTGCTGGCTATGAGCATGTTGCGTACCGGTGGCGGCAGCAAATCGGAATTACGGGTAAGCCTTTATGTTCCCGTTCCTAAGGAACTGCTCGAAACCGACCTAGCTGTCGTCAATTATGAACTGCTGTGGCGCAATGGTCAGGAACGTTTCATCGGCGTAGAGATTCAAAGCGACGCAAACGATTCCCGTGAACTTAGCCGTAAGGAAATCCTTCCGCAAGAAGCCTCCCCCAAGGTTCTCGCTACCCTCAAGGAACTTACTGTAAACGCTTGGCGCGAAAAACTGGAAAAAGAAAATTGGACAGGTCGCTACCATACGGAAGCCGTAGAAACATTACTCATCAAGATGCGTCTCGCCGCAAAGTTCTATCCGGAATACGGCCTGCCAGAATTTAATGACGAAGACATGGAGCTGATTTTTGACGAGTTCACCAGCGGAATTTTTCTGCTGCGCGACTTGAACGAAGACCGCTACCGTGCAATCATTGAAGATTACTTCGGCAAGGGAATGCTTCAATGGTTGAATAAAACCTTCCCCGATCATTTTACACTTCCCAACGGCAAGCGTGCCCGCTACACCTACCAACAGGTGGAAGCCGCAGAGCCTAACACAACAAACAGCAATCTCATCACACAAAGTGCCGATGGCGTCCTTATTGAAATATCCGCCCGCATCGAAGACTTTATGCAAGTGGACCGCGCCTCTGGAAAAGCCACGCCTATTACAGGGGTGCACTGGATTGCTGATAAAAAACTGCGAGTCCGTTACGACATTCTTGCACCCAATTTCCGCAGTATGCAAAAGACATGGGACCTTACAGGATTCTGGAAGAACACCTATCCGGAATTGAGAAAGGAATTGAGAGGACGCTACCCCAAGCACCCATGGCCCGAGAGTGTTATCTAGCGAGATTCGGTTTCTGGTATATCGTCCTGTCACGACGCTCGCTGCGCTCACCCGACTTCGTCGGAGTCGTTCCAGTCCGACATACCAGTCCCCATTTATACCGCTATATAACTTTGGAGTTCCGCGAACGTCAGACGACATCAAACGCCAAGCGCAACCCGCAGCTACATAAAACTGCGGCTACATTCAAGGACTTTGGGTTTGGACTGGAGGGAGTCCAGATTGCCGGGTGTAGCGCAGCGGAGCCTCCCGACAGGACAACATTCAAAGTCCGAGGCTGTTATTAGCAGAATTTATGGCGGGACATTTACGGATCAACTTTGTACACGACCAGGGTCTTGCTGTATTCAAAGCCAACAACCAGCAATGCAGAGTGCTTCACCGGGCTTTTTTCAGAGGGAATAAACAGGATTCCCTCTGGACCGCGGTGATTTGGATCCATAATATATTGAATCAATTTCGGAGACTTAAAATCCGTCGCGTCAAAAATTGCAATGGCACCAGCACGTTCCAAACCAACAAATACAAGACGTCTGCCATGGGTATAGCCATAGGTTACATTTTCAGGTTCACAGCCCTTATCATCACTGCGGGTGTCAATTTTCTTTTTGCCTTTCTTAGAATTCCAGTTAAAATATTCCGGCGTAAATTTTGCAGCGGCTTGTTCCAAGGCGTCCCCAGAATCCCAAATTAATTCACCAGACATTCCGTCAAAAATACTTATAGAACGGGATCCATACGTAATCTTGCAATCCTTGAGTCCTTCGCAAGGATCTTTTTTAGCGTAGGATTTCCATGCTGCAGGTTTTTCCAGGCTTTCACCTTCGTTGGCCGTAATCACAAGATTTCTTTGTCCAACAGAGAATGCCTTGATGCCATCAGGCTGACGTAAACCACGCATATTCTCGTTCTTGATATTGATGCGGCCATCCTTCACAGCGTCTAAACCAAACCCAGGCTGGGAATGATCAACATACCCCAAATCAAAAATGGTATCGATCTTTGCAGCCTCGATATCCACGCGTGCCATGGCGTTATTTTCTTGCAGGCTAACCCAAGCGTACTTGGAATCTTCAGAAATAGAAATATATTCCGGTTCCACAGAGGCATCGTCAAACTCAAGAATTGAAATCTTCGGTGAACCAAGCTCCAAAATTGCCACACTGCCCTTGGGATCAATTTTTCCATCATCGCTAGGTTCGCCTTCGCAAGCAACCAACAAGCGTTTTCCATCGGGAGTGAAGGTAATCATGTCGGGATGATGCCCCACCTTGTATGTGGCAACCTTACTCAGTGCAGTGCCATTGAACTTCAAAATTTCAACGAAGCCCTCTGCGTGGGCGGGTTTTGCCAAAAGGCTAACCGCCACCAGGTTATCATAAACAGTTACGCTGGTGGCTTCACCATCCAAGGTAAACTGGGATTCCTTTTCCAATTTGCCCTGGTCATCAATTTTGACAATTTCGAGAACATCATCCTCGCCCACCACAAACAAGCGCTGGGCTTCGGGCATGTAAGCTGCAATTTCTGCAGTCTTTAAATTTACTGAAGAAACAGGAACAAAGGCAGGGTCAATACGCACATTCTGCGACTTCATCACGCCTTGGGCAAAGGCATCAACAGACACAAGAACGGCAAAAGCCATTGCAAAAAAAATACGCATGCTCCACCCCTTCATAGCAAAGCTTTACTTACCACCGGTACCAAAGATTAGATAGAAAATCAGCATTCCAATGCCAATGCCACCCAGGAAAGTCCCGGCAGCCATTGTAGAAGCCTGCAGTTTTTCTTCCTTAGTGATTTCAGACTTTTTTTCGTTTACCCCAATGGAGACTGTCAAAGCCTGAGCGCAGAGTGCGTTGTCTTTCTTGATTGTTTCGTAACTTTGTTCCCAGTTAGCGCTTTTTGCTTGTTCAACTTCAAGAGCCCTACGCAGGGAATCCTTATCTGCAGAACAGGATTCAGCCTGAACAGCCATAATGCTATCGCGAACTGCAATTTCAGACTTCAATTCGGATTCCATAGAAACGGGAGCAGCAGTTTCTGCGGGAGTGGCAGACTCTACTGCCACAGAACTAGCGGTTTCGGCGTTGGGTGCAGCATCCTGAGCAAACGCAACAGCGGCAGCAAAACCCAAAGACAAGAGAGCCTTCTTGAACATCATCATAACTCCTTACATCTGTGCCTTAATGCGAGCCCAGCCTTCTTCAGGAATCTGAGCACCCATAACTTGGACAACTTCGTTGGATACAACGCTACCCAAGTTACCAGCACGTTCCATATCCCAGCCGTTCATGTAGCCATAAATAAATCCCGATGCCCACAAGTCGCCGGCGCCGGTAGTATCAATAGCCTTGGCAGGACCAGCCTGAACACGGGTCACCACGCCATCCTTAGAAATCAAGGCGCCACGCTTACCGATTTTCACCACTGCCACCTTGGCCTTCTTGGCAAGAACTTCGAGAGCGGCTTCTTCCTTGACGCCGGCGTAAGCGAAAGCTTCGTCTTCGTTAGCAATGATGATATCGATCATCTTGTTTTCGAACAATTCGTCGAAAGTCTTGCGGCAAGCATCAACAACGCCAAAGGAGCTGAAGTCCAAAGCGGTTTCTACGCCCAGGGAACGAGCCAAGGTAAAGGACTTCTTGAAGCAATCTGCGTTAAAGGCGCGGTAGCCTTCGGCATAAAGCAAAGAAACATCATCAAACAATGCAGGCACAAAGTCTTCAGATACCAAGAAATCAGAAGCGCCAAGGTAAGTCCACATGGATCGCTGAGCATCAGGGGTGACTGCGCTAAACACGCAACCAGTTGCCACATCAGAAATGCCCATCTTGGATTCCACGCCGGAGTTCTTCAGATGAGCCTGGAACAAATCGCCCAGTTCATCGTTAGCAACCTTGCTGATGAAAGCGGCACGGCCACCTAGCTTTGCAACGCCAACCATGGTATTGCAAGTAGATCCACCAGGAACGCGAATTGGCTTTTCGAGACTACCCAGAAACTTTTCCATCTGAGGCCAGTCCACCATATTCATGCCACCTTTCTGAACGCCTTGAGAAGCAATCCATTCGTCGCTTACGTTAGCCAAAACATCCACAAGGGCTGCGCCCATACCAAGAACTTTTTTCATTAGAAACCTCCGCGGCGGCGACGAATTCGATCACCGGCCTTCAACAAAAATTGACGTTCAGTTTCGGTCAAGGAATTAATACCTTCCTTATTGACCTTTCTTAAAATTTCGTCCATACGTTTTTCTTCGTCAACGTAAAAAACTTCACCTTCCAAAACTTCAGGTTCCTTAGAGTCTTCTGTACTGGAAGGATTTTCTGCAGAACGACCACCCTGATGTACGTGAACCTTAGGACCTCTTGCACGGTCAACTCCGTCACGAACCTTGCCCAGGAACTTGTCCATTCCGCCTTCGTAGAAATACATATACATAAAGCCGCCAACAACGCCACCCAAATGAGCTAAGTGAGCAACGCCATCTCCCGAAGGAGCCATAAGCACATCAATGCCCACCATAAACCACATGGCATACTTTATTCGCATGGGGAAAAACATGAACATCAAAATCACCCGATCCGGGAAGAATTTGTAGTAGGCAACAAAAATTCCCATCAGCGCACCGCTAGCACCGATAATGGGATTGTTAGTCAAGCCCAGCCCATACATAATCAGGCTAAAGAACGCAGCAAAGAATCCACAGAACAGATACATGGTTGTAAAATGCTTTGAGCCCATCCAATCTGCGACCTCGCTGCCGAACATCCAGAGCATCAGCATATTAAACAGGAAATGCCAAAAGTCCACATGGACAAACATATAGGTTCCAAAGCGCCATACCTGTTCCGGAGCAAAAGGCCAGAACGCACCAAAGTGAGCGATATAATCTCGAAGATTACCATCTCCGACTCCAGGAACATTAATATGCAAACCAAGAACGCCACCAACAAAGAAAGCTAATACAAAGACAACCGCATTTATAATCAGCAATATGCGCAATGACTTAGGCAAAAATCTAAAAGGTCTCATTAGCGGCCTCCAAATTCTTTAAGCAATAAAGGCAACACAGAAGAGGGGACATACTTCGCAAGTTTCTTACGACCGGCCACATTCTTTGCGATACCACATTTCAAAAGTTCACGAACAACGGAACTGCTAACAGCGAGATGTTCCTGAGCAGAAGCCAGATAAACAGATTCGCATTCAGAGTAAAGAGTCTTGTTATTCCAACCTACAGAAAGTTCGTAGTCCATATCAGAACCGTTGCGAACACCACGAACAAGGTAACGAGCCCCAATTTTTTGCATGAATTCAACGGTAAGCCCACTAAATTCTGCTACCTTGACATTGGGGATTTCTGCACAGGCCTTACGGATAAATTCCATGCGAGATTCTAAAGAAAACATACAGTTTTTAGAAGCATTCACAGCAACTAAAATCCACAGTTCATCAAACATGGATGCAGCTCGTTTGGCAATATCCAGATGACCTATGGTAAAAGGATCAAAGGAACCTGCAAAGACTGCAATTTTTGAAGACTTACTCATACAAACAATCTACAAAGCCTTACGATAAATAAGCAAGGAAGATTCGCCATATTTGCGAATATTTACCGAACCATTTTTATCATCTTCCTTAGCCCAAGCGGGAAGATTTCTACTGGGGGCCTCAAACACGGCAACTCCACCAGGATTCAGCCAGTCAAGATAGGGGCGCAAATCCGGGTAATCCATATCCTTAAAAGGAGGATCGGCATAAATCAAATCGAAACCTTCTTCCTTGCAAAGCAATTCCTTGGACAAGGTCAAAGCGTTGGTTTCTAACAAATTAAGTTTTGATTCTAAAGACAAGGCCTTATAAGCCTGCAGCACAAGCTTTGCTTGAACCTTGGCCATTTCCACAGCAGTAACAGATGCGGCACCGCGGCTCAAGGCTTCGATGCCCATAATTCCCGTGCCAGCAAAAAGATCCAGCATACGGAAATTTTCAACACCTTGCAGGATGTTAAAGAGAGCTTCCCTAGTACGGGACGCAGTAGGTCTCGTCTTAGACGTATCAGGGGACGGAACATTTCGCCCCCTCAAACTTCCTCCAGTAATACGAATGGACATGGAGCCCGACGATTACGGAATGACGTACATTTCAAAGCGGATAGAAGAAACCATGTCCTTTCTAGCCTGCTTCATTTCGATGCTGGAGACACCTATGCGAACCGGAGATGCAACGTAAGCAGCAATGAAGGACTGCAAATCGCTAAAGTCTGCGGAAGAATTTGCATTGAAGGTGAAGCGTTTGTAAACACCGAAGTCTTCAACCTGAGGTTTATCCAAGCCACCCAGTTGAACCTTGTTTGCGGAAGCCAAAGTCTTAAGAGACTTAACTTCTCCACCCACTTCTGCAGAAGGAACAAAACGATCCACAGACTTCAGGTTCACGTTAGTCACGTTGTACTGACCAAAAGCGGTAATATCAGTTGCCGGAGCATTTTCAGGCAACGGAGGGGTCTGGAAGTTAGAACTTACAGCCTTGATACGTTCCAAGAAACTACGCTGAGAGTTGGGATTCACCGAGACACCACGTACATAGAAGTAGTTAGGAGCCTGGTAAACACAATCAGAGAATCCCACATCATCAGGAGTTGCGGTATTCAAGAAAGCAATGAACTGACCCAAGGAAGCCTTCTGGAAAGACATACGTTCCAACGGCAGGTACGAATTGTATTCAGTGCGCTTGTTATTAAACAGAGCCTGAGGATTGATTTCGCCAACAACCTGCTTAACAGTCATGTTGTCACGCTGGCGTTGAGCCGCAATGAGATTTGCAGCTTCTGCTTCGAGAGAACCACCGGCGGAGGTTCTCTGGCTTGTACCCATGGCAAGAGCAGTACGGCTAGGATCTTCGGCACCAATCAAGGACAGGTACGGAGACGGCAAAATGCCCTGCAATGCCGCAGGAACTCCGAACACGCTAAGGAAGCAGCTGAAGCCGACCACTGCCAAAAGCGCAGCAACGACGACAGTCAAAGCCTTCTTCTTGTTTTTCTTGCTTAAATCATCTAGACTAGTAACGTTCACCGGGGAAACAGTTTCCACCGTAGTCAGTCTTTCTGCAGCTTCAATCAAGTTTAAGTGAATCATACACCCTCCATCACATTCAAAGCCGCACCAATGGCGCCAGTGCAAGTAGGCACAGCCATGGAATCTTCAGCTTCGACCGGCAAGCGTAAGTTAGAGAAGGAATCCATCAAGGCAAGTTGGCATTCCGGAAGTTTGTTGCGCAGGCATTCTACGAACATCAAATCAGAAGCCATTTCTCCGCACAGGTGGATGTGGTTAGTTACAATAGCAGCATTTTCGTCACGTGCAATCTGAATTTGTTCAGCCACACCATCAGCCAATAGCAGGTAAGCTTCTTCCTTGGTCTTGTTCACCAAGGCAAGGGTAGAAACACAACGCAAAGCCTGGAGATTGTCCTTAGTGAGCCAAACCATGGTCACACCGGCATAGTCAGCCTTAATGACGCATTCCAGTTCGGTCACACTTTCTGCAAAGTCCATGAGATTCATCAACGAGAGAACGTCTACGTCCAAGGCCTTAGGAGCCAAGCCCTTGTTACGGAAGCCCTTACGGAGATTATCCACCCACTCATGACGGACGGCAATCAGCATGACGGTAAGGCCAAGATTATCGCTGCCACTCATCACCTGATAGTCCACCACATAGGAACCGGCATCTGCATTAGTAATGAGGGAAACGTACCATTGCAGGTAGTCGTCCAAGTTTTTTGCGGCTTCGGGAGGTACAAAGACCTGACGAACAATAGAGCGGAAAGCCGGAACGCAAACGGAGACGGCTTCCACATTTTCGACTTGGCAGAAGTCCAGCCAACCCTGGAGAACCGTTTCAAACGCGTAGACATCATCCAAAGGGCTAGTTTCCGTTTCCAGAATGGCGGTCTTAAGGACACGGCGTTCAACGGAATCCACAAGAGCCACCTTCAGGGAGGCGTCACCGACTTCAATACCTAGGTATAATTTCGTATCACTCATAATATCAACGACTTAGAAGAGTTTTTATCATTAAAAATTTAATCAAAAATTACACCAGGAAGGATACTTTCCAACTTTTTCTTGCCAATTCCAGGCACTTTTTCGAGGTCTTTTGGAGTTTTAAAGGGTCCTGAGGCCTCTCGAAAGGCAACAATCTTCTCCGCAAGCTTTGGCCCCACCCCATTTAGGGCGCACAAATCGTCGGCGGAGGCAGTATTTATCCCCAAGGGAAGAACCACCTTTTTCTTATGTTTTTTTTCTTTTTTGGGAGATTTTTGAGATTTTTCAGGGGTTACTTTTCCGGAATCAGCCACAAATTCAGTTACTTTATCCGTAATCTCAATTACAGGATCTTCACTTTCCAGCTGAATCGATTCAATAGAAGGCAAGCCCCAAGGCAAAACACGAACCAAAATACCCAAAACAAATAGGCAAAGGGCAAGCCGTAAAACATTCTTTTCCGAAGAATTCATTGATTATACAGGATTTGCAAAAAAGACGACGCTATCTCAGCCTCGCTCCAGAGAAGACCTCTTAAACACGAGTGCTTTTCAAAGCAGCTTCCACAGCAACAACATCAGAAGGCACATCCACTGAAATGGAGGGATAAGAACTCTGGACAATGCGGATTGGACGTCGGCCCATGATTCGCATCTGTTCCAAGGAACGTTCCAATTCAACCTTGTTCTGCGGTAAAGAGGAGAACTCATCACGAGAGGCTCTGGAGTAGGCATAGATTCCCTGATGCTGGAACCAGTTGGAAGCATCCTCTGGAGCAACCTCTCGGGTAAAGTCCACGGCAACGCCATCTTTCACTTTTACTTTAACAACGGTCTTGACCGTAGCCTCTGCCGGATTCAAGGGGCATGCCACCGTCACCCAGCAATCGGGATGTTCTTCAAGTTCTCGTGCTACGTTTATCAAAACCTCGGGTTCAACCAGGGGTTCGTCACCCTGCAGGTTTACAACCAGGTCCAAATCTAAGGCCCTTGCCGCATCGGCGACGCGGTCGGATCCTGTAAAGGCAGGACCAGTCAGAATAAATTCAAAACCAGCCCTGGAAACGGTTTCAGCAATTAGCTCGGAATCTGTGGCGCAGACAATGCGGTCAAAACATTCGGCCAACAGAGCCCGTTCCATGGTCCGCACAATCATTTCCTTACCGGCGATCTTGATCAAGGGTTTTCCAGGATACCTGGAGGAACCCATACGGGCAGGAATGACGCAGTGAACAGCCATGGTATTAAGGCTAAAGCACTAGGCGATTAGCCGCCAATAACCTTGGGAATAGCGAAGTGATCGTTTTCCACAGCAGGTGCGTTGGCAAAAGCCTGATCCAAGGAGAAACCCTGGACAGGAACATCTTCGCGGAGAATGGTTGCACCATTTTCCACAGCGGTCATTGGTTCAACGTTGGAAAGATCCAAAGCCTTAAGAGCTTCCAGATGATTCAACATCTTATCTAAGTGACCCTGAAATGCGGGAATTTCTTCTTCAGAAACGCTCAGGCGGGAAAGCTTAGCCAATTTCAAAATTTCTTCACGTTCAAGCATAAAGCCTCTTTTCAAATACAGGAGATAATTTAGCAAAAATAAAACGATTCGATGTCAACCATAGGTTGCAAAATAACGATGAGTGATGCGCCCTCTACTCATCCCATGATTTGCAGGGCTGCATACTTCAAGACAATGGTTCTTACGGTTCCATCACCAAAGCGCACATCCACTCGGGCATTTTCGCCAGAGCCAGAGCACCCCGTAATGGTCCCAACCCCATACTTGGTATGGCGGACCTTTACACCAGGACGATAGGGATTCTCGCTGTATTCATCGTAAACTACGCGAGGACCACTAGGCGCTGCAGGCGTAGGGGCAGCAACCTTAATGGGGTTGCGGTATACAATGTGCTTATCGTTCTTTCTGATGGAATTAGACACTGCAGCCGGTCGATTGTAACTGGAAAACCCTCTGGAACCGCTGGAGTTGCCAAATCCATTAGACACAGGACGACGCGGGAATGGCGGAGGCAAGTTGGGACGAGCAGGGCGGGCATACCCACGGCCAAAGTCCTGATTAAAATCGTCTCCACCAAAGCCACCGAAATCGGTACAAGGCGTAAAATCAACAACGGAAGGATCCAATTCCTTCAAGAATCTAGAGGGAGCAAAGGGTCGAATATTTCCTTGGAAGAATCGACGTTCTGCATGATACAGATACAATTTCTTCTCGGCACGGGTACATCCTACGTAAAACAGGCGACGTTCTTCTTCCATCTGCTCGTTCATTTCATGACTAGACATAGTCATGGAGCCACGAACCAGCGGGAATATTTCTTCGTCACAACCAGCAATGTGAACCGTATTGAATTCCAAACCTTTAGCCATGTGGATGGTCATAAGGGTCACCATGCCCTTGGATGTGTCCACCTTTTTATCACCATCGGTTAGCAGAGAAATGTCCTGAAGGAAAGCGTCCAAAGTCGCACCAGGATGTTCTTCGTCGAATTCGCGAATTGCATTCACCATTTCGTCTAGGTTGCCAATGCGTTCATCAGCGGTAATCTCATCTTCCTTGCGGAGAAATTCCTTATAGCCCGTATCGTTAATGATTTTTTCAGCAAGAATAGGCAGCGGTGTTTCGCCGGCTGCTATCAAGGACTTCCAGCCTTGAACCATGTCGGTAAAGCCCTTCAGCTTTGCAGCTGCACGAGAAATGCTATTGGCCTCTTGAACAAGAACTTGCCAGAAGGGGCCTTCACCATTGCGCACCTTTTCAAGAATTCCTTCTACAGTGGTTTTACCAATAGCACGAGGAGGCGTGTTGATAACACGCAGGTGGGCAGCATCGTCACGTTCATTGGCAAGAACTCGCAGGTATGCAAGAACATCCTTGATTTCTTTACGATCCCAGAATCGTGTACCCCCAAAAATCACGGAAGGAATTCTGCGGTCGTTCAAAGCCTTTTCCAGGGCGCGAGACTGAGCATTGGTGCGATAGAATACTGCAGTCTTGGAATAAAATTCTTCGCCGGCCTTATAGATGTTGTCGGCAATAGTACTAGCTTCAGAGCGGTCATCCATAAAGTGACGCACATGGATCAAGTCGCCAGCGTCTTCCTTGGAAAACACGTTTTTCTGCATTTCTTCCGGACGGATGTTATGTGCAATAACAGATCCTGCACCTTTCACAATGTTTGCTGTGGAACGGTAATTGCGTTCCAACTTCACAATAGTTACAGGAGCAAAGTCGCGATGGAAATTGCGGATAATCTTGATGTTGGCTCCACGCCATCCATAGATACTCTGGTCGTCATCACCCACAACCGTCACGTTCTTGTGTTCGCCAATCAAGAGTTTCAGCAGTTCATATTGAACATCGTTAGTATCCTGATATTCATCTACCACCACATACTGATAGCGGTGGGCCAGCTGGGTTGCCAAGTTAGGCAACTTCTGCAACATGTAGACCGTATTGAACAACAAGTCGTCAAAGTCCATTGCGTTGGATTCCAACAGTTTTTTCTGGTAGGCGGCGTAGTGACGGGCATTGCGTTCCTGGTCACCATACTCAGCAAGTTGCTGAGCCACTTCCGGAGTTTGAAGTTGAGCAATACCACCCTTGTACAAGACCGTATTCTTGTAGCGCGAAATTATGGCGTGAAGTTTCTTTACTTCAGACACTTCAAAGTCGTCACCCAATTCCGCTTTCAGAATGTCCTTGAGGATTCGCTTTTGGTCATCGTCATCGTAAATCGAGAAATTACCGTCGTACCAACGACCGCCGGGGCCAGCCATAGCAGCCACAACAGATTCCTTGGTAAGGCAAAGCTTCAAAAGTCGAAGGCATACGGAGTGGAAAGTTCCCATCCAAGCAAAGTTTACACGTTCATCTAGCAAACGTTGGATACGTTCCTTCATTTCGCGGGCAGCCTTGTTCGTGAACGTTACCGCAAGAATTCGATCTGCCGGAACGTTGTACTCAGAAACCAAGTGAGCAATCTTGTAAGTGATGCAACGGGTCTTTCCCGAACCTGCACCAGCAAGGATGAGCATGGGACCATCAATCTTTTTAGCAGCGGCAGCCTGCTCCGCATTTAACTCACGATCAAGAACACTTCCGTCAACAATATTCGCCATGAACGCTCCAACAATCTATACAAATGTGCAATATAGCAATTTTTGGATTTTAGAACTTAGTCCTTGACACAACGGACAAGAAACTTCCAATTGGAATCCTGGCCACAATAGTCTAAAGCATCATCGTCTTCTAAAAAGCAAACCCAGTTATCACTGCCGCCCAAAGCCCAGTAAGTAGCCTGATACCCTTTTTGTCCAAAAGCATCACCATTGGGATATACAGAGAAACCGTACTTGTCCATACCCTTGAAAGACTTGCTCTTTAAAAGCAATCCAGCATTTTTCCAGATGTTGTAATCACAGGAATCGTCGGCCCCTTCGTAGCCATAACTCCTACATTCTTGGGAAGCACCAATTGCTCTAAACAAATTAGCCCAGTCCTCAATTCGAGCCACATGCCACCCCACAGGACATGCATTGGTCAAATCGATTTCAGAAAATAGCCTTCCGCCTTCAGCGTCTTCACTGCTCCAGACAAGATTGCCAATTTTTACCGATGCAGAAAAGCTAGCACTCCACATGACAAGAACACAAACAGCAAGTACTTTAAACAAATTCACAAGAACTTCCCTCTTCATAAAAAAAGCCCCCAGCATACGCCAGGAGCTTTCGAATGATAGAAACGCACTATACGTCATCTGCAGCAGATGCACCCACAGCTTGTTCCAGAGTGGTGATGCCCTGCAGAGCCTTCTGAATACCATCCATACGCAAAGTGATCATATCGCATTCCTGCATGGCGGCACGCTTAATCACGTCACCAGAAGAGCGCTTAATAATCAAGTTACGCACAGTTTCGTTAGGCACCAGGAATTCGTAGATACCGGCACGGCCCTTATATCCGGAGCCATCGCACTTGTCACAGCCCTTGCCGTGATAGAACTGCATGTCCGGAGTCAGGTGAAGCTCGTTACGCATTTCCTCGGAAATTTCGTAAGGCTCCTTACAATACTTACAAATGCGGCGCACAAGTCGCTGAGCCAGCACGCCCTTAATAGCAGTAGACACAAGGAAGGGTTCCAGGCCCATTTCCAAAAGACGAGGGAATGCACCAGCAGCATCGTTGGTATGCAAAGTACTGAAGACCAAGTGACCCGTCAAAGCAGCTTCGATAGCCATTGAAGAGGTTTCCTGGTCACGCATTTCACCGATCATAATCACGTCAGGGTCCTGACGGAGCAAGGCACGAATGCCCGCGGCAAACGTAAACCCGGCAGCATTGTTGATCTGACCCTGGTTGACACCGTCGATATTCAATTCCACAGGGTCTTCCATGGTAGAAATGTTAATAGTACTATCAAGAATTTCACCAATAGATGCGTAAAGCGTAGTAGACTTACCGGAACCCGTAGGACCGGTTACCAGCACAATGCCGTTAGGAGCGTTAATGGCATCGATGAACTGCTTGAGAACACGGGGATCGAAGCCCATGTCCTTCAAGGGGAACTGACCGGAGTTGGGGTTCAAGATACGCATAACGATCTTTTCACAAACACCGCGCTTGCGAAGAGAAATGGGGAAAGAAGACACACGAAGGTCAACTTCGTTGCCCTTGTATCGCACCGTGAAACGACCATCCAAGGGTTTACGCTTTTCAGCAATATCCATCTTGGAAAGCAGCTTAATACGGGACAGAATCTGCGGCATCAAACGTGCCGGAATAGGAGCCATAACCTGAAGGTCACCATCGATACGGTAGCGCAACTTCAAGAAGGTTTCCTGAGGCTCCAAGTGAATATCGGAAGCCTTACGGGCAATAGCTTCGTGGATCAAGGTAGTCACGATCTTAACAACCTGGCGACCTTCTTCGTCAGAAAGTTCTTCTTCCTGGTTGCCCTGACCGCGTTCCACGGTTTCAAGTTCTTCACCATCCTTGGATTCGCTAATAAGGTCTGCCAAGGTTTCTTCGGTACCACCATGGCCAGCAAAGACACGTTCAATAGCCTTCTGAACATCTGTTTCAGAAGCCATGACGATGTCCACTTCCATCTTCACCTTGAACTTGATGATGCTGATGGTACGCATGTTGGTGGGGTCAGTCATTGCAAGTGTCAAGGTTGGACGAGCCTGCATACGATCGTCTTCGGGCTTCTGCATAAACAGAGGCACAACCTTGTATTGCTTACACAGATCTTCGGGTAGATAAGTGTAGGCATCAGAATCAATCACAAAGTTTTCCAACTTAACGTAAGGAACTTCGAACTGTCTGGAAAGAATTTCAATCAGTCGTTCTTCGGGCATGTAACCCAAATCCACCAAAGTACGTCCAAGACGCTTACCTGTGGTTTTCTGGGTTTCCAGAGCCTTATTCAACTGTTCTTCGTTGATGTAGCCCTGAGCCAAAAGCATTTCGCCAATACGCATCTTGGTTGCATACTGCATCTGCACACCCAAAATGCTGGTCAAGGTATCTTCACTTACCATGCCCAAGCGAACAAGAATCTTACTAAGCATAAGACCTGTACGCTTATGCTCCGCCATGGCGTGTTCCAGCTGGTCTTCGTCTAGGACACCCTGGCGAAGGAGCAACTGGCCCAAATTCATCTTCGTACTGTTAATCATAAATGCGACCATGCCCGTGCGTCCACGAGCTTACTTTCTCCATTACAGCAACGCATGTAGACATGGATACCATCAGAACCGCCTTTCAAAGCAGAACCAACCCTACATACCCTGTTCATACGATGATTGTCTTTTTCAAATATAATTTTTGGGGAGGAATTGGCAAATAACAGTTGATATTCCTCACCCCCATTCATGGCAAATTCCAGGGGATCCAGCCCATAATGACTGCACATACGTAAAACTTCGGGGTCAATGGGTAACATTTCCTCTTCAATTTCCAGGGAAACGCCCGACGAAAGTGCCAAATGGTTCAATTCCGACGACAAGCCATCGCTAATATCCATGCAAGCGCCATATATTCCATTGCGAACAAGTTCCGCACCTGCAGACTCATCGATTTGAGGATTCAGATGATATTCCACTAGACCGGGAAACTTATCGGCATCTTCTGGATGGTTCATCAAAATCCAAAGGCCCGCCCCCGACTTTCCCAGCGTCCCGATTACATACAAACTATCACCCGGTTGTACTGCAGAACGGACCAAAGGTTTATCTCCAGCCAGAGTTCCTAAAAGGGTGGTCGAAAATACGGTTTCTCTACCAGTTACTGTATCTCCACCTATCAAAGTGATTCCACGCTTGGCAAAACCATGGGACAAGGCAAGACAGACTCTATCGCGGAGTTCAGTCGACCAATTCTTGTTCAAGCAAAGTCCAAGAAGGGCGATTTTGGGAATCGCCCCCATAGAAGAAATATCGGACACATTGGACACAATGTGCTTCTCGACCGCCTGCTCCGGAGTAGACCAGTCCATTCGGAAATGGGTGTTCTCCACAGAAAGGTCCTTTGTTGCCACCCAACCGTCAAAAATGGCGGCATCATCCCCTACCCCAAGCCAAGTTCTAACGCCGGGGGGTTCTTCCTTAAGGGGTGCGGCTCCATGCAAAAGAGACTCTACTAAGCGAAATTCGCCTAAATCTGGAAACTTCATAACCTGAAAATAGTGTTTTTTCACAAAAATAAAATCTTAATTTTCCCCCATTTCCCTTAAAATTCTATCTTAATAGCCATGGGACATATATTTTTCATAGCCCCCTCTTCTCCAGGTAGCCTGGACAAGTTGAGCCAATGGACCTTCCGTTGGCTTTTGGAGCATGGAAATCTGGCAGACGACGCCACCATGTACACCTGCAATTCCATCGAAGACGCAACCAGCCTCCTGGACTCTGCATTGCTTGTTGGCCAGTCCCCGGCTTTGATTATTCTTGATCACGCCGACCGCCCCACCACCGAAAACCTTAAATTCAGCAAAATGCTCCACGACGGGATTCCCGAATCCTGGATTGTGGAACTAGTTCCCGACTCCATGCCCATTCCTGAAAACGACGAAGAAAACCTATACTGGGTTCGCCGACCTGTAAGCGAAGAAGAATGGTTTGGAACATTGGAGATGGTTTTGCTGAAGAACGGTTCCCCCCAGTGGGCCCAAAACGATTTCTAATTAACGATTTTTACTCTAGTCCACCCACGGGTTTTATCATGGAAGCTGTAAAGATTAAAGGCGTAAGCTATTTTGGCGTACGTTCCCCGAAGCACGTTCTTGCTGATATGAAGGACATCAAGGCAGCAGGTTTCAACGCTGTACTCCACACCTGGAGCGAAGAAGACCAGCAGTACTACTTCGGTTCCATGAAAGAAATCGTAGACAGTTCCGCAGACCTGGGTTTGAACGTCTACGTGAATCCCTGGGGTGTTGGCCGCGTATTCGGCGGCGAAGCCTATTCCGAGCTGACAGCAAGAAACCACGACATGTGCCAGGTGGCTCTGGACGGCAAGCCCAAGGTGGCCGCCTGCCCCAACCATCCGGAATTTAGAGCCTACATGCACAAGTGGATTGAATCCGTGTGCAACACCAAGGTGAGCACCATCTTTTGGGACGAGCCCCACTTCTACTTCGAGAAAGGCGGTCTCAGCAACTGGAGCTGCCGTTGCCCAATTTGCCGTGCCAAGTTCCGTGAACGTTTCGGCTACGAAATGCCGACAGCCACCTTCGACCAGATGCAGCCGAAGCAGGCTTGTGATGTTTTGCAGTTCCGCGAGGACAGCCTCATCGATTTCTTGAAGGAAATGACCGAGGATGTTCATGCCCGAGGCAAGCGCAACTGCGTGTGCATGCTGCCCCCCTGGTTCCCCGCCGGTTTGGACGACTGGGGCAAAGTGGCACGTCTGGAATCCGTAGATGAAGTTGCCAGCGACCCCTACTGGGAAAAGGGCGCTACCGAAGAATGGGTCAGAGAAAAGTACGCCGAAACCGCAAAGAAACTGACAGACGTTGCAAAGCAGTACGGCAAGGCCGTTCAGATGTGGATCAAAGCCTACCAGATCGAAGCCGGTCGAGAGAATGACCTGGCCATCGCAGTAGCCGAAAGTCGCGCCGCAGGAATCGACAACATCTTCGCCTGGAGCTACCGTGGTACAGAAACACTGAGCTGGCTCAAGAGCGATGATCCGGATGCGGTTGCTCAAGCTTATCGAAACGCCTTGAAGTAATGCTCCACGAGCTACACAACAAAAAAAGCCCCCAGATTTACTGAGGGCTCTTCTAATTCGTTAGCTAGTACGCGCTGTCGACCCTCTCAAGAGCCAAGTGAACGCAGGTACTTTACTTGAAGAATTACTTGGCTCTTTCGAGGTAAGAGCCGTCGCGGGTATCCACGCGGATCTTGGTGTTGTTTTCGATGAACAACGGAATCATCACCTTTGCGCCAGTTTCAACGGTGCATTCACGGAGAACGTTACCGCTGGTGTTGCCCTGGACTGCCGGAGGAGCGTCGATGATCATGAGGTCAACGAAGGTCGGCGGAATAACTTCGATAGCCTTTCCATCCCACCAGGTCACTTCAACAACTGCACCATCGAGGAGCCACATTTCGGCACCGTTCAGGTTTTCCTTGGGGATTTCAACCATTTCCATGGTTTCAGCATCCATGAAGTACCAGTTGGCACCATCATTGTAGCTGTAGGTCATTTCGCCGTAAGTAACGTCGGCTTCTTCAACGGTGTCACCGCTCTTCCAGGTACGTTCGAGAGTACGGCCGGTAACCAGGTTCTTGATACGAACGCGGTTGAAAGCCTGGCCCTTACCCGGCTTCACGAACTGGTTTTCAATGATTTCATACGGCTGACCATCAACCATGATCTTGAGCTTCTTACGGAATTCGTTGGTGCTTACAGTACCCATATTATCCTCTTTTTGATATTTATGTTGCTAAATTTAATAATATAATGGAACAAGCATCCTTAGTATTCACGCAAATTTCTGATTTTTTGGAGTATTTAGGCCCCGATTTTGCAACTTTGATTGCAAATACTCCCTATTTGTCCAACACGGACCTGGCCCCCTCGTTCCCCTTCTGCTGTTCCAGGCACTATGCCGACCTAATCAAGCAGGCAAAGAACCCGGCGGCCCTCTTGCGTGAAGTTCTACCCACAAAGGAAGAATACCTGGATGTTCCCGGTTTTACCGACGATCCGGTAGGCGACCTTCCGGCGGGCAAGAACGAATGCGTCATCCAGAAATACGAGAAGCGCGCCCTCATTATGACAACCGCCACCTGTGGTGTCCGCTGCAGGTTCTGCTTCCGCAGGAACTACCCCTTCCAGAATACGCCCGGCATCGACGTTATGGTGGGCAGCTGGCTGGACACCCATTCCGACGTGTGGGAAGTGATTTTGTCCGGAGGCGACCCGCTGACCCTTTCGCCCACAGCGTTCCAGAACCTGATCGAAACCATCAGCGACCATTCCTCGGTTACGACCTTGCGCATCCACAGCCGCCTGCCGGTGATGCGCCCCGACCTGGTGGAAAAGCATTTTGAATTCCTCAGGGACATGCCCGCCCGCTTCGACTGCGTGCTGGTAAGCCACGTAGACCATCCCGACGAACTGGACGAAGAAAGCATGAACATTTTCGGCCAGCTGAAATACAGTGGCTGGACTCTGCTGAACCAGAGCGTTTTGCTGAAAGGGGTCAACGACGATGCCAGTACTTTGGAAAAACTAAGTCGCAAGCTTTTTGAACAGGGAGTCCTCCCCTACTACTTGCACCAGCTGGACCACGCCAAGGGCGTAGCCCACTACGAAGTTTCCGACCAACAGGCCCTGCAGCTAATCGATGAAATCCGAACCAAGCTTCCTGGCTATCAAGTGCCCAGACTGGTCCGTGAAATCGCCGGCGAAAAAAGCAAGACGCCGGTATAGACTCCGCATTTTTCCAATCTGGAGAATACCCTCTCGTTGAAAAATGCTCCGCGCTGCGACGACTCATAAAGATGAGTCGCCTTCGCTTGGCTACACCTTAGAACAGCGTCTTCACGCCAAACCCAATAATACCGTCCAGGAAATTACAGCCGTTGCGCATTGCGTAATATAGGTTAAAGCTCCAGTTCTTACGATACTGGGTAAAGGCAATGCCGTAGTCCTGCTCTCGGGCCCAGCCATGTTCTGTTCCTGAGCGGCGATAAAGTCCCGGCTGGTAGAAAAGTTCTATACTCAGGTCGTAACCGTCCTGCCACAAAAGCGCCAGTTCGGAGTAGCCGTAAGCGCGGGTACGGACCATCTGATATTCCATCCCGCGAAAACTGTTCATGCCGCCTAGGGCAAAAAGGTCTGTGCGTTTCAGGGCGGCGTCCGAGGGGAATATGCCCCCCGCAGCTCCCGAGAAGCGGGCAATAAAATTCTTATACACCGGCAAGTAGCGAGCTACATTTGCAGAGGCCACCAAATAGTTGTCCAAGGAATCCGGACGGTCCATCTTGTAGGAAACGCTTCCGTTTACCCGCCAACCGCTGCGGGGCAAGGCAAATCGATCCAGAGACACATAGGACATTTCAAAAGTGGAGTACTTGTCGTCTTCGCTAACACCTAGAAATACCCCAAGACTAAAGTCAAAACCGATTTCTCGGGTAATGCCAACTTCGCCATAGATTTCTCGTTCCAAGGTTTTGGAGGTACTGTCATTTTCCGCGCCGAATTCAACCATAGTCTCTTCGTTGAACATGCCGCGGGCAACCACATTCCATGAGGTTCCAAAAATCCAGGGTTCCTTGTAAGAGCCTTCCAAGTGACGGGAATCCTCGCCAACAAAACCTTCCATCAGCAAATCGCGGGCGGTTCCCAAAATGTTGTACAAACTTAAGTTCAGCTGACCTTCCCATGCATTATCTTCGCTGGAATAAGTCAACAAGGCTTCCGCCTGGGAGACCGCAGCCGCATTCATAAAGAAAACCGGAACAATGCGATTGCGATTTGGATCGCGGAACATTTTAGCAGGAGCATTTTGCTGATAATAACCTAGACGAGCAAGTTTTCTGTCTGCACGTTCCAAGTCCGTAGCAGAAACATAGGCACCAGGTTCTAAACCAGCAAGCTTTTGGAAAACCTCCGGCTTAGTTTTCGAAGTTCCAATATTTTCCGCAGGGGCCCAGACCCAGGCCGCACCGCGGTTCAGATCCACAGAAAGAACTCCGGCAGAATCCACAGAGCCATTCACCATTGCACCCAGGAATCCTTGGTTCTCGTAATACTGCTCCAACTTATGAGCGGCTGCGCGCCATCCATCGCAAGGTTCCCCCTCGACCGCAGCCATTTGCACCACATCAAAATCAGAATGATCCCCAGTCCAGACTACACGCTGGATACGGCAACCTTCGGAAGCGAAGGCCGTAGCGAACATCGTCGCAATCAACAGCATATATATCAAAGCACTTTTAATCATTCTTCACTCTTCACTAAAAATTAGCCCTCGCCTCCGTGCTCAACTTCTGGAAAACATTCTCTTCTGCATTACCAAAACGCAACACATAGTTACAACCTACAGAAATAAAATCATTTATATCTACAGATGCTGAAAATTCGAAACGATAGGTTGTACCATCATTATAACCCGCCATAACCTGATAAGGAACAAGTCCTCCGTCACTACCCACCTGAATCACGGAGAAGTTGGCAGAGGCGTTTATCTTCTTCTGACGATTGTAGCCCACTCGTAAAGATCCCTCCCACAAATTCGCTTCAAAATCAGATTGGGATTCGTCATTTCCAGTTCCATAACGTACTCGCCCATAAGGTTGCACAAAGAAACCATTCAAGAAGTCTAAACGATATTTCAACGAGCCTTCGTAAACATCCCAATTCCAAACCTGCAATGCGGAAAGTTCCTCACTTTGAATGAGTGCTGATGCTCCTACAAGATGATCCGTTCCAATGCGGAAATTTCCATCCACATTATGAGCCAAGATTCTTTCGTAGTACGAAATAGAGGAAAGTTTTTTATCGTACTCTAGACTTGGTTTATAAGACAAGCTATAACCTTTAGGATGTTGCCAATCCAGTACACCTTCAACGGAAAATCTACCAGAAGTCACATCTTTCAATTGACTTTTTGTCATGGGCGGAAAGTAAAGTTTTTTTCCTGTGGTATCATTGCCTTCGCTTGAAATCGCACCACCCAAAGTCACATCTCGCAAGAAGCCATTTTTCACGCCGAACATGACACCAGGATTCCAGCGAAGGTCCATAGCAAACGACGCATCGGAACCGCGCACTGCCCCAACGGAATCGTTACGTCCCAGCCCCTCGTAAACAAAGTCACCATTGTCAACACCTTCAATGTACGTTCCTGTCAAACTATCGTAGCGAACGTCACCGGTTCCAGGCGCCACCGCCTTATAAACTGCGGTATAAATCTGTTCCTCGGTCAGACCCAGCTTGTAATTCATCGTTCCATGAAAACCTTTATTTTCGTTTCCGAATTTTGCATTCAAATCCCCCACCCAAGAGTTATCCGCCCCCGAGGAGTCGCGAACAACTCTTTCATACTGCAACATATGCGAAACAGAAAAATTACGGCTGTCGTAAGTTGCTTCTTGATTCCATGTCGCCACCTTCAAGGAATCTCGCCAAGAATCGGAAGAACCTACTCCATTTTTTTGCAAAGCAATTCGTCCACCAACAGATTCACGAATTTCTCCCTTTGAAAAAATCACCCCCAACCCGCTATTGGACTTTCCATAAAAGACATTCTTTCCGCTATTTCCAGAACCGATTTCGGTATAGCGCAAATCCATCAAGCCAAAGGGACGTAGCACTCCCTGATTTATTTCAGATTTCAATACAGCCTGGTAGCGTTCCATTTCATATTCATTGAAACTGGCAATGCGATTCAAATTCAACTCACTTGAGGCCTGTTTATTCTTATGAGTCAAGGAAACATTCGCCTTAGAGGAATTCCAGTTTTCACCCTCATTTCTACGATATCCCCAAGAGGTACCCAAGGACCATCCGCCGACAAGGCGCATCCTCAACGCAAATTCATCGTAAGCCAGATCGCTATTCAAAAGCGCGCTGTCATTTAAATCCAAGTCCCATTCATCTCGCAAGCGGTATGTATTCCAATCCATCTGCTGCCCAGGATTTTCAAGAACATTAAACTCCTTTTGAATACGATTTCCACCTACAGAAAACGACACCGGAAAGTGTTTTAAATTTTGCGTTGAATCCGTTGTAGCAAACCACCTAAAGGCAGAGCCTCGCTCACTGCTAATTCGTTTGTCTTTAGAACTAGAATCTTGCAGGTTCATGGACACTTCAACATCGGCATAGAACTGATGGTTTCCCTGCACCTGAATTCTAGAGCCAAAGCGTTGATTCATAAAACCGTTTTTCAAACTATCCGCGTCACTTTGCAAACGGAACCCAGCAAAATCCAAATACAAATTGGGATGATGAAAACTAGCGGAAGCTCCATATAAGGTAAACACCTTATCTTCATCATATGCGTCGTATTCTATTCGGATTTCATCATCAAAAGAAGGAACCAAGGCGCCCTTGAAATCCAGCATACCGCCAGCGTAATTCACAACGTAATCTGCACCCCGACGCAATTTTCGACCATTCAACCAAACTGTTTCTGATTCCGGAACCACCGAAATAAAGCTACCTGTTTCGTCCATGGCGTAGCCATTACGCTGTCCACTGACCCCGTTCATAGTGCGCGTAAAATGTTGAACTTCATCTGTTCCATAAACAGCTGACGCCTTAGATGTTCCCCCAAGGAACTCACCACGAGCGCCTGCCATTGCGCCAAGGGAGCTGCGTTCCATGGAATACAGCCCCATAGATTCATCGGTCCATTTCAAATCGCCCAAGTGCAAAAAGGCATGAGGCGATTCTACTCTAAAATAAATTTGGTCTACATCTCTCAAGGTTGCGGTTGTTTGGTCCCCCGCCTTGCGACCAACGTCCGATAGAAGCGCGTCAACATAAACGCTGTCGGTCAGCTTACCTTGTATGGAAAGTTTCAGTTCCTGATCAACCTGAGTTCCTCCATCGCCGACAGTAATCTGCATGGTCTTATAACCATGAGTTTCTAGAGAATCCTTTCGAGAGGCAGAATCTGCTACAATTTCAACGGCATTACGAACAACATTTTGTTCACCCCGAACTAGCACAGCAGGATCCCACACCGGCAAGGATTCCACATCCATGCCGAAAGCAATTGTTGAAAGGAAAAGAAGTCCCAAACCAAGCCGCTGGGACATAAGGATTACCTACGGATAGATTCTACAAAAAATTGCTTGGAAGAAAGCAACTTTCGACCAGCCACCAAATCTACGCTCCATTCACCAGGCTTAAGCATGGGAGGAACGATAGAGGACTGGCACACGTCCTGAGAAATACTGCATGCCGTTTTGAATACCGTATCCGCACTATTAAACCAAATGTGCATCAAGGTATCGTTGCCATTCAACGCCGCAGTAGAAACTGTGGAATAGAAGTAAATTCGACTCACATCGGAAAAGGAACTGTCCACACCAAAGGGCGTGCCATTTAACAAGTGACTGCACACCACACTTTGAGCCAAGGTCAACTCCGTATCTACAGTTTCATGAACAGTCGAATTGCCAATGGCAAGGACAATTACACGGTGTAGCAAGAACCCCAAAAAGACAGCAATCACAATGATTGTCGTCTTCCGCAAATTACGTAGCGGCGGGAGTTTTGCCACAGAGCCTCCTAGCGAACCAGGCGGCTAGTATTCTGAGTAAAGGCAGGAACAGCGTCTACAAGCTTTTCAACGAGCAGGCGGTTGAAGTCTTCGATACGGTTCGGGAGCCTGGAGCCCGGGAAAATTTGGACCAACAGCAGGGCCTGGTCCACCGGAGCAATATAGATGGATCGATTTTCGCCGGAGTAAGAAACGGCATTGAAATTTTCACCACCAAGCATCATGCCGACCTGACTTGCAGAGTCAAAGGATGCTGTACTCAAAACAGCAAGGGGAGTTGCATCAATACCCAAGGAACCCACTTCAGCAATAATAGAGCCATCGCGGTGGCAAAGCACGACATATTCGGCCTTGACACTAGCCTGGTAGGCAGACATCAAGCGACGGACCTTGTCAGCGTCATCAGAATAAATGGTAAAATCACTCATATCGTAGCCTCTCTAAAACGGGTTATTTCTTCTTGGGTACGTACGGACGCAATTCAATATCGTCGTCGCCTTCGTTATTTGGCTTGGCCACATCACGACCAAAGGTGGGCATTCTCGGCACAGGAGCTGCGGCACGAGGACGACCGAAGGGTGATGATGTTGCTCCCTTCTGGAACAGACCGGCCCCGGCAGTTGCCGGCTGAGCAGGAGCAGCGCTAGGCGGCTTTGCTGCGAAAGATGGCATACGGAAAGGAGATGCACCAGGTGCAGCAGCGGGTTGCTGAGGCTGGGCAGGAGCGGCAGCCTTAACGGAAACACCTTCCTTAGTCAAGGAAACATCGTGAACGCCAGTGTTGTTTGCTGTAGCAGCAGCCTGATGTAGGAAGCCCTGCTTCACATTGAACTTTTCGATGACCAACATGGCGATGGTCTTAAGGGTGGTAACCACGCCCTTACCATTGTGAGCTGTTGCCGGGAAGAAAGGCACGTTGCGCGGATTCAGTTCGGCATTCAATTCATCCATGGTGAACACGTTATCCATATCGCGCTTGTTGTACTGAAGCACGAAGGGCATGTCATCTAGATCCATGCCGTAATCCTGCAGGTTCTGGCGGAGGTTCTGCAAGCTTTCAAGATTTTCGGCCTGACGAGAACGCTGAGAGTCGGCAACGAAAACGATGCCGTCTACACCGCGAAGCACCAGCTTACGGGTACTGTTGTAATAAACCTGACCAGGAACGGTGTAAAGCTGGAAACGAGTCTTGAAGCCCTTAATATCACCTAGATTCAACGGCAAAAAGTCGAAGAACAACGTACGGTCGCCTTCAGTAGCCAACGACACCATGTCGGTACGCTTATCCTGAGGCATCTTCTGGTGGATCACCTGCAAATTGGTGGTCTTTCCACTCAGGCCCGGACCGTAATAAACAACTTTACAACTAATTTCTCTTGTAGCAAAATTAATCGAAGACATTCTTAATCCTTGATATTTTCTGCTTATTAATCTAGTAAAAAAGATTTATTTCAAAAAAAAGATTTCCCCAAACACCCCGATTTTGTGGCTAAAACGCAATTTTTTAGGATAAAGTGAAAATATTTCGCAATAAAGCCCTATTCCCAAGACACAAAGTTCCCTAATGCAGTAGCACAGAGTTCCCCTATTCCAAAAAGCCATTAACGCAGAAAAGACCAGAGTACAAATACGTACTCTGGCACATTTCTTAAACCGATTGGCTTCGCTAATTAAGCGAGAGCGTTAACGATCTTGGCAGCCTTTGCCTTGTAGTTGGCAGCGCGGTTTGCGCAGAAACCGGCACGATGCTTGGAAGCAGCCTTATCGAGCTGGCTGAACAAGTTCGGCAATTCCTTCAGAGCTTCTTCCTTAGTAGCAGCAGAACGGATAACCTTCAGGCTAGTACGGATAGCAGAACGGCAGGAACGGTTCATGGCATTGGCCTTTTCGGCCTGGATCAAACGCTTTTTGCAAGATTTGTGTTGAGGCACCTTAATATCTCCGGGTGAAAACCTACTTAAAAATGTTGGCTCAAAGTTAGTAAATATTTAAAATATTTCAAGGGGTCGCTAAAAATTTCTATTTTTTAGTCCATGATCCCCTTTGTAAACCTAGTTGACCAGCGTAACGCATACCGCCAAGAATTTGAGGAAATCGAAAAAAGCATTCTCGATAGCGGCTGTTTTATCGGAGGCAACCAGGTGGCCAATTTAGAAAAAGAACTGGCCGACTACATCGAAAAATCCGCAAATTTTCACCAAAAAACGCAAGTCGTAACCTGCGGCAGCGGAACTGACGCTTTGACCATCGCGCTAATGGCCCTAGGAATCGCCCCCGGAGACGAGGTAATTGTCCCGGATTTCACCTTTATCGCTCCGGCAGAATGCGTGTCATTTTTGGGTGCACAGCCAAAATTTGCAGACATCGACTCTCGAACCCTGCAAATCTCCCCGGAAAGCGTAAAAAATCTGATTAGTCCCAAAACCAAAGGTATTATCGCCGTAAATCTTTTTGGACAGTGTGCACCTTTCAAGGAATTGCGCGAAATCGCCGCAAATCACGGTCTTTGGATCATCGAAGATTCCGCCCAAGCTTTCGGTGCTACCCAAAACGGCGAAGCCGCCTGCACCTTCGGGGATATCGCCATTACAAGTTTCTACCCCACCAAGCCTTTAGGTTGCTACGGCGACGGCGGAGCGCTGTTTACCGCCGACCCGCAACTGGCAGATCGAATCAGGATGATTGCCAATCACGGAAGCAAGGGCCATTACAAGCACGAAATAGTAGGCATCAATAGCCGCCTAGACGCATTGCAGGCGGGAATCTTGCGGGTCAAGCTGCGCCATTTGGACGACGAGTTGAAAATCCGCCAGCAGAACGCCGCCAAGTACGACCTGTTTTTTAGCGCCGTCGCAGGCATCGTTCCGCAAAAGCTAGCCGAAGGCAATACCAGTACCGTGGCCCAGTACACGCTTCTAGCAGAGAACCGCGATGCATTCATTAAGGTGCTGCAGCAGGCCCAAGTTCCCTACTGTATCCACTACCCCGCTACCCTGCAAAGTCAGGAATGCTTCGCCAACTGCATCGGGTCCAAAACTCCTTGTGCAGAAAAGGCATCCACCCAGGCCATAAGCCTTCCCGTATGCGCCTTCACCAACGTAGACGAAATAATTCAACGTATACAGACGCAAACAAAAGTCTAAAATATCCCCTACAAAGCAGCTTCGTCAATTGCTAAAATTGGCGCCATGTCAGGGAAACAAGTAAAAGATCGTTCTCTTCTGAGCCTATCATGGCCCTTGATTTTCACCTTCGCCGTGAACATGATCCAGCCCATGATGGACAGCTGGTTTTTGTCACGAACCTCCGAAGAGGCCGCCGCTGGCGTCGGCGCCTTGATGCCAGTTCTTGCAGCACTGTTCACCGCCATTAACGCGTTCTCTCAAGCCGGAGCAAGCATCGCTTCCCAGTATATGGGGGCAGAGCAGAACAGTCACGCCCGATCCACCAAGACCATGGTTCTATTCGGAAGTCTGCTTCTTGGCGTTTCCCTAACCTTCATTATTATTCCCTTGTCCGGAAAGATTCCTCTGTGGATGGGTTTGCAGGGCGATCCTGTCATTTACGCCCAACAGTTCATGTCTGTGGTGGCCTTCGGTTTTGCATTTAGAGCTTTGCAGTCTTCCCTGACCGCATTTGTGGCAACCCACGGCCTCACCGTTTGGAACCTGATTGGAAACATCATTACCATCGTGAGCAACGCCGCCATGAACTACGTGTTCCTGAATGGACTTTTCGGACTACCCAAGATGGGAGCCCGAGGCGTAGGCCTTGCCACCGCCCTTTCCTGGCTGATTTCTTCTGCGATTCTCTGGTGCGTTCTGCGCTATAAGATCCAACACAAGACACACCGCCGCGACTTGAAGCGTTCCCGAGCCATTTTGCCCGATTGGATCCGCATTGGTTTTCCCGCAGCAGCAGAGCCCATCAGTTTCCAACTGTTCAACGTGTTCATCACCTCTATGGTGGCGCACTTGGGAACCTTGGCAATGACCGCCCGCGTCTTTGCGGGAAACTTCGCCGCCTTGTCTGTAATTTTGGGCATTGGTCTTGGCAACGGAAACCAGATTTTGGTAGCCCACCTTGTTGGCGCCAAGGAATTCAAGACCGCAAACCAACGAGTTCACCAGACCATATTGATAAGCTGCATTAGCGGTCTTATTTTGTCTGTAATCATGGCACTTTGCGGGACCCACTTGATAGGAATTTTCACAAACAATCCCGAAGTGATTGCACTAGGCCAGATGTGCCTTTGGTGCGATGTGGCTGTGCAGCCCTTTAAGGCAGTAAACTTTGTTCTAACAACTTCCATGCGAGCCGCAGGCGACTCCAAGTTCCCAGCCATTGTAGGCAGCGGCATGATGTGGACACTGGGCGTTGGAACCGCTTTGTTCCTGGCATTCGTTTTAGATCTTGGCCTTCCTGGACTTTGGCTGGGCATGGCAGCCGACGAATTCTACCGATCTATAGCCAATTACTATAGGTGGCGCAGCGGTAAGTGGCAGAGCAAGGCCGTGGTCTAGTTTTTACCTAAGTTTCAAGGGTTTGCAGACGAACGCCCAACCCAGATTTTTTCTAAATTTGGCCTCGTGGCTTTTTACTCTAACGAAATCATTCAACAGCTAAAAACTCAGACGGACATTGCAACCGTCATTGAGAATTTTTTGCCGTTGAAACGTTCCGGCAACGGACGTTATCTTGGAGTATGCCCCTTCCATAACGACCGTTCTCCTTCGATGAATGTGAACCCCAGTTTGGGCATTTATAAATGCTTTGCCTGCGGTGCTGCCGGCGACGTTTTCAAGTTCGTCCAGGAGCACGAAAAACTGGATTTCAAAGGAGCGGTAGAATGGGTTGCTAGCTTTACCGGTTTCGCCCTTCCTTCCCTAGGCGCTCCCGAAAATGCGGAAGTTGTTGAAGAACGAGAAAAGGTCCGCCGCCTTAACGAACTGGCCTGCCAATGGTTTGAATACCAGCTTACGTTAAGCCAGAAAGCCCAAGCCTATTTAAACAGCCGTCACATTACGGAAGAAACTCGCAAGCGATTCCATATTGGTTACGCACCCGATGGCCGTGAAGGCTTCATCAGTTTTGCAGTCAAGAACGGCTTTTCTCCTCTGGATTGCGTCAAGGCGGGTCTTGCTGTAGAAAAGGAACACGGCGGTATTTCCGACAAGTTCCGCGACCGTCTGATGATCGCCATCCAGAATATTTCTGGTGTAATTGTCGCCTTCGGTGGCCGCGACCTGAGCGAGAACAAGGACCCCAATTTTAAACCGGCTAAATACATGAATAGTCCGGAATCCGCACTTTACCACAAGAGCGACATTCTTTTCGGGCTGAACCACAGCCGTCAAAGCATTGCCAAGGAACAGGCGGTCATTATCGTGGAAGGCTATTTCGACATGATTAGCCTTTACCAGGGGGGCGTCACCAACGTGGTAGCCGCCTCCGGTACCGCTTTGACAGAAACCCACGCCAGCATTCTGGCCCGCTATGCCAAAACCGCTTACTTGGTATTCGACGGCGACGCCGCCGGCCAGAAGGCAACCCTACGCAGTTTGGAAATCGTGCTGCCCAAGGGAATTGCACCTCGAGTTTTTGCCTTGTCCCGCCCGGATGGTACAAAGATCGACCCAGACAACTTTGTGAATGAACAGGGACCAGAAGCCTTCAAGAACGCCCTTTCAAAGGCCGATGACTGGCTCAGCTATTTGGCATTGCAAAAGGACTTGCGCAGGCCTGAGGAGCGCGCAGAATTTGTAAGCTATACCAAGTCTCTGGTGAAGACCATTGGAGATCGCGAACTTCAGAATCAATATTTGAAGCTGATTTCGGAACGATTCAACACAGACCGTTCTTTGGCCCAGGTTCGCCCCCTGAAGCAGGAAAGGCGCATTCCGCAACAAAATGCGGAGGTTCCTGCCCAGCCTGAAATTTCAATTCCCTGGCACGCCATCTCCCCCATCGAGATTCGTTTTTCCAATTTGATATTGCGAAATCCCGGTTTGATGGACCGAATTTGCGAATACTTCGATATGGATTGGGCCACCAGCGGCATCCAGATGTTTGAGTCCAACATCGTAGATGAATTCGTCAATTCGACGGTTGCTCTTTACATGGAAACCGGCTATCATTCGCCGCAGCTCATGTACGAGAATTTTTCGCCAGAACTTCGCCTCTTTATGGAAGGTCTTCCTGAAGAGCAGTGGAAGCCGCCTCAGGAAATTGTAGAATTCTACCAGACTCTGACGGTTCTTTCAACAAAATTGTGCGATAGACAAAAAAAGCTGATTCCATTGGATACTCAAGACGGCGTCGCCGCAAGAATGCAGGTATCCAAGTTTACCCAGGGTATGATTACCCTGAACAAGCTCTACAACGAACAAAAGATTTCCATAGACGCCTTTGCGGATCAGGTGATTAAGAGCAGATCCCAGTTGTTCCTGTTCCAGGCGGCAATCGACGGCGTGGAGTACCAAGTTCCTGCGCCCCCCATACAAGGATCCGTCGCGGTCCCATCAGCACAAGGTTCTGCTGCAGATGCTCCCGTACAAAATTCCGTCACAGCCGCGCCCCAACCGCCACAGGAGTTCGGTCCTCCCGAAGATTTTGGACCGCCGGAAGGTTTTGGACCGCCGGAAGGTTTCGAGCCGCCCCCGGAAGCCATGGGCGAAGAACCTCCAGAGGGATTTGGTGAAGAACCGCCCGACGATGAAGCCTACTCCTATGACGACGGCGGATTCAATGAAGGCGACGATGACATGGGCTTCTAGGCACCGCGCAATAGGGTCCCACAATAAAGTACGCGCAGCCCGCACAAGAGTTTAAATATAAAGAGGAAAAAATGTTAAGCATCAAGAATCTTAAGGCAAGTATCGAAGACGGCACCCAGATTTTGAAGGGCATCAACTTGGAAGTAAAGCCAGGCGAAGTCCACGCCATCATGGGCCCTAACGGAAGCGGCAAGAGCACCCTTTCCAAGGTGATTGCAGGCCACCCCGCCTACACCGTGAACGAAGGCGTTGTTGAACTTGACGGCAAGAACCTCTTGGATATGGAAATCTGCGAACGCGCCAACTCCGGCCTGTTCATCAGCACCCAGTACCCCACCGAAATTCCCGGCGTGAACAACGTGGAATTTTTGAAGATGGCGCTGAACTCCAAGTGTAACTTCCTGGGCCTCTCGGAAATGAGCGACGCGGACTTCAAGAAGCTTTGCGAAGAAAAGATGCAGCTTTTGGAAATGGACGACCGTTACCGCGACCGCGGCGTCAACGAAGGTTACTCCGGCGGCGAAAAGAAGCGTAACGAAATTTTGCAGATGGCCATTCTCGACCCCAAGGTTTCCTTCCTGGACGAAACCGACTCCGGCCTGGACATTGATGCGCTCCGCATTGTGGCAAACGGCATCAACCATATCATGAGCCCCGAAAAGGCCGTGATTCTCGTGACCCATTACCAGCGTCTTCTGGACTACATCAAGCCCACCTACGTTCACGTGCTGCGCCACGGCAAGATTATTCTGAGCGGTGGCCCGGAACTGGCCTTGAAGCTGGAAGAACAGGGCTACGACTGGATTGAAGAAAAGTAATTGAGGCTGTCATGAGCTATATGAATTCTGAATTAGCACAGGCCGCCCAGGCTCGCATCAACGCCCTTGGCATGCCCAAGCGCAACAACGAGCTGTGGAGCTTCTTCCCGGTCAACAAAATTCCATCTATAGTGGATGCTGATTGTAACTGCGCCGCTAATGGTGCCGCCGCTGGTGGGATCGTCGCGGATAGCGCACTCGCCAACTGCGGAAACTTCGGCATTGTCGCAGAAACCGACATCGCAGCTCTTCTGCCCATCGCAAAGTCCGCTCCCGCCATGAAGAAGGATTTTGCCGAAGGCGAAACCGAAATGGGCCTCATCAAGAGCCGCGACGATTTCGGCCACAGCGTTTTCAATATCGGGAAGAACGCCAAGGTTTCCCTGGAAATTCTGGACAACAAGGTGGAACACGAAATTGCCGCCGAGCGCTTCGACATTAACGTAGAAGAAGGCGCTGAGCTGGAAATATTCTTTGCCAACCCCGCAAACGAATTGCCGCTGCAGTTCCGCCATTTCGCGATTAAGCAGGCCGCAAATTCTACAGTTCGCTTTTCCAACATCCTGCAGGATGCTGGCATCGGCCGCATCAGCATTGACGTGGACTTGAACGGCGAAGGCGCCAACTTCGATTACCGTTCTCTCAGCGTGTTGAAGGGTTCCGCAAACAAGCACCAACGCCTGACCATCCGCCATAACGCACCCAACACCGTAAGCTCCCAGTTCGCCCGCAACCTGCTGGACGAAAAGTCCTACGTCAGCTACGACGGCTGCGTCATCGTGGGTAACGGATGCAGCCAGGTGAACTCCAGCCAGCTGGTAAATTCCATCCTCCTGGGTGACGAATCCAGCGTTTCCGTAAAACCGGTGCTGAAGATTTATCACGATGATGTGGAATGTACACACGGCAACACCTGCGGCGAACTTGACGCCGACCAGATGTTCTATCTGACCAGCCGCGGCATCCCCGCCGAAACCGCCAAGAAGATGCTCATGAAGTCCTTCGCCAAGGAGCTGTTCCTGCCCCTGAACGACGGCCCCGCCAAGAAGCGACTGCTGCAGGTTCTGGCAAGCTTGTAAGACATAAGCCTACAAAAACGCCCCAGGGAATTGTAAACCCTGGGGTTTTTATATAAAATCTCTGTGCTGGCAGGAGATTCAGCAGTCATGCGTTCTGAAGTTCCTGCTTGGTCTTTTGTTTATTTCTGCAGAGCAGCCAGCTGTGCCTTGAGGGCAGCATTTTCCGCCATAAGGCGTTGATTGTCAGCATCCTTTGCGACGAGGTCGGCATCCTTTCGTGCTAATCGTGCCTTGAGGTTGCGATTTTCACGTTCGCGGGCACGGCGTACGTCACCGGCGCTGACAAAACCAAGCCTTTCTCCTAAACTCTTGAATGCCATGTTCAACCTCTCTAGTGCTTTTTCGGTGATGTACTCCCCCAAATATAACTTTATTTTTTTAACCAAGGTAGTCCCCTTCGTATTGTCCATTTTCTTGAACAGGGGCTCCATTGCAATCAACACTTTCGAATAGGCCTTTGCATCGAAGGCATATTTCATGGTCATAAGTCCAATGGCCGCCTCGACTGATTCGCTCTGCCTTAAAAGATTATCGTTAAACTGTTTCAAATCCACGAAGGCGCATTCAAAAGGCAGCTCCCTCCCTTCGAAATCCCCATGAGGCTGTTTACGAAATTCTGCGAGAGGATCCCAGCTATCGGTGCCGTTATAAATGATGATAGCCTTGGTTGGCAACCATTTGAACGTTGTGTTAGACTTGTCCACCATCACATTGAAAGCGTAACGGAAGGTTTGTTCCAGGACATTTACCTTGTGTTCTGATTTGTGTTCCAGCAGGATACCGAAATAAAAAGGTTCACCGGTATTTGTTGTTGCCTTGAACGCAATGTCAGCTTCGCCACGTTCATCTACATTATCGTAGCGCTCAGAGATTTCCTCCAGTGTATCAAGGTTTACATTGTTCAAAATCCGCTTTACACTTCCGGAGCCTTTGGATAACGTGCGCAGCATGGCTCGTGCATTGGCGGGATCGCTATAGACGTACTTGAAGAATCCATCGTGATTACGCTTTGTTCTCTTTTTATTCATTCATTTTCTTTGTTCTGTTCGTCGGGGCTAATTGCTCGGCAAAATGACGAGGACGCGTCATTCACATATATACACGCTTTTTTGCTTGGAATGCGCCACTGAAAATGAAAATATTTTTGAAATCCTGGCGCCTCCGGAGGATAATTTTCAAAAATAGGGCTGATTTACGGGAAAAACTAATCAAAAAGCATCACTTTTCCCGTAATTTGGACATTTTCAGGCCAAAGATCTCCTTTTGCGCCTCTCAAGCCCGGGATGACATGTGGGAGGTGGCTAGGATAAAAAAATGCCCCAGGGGTTGAAAATACCCTGGGGTTTTGTTTCAAGGCTTTGCTTCGCTAGGCCTTGGCTAGGCAATTCACCTTCGATGGATGCCTAGTTAGTCCTGGAGACAACGCACCGAGTGACCGTAGTTGTACATGTCGAAGTAGTAGACGAGCGCGTAGTCGTCGCTGATGCTCAGGACGTAGGCGCCGTAGCTACCGTCCTCCGTAGAAGCCCAAAAGTTGGCGTAGTCGCCCAAACCGAAGAACTCCTCGTAGATGCTGTCGTAGCCGCCAGCAGGGAGAGCAGAAAAGCCGAATGAATCAAATCCTTCACTCCAGCTAGAATCGCGCAAATGATTGTAGAACCTGTCCTCGCCTTTTTTCAGCGGCACTGCATCCAACTTTTTCTGGGTTACTATTTGTTCAACCCTTACCTTCACGGCCTCTATAAAGGTTCTCATTTCCTCACTGCTCGGCAAGTGCCAGCCCGCAGGGCACACGCCCTGCACAACAGCCGGCAGCGTACAGGTCTCACCATATCCGCAAGTCTGGGGATTGTCTGCATCATTTGCCAGTGCAACAGAGTCAATGGCAGCTGCCCAGGTGTAAAGGCGGCCATACTTTTCACAATTGGCAGGATCATTATCATAGCACCAAGACCCTTCAACATCTACATTCAGGTTCTCGGCCATCCAGGTCTGGGCACCAATTTTTACGGTCTTGTAAACCTTTCCGTCACGGGAATCCTTGACAGTCCCTTTTTCATCTTTTATAGAAGGAGGTGTGGCAACGGAGCTGCTGTCGTCATCCTTAGCACCACTGGGATTATCATCACCGCAGGCTGCAAGTCCAAAGGTTAGCATAGATACTACAGCAATGCCTCCAAACATCCTTAATATTTTCATTTTATTTCTCCTTCGTTTCGATAAAATTCGCTCACACCACAAATGTACCCCCCCAAAAAAAACAAAGTCAAGTATTTGGCAGATTTTCGCCAATTTTAGGCTCATTTAGTGAAAATCGTCACGAGAATCACGAAAAACACAAACAAATTGCGCAACATATTGCATATTCATTGACAAATTCATCATTTTTTCGTATTTTAAATTAAAAACAAGCAATATATCGCACATTATGGATGAAATTTTTGAGATTTTGCAAAAGCGACGGGAAGCCCTTAGGTTAAGCCAAAGGGATCTTTCGGAAATGTCCGGCGTTTCACTACGAACCATCAACGCCATCGAAAACGGCGGCGCAAACCCGTCCATCGAGGTCCTTTGCAAACTTTCTAATCAACTAGGGCTAAAGCTGTCTTTAACCGAGAGAGTCGTCAATGGCTAGGCAAGCATCGGTTTTCTACAACGGCATTTTGGCAGGTACCTTGACAAAGACTAAGGGTGGATTCATTTTCACCTACGACGAAATCTACCTTGCGTCCAGGCGCCCTGCCATCGCGTTAACATTGCCTAAGCGCCAGGAGCCTTACAAGTCCAAAGAGCTTTTCCCGTTTTTTGAGGGTTTGCTGCCTGAGGGTGAAAACCGCAAACTTTATTGCATGAGCCTGAAGATCGACCCTAGGGATTCCTACAGGCTGTTGCTGAAACTTGCGGGAAAGGAAACCATCGGCGCCATCACTGTGATGGAGGACGTATGACAGGCGCCACCTCCCCCACCATGCAGAACCGTTGCCACAGCTGCCTCAAGGAGACACCGCGGGATTTTTGCCCCGCCTGCGCCAAGCGGCTCTTTGGCGTAAAGAAGTTTAACGCCACGCTTGATTTTTCCTTACCCGAAATCAAGTCGAGCAACGGTTCCATTCGTAGGATTTCCATTTCTGGTGCGCAGCCCAAGTTTTCGCTAATGGTGAACGAAGGCCGGCTGGAGCCTACCGAAAATAGAGGCACCTTCATCTTAAAGCCCGCGGTAGAAGGGCTGTTCGACAACACAAAAGACATGCCCGCCAACGAGCACCTGACCATGCAAATGGCCCGACAGATTTTCAAGATTGACGCAGCAGACAATGCGCTAGTTTATCTTAAAGACGGCACACCCGCCTACATCACCAAGCGATTCGATGTTCTACCCGACGGCAACAGAATCTGCCAAGAAGACTTTGCCCAGGTGGCTGGCCTCACCCCAGGTGAAAAAGGTTCCAACTACAAGTACGACTTCAGTTACCAGCAAATTGCCGACCTGATGAAGCGATATGTAAGCACCTACCCTACCGACGTTGAAAAATACTTCAAGCTGATTCTGTTCAACTACCTTGTTTGTAACGGCGACGCCCACGTCAAGAACTTTTCCATTTACTCCCCAAATGCAGACGGGGTTTACAAGCTAGCCCCTGCCTACGATTTGCTGAATACATCCCTGCACGTTCAAGAACTTGGCCGAACCGCATTGGAACTTTTCAGCGAAAACTCAGCTGCAGATTATTCCGGCGCGAACTTTGAAACAGAGTTCTTCAAGGCAAACGGATTCTACGGCAAGCCGGACTTTATGGAACTGGCCCGCCGCATTGGCATCAAGGAAATCCGAGCCCAGCGCTTTATTGCAGAAACCTGCAGCCATTTAAGGGAAATGGACGCCATGATCGACCTAAGTTACTTAAGCGAGCCAAGCAAGGCGCTGTTCAAGGCGCAAATGAGAGACCGGTCCAAGGCCCTGGAGATGGGGTGAAAACGGGTCTACAGAAGGCCAAAATGACCGTTCAAAACAAAAAAGAGACTTTCTGTCAGAAATCCCGTATTTTGACACTCTTTTGACACGAAAACTTTATACATTGATGGTATGAAGTTTGTAACTAAAATTCTCGCACTTTTGACGGTTTTTGCCACTTTCGCATTTGCCGACTCTACCAAGACCGAAGCAGTTATTGAGGCTGCGATTTCCGCTACCGACACAAACCTCCCCGGCCCCGTGGTTACAGATTCCGCCACCGCGAATGCAGCTGCCAAGAAGCATGCGGTTTGGATCAAGCTGGAAGGCGACGTGGAACCTTCCATGTACGATTTCTGCGCCCGCGCCATTGGCGAGGCTCTGGAAGAAAATCCGGACTACATTGTTTTTGAGATCAACACATTCGGCGGCCGCCTGGATGCAGCCTTCGACATCGTTGACACCATCATGGCCATTCGAGGTCCCCAGACCATCGCCTTCGTTAAAAAGAAGGCCATCAGCGCAGGTAGCCTCATCGCCTTGGCCTGCAGCAAGCTTTACATGATGGAATCCACTACCATCGGCGACTGCGCCCCCATTGTGCAGAACAGCGACGGTACCCCGCAAATCGTGGGCGAAAAAATCCAGTCGCCCCTCCGCGCCAAGTTCCGCAACCTGGCTCAAAAGAACGGCTACCCCGAATTGCTCAGTTCCGCCTTCGTCACCCCGGAACTTGAAATTCTGGAACTCCGCGCCAAGCTGGACGCCGGCAAAAAAAACGAACGCGACACCACCATGGTTATCGAATCCGCCAAGTACGAAGTCATGAGCAAGGACGAAAAGAAGTTCTGGGGCGCCCCCAAGATTCTTGTGAAGGAAGGGGAACTGCTGACCATGACCGACAAGGAAGCCAAGGATCTGGGATTCTCCCAGGGTACCTTTAACGGCCGCGACGATTTTGAGACCGCCCTCGCCATCGAAAGCAAGAGTGAAGTGGAAACCACCATGGGCGAAGACGTAGCAAACGCCATCGCAGGCATCGCAGGCATTCTCTTGATTCTTGGTTTCGGCGCCCTGTACATCGAATTCAAGACTCCTGGATTCGGCGTATTCGGCATAGTCGGCATCATCCTCATTGGAATCGTATTCCTGGGTCAGTTCGCTCCGCAGCTGGACGGCATGCTGCCGGCAGTTCTATTGATTGCAGGCATAGCCTTGTTCCTGGTGGAAATTTTCGTGATGCCGGGAACGTTCCTCTTTGGTATCGGCGGCATCATTTGTATGATTATCGCCCTCACCATGAGTTTCTCGCCGGCGGACATTCCTGAATATGTACCGGAAGCGGTTGAAGAATCCTTCGACGCCACGCCCTGGCTATTTGGGCTGTTCTATATGTTGTGTTGCGCGGCCATAGCCCTTGTGTTCCCTATTGCCGCAAGCAAATACTTGATTCCGCTGCTTCCCGAAGGCTGGACTCCTATGTTAAAGACAGACCTTGAAACCGCAGCCTCCCCTACCGAAGCCATAAGCGAAGTCCGCCCTGGTGATATCGGTACAGCAAAGACTTTCCTTCGCCCTGTTGGACAGGCTCAATTCACTATGGCCGACGGCAGCGTTAAGCTTTTGGATGTGCAGACCCGAGGCGAGATTATCGAAGCAGGGCAATCCGTCAAGGTGGATGCCGTTCAGGAAGGACATATATTCGTTAGCGCAAATAACAGTTAGTGAATAGTGTACAGTTAACAGTGAAGAACCGCAAAATTTCACTATTCACTTTTCACTATTCACTCAATAATTAAATTTTTATAGAAAAACAAACACACTCTATACGGAGCAAAATAAAATGGATACCATTTTCGCAATTGGCATTGTCATTGCCGCCATCGTCGTCATCGTTCTTCTCGCCTTCGTAGGCAAGTTCTTTAGCCTCTGGCTCCAGGCATTGTTCTCCAGAGCAAACGTGAGCATTTTCCAACTCATCGGTATGCGCCTGCGTAAGGTGCCGCCTCAGGTCATCGTTGAAGCACGCATTTTGAGCTGCAAGGCAGGCCTCCCCGTTGACACCAACCTGCTGGAAGCCCATTACCTTTCCCGCGGTAACGTGCTCCGCGTAATCCAAGCATTGATCGCAGCAAACAAGGCAAACATCAAGCTGGACTTCAAGGAAGCCGCCGCCATTGACCTGGCAGGCCGTAACGTTCTGGAAGCGGTGCAGATGTCCGTGAACCCCAAGGTCATTACCACTCCTAAGGTTTCCGCTGTGGCTCTGGATGGTATTCAGCTCCATGCAGTGACCCGTATTACCGTGCGCGCCAGCATCCAGAAGTTGGTGGGTGGCGCAGGCGAAGAAACCGTTATCGCCCGTGTTGGCGAAGGCATCGTTTCTTCCATCGGTTCTGCACAGAGCCATAAGGAAGTTCTTGAAAACCCCAACATGATTTCCAAGAAGGTGTTGGCATCTGGCCTTGACGCAGGTACTGCATTCGAAATTCTTTCCATTGACATTGCTGACGTGGACGTGGGCCAGAACATCGGTGCTATTCTTGAAACTGACCGTGCCGAAGCAGACAAGAAGATTGCTCAGGCCAAGGCAGAAGAACGCCGCGCCATGGCTTACGCTGCCGAACAGGAAATGAAGGCAAAGGTCATGGAAATGAAGGCAAAGCTGGTTGAAGCCGAAGCCCAGATTCCTATGGCTATGGCAACCGCACTTCGCGACGGCAAGCTTGGCGTCATGGACTACTACAACATGAAGAACATCGAAGCCGACACCCAGATGCGTAAGGAAATCGGTTCCGCTCCCGAAGCTAAGTAATTAGAGACTAGCCTATGGAAGGTTTATTAATACTTGCTGGAATCTATCTTCTTGAGGTTATCGTCAAGAAGGTGGCTGCTAGTAAGAAGAATCAATCGTCTCAGGAGCAGCACAGCGTCCCACCTGCCGAACCGAATCAAACCAGGCGCCAAGGCAGCCTGCAAGATTTGATCAAGCAGTTTGAGGAAGCACAGCGACAGGCTTCCCAAGGGACGCTTACTCCGCCGCCCCCGCCTATCGAAGACATCGACGATGTTGAAGACAGCATTGATGATGATTACGAAGAAAGCGAAGATGAAGAACTTGATTTGCCCGTGGTAACGCCGTCAAACCCCAACCGAATCACCTTCCGCGAAATCGCAGAATCCGTCATCCAGTGGGAAGAAGTCAGTGTTGATTACTTGCAACAAGCTTTTGGTTTTTCCGAAAGTACTGCACAACAGGTCCTTGCGGAGTTGCAAGTTCATCACATCGTAGGTCGAGACATGGGCGAAGGTTACTGCGATCTTCTGGTGCACGACAAAACGGAGCTGGAAAACCTCTTCAAGCGCGAACAGCGAGATACCGAGGAACGCAAAGCAGCAGAAGCTCAGGGCGCAGCCCTCCAGGCTCGTCGCGAGGCTGAGCTTCAGCACCAGAAGGAATTGGCAGAACTTGAGGAACGCGCAAAGCTACTCCGAGAACAGGCCAGCCAGTTAAACGATGGTTCCGAATCTATTGGAGCTCCCTGCCTTGCCAATTCAGAACACCGCAAACACTCCCGCAATTTCAACAAGGCGGAAATCCGTCGCGGTTTCGTTTGGGCGAAGGTTCTAGACGAGCCCCGCTTCAAAAAGCGTTGGAGTTCCCGCGTGAGATAAGCTACGCGACGTACAACATCGCAGAAGGAATCCGCACAACATTCAAAAAAGCCTCGCAATTTCGCGGGGCTTTTTCTTTTGCAAGAAATATCAGAAATCAACAATGCCAAAGAAGGCTAATCAGCGCCAATGGAAAACTCTTCTGTGTAATCGGTGTGAACTGAAGGTTCGTCTGTTACATTGTACAAGAAGAACAACTGGCCTAGATCCATATTGACAGTTGTGCCAACAGTAATTGTCGGAGAGCCCTGATAAGTTCTGGTTGCCATGCAAAGGTCTCTCACCCTGGTCTTCAAAGTCAAAACACCGTTGTCAACACTCCAAATGCCATAAATTGGGTTGCAATCTGAAACGGTAAAATCGGACGGAGCATCAAACGGCATATCAACCTTGAACGCACCATCATCCGTGAAAGTAATCTTACCAGGAGCAGAAGTATAGTCATAGTTCGGATGCATGGCACCACCATCCTTGGATACGAGACCGTTCATGGACCATTCTCCAATCAAGCATTCCGATGAAAGGCCAGCAGCACATTCTTCGGCCTTGGTTGGATTAGGATCATCATCCGCAATAACAGAGGATGAAGAGCCGTTTTTTTTCACTGGAGGAGGAGTTCTTCGTGCTGGACGAAGACTTTGGTTTTGAAGAGGACGACACATCTTCTTCGTTAGAAGAAGAACTTCTCAAACGAATCCATTCGCCATCTTCGCACACATAAATTTTTCCCGTGCCAGAAACATAGCCGGTTTGTCCATCCTTCTTTGAAGTACATTCCGGAAGGCCATCATAGGTTTCTGCATCATAATCCGTGTCATACGCAGGATTTTCATTCTCCGTATCCTTAGGAGAAGACACGTCCTCGTCACCGCAAGCCCAAAAAGCCAAGGTCACGCTGAGCAGAGTAAGTGCGAACGAAAATCTTAAATGCATAGAGACTCCTTCTTTCGTATAGAGCAAATATAGGCAAGTTTCCTCCCCAAACACATAATTTTTTCAAACAGGAGCAACAAAAAAAGAACCCCGCCCGGAGTTTACCCGAACGGAGTTCTTTAAAGATTGACTTACGTCAAGTGATTAACTCGGAAATGGTCGTTCAAGCAAGCTTGGCGACCGCTTCGCTCGCCTCATTAATCCTTGCCGTAAACCTTTTCAGCATAGGTAGCGGTTGCTACGAGGTAGTCGCGGTTCATCTTGGCGATGTAATCCACGGTGATACCCTTCGGGCAAGCAGCCTGGCATTCGTAAAGGTTGGTGCAGTTACCGAAACCTTCCTTGTCCATCTGAGCCACCATAGCAAGTACGCGCTTCTTAGCTTCAACCTTACCCTGCGGGAGGAAGCCCAGGTGAGCAACCTTAGCAGAGACGAAGAGCATAGCAGAAGCATTCTTACATGCAGCAACGCAAGCACCGCAACCAACGCAAGCAGCAGCGTCAAATGCGCGGTCTGCATCAACCTTGGGAACGGGGATTACGGAAGCTTCAGGAGCAGCACCGGTGTTGACGGAAACATAGCCGCCAGCAGCAATGATGCGGTCGAAAGCAGAACGGTCAACAGCGCAGTCACGGATAACCGGGAATGCGGCAGCGCGCCACGGTTCGATCACGATGGTATCACCATCCTTGAACTTACGCATGTGCAGCTGGCAAGTGGTGATGCCGTGGTCGGGACCATGAGGCATACCGTTGATGACGAGAGAGCACATACCACAGATACCTTCGCGGCAGTCGTGGTCGAAAGCGAAGCCTTCCTTGCCCTGCTTCATCTGTTCTTCGTTGACAATGTCCAACATTTCCAGGAAGGACATATCCGGAGAAATGCCTTCGATCTTGACAGTTTCGAACTGTCCCTTGGTCTTGGAGTCCTTCTGACGCCAGATCTTCAAAGTAAGATTCATCAAACCGTTGCTCATTATTTGTAGCTCCTAGTAACAAGGTGGACGTTATCGAATGTGAGGGGTTCCTTATGGAGTTCGGGCTTCACGCCGTCGCCCTTGAATTCCCAAGCACCGACGTAGCAGAAGTTTTCGTCATCACGCTTAGCTTCGCCTTCTTCGGTCTGGCTTTCTTCACGGAAGTGACCGCCGCAAGATTCTTCACGGTGGAGGGCGTCGAGAGTGAGGACTTCTGCGAATTCAAGGAAGTCAGCCAGACGGCCGGCACGTTCCAGGTTCTGGTTGAAGGAACCTTCGGAACCAACGACGTTGACGTTCTGGTAGAATTCTTCGCGGAGAGCCGGAATTTCCTGGAGAGCCTTTTCGAGGCCAGCCTTGTTACGGGCCATGCCAACGTATTCCCACATGATGTTACCGAGCTGACGATGGATATCGTTAACAGTGCGGTGACCCTTGATGGAAAGGAGCTTCTGGATCTTTTCAGCGGTCTGCTTCTTGCAATCTTCGAAAGCAGGATCAGATTCGGAAACCTTTTCCAGCTTGGTGCCTGCAAAGTAGCCACCGATGGTGAACGGGATCACGAAGTAACCATCAGAAAGGCCCTGCATCAAAGCAGAAGCACCGAGACGGTTTGCACCGTGGTCAGAGAAGTTTGCTTCACCGAGAACGAAGCAGCCCGGGATGGTGGACATCAAATCGTAGTCAACCCACAGACCACCCATGGTGTAGTGGATTGCCGGGAAGATGCGCATCGGAACCTTGTACGGGTCTTCGTCAACGATCTTTTCGTACATCTGGAAGAGGTTACCATACTTAGCAGAAACGCCAGCAACGCCCATGCGCTTGATAGCGTCGGCGAAGTCCAGGTAAACTGCAAGGCCGGTGTTGCCTACGCCCATGCCGGCGTCGCAAACCTGCTTAGCGTTACGGGAAGCCACGTCACGAGGAACGAGGTTACCGAAGCTGGGGTACTTTTCTTCGAGGTAGTAGTAACGTTCGTTTTCAGGAATCTGGTCCGGAGAACGCTTGTCGCCGGGCTTACGAGGAACCCAAATACGACCATCGTTACGCAGAGATTCAGACATCAAAGTCAGCTTGGACTGCAGGTCTCCATGACGGGGCAAGCAGGTCGGGTGAATCTGAGTGTAGCAGGGGTTAGCAAATGCAGCACCCTTCTTATAGGCACGGTATGCAGCAGTTACGTTGGAACCCTGAGCGTTGGTAGAAAGGTAGTAGACGTTGCCGTAACCACCGGTGCAAAGGCAGACTGCGTCGCCAACATGGCTTTCCAGTTCGCCAGTAACCAGGTTACGAACGATGATACCGCGAGCCTTGCCATCGACAACAACCAGGTCCATCATTTCGCGACGAGGAAGCAGAGTTACCTTGCCTGCTGCAACCTGGCGCATGAGAGCCTGGTATGCACCGAGGAGGAGCTGCTGACCGGTCTGACCGCGAGCGTAGAAAGTACGAGAAACCTGAGTACCACCGAAGGAACGGTTGTCCAGGAGGCCACCGTATTCACGGCCGAAAGGAACACCCTGAGCAACGCACTGGTCGATGATCAAGTTGGAGTTTTCGGCAAGACGATGAACGTTGGCTTCACGAGCACGGAAGTCACCGCCCTTAACGGTATCGTAGAAAAGACGATAGACGGAGTCACCATCGTTCTTATAGCTCTTAGCAGCATTGATACCACCCTGGGCAGCAATGGAGTGAGCACGACGGGGAGAGTCCTGAATGCAGAAGGACTTCACATTGTAGCCCAGTTCTGCGAGAGAAGCAGCTGCAGATGCACCAGCAAGGCCGGTACCTACAACGAGAACGGTGAACTTACGCTTGTTAGCGGGGTTCACGAGCTTCAATTCAAACTTATGCTTGGTCCACTTTTCGGAAATGGAACCACCAGGAATTTTAGAATCGAGAATCATTATTTACGGTCTCCATTAAACGTTGGTGGAAATGACGCCTACAGAAGGAACGACGAAAGAAGTCTTAGCTTCAGAAGCGGCCTTCTTCTGTTCCAGCTGCTGCTGGATTTCGTGAGACTTGGCGCGGAGAGCTTCGGTTTCCGGCTGGTGTGCGATGTAGCAGGAGAATGCAGCTTCGATGGCAAAGCCAAGAGCAACAACTACGCTATATACGATACCGAGAACTTCGATAACCGGAGTCCACTTCTGGTGAGAAAGGCCAAGAGTCTGGAATGCAGAGGAGATGGCGTGGAACAGGTGAATACCGATTGCAAGCATAGCAAACAGGTAGAACACAGTCCAAACCGGGTTTGCAAACATATCAATGGTGGTGAGCCACATATCGCGGACGATTTCGCCAGCTTCGTTCTGGTACAGGTAGTGTGCACCGAACTTGAGGTTAGCAAGATGCTGGATGCCGAAGCCGAGAATGATGAGGCCGGTCCAGATCATGGTGAAGGTAGCAAAGGACTTGTTACCCTTGCGAGCGTTGACTTCATAGCCTTCTACACCACGAGCCTTCTTGTTTTCAAGCTTCAGCTTGATACCGAGACCGATGTGAAGACCGAAAGCAGCAACCATGCCCAGTTCCATGAGGTAGATGAGCTTGAACGGGAAGTGCAGCGGGTTGAAGCTGGTCAGGAATTCAGTATAGGCATTGTAGGATGCCTGAGCTGCAGCCTGATTGAAGTTCAACAACTGGAGGTTGCCGCACATGTGGACGAGAATGAACAGAGCGAGGAATGCACCTGAGGCACCCATGATCTGCTTCTTACCAATGGAGGAAGTAAGGTACTTAATGATCCATTGCATTGTATTGTGTCTCCTTGAGGGGGTCTTTTGTTTATTTGAAATTCAGAGGCTTAACCGCCATTAGAGGATGCAGCAAGCTTTCTTGCTGGGAGTTTCGTAGGCGTAGCGTTCCTTCTTGGTGAACCAGAAGTCAAGTTCACGCTTTGCGCTCTTGGGGCTATCAGAGCTGTGAACAACGTTTTCGGTCATAGAAGGAGCAAAGTCATAGCGGAGAGTACCCGGTTCTGCCTTAGCAGGATTGGTAGCACCGTTGATAGCACGAACCTTGGCAATAGCGTTTTCGCCACCCAGAGCAAGCATCACGGACGGACCCTTAGTCATATAGGCTTCCAGTTCCGGGAAGAAAGGCTTCTTCACGTGTTCGGCATAGAAGCCGCGAGCGTCCTTCTTGGACATCTGGTGCATCTTGATAGCGCAGACAGAGAGGCCTGCAGCTTCGTAGCGAGCAATAATCTGACCAACCAAGCCGGACTTAACGGCATTGGGTTTGATCATAGCGAACGTCATTTCCATGGTATACCACCTTTTATTGTGAGTGCTTGAAATATAAGTAATTAAGGGTTTTCCCGTATAAACGGAAGATTTAAATAAGTGCGGAAAACGCCCTTTTTAGAGCGTTTTTGCTAAAAATCACTGTTCCGATTCAATTTTTTTGAGAAGGTCCTCGGACAATTTGCCGTTGGATTCAATGTTCTTGGCCAACCATTCAGCAGATTCCTTCAATTCGCTGTTGGGGTACTTTGCAATAAACTCGCGGAACACCTCCAGGGCTAGACTATCCTTTTTGAGATTTTCATTCAGGATAAAACCGCGACTGAACATGGCCTTTTCTGCGTTATCACTTTCTGGCCACATGCGATAGTAAGCGTAATACTCCTTTTCCGCATCATCGTATTCCTCATTATCGTTGTGCAACTGAGCCATTTCAAAACTGGCATGCCTGAACAGGGAATCATTTTCCGGATAAGCAAGCATCAGCTTACGATATTCCAGATTTATCTTGCCTTGGGCATTCTTCAAGGAATCAATAGTAGCAAGCAATTCCGTGGACATCGGCTTCATGTCGCGTTCAAAGGAATAATCCTTGTAGAAATGGGAGGAGACCTTTCCATAACTGTCCGTAAGGAGTCGTTCCGTCAAGAATTTCTTTGTATCGCGAAAACGAAGACTGTAGATTCTAACGAGACATTGTTCATAAGACTTTTCAGCACAGGTAACACCGTATCCATAATAATACTCGTAATCAACAATGTTTTTAGGAAGACCGACAACAGCTTTCAAGTCAGATTCAGCCTGTTCGAAACTGAGCCCAGGGCGCAAAGGACTTCCTATTTTTTCATAAAGTTTCTTAAGAGAATCTTTGGACACTTCATTGTAAATAAGTTTTCTATCTACGTAGCGGTCAAACAGGTAGTTCCAGCGTGTTGAGCGAGAAAGAGCACGCACTTCCCAACTTGAACCAAGCTTGACAGCTTCGGCAGCAACTGCATAGGCCAAAGTATTCTCAAACATATTCACAATGCGGTTGTGTGCATTCATGTTAAAAGACGTACCTTTTTCATAAAATTCGTTAAAGAACTTTTTCAGGTCACCTTCAGTGAACAAGACCTTGCCGTCACCTGCAGTAATCAGGGCGTAACTATCTTCGACTTCCGGAACTGAATCATCAGCAGCATCAGTTTCAACTTGCTTTGCAACTCGTTCATAAGTCTTATACTGAGAATCAACCCTTTCTGCCAAATAGAAACGATGATAAATTGCAGAACCGTCAGCACGAAGAACAGGAGTGATAAAGCCGGAACTTTTTCCTTCAAGAGCACCCGAGAGCGTTCCAATCAAGCCTATTCCATAAGGCAAAGCAAAATCTTTTTTGACATGTCCGACATACCCGCCATTTTCCGCAGTTACCTTGTTTGTACTAATCTTTGCGGCAGCCTGTTTAAATTGCTCCAAGGTGAAGTTATCCTTGACTTTAGAAGCAAGTGCAGCAGAATCATTCATTTGAATGTGATAAACAACATAACCAGGTACAGTCTTGTATTTATCCTTATGGGTTTCGTAGAAAGCCCTAAAATCAACAGCAGGAAGTGCATGGATGGTTAAACCGCTATTGGCCACGATATTTCCCATAACAGAATCACGAAGCTCTCGGCGTCGATCGTCAGCAAAGATTTTCTTCAGTGCAGTGGTGTCAACTTCCGTATCATAGCGTTTCTTATTTTCTTCTACATAGGCCAAGTATTTTTCACGGTTCTTGGATACGTAGTACTCGCTTGCAACATCCTGTCGATTTTCAATGTAACCGTTAAACTCTCCAGCAGGGAACAAGCTCTTGTGAGTATCATAGAAACGTCGAAGCTCGGAATCCGAATACATCATGCGTTCGATAACATAGTAGCGCTGGAACGCCATCATCAGAATGCGAGGTTCAATTTGCTTGTAGTACTCTTCCCAATCTTTTTCAATGCCGGGGAACTCACTTGTAGCCATAGCAACAGCTGCGGCCTTGGCGTATATATTTTCAAAGACAACATCTTCCAGTTTTTGAGGTGTACCGGAGATATTTCTTTGCACTAGGAAAAGATCTTCTTCGTAAACACTTTCATCGTTAAATCGAGCTACAAGAGAATCCTTAGCTCCAACACCGTTACAACCCGTCAAGAAGGTAACAGAAGCAACACAAAAAGCCGCAATAGAACGAATATTCATCGTAATACCTAAAAAAATGTTAACAAAGGCACTTTCATCCACTAGCTGCAGATAAACCTCCAGCGAACTAATAATAGCCAGTATAATCCGTTTTGAAGTTAGAAAAATAAATCAGCACATCAACTTCAATTCGTTAACAAATATCCCCAAAATCAATTGAATCTCTTTTTTTAATTCTATATTTAGAACAAAGTTTTGTGATTATGAAGTTATTTAAAGCAACATTATTTTTGCTATCAGGCTTATCAGCCAATCTCTTTGCAGCAGAGCAAAACCAGGCAGCAAGCGTTTTCGTACAAGATCCGGCGATTTTCCATCGCCAACAGGCGGAATTGCAAAAACTACAGGCAGAGGCAAAAGCGCCAAACGAAGGTTTGGAAGCCTTGCTTGCAGATGCCGACAAAATCGCAAAGATGAACGATCAGTGTGCAACAATCAGCCTGAACGAAGTCATGGACGAAAGTTGCTGGCACTTCTATCAAATTGAGTTGCCTGCTTTTGAAGAAAACTTCATGAGAGTCACCGGAGAAGTTCATCTCGGCTACGTGGAAACCGTACGCGGTCTAGAAGATCGCAAGTTGCAAATTGAAGCCTGTGCAGACGCCCTTACTGATTTCGTCAGCTCCAAAGAAGAAAATGTGAATTTAGAGGGCGGAGTATTCCTGGAGCCTCTGGAACAAGGCTTTGATGCCAACTACAATTTCACATTCCAGTACGCACCGGAGCGCCGTCAACGCCTCATGGAAATCGCCAAGGTCTGGGGAGAAACCTGCAAGGACATCGTGGTCCGTCAAGATGGCGTCAACTTCGCCCCCTACTTTGTCGGTCAATTAGATCGTTTGAACCAAGGCCTTCTAAACAGGGGATCCCTTGCCGTTATCAAATTGGATTCTTCCGCCTCCCCCACCATTTACATTGACATCGCAAAGCCCATCCGTAGCGCCTACTATCTAAATGGAATCAAGTTGTTCCATAGCCGCATCAGTTCTAACGACGCAGCAAACAGCAACCTAAGAATCACATTCACCAAGGACGGCATTATCGCTGGTGGCGAAAAGACCGTCAATAAAAAAGACGGTTCACCTCTGCAGTTCAAAGGAACTCTTCAGTTCCAGGACAACACCACAAAAATCAGCGGAAGGTTCTTCTGGGAAAAAAGCGGAAATACGGAAGGTATAGATTTCGGTCCTGACTATGACGAAGATTCCCTAGCTATCGCTAAGGCCAAGGCAATCCAGGAACAGAAGGCTGCAGAAGAAAAACTTGCCGAAGAACGCAAAGCTGCGCAAAAAGAAAATGGCGGTTTGCATTTTTCCTTCTGGGCAGGAATCACCAACGACATTATCAACTACACAGACAGTTCCGTTTGCGAAAGATACCTAGGGCTTGAAAACACAGGCACCAAACAAACGGCCTACTCTTGCAACAACAAATCCAACGGAAAGCGTAGTTACGCATTCTATATGCCCGACATTGGAGCAACCGCCCGCATAGGCTACAACTTTGGACCTGCAGCAGAATTTTCTTTCACCGCAGGCCTAGGCGCCACATTCGGCCTCGCCTTCGGCCCTGAGAAGTCTAAACTTAAAGGAATCTTTAAGAGATCCTACGGCGGAATTTTAGGCCAAGTTGAACTAGGTTATAAAAATTTCGGCATTCGCGAAACCATTATTTTCCCCATTAACGTAGACGACGGCCCCAATTGGTATCAGTTCCGTACCGGGGCAATCTATAGTTTTGGATTTATCAACGCCGAATTAGGTTACACATTAATCAAACACGCCGGTTCCGGAGCTCATATCGGTATCGGTACAACATTCTAGGAGAGAGAAGAATGAACAAGATATATTTCGCTTTGGCTTTTAGCGCCATTTTCGCCGCCTGCACCACAGACGACGGCCCAACACAGGAAGACATCAAAGACAGCCAGAGCAACTTCGCCAAGATCGAGGTGGTCACGGGCACCTTGGAAGACGCCCGCGACAACAAGCTCTACAAGACCGTACAGATCAAGGACCAGACCTGGATGGCAGAAAACCTGAACTACGCCGCAGAAGGCAGCTTCTGCCCTCAAGGTGAAGAGGGAAACTGCGATCTTCTCGGCCGCCTTTACACTTGGAGTGTCGCCATGGACTCTTCTGAAACAGCCCCTTGTGGATACAAAGTCGCTTGCGACTTGGCAGACTCAACCACAATGCCCAAGGTTCGCGGTATCTGCCCCGAAGGATGGCACCTGCCCTCCGACGCCGAATGGGACGCATTGATTGCAGCAACTGGCGACGAAGATCACGCAGCCAAGGCTCTGAAATCCAAGGATGTTTGGACTCAGGACGCAGGTGAAGACCTCTACCAGTTCAGTGTAAAGCCCACCGGCTACCGCAGTACTGACGGATCTTTCTATCAGTTTGACGCCCATTTCTGGTCTTCCACAGAATTCGTCCAGACCAATGCTAACGGCAAATATTCCAATAATGCCTGCGGACGCTTCATCGACCGTGACTACTCTGTGAAGCATCGTTCCTTCGACAAGCGCATGGCTCGTTCCGTCCGCTGCATCAAGGACTAAAGCTATACAAAACGTTGTTGACCAAAAGGTCTACGATTATTGTAACTGAAAAATTGAAAGAGGCTGTCTTCGGACTGCCTCTTTTTACAATTCAGTGCTCAAAATTTCACTACAAAGTCAAAGACGTAACTCGTTGAGTATCAACGAATTACACGACTAAAACAAGAGTTCGCCAGCCACAGCATCTTGTAGAAATTCTATTTTTCCAATCAAGTTGAAAAAATTGACTTCAACATTTGCAGGGACAACCTTCATAGTGATGGTTGTTGTTGGTGCCATTGCCGTTGGCGCCTGGTTCTGTCGTGCACTTTTCGAAAGATTCCTTGCGACACCTCATACCATTTCTGGGGTTACAATTTCCCCCTACGGTCATAAGATGAACGGCCTGCTAACCCACTCTTTTGATTCCATAAAGGTAGAAATTGATGGAACAGAAATTCGGGTTACAAATCCCACATTAGACATTACACTGCTTGGTGAATCCAAAGGTATATCCCTGGACATGGACACAGTGGGTGCTTCCATCGCAGTTTCCCAAGACAACAAAGATCAAAACGACACGCTTAACATACCGCCCTTCCCCGAAGATTTGCGAATTCCATTCCCAGTCAAGGTCGGCATAACCCAAGCAAACGTAAGTCTATCCAACGACATGCAGTGGAAGGCTTCACAAATCGAAGTCAAATCCCGAGGAAATACGGCGGCGACTCTAAACGTCAAACAAGTCAGCGGAGATTACATTTCTAGTCCTGCAGCAGTTAAGGCTCAGGTAGATTTTGGTAGCGTCAATCTAAAGGTCAAGGCCGATGTCAAAACGGACAAGGATTCTATAGCCGTTGACCTCAAAGCTCCCAAGAACAACCTCACCGCTCTGAATACAAAGACCAGTGTTTCCGTAGCCAATCCCGAAAAATGGTTACCCTTCAAGTTACCAGAGGCTGTTCCCGGCATAGGCAAGCTGGACGTTCAGGTCGACGCATCGGTGGACATAAAGAAACAAACCACCAAGTACAACGCAACCATAAAAACCCATATAGGCGAGTTCTGGCCATTGAAGGCAGAAGATGTAACCATCACGCTGAAGGGCAACCAAGAAAACATCAATGCCGACATTGTCATGAAGAATGGTGAAGGTGGTTCCATACACATCAACGGAGATTTTGACAAAAACCTAGACGGAACCTTCGAGGCCCAAGTTGAACACATGAGCGCGAAGTTCGGACCTCAGATAATGCCCCTGGACCTCGAGATTCAATCTGCGGAAAAAGAGGGCAATGTCATAAACACCAAAATTGAAACTAGACAAGGTTCCATAATTGACGCACGCATTGATTTGGAAGATTCCTTAATGATCACCTTTGTCGGGGACATTGCCACCTACGAACCTTGGGCCTTGGACTGGACACACGGGAACGTCATTCTAAGGAAGCCTAAGATGTACGGCTCCTTTGACATGCACAAACTGAGGGTGCTGGCAAAGTTCGACACCATTCCCTACGCCTATGGCATGACCGCAGACTCCGCCCAAGTGATGCTGGCTCTTGATACCGACGGCATTATATTCACAAACGGTTTACTCTACACACCAAAGGAAACCTTTGATTTCTTCGGCGACGTCATCTGGGGAACAAGCAAGCCTCATACTTCCTGGGATGTAACTCAGCAACACGGCGGAAACGCCAGCGCGTATATTGATTTTGGAGACACTCTGACCCTAGACGTAAAGGCGAAGAAGACCGTCATCGCAACAATTCCCTTTGCCGACCTTACCATCAGCGACAAAATCCAAGGAAATGTTTCCGGCCAATGGCACCAGGACTTTGATCACAACATTGGTAAGGCAGAGCTTTCTGTCGAAGGCGATCTAGCAGCTTTCAAGATTACAGGAGACATTGTGGCTCGACAAGAAGGAGACACGATTTTCGTGGACAACTTCATTGTCACCCAAAACAAGAACTCCGTTCAGGGGAACGCGGCTATCGTTCTCCCCAACGATTCCAATCCTGATTTCAAGCCCACCAGTTTCTTACCCATCCAGGTTCTACATGCTTGGGTATCCTCCAAAGAATTCAGCATTCCGCTACTGCTAGAGCCTCTCAACGACTCGACCTTGGCCTCAGGTCTAATCACCGGCGACTTAGCATACAACGAGGGTGAAGGTCTTGTAGGCAATCTGGATTTCACGGATATTGTATTCAACAACATTTCAAAGCATGTACTTGATGTCAAGAAGATGAACATCTTTGCTGAAGGTGATAAGGTAGAGCTGAACACCTACCTAGCCATTGGCTATGGCGGATGGACCGGCAATACACAAATCATCATGGACCACATCTTCAGCGACAAACACCATCTCAGTTTCGCACATAGCAGCGACAACGGTGGAACGTTGTGGGCGGAAGGTTTCTTCGACAACAACTTGATATTTAATGGCACAGTAGATGCCAACGGTTCATGGTACATTCCCAAGACTCTCAGTGAAGTCAAGAATACCGACTTGCACATTGACATTTCTGCAGATATAACCAAGGGACTTAAAGGTATCGTAGCGGACATTCGCTCTGACTCTACAAAGATTCAGGCTCCGAGAACAGACTTGATCATACCTATTCATTTGCACGGTCGTGTTGAAAATGGAATGGCAACTATTACCGATGCAGGAATTACAAACAAGCAGGGCGAATCCATTACCGCCAACGTACAATTTGATTTGGACAGCATGAAACTGCAAGCTGTAAACGTTTTCTCAGAACAGTTTACCATAGACTACGGCATTCACCATTTGACATTGAAAGACATTAAGGGCAAGTTAGAAGATCGTGAAGAGAACCTCCTTGTTGTCGCAAACATTCCTCACATTTCCTACGCACTTAACGACGATCTATACGGCAAGGCCGAAGCACTCGCCAAGGCAAGAATAGGTTTCAGCATTCCCCATAGCGCAGAAGGCGTCATTCAGAACAATACGATTTTCGGAGGCGTCCAAATTGACAAGCTGGTTTACTACAACGACTTCAGCATCGAAGTTACACCATCCGCCATCGACAAATACTTTACCTCTTTCAACAACTACATCGCAAAACTGCGTAAGAAAGAAATCCTAGAGGAAAAGCTTTCTGCATCAAGCCCGATTAACTTGGCGGTACGCATCAGCGATACCGAAAAGGATTCCATTGCAATCGTTACTCCCTTCGCCACATTCCCCCTGACCCTGGATTTGACAGTTTCAGGAAATACGGCAAGACCTTTACTACGCGGTGACATCACCAATACAAACACAGGCTTTATCGGAATCAAGGACATCTACGAATTCGGACTTAACTCCTTCCAGATTTCTTGGAACGACGTTCCCTGGCAACATGGCGTTATTGACGTAAGCAGTAGCCAGCATCTCCCCTACTGTACAGAAAAAGTCGACCGTGAAAATGAGACCTGCCCCATTAACCTAGACATTCAAGGTACAATCACCAATCCTCAGCCAATTCCCAGTTCGAACTGCGGTATGGAATCTTCTGCAGCAATCTACTACAACATATTCCTAGGATGTATCGCCGACGAAGGTGGCGAAACTACGGACTGGAACGAAGTGGCAGGCAAGGCCTTGGGCAAGGTCATTTCAAAAACGGCAAACAAGACATTGGGTGGCGATTTCATTGGCGACATCGAAATGAAGGTGATGCTGTTCGAAAGCACATCCATGAGCGATAAGGATTCCAGTTTCTTCAAAGTTCCCATTTCTCTGGATCGCTGGGTCAAGAACCTCAGTCTTGTGTTCGGTTACACCCAGGACCAAAGCGACAACCCCACTTACGACCAGGCATTGCAATTTGGTTTGAACTACACCCTTCCCTTCTTCCAGGAAGCTGAGTTCTCTCACAAAAACCACATTTCGCCCACCCTATCTCTTAATGCACAGCTTATTTCTAAGCAATACCTGACCAACACAGGTACAGGCGCAAACGAAAACCGTGTAGAAAAGAATATCGGTATTAACTACGTTTACCGTTATTGGAATCCCTGCCTATTGGGCTTAGGACGATGCGAAGAAGACTTGGAAACACAAAAGAAAGAAAAATCACAAGAAGAAGGAGATGAAAAATGAAAAAGCTCCTCGCCCTTCTTTTGATTTTTATCGCATTGAGCTTCGCCGACAACGAAGTTAAGCATCCTTGGAAAATCGACATTAACGGAAACAAGGCCTTCTCTACATACCAGCTGATGGAGCAGTTGGATATACCAGAAGGCTTTGGCCAGATGGACACAACCAAGCAAGATTTTGTCATCCGTCTTTCCATGGAAAACATTAAGGCTCTGTACTACTCCAGAGGTTACTACAGCCTTGACATTTTCCTCGATGTCAAGCGCGAGTTCATTAACAGAGACACCGTCCGCACGAACTACACCATCGACATCAAAGACGGAAGCAGATACCGATTCAGTGGCGTCAAAGTTAAGGTTCCCGAAGAGAAGCTCATCAACATTGATGAATCTGACCTGAGCATATCTAAGAAAAAGTTTTACAACCAGGAAGACATCTTTGAAGACATCGAAACCATCCAAAAAATTTACCGTAAAGAAGGGTACCTTCACGCCTATTTCTCCTCCGTAGAAATGTTGGATACCGCAAAGAAAAAGATATTTGTTGAAATCAACGTCAACCCCGGCACAAAAGTTCTAATGGGCAACGTCGTAAGCGCAAGCCAAAGAACTTCCACCGGAAACAAGGGCAACGAAAACAACAACGAAGCCGGATTGACTGATACTGCATGGTTGTCTTCCTTGTGGAGAATTCCTCAAGGCGAAATCATTAACGGAGACCAGTACAACGCATTCAAGTCAAAGCTATTTTCAACCCAGCTGTTCACGCAAATCAAACTCAGCGACTCTTTGCGAGCTGACGGCTTTTCAGACGTTCATTTAACAGTAAAGGAGCGCGTTCCTGGCGAAATGCGCTATGGATTCTTCTTTGAAGAACTTTACGGATTTGGCGCACAGGCTTACGTGAGACACAAGAACTTCTTTGGAACGTTTAACGAGTTTTCCGGCAATTTCATGTTAGCGCAACACAAACAGGAAATGTCCATTGGTTACGCAAACCCTCTGCTGTTCGGCACGTCTTTCAGTTTCATTCCTACCGCAATCCGTTTTGAAGATCGTTTGACCCTAAATCATGAAAAGACAACTCCCCCTGCCTACCCCGATAGCATTGAAGAGCGATACGAAATCATTAACCGTGCAGACTTGACTTTCGGCATTACCAAGAACATCCGATTCCGTAGTACTCTTGACACCCGCTATGTGAACAAGATTACCGACAAGATGTTTAAGTTGAAGGGAGAAGTGGCCCTTACCTTCGACTACACCAACGATTACTTTAACCCCACCAAGGGTATCCGATTTGCACCGACATTTGGCGCAGGTACCAACTGGGATGGTAACGACTGGAAGGAACTCGCCATGATGGGCGACCCCTACACTTACGGAGAAGCCACTACAAACCTATACTTCCCTCTATTCTGGACACTCAATGGAGCGCTGAGTGGCAGCGCCGGCAAATTCTTTGCTAAGGCCATTGAAGATGACGCCCGAGTTTTCTACCAAGGCGGATCAAGATCCGTTAGAGGTTATCGATTCCGCAGTATCTTCGCCAGCTATCAGTCTCAAGACGAAAAGGGTGAAACAGTTACCAACACAGGCCTAACCCCGACTTATATCAGACTCAATGAGGAAATTCGCTGGTCCTTACCATGGAAGGCCTTAAGCCAGTGGCAAATTGTTCAGTTCTACGACTGGACCAAAATTATGGACGAAGACCCCATTTACGAATCCAAGTCCAGCGAAAGTTTGGGGCTGGGTCTACGTTACCGTTGGCAGTTCCTGACATTCCGTTTGGATTATGCATTCAAGAAGAATTTGACCGACTGGAGTCCTGAAGGATTCTCTTGGAGACGTTTCACCTTTGACCTGTCTCAGGCATTCTAATCACTGAACTGTATTTCGATAAAGTTCAGCCAGATGAGCCTTCAACATTTTCATATTCACGTTCGCAAGGCCTGCTTTTGCAAGAGCTTCCTTAACGCATTCCAAGGAAACATCTGTTGCAAAATCCAATTGTACGGAGCAACCATTTACGGAGGCAACAGCTCCACTTTTTAGAACAGAGCCTTTGTCAATAATGGCATAGTGAGAGGCCTCAGATTCCATTTCAGCAAGGATATGGGAACACACAATGGCAGTACCACCTTCCTGCTTACGCCAATCCGAAATCAAACGCCATACCATTTCACGAGACATTGGGTCCAGATTTGCAACCGGTTCGTCAAGAATCAACAACTTTGGGCTAGTCGCCATAGACCTAAGCAGCTGCACCTTCTGGCGATTGCCAAGAGACAATGCAGACATCTTAGTATTCAATTCAGGAAGATCCAATTTCTTAGCTAGCGTTTGAATCCGATCCTTTAGGCATTTCATCTGTCTAGAGCCCGACTCTCCAAAGCCGTAGAATCCAGCAAAGTATTCTACGTATTCTTCAATAGAAAGCTTTGGATAAATCCCGGGATTTTCTAACAAGACACCAAACGATGCAGGATCCAGGAATCCGTTTTTTCCAACGAAAGGTTCCGCAATTTTCAATTCTCCGGCAAAGCACAGAAAACGGCCACACAACAGGCGAAGAAGCGTTGTCTTACCAGCCCCATTGGGTCCAAGCAGCGCAAAAAAACTTCCCTGAGGAATCTCAAGATTCACCTTGGAAAGAGCCCACTTGCTGGTTCCCGGATAGCGAAAGGAAACGTTGTCTAGCCTGATTGCTGTCATAGTTTTGAATATAGAAATTACGATGATTTGGCTTGTCCAATATAGCCAACAAGAAAAGACAAATACAAGAGCAAAGAGCAATAAAAAAGAAACCCCAGGTATTTGACCTGAGGCTTCTTTAATAGACCATCAAAGAGTCGCGGCTTTCGCCTTACGGCTACTTATACAACGGGTGCTTCTTGCAGAGTTCGATGATTTCCTGACGGATAGCCTTCAGGCCTTCTTCGTTTTCTGCATTCTGGATGGTACGGTCGATGATGTCAGCAACCTTGCGGGAATCAGCTTCGTCGAAACCGCGGGTGGTGATTGCTGCAGCACCGATACGGAGACCGGACGGATCCATGGGCTTGCGAGTGTCGAACGGAATGGTAGAACGGCTAGTAGAGATGCCCACCTTTTCGAGAGCAACTTCAGCAGCCTTACCACCGATACCCTTGGAGGTCATGTCCACAACGATGAGGTGGTTGTCGGTACCATCGGAAATGATCTTGTAACCGCGCTTCATCAATTCGTCAGCCATAGCCTGCATGTTCTTGATGATGTTCTTTGCGTATTCCTGGAATTCCGGCTGGAGAGCTTCAAGGAATGCAACAGCCTTACCAGCGTTGATGTGGTCATGGGGACCACCCTGCATACCCGGGAACAGACCTGCGTCGATTGCCTTGGGCAGGGAGACTTCCTTTTCTTCGCCCTTGACGATCTTCTTGATCATCTTGTCCTTGCACATAATGATTGCAGAACGGGGACCGCGGAGAGTCTTATGAGTGGTGGTGGTGACGATATCGAAGTAAGGAACCGGAGATTCGATAGCCTTACCAGCGATGAGGCCAGCAACGTGAGAAATGTCTGCCATGGTGAGAGCGCCAACTTCGTCGGCGATTTCCTTGAAGCGCTTCCAGTCCAGGTTACGGCTGTATGCGGAGAAGCCAGCGAGGATCATGCGGGGCTTTTCGCGAAGAGCGATTTCACGGACCTTGTCCATGTCGATGCGGCCAGTGTCCTTATCCACTTCGTACTGGACGAAGTTGTAGAGCATACCGGAGAAGTTCACCGGATGGCCGTGAGAAAGGTGTCCACCGTGGTCGAGCTTGAGGCCCAGGACCTTGTCACCCGGCTTGAGAACGCCCATGTAGACAGCGGCGTTAGCGGGAGAACCGGAAAGGGGCTGGATATTTGCGTGATCGCAACCAAAGAGCTGCTTGCAACGTTCGATAGCCAGGGCTTCCATTTCGTCGATCACTTCGTTACCACCGTAGTAGCGCTTGCCAACGTAGCCTTCGCTGTACTTGTTGGTCAGAACGGAACCCATAGCTTCCATAACTGCCTTGGAGGTGTAGTTTTCAGAGGCGATCAGTTCGATGCCGTATTCCTGACGTTCGGCTTCCTTCTGGATGATTTCGTAGATAGCCGGATCGGTCTGCTGCAGAGTAGATTTAAGCATGTTTGCTCCTTGAAGATTACAAAGCCAAAGATAGTATTTTAAGGTCGATTTTTAAAGATTTTTGCCAATTTTAGGCCATTTTCGGCAATTTCAGAACAAAGAATTTCGTAACCCATTGACAATCAATAAGTTACAATTCATAGATTTCGGAATATTTTGCTTCCAAGTAATCCAGAAAATCATCGGGAGTAAACTCACGACCGGTGATTCCACGGATCCAATCCTTGGGAGCAAGGCGATCTGCTTTAGCCCAGACGTTTTCCTTCATCCAGCCATTGATCTTGGAGAAGTCCCCTTCGCGTACAGCGGCGGGCAGGTCAAATTCCGAAGCCATCTTATTATAATACATGGCGTTGTACATGTTGCCCAGCGCATAGGTGGGGAAATAGCCGAATCCAGAAGTCCAGTGAACATCCTGGAGAACGCCTTCCTTATCGTTTGCCGGACGAATTCCCAAATATTCCTCGTACTTGTCGTTCCAAATCTTAGGCAGCTCCGCAATATTCAAGGGTTGACCGTTTTCCAGACCGTTCATGATCATCTTTTCGATTTCGTAGCGGATGATTACGTGAAATGTGTAAGTGAATTCGTCGGCCTCGGTGCGAATAAGGCTGGGGGTCACTGTATTCATGGCCTCGTAGAATTCCTGTTCCGTCACGTCGCAGAAAACATCGGGGAACAGTTCCTTGCACTTGGGGAAAATCAGGTGGATGAATTCCTTGCTGCGGCCAATGCGATTCTCGTAGAAACGGCTGGTGGACTCGTGCATGCCCATAGTCTTGTTGTACTCGATGAAGTGGCTGAAGTTTTCCGCCGGCTGATTCTGTTCGAACAAAGCGTGGCCACCTTCATGGATAATGCTGAACATACTGGAGTAGAAGGCTGTGGGATAATAATGAGTGGTGACACGAACGTCATCCTTGCCCGGTTCCGTGGTAAAAGGATGTTCTGCCGTGGAGAAAGCTCCGCGGTTAAAATCAAAGCCCATGACCTGCAACAAATATTCCGCCATTTTCTTCTGAGCTTCGTCGGTAACGGGGCGGCTCAAGAAATCGGTACGGATCTTCTTCGGGCTTTTCATAATGCGCTTAAGCAAAGGCACAAGACGTTCCTTGCAGCGGTTGAAGGCGGCATCAAGATCCTCGCAGGTTAGGCCACGTTCATAGCCATCGAAAACAGTGTCGTAAGGAGTAGCCTTGCGGTCTTCGTTCAAGGATTCAGCCTGGAGCTGTGCGGTGCGAACTTCCCCTAGGGACTTTTCGAAGAGGCCAAAGTCAGAAGCCTTCTTGGCGTTAATCCAGTTGACGAAGGCGCGGTTGTAAATCTGGGAATGTTCCAGCTGCATTTCAGGTGAAATGTTCTTCTCGCGGGCAAAGTCCCGATGGAGGGATTCCGCCAAGCAACGGTCAAATTCTGCAGCAGTTTCCGCAGCACTTCCGGCAAGACCAGCGTCGGCATAAACAGCCGGGACAATTTCGTCACGGTGGTCATAAATAAACTGGCAAGCCTCCACATAAGCCTGGTCCTTCTGGAGCGTGAACGCCTTGTTACTCAAGAAGGCGGCCACGTTACCCTGTTCTTCCATACCTGCAGGAGGGCAAATGGTTTGCTGGTCAAAATTCAAGACTGTTGAAGCCTGATTATAAATGCGGACATCCTTCAAGGTTTTCTTCACCAGTTCCAATGCGGACTTTAATCTTTCACTCATATAAATCTCCAATTTTGAGACAGATTTCCCATAGCGACATTCTGCCCATGGCCTAGCTCAGACCAAATAAGAAAGGCATGCAAAGAGCATGCCAAAAATTTTATTTCTTCGAGGAATTCTCGGATTTTTTCTGCGCGGCAGCCTCATCTGCCACTTTTCCCAGCTGGGCTGCCAACTTTCGAGTTTCTTCCAGCTCGTCAAAGGCACTCACCGCGGGTTGGTCACCAGCCTCGCTACGAGAATTGAAAAACATAGCCAGCAAAAAGAACACCAAAATGTAAAGGCCCATGGCAGCCAGCACACCTAGCAGTTCAGAGCCGCTTGCAGCCGCAGTCTTCACGTAGGCTACAATGGACAGGGGTACAGCCAGCATCAATAAAAAAGCAGGGAGTTTTTTCTTCATAGCCCAATTATATAAAATTAACGGGGACCAGCCTGCGCCTTGATTTTCCACGCAAGGTCTGCATCAGGCAAATTCATGTCTATTTTATATTCTGGGACGTAGCCACGGGCATCACCTTCAAGATCTTCGCCCCCATTGGCATACCAGTTGTTCTTCATGTTCACAAAGCCAACCGTAGATTCTACCGGTCCCTTGTCATCCCACAGTCTATAAAGGACAACAGCGTCTTCGTCGTTAAAGATGTTGTTTTCGATATAGCAGTGAGCCGAGTCAGAACATTCTACACCATAGTGTTCCAAGCCCATGAAGAAGTTGTTATAGGCATGAATGAATCCGCCGCGAGCATAAACTCCAGAGAAGCTCATGTTGGCAAAGTAATTGTGGTGCATGGTGAGAGTCTGGATAGAATCCACAAACATGTCAGGTGGCAATCCAAAGAGGATACCAGTCTGAGCGTTTTCGAATCGGCTCCAAGACACGGTAACATTCTGGGAACCGCGCTTTACATCCAGCTCGATCAAGGGGTATTCTTCAAAGGTGCAATGGTCCACCCAGAAGTAGTTCGACAGGTTATGGATAGAAATAGCTCTGCGGCTAGACGTATCCTGAACCGTAATGGCAGGTGACGTGAATGTCAGGTTTTCGAAGATTACATTGGTTGTTCCATCGGTCAAAACGCCCATGCCCGTAATTCGAATATCTCGACCGCGACCGTCGATGGTCTTATTGGAAGTCAAGCGCAGCGGGGTCTTCAATTCGTAAGTTCCGCTCTTTTCAAAAACGATCCATGTAGACGTGTCCTTGGTAGCGCACTCACGAAGAGAACCAGCTGCAACCACCGCATTGGTTGAAACGCTGATTGAATCATCCACCACCGTGGTGTCTTCCACAATCAGGTAATCGTCGGTTGTAGTCACAACGCAGATTTCACCAATATTCTTGGATTCGCCCACAGGACCAGCGCCACCACGAACACCCTTGGCATAGCCAGTGGTTTCAGCAATCAAGGCATCATGATCCTTCCAGTCCGTAGAATAGACAGTTGTAATTTTTTCTGCAGTAGTTACGGATTCCAAGGTCTTTTTATCTACACCGCCCAGGAATACATCGTCCAGGAACAAGGTATCGCCTTTGGAAACCTTAAAGTCAATGCGGCTTACAATAATAGTGTCGGAATTCTTCTTTGCATTGCCGTACTTTTTCATGTCGGCAACTGCAATGGCATATCCCTGCCAAACCTTGGAAAGTTCCACTTCATAGGTCAGGCCGCTTTCTGTAGAACTATCGTCGCCGTAGCTGAGAGAAACCTGAAGCTTGCCCTTGCCGCGGGCAGAGAACATCAAGGTGTCCATCCTAGGCAAGACATAATCCTTCTTGTACTGGCCCAGCAAGAAACCAAGGCGGCCTTCGCGACCAACGCCAGCCACACGAGCACATCCGCCAGAAACGCAGCCTTCGCTGCCAGAATAAGTCTTAGTCAGGTTTTCATCCCACAAAGGCAGCAAGTTCTCGCCAGCGGCGTCAAGAGTGTACCACCAGCCATCACCAAGGATTGCACCAGATGCAGACTGACCGCTGAAGGACTCGAAGTTTTCAACTGCAAAACCGCGAGGTACACCCAAAGTCACTTCGGGAACTGTTTCGCCAGCGTTCGCCTGAAGGGTAACAGAACCGCGATTGCTTCGGCTTTCTACAAGAATCTGGAAATTGCCCAAGGGTAAGCTGTCGATAACATATTTACCGGAACTATCAGGAACGATAAAGCGATCGATGCCCGCAATACGAACAACAGAAGGGCCCTGACCGGCGGCCACATAGCCTTCGATAGTCGTCAGCTCTCCAAGCTCCATGGAGTCCACCACCGTGCCTGCGGATTCCAGAGTCACGTAAGAAATTGCACCAACAGCCTCGTCGCTTGTGGTACGGCGGGCTTCTACAGTATAGGAGCCGGGCTCATCAACCTTGAACTCCACGTAGCCTTCTTCATCAGAAAGATTCCATTCTGCAGAGGTAATACCGTCGGACAAATAGCTTTCAGAAAGAAGCCTTACGCGAGTCTTTGCAGCAGGAGTGCCATCAGCCAGCTGAATTTGCAAAGCAATTGTTGATTCAGCTTCAGTACCGCCGGCTGCAGTTTTTGTATCCGTGCAAGCAGAAAGGCCAAATGCAAGCATTAGACCAGACGAGATTGCAGACAGCTTAAGAAACTTATTAAGCATTGTCGCCTCCTTCCTGTTCTGTTTCATCCGAAGCATTTACGCCATCGCCATCGGCCATTTCCGCACCGCGAATGCGACGCTTACGACCACGACGCTGCGGAGGAGGATAAGGATCCGAAAGAGGGAACAACTGCACGCCCAGCTGGAACACGCGATTAGGTTTCTGACATTGGCCCACCTTAGCCAAGATCTCACGGCGGAAGCGGCGGACCATCTCCACCAATTCCTTGTAAGTATCTTCATCACACCCGAAGGCTAAAGTAGACAAGTTACGTTCGCTTCTGTCAAAGCGGTCCATGGCGTCTTGCGCCACGGTCAAATTCTGCTGGATGTAGGAATTTACAGCGGTGCTGTAGGATTCACTACCACTGGAAATCAAGCCCTGAGTCTGTTCGTAAAAACCAGTCTGTTCATTCTTCTTGATCATGTTCAAACGTTCAAGAAGAGCAATGGAAGACTTAACCTGGCTTGCTGTAATGGGCGGACGCACCATCAATCCCAAGGCCGCATCGTCACCCACATAAGGATAAAAAGTCACAAGTTCACGAATGACCGCGTGGTACCAGTTATCGAAATATTCGAACTGATCCTTGGCAACATTTTCAACCTTGCATTCCTTGGTTGCCACCAGCTTTTCCAGAAACTGACGGCTTTCGGAATGGTTCTTTGCCTGGTTGAAGGCCACCATGTCTGCGAAGTACTTCTTTTCGCGATCATCCTTACAGAAAATATCAGCAAAAACCGACACCAGTCGTGTGGTCAAATTCCGTTTGCCCTGCAGGATTTTATTGAACATGGAAGCATCGAAACCAGCCTTTTCTGCAATATAGCGGTGGCTAAAGCGCCAATCACCGGCATGACGTTCTTCGTATGCATCCTTCAAGAAATCACGATAATTCAAATATTCAAAAAGATTAATCATCAGACTGTAGACTTTTATTTATAGTTATACGTCTACAATATAACAAAAAGTCTACATTTTCGACTCAATTTTAGTCCACATTTTTGAATTTATTCGTTAAAAAATGTGTAAGATGTGTTTTGTATCAAACAAGCCTATTTTTCCCCAAAAAAAAGAGCTTCCGTTAGAACGGGAGCCCTTTTAAATTTAAGAGAGAAACATCGATCACTTTCTTAGCAGGGATTGTGCTACAATGCGGCCGTCAAGAGATATTCTGACAAAGTAATTACCCTTGGAAAGTTGAGCTTTACCACCCAGAATATCAACGGTTCCTGCAGGTACACTACGAATTTCGCTAGCTACAACCTTACCCAAGGCATTGGTGACTTGAACCTTCATAACACCACCACGAGTTTGAACCGTCCAGTTAACACCATCAATGCGAGCCCCATTTGCAAAGCGAGCTGAAGAAACAGCGATTGCGTCGGTACTAGAAGAACTGCTAGAATCCTTCGTTTCTTCTACAGGTTCTGCACCTATACGGTACACATCCTTAATGTCAAAGCCCACCATATCAACGTTGGGGCCGCCATCGGATGTAAGAGCAGTGAACTTCAGGTCAAAATCGCAAGCGTCCAGCCACACGTCTTCCACATAGACCGTATCCCACTTGTCCCAGGAACCGCTAGGCGGAAATTCCACTTCGTAAACTTTGGCATCCACCTGGACACTCATCTTGCTTGTTGTCGTCTTGCCATTGCAATAACGAATAAACATCTTGGCATTGGAGGCGGATTGGTTAGAAGTCATCTTGTAGGTCGCATAGGATCCAACCTTATTATCGAAATTATAAAAGCCTTTTCCTACAAAGCCTAAATGATTTGCTTCGGTCCACCCAATGTCAACCTCATTGGGATAAGATAAATCACTGATGCTAGGCCATTCGGCGGTACCTTTCAAAATCTCAAACTGGATGACCTCGCTACTGCTAGAAGCACCTTCAGCAGCAACGCTGGAACTGGAGCCTGCAACAGGCTGATTTTCGCTACCGTGAGCCGTAGTCACGCACTGAGCTCCACCTTCGAATATTGCCGTATAGGTAATATCGCGGTAAGGCATTTTCACCTTGTAGTAGTTGGAGTCTGCGGTAACTTTTTTGCAGTCATCGTCAGCCCAGTACTGGAATCTCTTACCAAAGCTACCAGGAGAAACATGAAGATTCAAGGCTGCACCGCCAGGCAAATTCTGATTGTGGGTAATCAAGCCACTGCCAGAAATATTCGCCTTTACCGTCAACTTATAAGTAGGAGCAATTGCGCCCACCAATGTGGTCAAGGCGGCCTTTTCAGAAGCATTGACACTGGAATTATTCAGGTTTTCACGAAGGCCTTCGGTAATCAACTGGGCATGAACCACAGAACCCGATTCCTGGAAATGAGTGGTTCCGTCGTTGGTAACGCCAGCAGCATAGTTGGGATATTCGCCCGGCAGGAACATCTTGAAAATGTAGCGGGAAATATAGGCGGAACTCACCTGCTTATACAAGTTGTAAGTCTTGGTAGTCAGATCAATAAAGGGAACGCCATTCTTCTTGGCTACTTCCGCAATCTTATCCTTGACCGGGTATTCCTTACCCTTATGAGATGCGTCCGTAAGATTGTTGTCGAACACATTTCGCGGATAAGTGTTCAACATCAAGGGGCTCATAAGCACAATGTGGGCGCCCTTGCTCTTGGCACCATCTACATACTGTTGAAACCAATAAGCACTGGAATCAATAGGCACATAGCGATCGGCCTTGGAATAGTCACGATCGTTGGTTCCCATCTGCACGAAGAGATAATCTCCGGGCTGGGTATTATCCAACACCGTTTTCAAGCGGCCATCTTTAATAAAGGATTTGGAGCTGCGGCCACCAATAGCATAGTTAATCACCTTGACACGAGAGGCATCAAAGAAAGGTGCAATCACCTGTCCCCAACCTGTCTGAGGATAGGCGCTTTCCTTGTAATCGCAAACGGTAGAGTCTCCAATGACATGGATGGTAAAGCTGGTTGTATCGCTAACAGCCACACCCGTAAAGATTGCGGCAGCAGCAGCAAACTTAAAGAATCTTGCGAACTTCATAACCACCCTACTTCGTCTTGGCCATGGTATGGCGAATAAACTGACTACCCTTACGGATTACAACCTGATAAAGACCGGAAGCTTCAACCAGGCCGTTTAATTCTTGCTGAGAAAGGCGAGCACCCACCATCATCTGGCGACTAGCCACAAGCTTGCCCTGCATATTGAATACTTGAACCTGAGCGTTGCCCAACTGCAAGGCATTCAGTTTTACATTCACAAAGGAAGAAGTGGAATCAGTCTTTGAAGAATCTTCCTTAGAGGCATTTTCCTTGGCAATCACAGCGTTCACGCAAACAGTGTCACTTGTACGGCAAACATCGTCAATGCTAAATCCGAAGGCATCAATATTGGGTGCGCCATCAAAAGTAAGGCTCATAAATTTCAGATCGGCTTCACCAAGAGGTGCATCCATCACCACGTAGGCTGTGTCCCACTTATCCCAGCCGCCAGTAGGAGGCGCACTCAAATAGTAATCATGATCCAAATAAGCGTTGAACATACGATCCGTGTTTCCGCCATTGGCGTAGCGGACAGCCAAGGTCACATAACCTGCACCAGGGAAACGCAATTTGTACGTACCATAAGAGGTGCTGCTGTTGTCAAAGTTGAAGAAACCATCACCGGTAAATCCGGCGTTATTGCTTTCGGTCCAGCCTACACCCTGATCATCGGGCTTAGCTGCATCCAAGAACTTCTTAATGTCCTTGTCAACGGCAACAGTGGTTTCCGTTGTGCCACCCACAGGAGTGAACGGCAAGAAAGTCACATCATCAAGACTCTTAGGGGTCGTGGTAGGGAAAGCCGTCAACGCCTTGCCGTCGCCAGTGTACTTTTGGGCGGTACCACCCTCGTAGACTGCAGTATACTGCGTCGATTTATTGTCCATCTTAAACGTGTAAATATACGGGGACTTTACGGTAGAAACAGCGTTACCGCTAACCTTATTTCCATTACCGTCGTACCAGCCCAAGAACTTCTTGCCGGCCTTGGGAATGGTCTTCAGCAAAACGGTCATTCCTTCTGGGTAGTAAGCACCAATAGAAGTCGCCTCAGCGGCACCTTCCGGAGATACCTTTACATCCACCTGATACATGGGAGCCATGTAGCTGCCCAATTTCTTAGTAATTGGATCGCTGTGAGCACGCATCTGTTCAGTAATGATACGACCAAAAGCGTTGGCACCATTCATCTGCAAATGTACCTGATCAGCCTGGTCCGACTTCAAGTTGCTATACTCGCCGGAAGTAGCATAGTTAAACACGAACTGCTGAGCATAATATTCGCCCACAGAAATCATGTAGTTGGCCACCATTTCGCTCATATCGATAAAGGGAACATTCAGGCTATCGGCAATAGCCTTAGCTCGAGCAGGATAACCGCGATAGCTATTATGAATCGCCGTAGGAGAATCGAAATAGCAACGGCGAATAGGGCTCATGATAATAGGATAAGCGCCTTTTGCTCGAGCTTCTTTTACCATCGCGCCATAGGCTTTAGTAAACTTGGCTTCATCACTCTTGGAGACATCATTAATGCCAAACTGGATTACCGCATAGTCACCCTGCTTAAGCTTATCAGCGATGCAGTTTCCAGCGGAGCAATCGCTCTTCCAGAACATATCGTAATAGCCATCGGCAGCCATACCGCCCTGCCCACGATTAATCACAGCAGCCAAGCCAGAATCAAACCAATAATGAAAATCCTGACCTTGGCCCTGCTTGGGGCAGTAACCTGCCGCCCAGTCCTGCATGGTGGAGTCACCACACATAAAAATCGTAACCTGAGCCATTACTGCAGGTGCAGCCATCATGGAAGCTACTACAGCGCTTTGCCAAACCTTACTAAACAATTTGTTCATATCCAAAGACTCCAACCCTTTTTACTTTACAGCAAAGACACTTTTCGTAACAGCCAAGCCGTTAACCTTCACCAAAACAACATACTGACCCTTGGAAAGCATTTCGCGATCAATACGAACATCGTTCAAGCCTGCAGCAACACTCTTGTAGATACTGCCTACAATATGACCACGCATATCAAATACCAGGATTTCTGCATCGCCGCTCATATTGGAGCGAAGAGCGCCAGTCACCGGATTATAGGAACTCGTTCCAAGAACAACCGGAGTCAATATTCTCTGGCTCTGATTTTCAGGAACAGTCTGGCCATCATAAATTTCAATGCCATCCATTGCGAAAGTGAACATATCCACATTGGGGCCACCATCACTGCTCATAGAAACAAGCTTGATGGTGTTCTTGCCAGCCTTCAAAGTCACGTCGACGGTAGCTTCGTCATAAACAGTCCACTTGGCGCTGGTAGACGGGAAGGAAACGGAACCGACAGACTTGCCATTGACATTCAGAGCCATATTGCGATCGCCAGTACCGCCATTGGCAAAGCGAATTGTCAAGGTTGTCTTTGCATCCTTCGGGGAGAAGATTTCCCATTCACCGAAGCTAGAGATGCTGTTGTCAAAGTTGTAGTAGCCATTTTCCAGGAAGCCTTCGTTGGTCTTTTCGGTCCAACCAACGCCATCGACCGGAGTAGAGGCGTCCAGCTGAGACTTACCATCCTTAATTACGGGATAATCGTCGGATTCATCAGGAATTGTTACAATAGGATCACCCACAATCTGAATTTCCGGCTGAGTCAACTTCTTGACCATGTCCGGCAGGTAGTAACCCAAGTGCGGCGGCTGGTTGTAAGCGGTGTTCTGCCATGCAATTGCAGTACGGTAAACCGGGTCGTGCATCAAGGTGTAAACGCGGTGAGGAGAAGTTACCGGAGTAGATACGATGTACAGCACGGTAGGATCGTTTGCGTTACGCACAACCATTTCTTCGCGCCAGTCACCGAAGAGGTCTGCCACCAGCGTGGGAGTGTTCTTGGTGCCGTTGCAGCCCGTTGCTCCCAATGCTACAGGACCATCAAAGAATACATCGGACTTCTTGGTTGCGGAATGGAACTTGGAAACGTAAGCACCATCCATCAATTCTTCCAGGTAGTCGCCGTCAAAGAAAATGCGGAAGTTGGTAGAGACGGAAGGCATGTAGAGAAATTCGCCCTTCACGTTGTGAATGCCGCCACTCTTGCTGGACCACATTTCAAAACCGCGGTTGGTGGAGTCGATATCGGCAGCCATACCGCGACCGTTATCCACACCAGGATTGGGCTGCGGAGTGCCCCAAATAATCTTGCCATCGGGTCCACGAAGTTCATCAGTGTACTTAGCATCCTTGTGTTCGTGAACATCGAAGAATTCAAGACCAGGACGATCCGGATCCATATCGGACAGGTGACCAGCGTCGCCATGGCCAAGGCCGGTAGAGTAGCGGACTGTACCATCATGGTTCAAGGCAGCCGCACCAAAGACGATTTCATCATAGCCATCGCCATCGATATCACCAGTCACAATGTTGTGGTTACCCTGTTCAAAGAGACCCTGGCCCGCAGTCTCGGACTTGTGGAACCAACGCTGCTTCAACGTCGTTCCATCAAAATCCCAAGCAGTTGCGTATGATGCGGAGTAATAGCCACGAATAAAGACAGCACTGGGATGGACGCCATCCAAATAAGCGGTGGCTGCAATATAACGTTCGCTTCGGTTACCGTAAGTATCGCCCCAGCCAGAAGGCAACGTCTTGCTGGATGCACGAATTGTTCTGCTAGGAACATAATCCACCGTAGTAATGGCAGCGCCATCGATACCGCGGAAAACGGTCAAATATTCAGGGCCAGATAAAATGGTTCCACCAGCATCGCGATAGTCCTTGGACTTGTCGCCAATAGCATTTCCCTTACCGTCTATGGATCCGTCGGCGGTCTTCACGATCATTTCGGCCTTACCGTCACCATCGTAGTCAAAAACCTGGAACTGGGTGTAGTGAGCACCGGCGCGAATGTTCTTGCCAAGGTCAATGCGCCACAGGCGGGTTCCATCCAGCTTATAAGCATCGATAAACACGGTACCGGTGTAACCCGTCTGGGAGTTGTCGTGGGCGTTGGAAGGATCCCACTTCAGGATAATTTCGTATTCGCCATCACCATCCAAATCTGCCGCACTGGCATCATTCGGAGTATAAGAGCACTTTTCGCCATTGGGCATAGTCTGGTCTGCAGGAGGCTGCAACTTGATGGTCTTGTAAGGGAAGGAATTTCCGCTATTGGCCACGGTCTTGTCCAGAACCACGGAAACACTGGACTTAGAGCCTTCCTTGCCATCAACAACTGCAGAAACTTCGTACTTTGAAGAGGTCTTGCCGGATTTGTCAAGATAATTGGTGCCTTCATCGCCCTTGATGGAGGCAATTTTGGTTCCATCGCGATAAAGATTGAACTCGGTCGTAGGGGCTTCAGAGCCCAAGAGGCGCCAGCTAACCAAGGTCCCGGAACCAATATTGGAAACCAGGAGACCGCGACTCAAATTTTCCATCTGCCTCGGGGCAGCATATACATTGGAGACCAAACCAAAAGCCAATCCAAAGGTGAAAATGGATTTGATATTCATAAACACTCCTTACATCATTCCATTTTATAAAATACCCAAAAGCGAAGAGAAACGTTCCACCCTAGCACACCCGTACTATTGACTATTTGTCCAAAGAACGTTCTCTTCGCCCCCACATCCACACTCCTAATCATAATCTAATCTAGAATAATAATTATAAAAAGTCAACGTTTTTTTTGTTTATTTGTAAAAACAAGCATAAAATAGCATAATTCTAAAATAAAAAGTCAACATTTACACAATATAAACACCGTTTTATTCATGATTGAAAGAGATTTCCACTAAAGATGCTCCCTCAACTTTTTACTAAATTTGGGCCCATGGCGAATTGGTGGAGTAAGTTCTCTTGGGAATGGCTGTTCGATGGAATCGCAGCTAGATCCCCAACATTTGTAAAAATCATTATTGTCACAGGCAAGTCGTTCCTGTACTATCACGGAATGACTCGTGCAGCATCGTTGACCTACACTACACTAGTCGCTGTGGTGCCACTGTTGATTTTGCTCACATCTATCTCTCTTGCAGTTGGCCTGGGCCATTTCATGTCCGACTACCTGCCCATTCTGCTAGATATGCTGAATTTGGACTGGCCCACAGACGGACTTATTGAAATTGTAAAGAACGCAGAACACGTTCCCATTGGCAAGTTGGGATTCATCGGCGCCCTAGGTCTTTTCGTCACCTTCATTTTGGCCTTTGGCAGTCTGGAAACCAATTTCAATGTGGTTTGGGAAAATAAGACTTCCAGAACCTTGCTCCGCCAAACCCAGATCTACACTCCATTCCTGCTGATTGTGGCAGGTATCATCGGCATGTTTGCAGGATTTGTAAACCACATCCAGCAAGTACTCACCATGATTGTGGTAGACGGTCTCCATTTCTCCCCCGAGACAATGACTACCATCATCAACATGTTCTGGTACATGGCATTCCACTTTGCCGCCATCTTGCTGATATTCCTGATGCTGCGCGCACTGCCCGCTCGTCCCAAGAACAAAGCTAAGTTTTACACAAAGCGTAAACTCACCTTGGTCTCCCTGATGTCAGCCCTGATATCTTGGGTAGCCATTAACATCTACGTGAAGATACTCATGTTCATCCAGACCGCCATGGTCACTAGGATGTCTATCTTCTACGGCTCCTTGGCATTTATTCCTCTACTTTTGTTCTTGGTTTTTGGAATCTGGACAATTATATTGTGTGGAAACAGCCTAGTTTGGACCATCTGCTGCTGGCCCGAAGCTAAGGAAAAGAAATGGAACTGGGCAGCAACCCTGGAGGACGTCCATGAAGACATTGATGAAACAAGCAAGTAAGATTATCACTGCAGCCCTGCTGGTTTTGGTCTGCGCCTCTAGTAGTTTTGCAGAGTTGCAATCCCGTAAGTTCACCCCGGAGGAAAAATCCAACGACGGATGGAAGGCCTATTTGGGATTTAGCGGCGGTAACTCTATGATAACCGACGACGGCACCATCTTCGCAAACCTTCGCATCGGCATCGAATGGAACCCCTATATTGCGACCGGCATCTGGGCATCCACCATCGTCAGTGATGTTCGCAACTACAAGGTAAAGCATCCCCAGATGGTCGACTACAAGGCATTTGGCGCTCAGGCTGAATTCGTAGCTTTCCGCAAGGATTTGTTCTCCATTTCCATTCCGGTCAACATCGGCGGTGGCGTTGTTTACGCAATGAATAAAGGCGACGAAGCATTCTCACCCGAAGACTACTTCTTCATGACCGACGTTTCCGTTCAGTTCACCTACAAACTGACAAAGATGCTGGATGTATCCGTCGGTGGCGGCTACCGCGTATTTGCAGGCATTGAAGAAAACAACCTGGACAACACCGATTTCCGCACTCCCTTTGGCGAACTGCGTTTCACCATTAAGGAATAATTTTTTTCATGATCTCTCTCCGCGGATGCAGGCTTCATAATCTAAAGAATGTGGACGCCCAGTTTCCGCTGGGAAAGATTACTGTTGTCTGCGGACCTTCTGGCTGTGGCAAATCTACTTTAGTTTTGGACACCCTTCATGGGGAATCCAAGCGCCGCTACTTGGAGACGCTTTCTCCCTTTGCGTGCGAACTGCTGGGCGGTCGCCGCGTTATTCCTCTGGACAGCGCCGAAGGTTTATCCGCCAGTTTGGCTATTGGACCAAGCCACGGAGAATCCCCGGCGAAAGCTTACGCCTTAAGTATTTCTGAGTGCGACAGCGCCCTGCGTACTTTGTTTGCAGCCTTTGCAAAGCCGGCCTGCCCTGTTTGCGGCAGCCCCATGGAAAGCATCAGCCGAGAAGAAATCATCAAGCAGATTGCAAGTTTGCCAGAAGGAAGCAAGTTGCAATTTTTTGCCCATATGGATACTGGTAGCGGGGACACCGCGGGACCCAAGATTGCGACGGATGGAAGCGCGAAGGGTAAGCGCGGGCAGTCGCTGGATAAGTTGTCCGCCGTATTTTTGGCACAAGGCTACACCCGCGCCATGGCCGACGGAGTGGTGTATTCCCTAGCGGATTTGACCGACGCAGAACGCGAGATTCGTCCCAAGGAATTCTTTGTTGTGGTGGACCGCGTCATTGTCCGCGAGAACACCCGCACCCGAATTGCAGAAGCGGTAGATGGAGTTTTAAAGCTGACCCATTCCCAGCTGACGCTGGACGTAAACGGCGAGAGAAGAGAATTCAGCACCGTACCGAAATGTAAGAACGGATGTAATTGTGCGGGTGGGAACGTCGCGGGTTCTGCAGTCGGGTTCGTCGCCAAAGCCTTGGACGCAGCCGACTTCTCCCCTTATTCAAGAAGTTCCGCATGCCCTTGCTGCGATGGAACCGGTTTGAAGGAACGCGCGGGCAACGACGCTGCGGAAGAATCCAGCGAGGAATGCCCCGAGTGCGGCGGCCTGCGACTGAAGAAGAGTTTTCTAAACGCATCCATCCAGGGCGTTAGCTGGGCGGAGATTTTAAACACCCCATTCTCCCTGCTGGAGAAGAAACTGCATGCGGTGTTTGACGAACCTATTAAGGGAAGCAAGCAATCTGCGTTGGCACGTTTGCTGAGCAACCTGACGGACCGCATCGAAGCCATTAACGAACTGGACATCGGTTACTTGACCGCAGGCCGTTCCGGCACGACCTTGTCTGGCGGCGAAATGCAACGCCTGCGTTTGGCAAGCCTTTCTACCGGACATTTGAACGGTCTTTTGATTGCGTTGGATGAACCTGCCAGCGGTCTCCACCATACGGATGTGGACGCCCTTTGGAAGGTGTTGAAAAAAGTTCAGTCCCGTGGCAACACGCTGGTTCTCATCGAACACAATCCCGGCATTATTGCAAAAGCGGACTGGATCATTGAAATGGGTCCCGGCGCCGGAGAAAAAGGCGGCGAAGTGCTGTTCATGGGCCCTGCTGCAGAAGTTTTGAAGAACCCCGCCTCCCCCACAGGAAATTGGATCAAGCTTTTGAAAGGCACGAGGCGCGAGGTTCCAGGTGCGAGGTGCGAGGCACGAGTTTCGAAAAACGCGGCCAAAGCCATCCCCGTTCGCGATTTCGCCCTTTTCAACATGAAATCCGTCTCCGCAGATTTCCCGCTGAAAAAATTCAGTGTCATCACCGGCCAAAGCGGTAGCGGAAAATCCACCCTCATGTTCAAGAATCTGGCTGTCCGCGCAAAGGCAGGTGAATTCGCCGCCCTCGGCATCGACGCCCTGTCCATCCTTTCCACAGGAGATTTCCACGGGAACCGCCGCAGCAACGTCCTCAGTGCCATCAACATGGGGAACCTGCTGCGAGACCTGTTCGCAAAGCTTCCCGAAAGTAAAGTCCGCGGTTACGCCGCCGGCAAATTCGCAACCCACGCTGCAGGCGGCCGCTGCGAAAACTGCAAGGGCGAAGGCGTCATCCTGGACCCCTCCGGCTACGAAGAAACGGAATGCCCCGTCTGCCTGGGCAAGCGCTTCCGTGATGAAGTCCTTGAAATTCGATTCAAGAGTCTTTCCATCGCCGACATCCTGGACATGGAAATCGGCAACGCCTACAAGCTTTTCGCCAACATGAAGCCTTTCGCTGACAAGTTGAAACCTCTGGTGGATACAGGCCTGGACTACCTGCGCCTGGGGCAATCTACCGCCCACATGTCCGGCGGCGAACGCGCCCGTTTGCGACTTTCCATCGCTCTTGCCCGAGCAAAGGCACCCAATACACTTTTCTTATTTGACGAACCAGCCCGCGGCCTCCATCAGGTAGACATCCAGCACCTGCTAGAATTGATTAAGGGCCTAACCGAGGCCGGACACACCGTCGTCGCCATCGAACACGCCCAGGATTTTGTAAACGCCGCCGATTACGTGGTGGAATTGAGCAGATAGAAGTTAGTCCTTGAGGCAACGCAAACTTAGACCGTAGTACTCGTTGTTGTAGAGTTGGTATGCGTAGCCGTTATCGTAGTCGAAGTACTGGTTCCACGCGTGGTTGCTACCGTACTCAGAAGCAGACCACAAGTAGGCGTAGTAGCCCTCATAGTAGAAATTGCCATAGTTGAACCTGAAACCGGCGGGGAGCACCGAGAAGCCATACTTGTCGGTACCGTTACCGCTATCGTACCAGCCTCTGGTGGATTTCAACAACCTACCAGCGGTGTTGGAACCTCCGATGTAGGTGTACAGAGTGCTGTACTCCTCGTTAGTGGGCACATGCCAGCCTTCTGGGCAAATGCCGCGGTGGGGGCTATTAGGGGTACAGGTCTTGCCATAGCCACACTTGGTTCCTGCATTTACATTGAACTGGGAGCACTATCCATCACGGCGCTCCAGGTGTACAGGCGACCATACTTGTCGCAGTTGGAAGCCTTGTTTTCGTAGCACCAGCTGGTGGAGTTGGAGGTGTAACTGCCGGATTTGTACTTCACGCCAGTGTATGCGTAGTTCAGGTTCTCGGCCATCCAGGTCTGGGTGCCGATGGATACGGTCTTGTAGACTTGGTTGTCACGGAGGTCGGTCAAGGTATTTGCCGACGCATCGTATTTACTTCCATCCTTGATGCTAGTTCCTTCGCTCGATGAGCTCAGAATGACGGATGAAGATGAAGAACTTGATGATGCAACGGAGCT
>JAZLKF010000081.1:0-19232 GCA_045597525.1 Fibrobacter sp. | reverse complement strand
CCGCCGTCACCGATGAACATCTTGGTGCCGTGGCCGAAGACATTATGTACAAAGAACGGGATAAGGGCGCCGACGGATACTGCCGCAAGCGCGGCGAAGGAGTATTCGTGCTCACAGAAAAAGACAACGCCGAACAGGGTGAAAGCGACGATGCAGAAACCGGAGACCATTCCGTCCACGCCGTCTATCATATTGATGGCGTTGATGATCCCGACCATTGCGACAATGCTCAGGGGCACGGAGAATATCGTAGGAAGAAGACCTATTCCCCAGAGTCCCTGGAAATTGCAGATTGCGAAATGGGTTCCGTATATGAGCAGAGTCATTACGATGATCTCCACCGCCAGCCTCAGATACGGAGAAAGGTTCAGGATATCATCAATCGTCCCCAGGTACAGCATCACGATCATTGCCGTGAGCACGGCGAAAAGGCTCGTGAAACTAAGCATCGTCTTGAAAAAGCACAGCCCTACGACAATGCCGAAAAAGACAGCGATACCGCCAAGCACGGGAACCGGCACGCGCTGGAGTTTGCGGGCGTCAGGATTGTCCACGATACCCTTCTCCCTGGCAATCTTGAGAATCGGCCAGAAGACGAAATAGGTCACGATGAGCGATATGACGAACAGTAGGAATATTCTGTATTTCGGAGCCATAAGGCAGGGGATTTATCGGTTGTTGTACATCTCTTCGTAATACTTCAGGTAATCTCCGGACGTCACGTTGTCCATCCATTCCTGATTGTCAAGATACCACCTGACTGTCTTTTCGATGCCCTCCTCGAACTGAAGGGAAGGCTCCCAGCCAAGCTCGCGCTGGAGTTTCGAAGAGTCTATGGCATATCGCAGGTCGTGACCGGCGCGGTCTGTGACATAAGTGACCAGATCCATATCCGCACCTTCAGGCCTGCCGAGCAGGCGGTCTACCGTATTGACGAGGACCTTGACGATATCTATATTCTTCCACTCGTTGAATCCGCCGATATTGTATGTCTCCGCCACCTTGCCGTTGTGGAAAATGGTGTCGATGGCACGCGCGTGGTCCTCGACGAAGAGCCAGTCGCGGACATTCTCGCCCTTTCCGTAGACTGGCAGCGGCTTGCGGTTGCGGATATTGTTGACGAACAGAGGAATGAGTTTCTCGGGAAACTGATAAGGGCCGTAGTTGTTCGAGCAGTTGGTCACTATGGTCGGCATCCCGTATGTATCGTGGAATGCTCTGACAAAATGGTCGCTGCCAGCCTTGGCGGCGCTATATGGACTGTGCGGCTGATATTTGAGGTCCTCTGTGAAGAATTTCTCTCCGTAAGCCAGATGATGCTCCCCGCTCGAGGCCTTAGTCCTGAACGGAGGTTCGATGCCGGCCGGATGGGTCATCTCAAGCGCACCGTACACCTCGTCCGTACTGATATGGTAGAAAAGCTTGTCGTCCCATTTTTCAGGAAGGCTCTCCCAATAGAGTTTCGCCGCCTGAAGCAGGCTCAACGTGCCCATGACATTGGTCCGTGCGAAGGTAAAGGGATCCTTGATGCTACGATCAACGTGACTTTCAGCCGCAAGGTGAATGATTCCGTCCACCCGCTCGTCCTGCATGAGTTTGAAGACAGTGTCGAAATCGCAGATATCGGCTCTGACGAACTTGTAGTTGGGCTTGTCCTCGATATCCTTGAGGTTTGCCAAGTTGCCTGCGTAGGTCAACTTATCCAAGTTGATGATGTTGTATTCCGGATACTTGTTCACAAACAAGCGAACCACATGACTGCCAATAAAGCCGGCACCGCCAGTAATAACAATATTCTTCATGCAATAAAATTAATAATAAACAAGGCTAAAAATGCCAAAACTGTACATTTTAGCACCAAATATTAAGAAATACTTACAATATCAAGGCATTTTGTATTGGCAGAGCCCCCAACCCATATGTTAAATTCTAGATTCGTAAAGATTTTGTAATAAACCCATAGGTGGAACTATGAAAAGAAACAAAACATTCAAGACTGGTGCGATGATCGCCCTTGCCACTTTGATGGCATCTGGCAGCGCGTTCGCCCAGAACGGAATTGCAGGCGGTCAGGCTGGTTTGCACCAGATTAACGCCAACACCCTCGGCCAGTGGAACGTATCCTTTGGCATCGGTGGTGCAGGTACCGCAGACAACTGGTCCATGACCGGTGGTGGTATACTCACTGGCGACAAGGGTGAAAACATCACTATTAACGAAACCGCCATTACCGCAGACGCAAACATCGGTTTTGCCCTCGGTGTTACCGACTGGCTGGACTTGGGCGTTAACCTGCCCATGCACTTCGACTACGGTTCTGACCAGGCTAACTACATTGGCAACAGCAGCCTCGCTGGCGTTGGCATCGGCGACATGAGCATTTGGGCTAAGCTGCGCATCCTGGGCGGCAACAAGTCCGTATTTACCGCAGCACTCCTCGGTCACTTCTACATTCCTACCGGTGACGAAGAAGTAGGTCTGCGTCCTCGCCACACTTGGTACCTCGACGAAGAGACCATGGCCTACAGCTCCGGCTACACTGCACTGGGCGGCGGACTGCTCTTTACCTTGGACCTCACCAAGTACGACATTCCTATCGTTTGGAACGGCCAGGCAAGCTACATTCACTCCTTCGACGACAATCCGTCTAGCTCCTTGCTTTATAGCACCGGTGTGAACATTACGCCCTTCAAGTCCATGGACTTCTTCCTGGAATTCTCCGGCGAAATGCGCTTGGACAACACACCTTACGAAATCGACCCGGTTATGGACCCCATGCTCATTACCCCGGGTGTCCGTTTCCACCTGAACAAGAACATGGACCTGGCTCTTGGTGTAGACCTGGCAGCACGTGTGTTCAAGAACATCACCTACGATTTCGACACCGAACTTCGTAACGGCAAGCACTTCATCATCAAGAAGATCGATGACAAGGACCGCGAAGTTACCTACCGCTACGCCTCTACCCCGCTCATGGCAGTCTCTGCTTCTATGACCTGGCGCTTCGGCGGTGTTGAAAACGATGAACCCAATATTGACTCCCTGATCCAGGCCCGCGCACAAATCCTGGCCAAGGACATGGTTGATTCCATTTTGGGCCGCGTAGATACCATTGTTAAGGTAGACACCCTGACTCGCGTAGACACCCTGGCTAAGGTTGACACAATCTCTATCTCCAAGGTAGACACAATCGCAATCGCCAAGGTAGACACCCTGAAGGTTATTGACTCCACCGCCTTGTTGCAGAACCAGGCCAAGATGGACTCTATCGCTGCTGAATCTGCAAAGGACAAGGCTAAGATGGATTCTATCGCCAACGCTGCAGCACAGAACAAGGCCAAGGCTGACTCTATCGAAGCAGCTGCAGCCCTGAACAAGGCTAAGGCAGACTCCATGGCCGCCGCAGCAGCCCAGGAAGCCGCAAAGAACCAGGCTAAGCTGGATTCTCTCGCCAAGCTCTCTGCAGACGACGACAAGGACGGCGTTCCCAACATGGTGGACAAGTGCCCGGGTACTCCTGCAGGCATCAAGGTCACCGCAGACGGTTGCGAAGTTGACTCCGACAACGACGGTGTTCCTGACTCTCAGGACCAGTGCGCTAACTCTAATGCAGGCGCAGCAGTTGACGCAAACGGTTGCGAACTTGACGAAGACAACGACGGCATTGTAGACGCAATGGACAAGTGCCCCGCTACCTTGAGCGACGTTAACGTTGACGACAAGGGCTGCCCCACCAACAAGGACGAAGACCTGTCCAAGCTTCAGACTCAGGTATCCTTCAAGAAGGGCACCGCTCGAATCAACAAGAAGTCCAACAAGTCCTTGGATAAGGTTGCAAAGCTCATGATCGCCCGCCCCGCTCTCCGCGTAGAAATCCAGGGCCACTGCGACGAAATGAAGACTCCGGAAGACAACCAGGAAATGTCTGTGCTCCGTGCCCAGGCTGTGGTTGACTACCTGGTCGGCAAGGGCGTTCCCTCCAAGTACGTCCGTGCAGCTGGCTTCGGCGACACCAAGCTCCTTGTTCAGCCCAAGATGAATAAGAAGGGCAAGAAGATCAAGAGCAACCCGAAGAACAACCGCATCGAATACGCACCTCACGTAAAGCAGCCCAAGAAGAAGGCCGAAGAAGCTAGCGCACCCGCCGCAGCAGCACAGGCCGCCGCTCCTCAGGCTGAAACTCAGGTAGCTCCGGCTCCCGCTGCTGAAGCAAAGCCCGCAACTGCTCCTGCTGCAGCTCCTGCTAAGGAAGCCCCGAAGGCTGAACCGGCCAAGGCAGAAGCCAAGCCTGCAGCTGCACCTGCTGCAGCTCCCGCTAAGGAAGCCCCGAAGGCTGAACCTGCCAAGGCCGAAGCAAAGCCCGCAGCTGCACCTGCTGCAGCTCCCGCTAAGAAGTAAGGTTTAGGAACGCGCCAACAAGCGCACCTCAAAACTTGAAAAGGATGTCTCCAACGAGACATCCTTTTTTTATATTCAAATCATGGCAAGCGAATGGACCACAGAAATCAAGCCCAAGTCAAGTCTACTCAGCGTAGACTTCAAGGAGCTTTGGCAGTACCGCGACCTTTACCGAATGTTCGTGAAGCGCGACATTGTCACGTGGTACAAGCAGACCATCCTCGGGCCCCTGTGGTTTTTCATCCAGCCCATCATGACCACCATCATGTTCATGGTCGTGTTTGGCGGAATCGCAAAGATCAGCACCGACGGTCTGCCACAACCGCTTTTCTACCTGGCAGGCATCTGCCTTTGGCAATACTTTTCCGAAAGCCTGAACGAGACTAGCAAAACCTTCATCGACAACGCCAACGTTTTCGGTAAAGTCTACTTCCCGCGACTGGTAGTACCTATGGCAACCGTCACCAGCAACCTGGTGCGTCTAGCCATCCAGATGGGCTTATTCTTTCTGGTGTTCGGCTACTACATGATTTTTACCGACGCCCCGGTGCACCCGAACCTTTATGCATTGCTGACACCGGCACTCGTCGCCATACTTGCAGGGCTTGCCCTGGGATTTGGCATTCTGTTCAGTAGCCTTACCACAAAGTACCGCGACCTCACATTCCTGCTGACCTTCATTGTGCAGCTCTGGATGTATGCGACACCTGTCATCTACCCCCTATCCACCATCGACAACCCGAAACTCAAGATGCTGATGCAGGCAAACCCCCTCACCAGCATCATGGAAACATTCAAGTTCGGGATTCTCGGAGTCGGGGAATTCAGCTGGGCAGGGCTAGGCTACAGTGCAGCCTTTGCCGCAGTACTTTTGGCACTGGGCGTTATCGTATTCAACAGAATACAGCGCACCTTTATGGATACGGTTTAAAGCCTCTCCGGCCTAGACGTTTTCCCACTTCTGGGATTTTGCAGAAACCGCGGCGGCCTGCATCATGGCAAGGCCTTCCAGCGAAGTCTTGATGCCGCAAACATACTTGCTTGTAAAGCTACCCGTTGCAAAATACTGTTCCAGGCAATCTGCAATGTCGCGGTAATAGTTTGCAAAAGCTTCAATGAAACCAGCAGGGTGGCCAGCCTTGAAACGGTTGTAACGCGGCAAGTTCGCAATCTTCACATCGCCCGTACGGTCGCTAAGGCATACACGGCCATGAAGGTCACAAGTCTTCAAGGTTTCAGGCTCCAACTGGAACCATTCCGCACTGCCTTCGCTGCCAAAAACTCGGATGCGCAAGCCATTGCGATTACCAAGAGCGGTCTTGCTGAACCAAACCTGGGCGCGGACATTGTTGGTGTACAGCACCAGGGCCCCAACGTTATCCACAATCTGCGGGAACAGGCCGAAGGTGGCCTCGTCAGCCACGATGCGGGTAGGGCGTTCTCCCGTCAAGAAGTACATCATGTTATGAAGATGGCTACCAAGATCCAAACTAATCTTCGGAATCACAGTATCCTTCAAGCGCCAGGCCTGAGGTTTCGGCGGTTCGTTGTTGGCCCCCAGGCGAAGGAAACCTTCCTGGGGCATTTCCACCTGGACCTGCTGGATTTTGCCCAGCTTACCATCTTCAATCAATTGCTTTAATTCACGGACCATGGGATAGCCCGTATAATTGTATGTGGTGCAGAAGAATCCCTTGGTTTCGGCAACGACTTTTGCAATGGCCTCGCCTTCGGCAACACTTGTAGCCAAGGACTTTTCACAAATTACCGGGAAACCGGCACGCAGGGCGGCCACCACAATTTCTTCATGGAAATCCGTGGGAGCAAGAACCACAACAGCATCCAGCTTGCCCTTCTCGGCTTGCAGCAACTGACGGTAATCGTCGTAAACTCGGTCGAGAGCAACACCCCAAACTTCAGCAGTCTGCTGGTTAACATCTGCGTGGGTGCTGAACGCACCGGCCACCAGCTTAAAGCAGCCATCCATCTGGCTTGCGGCTTTATGAACTTCACCAATGGCCGAATTGATTCCGCCGCCAATAAAAGCAATGTTGTAAGGCTTTTTCTGCATAGTTTGAATATAATCTTTTTCAAGCGACTGCGACACGTTACTTGAAACGAACCTTGATATACTCCGACATCTTTGCAGTTTTCTCAGTCATTTCCTCTACGGATTCAAACTGCATAAAGACAATTCCCGCCTTGTAGTAGAGCGGGTCCACAACTTGTTCGCCTTCCTTGAACCACAGGAACTTCTCGACAATGTTATTTTGAATCTCGGGAGCAAAATCCACTCCTGCAACAATACCTGTACGATCCGTCATGACGCAGTGACGAAGGAATGGTGTGACAGGAGATTCGTCACGAGTCATTCCGAGTAACGTCGAGGAATCCATTCCGCACTCTGCAGAAATAATCATCTTCGGATAATTCACGCCGGTGGCGTACTTCACAAACTTGATGTACAAATCCCCAGGAGGCCTGCGGCAAATCTCAATAATGTACGGAGTGCCATCGGCCTTCTCGATGTACTGAATGTGCAGAATGCCATCCACCAGTTTCAACTTTTCAGCAATGCGTTCGCTGTACTCCACCAGAAGCTGCAAGCCATGTTCGCTTGTGGTACTTGGGGTATTCGCACCGCTGACCATGTACTTGTTCAAGAAATACTGCTCATTATCGGCGAAATAAAATACAACGCGGCCGCCAACCAAGAACGCAGAAAAACCATGATTCGTTCCAACCACAAATTCTTCAACAACAAGATGGTCTTCACGAGTTCTTGCCACGGCATCTGCATAAGCAGTCAAAGCCTCGTCCACGTTGTTCACCCGGTGAATGCCCTTACCTCCCGTAAGGTCCACAGGCTTCACGATCAACGGGAACTGCAAGCCCCCCTCAATGACAGACTTGAATTCATCCAGGCTGCGGACAACCCTTGCCCGAGGCGTGGGAATCTGCAGGCTTTCCGCCAAGGCGCGGTACTTGTCCTTGTGATGAATCTGCAAGCTGGTTTCAAAACTATCGTGGCCAGGCAAGCCCAGCTTTTCGCAAACATAAACCGTACTGAGCAAGGCGAAATCATTGCAACCCGAGCACACGACGCTTACACCCTCGGCACGGGCCAGTTCAAGCATAGCATCCTTGTCGCTGAAATCGGCGAAGACATTCTTGTCGGCGTAGGGGTGCCCCAGGCCCTCGCGGGCATTACCTGTAGTAATCACAAAGTAGCCCAACTCCTGAGCCGCCTGGATCAAGGGTATTTCTGCGTGACCGCCACCTAAAAGCAATAAACGTTTTTTTTCCATGAATCTACTTGAAAAACTCCTCTACCTTATCGCAGACAAAGTCCAAGTCGTCTCGCTTAAGGCCGTAGAACATGGGCAGTCGCAACAGGCGGTTACTTTCTGCCGTAGTATAACGATCGTCGCCACGGAACTCGCCAAAACGTTTGCCTGCAGGAGCATTGTGCAAGGGCACGTAATGGAACACTGCCAGAATTTCATTCTTCACCAAATGAGCTATCATCTTGGTGCGGCCTTCCAGATCAGGCATCTTGATATAGAACATGTGGGCATTGTGCTTGCAATGTTCCGGCACCTGAGGCAACTGGATCAGGCCCTGTTTTTCTAAGCAGGACAAGCGATCCCGATAGGCATTCCAGCTTGCCATACGGTTATCAAAAATATCCTGGGCACGTTCCAATTCCGCATACAAGTAGGCGGCATTCAATTCGCTGGGCAAATAGCTGGAGCCTAGTTTCACCCAAGTGTACTTATCCACTTCACCACGATGGAACTGACAACGGTTCGTTCCCTTTTCACGGATGATTTCTGCATGGTCTGCAAACTTCGGATCGCGAATAAGCAAAGCGCCGCCCTCGCCCATGCTATAGTTCTTGGTTTCGTGATAACTGTAGCAGCCGAAGTCTCCCAGGGCGCCCAAGGAGCGGCCCTTGTACGTGGCCATCATTCCCTGGGCGGCATCTTCCACCACAAACAAGTTGTGGCGCTTGGCGATTTCGTTAATCGCATCCATTTCGCAAGCCACGCCTGCATAGTGTACCGGCACAATGGCACGAGTCCTAGGAGTAATCGCCGCCTCCACCAGTTTCTCATCCAAGTTCATGGTGTCCGGGCGGATATCCACAAACACGCACTTGGCACCGCGCATGGCAAAAGCGTCGGCGGTGGAAACAAAAGTAAAAGACGGCATGATCACTTCGTCGCCAGGCTTGATATCGCAAAGCAACGCAGCCATTTCCAAGGCATGAGTACAGCTCGTGGTAAGCAAGGCCTTGGCGGTTCCCGTATGTTCCTTCAACCATGCATGGCACTTCTGGTTGAACTGACCATCACCACAAATACGACCACTTTCCACAGCGGCGCGAACATAGTCAAATTCAGATCCAACAAAAGGCGGCTTGTTAAAAGGAATTCTCATACACACCTCAATTCAAAACAACAAAAGGAGTCCAGCGCTTATAGAAACGTTCCTGGAACTTCACGGGAGACAAAATCGGCTCGTGGTCGCCCTCCACCACAAAACGAACACCAGGGTGCCTGCGGGCCAAATCGGCCACCAATTGCAGCGTTTCCATCAAGCGCACCGTATAGGCGGAATCCAGTTTTTCAACAGGAATGTTATAGGCACTCCTCGCAACATCACCACCTGGCGCAACCAATCCCTCCATGGGGAACTTTGTCGCAGTCGTCGTCCAGGCGGCAAACACCTTGGGGAAGGTCAAGACACTATCCAGCATCTTCGCAATGGCTTCATCTTCCAAGGCCTTGTCCCAAACCACATTTTCAAAGCCCACGTTGCGAATGTACTTGTAACGCCACTGTTCCGCACTATCCAAGGCAACATAAAAACGAGTATCGTACCCGGCAGCACCCAGAACCTTCGGAATAAAAACCGTGTCCCTGAGTTTCGTTACAGAGTCACGCTTCATTTCATAAATCAAGTTCTCGCGCTCGGCAGTTCGGGTGCGGCTGTACATACGGCTATGCACTCCAACCTGCATGGGCACGCCCGCATCACGGAACACGGACAAAGACTTTTCAAAGCGCTCGTTGTCCATGGGGATGCCCCAGCTTTCCACCAACACGAAAACATTGCTACGGGTGGAATCCACATACCGGCGAGCCACAAAGGCAGAATCTTCCACGGAATACTTGGCAGTAAATTCTTTTGGCAAAACCTTACGTTCAACAGGCTTGGGAGCAGTACGGTTCAAGTAGTCGACCACAGGGAACTGGGCCAGGGGCTGCTCCGCATAATTATTGTACGCAGCCAAGTGAGCCACCAGCGAAACAAACAAAATCAAGTTGATGGCCGAGAACCTAAAAGGCGGCACCTTCCACATCATGGCCACGGCAAGGCCGCAAGTGGCAATCGGCACCACAGCACGCCAACCCATATCCCAACCCTTGATGGCAAGCAAGTTGGAAAGATCCAAAAAAGCCACGATCAACATGGCCATAACAATAACCGCCATGGCCCACTTTTTCGGCTTAACCCAGGCGAACAAAAGCAACAACGCAAACTCGCTATATCCGAAAAGTCCGCGCACAATATCCTGCCCTTTCTCGAAAGTCAACAAGAAAGGAGCAATGGTAATCAGCGCGCTGGCAACCAATGGATAAACTAATCGCATCATACGGGGTAAATGTAAATTAAAATCAACCAAAAAGTTTTTTTCTTTTTATATTCCGTATTATGAGCGAGCTTAATAACGCCACATTGATTTCCTTTGTAATTCCCTGCTACCGTAGCCAAGGGACCATCGAAACCGTAGTCAACGAAATCCGCGACACCATAGTCAAAGCCAACGCTGTCATCCCGGCCTCCGCTAATGCTGTCATCCCGGCCTCCGAGCCGGGATCTCACTGCTACGATTACGAAATCATCCTGGTCAACGACTGCAGCCCCGACAACGTCTGGCAAGTCATCAAGAGCCTCGCCGCCGCAGACCCCAAAGTCAAGGGAATCTGCCTCGCCAAGAATTTCGGTCAGCACTGCGCCCTCATGGCAGGCTACGCCCAGGCCACCGGCGACTACGTTGTAAGCCTGGATGACGACGGCCAGACACCCGCCAGCGAAACCTTCAAGCTCGTGGACAAACTGGAAGAAGGCTTCGACGTGGTGTACGGCTACTACGCCCACAAAAAGGAGCACCTGTTCCGCCGTTTCGGCAGCTGGACCAACAAGAAAATGGCCGAGGCCATCATTGGCCAGCCCAAGACTCTGCAGACCACCAGTTTCTTCATCATGAAGAAGTTCATCGTAGAAGAAATCACCCGCTACTCCCACCCCTTCGCCTACATCAGCGGCCTGGTTTTCCGCGCCACCAAGAACCTTGGCAATGTGGAAGTAGAACACCGAAACCGCCTGGAAGGCACCTCCGGCTACACCATCGCAGGCCTTATCCGCCTGTGGATCAACGGATTCACCGCCTTCAGCGTCAAGCCCCTGCGCGCAGCCACGTTCATCGGGTTCATCTGCGCCATCATAGGCCTTGTTGCCGGCGGAATCGTGGTGTACCAAAAACTGATGCGCCCCGAAATCCCCGTGGGCTATACCAGCATCCTTGCCACCATGCTTTTTATCGGCGGCATGATCATGCTCCTGCTTGGCCTTATCGGCGAATACGTGGGCAGAATCTACATCAGCATCAACCAGAGCCCCCAATACGTCATTAGGGAAAAAACTTAATGAATTCAAGCAAACATGACTTCATTGCCTCCAAGCATGTCATCCCGGCCTCCGAGCCGGGATCTCCCCTGTTGTTTGCGCTTCTTATCAACGTATTTTTCCTGGCCCTCTGCCTGATCTTTGGCGACCTTAAGTTCGGCGCCATCGACGACTACTTCATGGCGGCGGTACTTACCGGAGCCCACGGCACCGACTACAACCCCCACCTGCTTTTCGTAAACGCCCTGTACGGCTACGCCCTGCTCCCCTTCTACATGCTGTTCCCCACCGTAGGCTGGTACTACATCGGTGAAATGTTCAGCGTGTTCCTGAGCTTTACCACCATCAGCTACATCATCATAAAAAAGATGGGGAACCAATGGGGAACACTGCTCGCCACCCTGTTTGTCGCACTGTTCGCCAGCGACTTCTACCTGGTGGTGCAATTCACCCAGTGCGCAAGCCTCCTCAGCGCCGCCGGCATGCTGGTGTTCGCCAATGCGGTTTGTCATCCCGGCACTTCCAACTGTCATCCCGGCCTCCGAGCCGGGATCTCCCACACCCTACCCTATATCTACGCGCTCTTCCTCCTCCTCTGGGGTAGCGTCATGCGTTGGCAAGCCTTCCTCATGGGCATGCCCTTCTTCTGCGTAAGCCTCCTGTTCCTCATCAAAAAATGTTGGGCAAACAAGATTCCTGTCATTATCACCTTGGCAGTCATGTTTGTGGCAGCCTTCGGCCTCCAGCACTGGGACCGCAGCCTTTACACCACCCCGGAATACAAGCCCTACATGGAAATCCAAGGCCCCCGCGCCATGCTGGGCGACGGCAACAACTACAACCAGAATGCAGTCTACGAAGACCTGGAAGAAATGGGCAAGTCGGGCAAGGACTACCACATACTCACCGAATGGACATTCTACGACACCGAGACCTTCGCCAAGGACAGCATGCAGGCCATCGGCAGCTCCATTTACGCCTACAGCGATAAAATCGAAAAGGGAACCATCCCCAGCAGATTACTCAAGGCCCTGGCCCACAGCTTGCAATCTCCCCTGTTCTGGGTTTGGTTCGCCGCCTGCATCATTATCCTGGTCACCAACCGAAAACTATTCCCTTACCTCTGGGTAACCCTGGCCTCCACGTTTCTGCTCATGACAATGCTCCTGGCGCAGAACCGCCTTGTATACCGCGTAGAAAGCGGTTTCTGGCTCTACGCCGCCATTCTTGCTATACCCCTCTGGAACCAATTCAAGTTCCAGATTCCCCGAAAAATTACACCCGCGGCACTCACCATTATCGCCCTAGCAAATACAATCTCCTACGCCACCTCCGGTGAAACCGTTCGCGACCCCAGCTCCGGAAGAAGCCGCACCCTGGCCATCGAAGACTCCACCGACTATAGCCAAGTCTTCGACTACATTGACAGCAACCAGAACAAAATGTTCCTGTTAAGCATGAACGCCTACATGCGATTCAGCCACCACAAGATGCCCCCCTACAAGGCAGAGCCCTTTGGCAGCTACAGGAACACCATCAGCCTTGGCTACTGGACCCCCTATCTGCCCGAAATTACCCAGGCTCTTGCAGAATACGGCGTCACCAACCCCATGCGACAAGTCGTCGACAGCAACGTCATCGTCATCAACGAACCCAATCTCAGCGACTTTTTGCAACGTCACTACTACACAGAAGACTCCGTTGTCGTGGACACCCTCCGCACCATCGGCGAAATAAACTTCTATAAGTACAGAACTGCTGGTTTTCGGCAACAATGTAGTCCTTCATGTCTTTGAACAAAAGCATTATGGCAATACTTTGTTTAATAGCAAGCTCCCCCTTAAGAACTGTCATCAACATGTAAATACCTTGTTCTGTAAAGGCATAAGGTAAATAGACTCGCCCACCTTTCACCCCTTTGACCTGCATCGAGGTGCAATTTTTGCACCTCGATAATTCAGCAATTTCGTCCTTAGTCAGCTGAAATCGGAAAATCTCGGGAAAACGCTCTATATTATTCTTAACTTGCCTATTGAAATCCTTGGTACTATACCCATAAATTTCCGCCAGATCGGCGTCAAGCATCACCTTTACGCCGCAGATGGTGTAAACCTTGTTCTTCAAGAAGCTCTACGCATGCTGCCGAGGGGCCGATTCCCCTCAGAGGTCCTGCGGAAATGCGATTGCACGTTCCAGCGACACATGGCAGAGAGTTAATCACCTCTCCAATTTCAGCTAAGAGGATTAATTCTCACGACAATAAAGACACTGTATACCTTTTGTGTTTATGACCATCCGCAGTCAAACCGCAGTCAAGCAGGGTCAGTTCAAGCGCAAATTCTCCCAAAACCGCCTAAATGTAAACTTGGGGCAACATTTGGGTAGGATTTAAACATTGTGGGTATACAGTGTCAGTTTTGTAAAATTGACAAGACTCTTGCATAACAAAAATTAATCCCTAACGAAGAATTCTTAAAGGATGCCACCAGTTTTTGACGATTTTACACCATACCACAAAATCGTCAAATTTTCATTGTTTTTGACGATTTGCTCAATTTACACTTAGCAAATATTCCATAATAAAAAGAGAGCGTAAACTTGAAGTCAAATTTTTTGACCTCAAGTTGCTAAAACACTAAAACCCGATTTTCAATCTCACGGAATTCCGTTATATTATTAAAATCGAATTCAAAATCTACACCTTGAAATTTTGAACCCGTCACACTTTATGACCAGATTTTTTCAGCGTGGTCTAAGGTCAAAAATTTTGACCTTAGAAATCCCAAGATATTCGCTTGGTCGCTAAATTGCCTTTTGAAACCACTCATGCACACACATACGCCTTGTTCCGTAAAGGCATAGGGATAAGCTCGTCTCAACACATTTATATTTGCGGTCAAAAAATTTGACCACAAATTTCAAGGTGGATTTTTTGCACCTTGAACATATTCGGCATACTCCATGGTCACTTCGGAATTCAACTTGAAGTGTAATTTTTTCACATCAAGTTCAATAAACCATCTTCAATCAGCAAAAATTGCACCGCAAATGAAGTAATGGATGCCACCAGTTTTTGACAATTTGCACATTCACACTTAGCCAATATTCTACAACAAAAAATTGTCACTTACGGCATTTTTTTGTTACACCATGTACATAGTTATAAATCCTAATTTCTATTGAAATTTATAACCAGATTTTCCCAGCGTGGTTCAAGGTCAAAAATTTTGACCTTGATAAGGAACGTGAAAACTTGAAATCCATTTTTTGGACATCAAGTTGCAAAAACGCATCTCTAGCCACCAACTTGAAATCACATTTTGTGATTTCAAGGAACGAAATTTTTGTTCATTCAACAACAGCAAAAATAGCGTTCTCCCCAAAAAACTTGAAGCCGTTTTTTTCGACCTCAAGTTCAAAGTAACAAGGAGAACTAATTCTTGAGGTGCAATTTTTGCACCTCAAACTAAACTAAATCACCCAACACCCCCTCAATCAACTGGTGATAGACTTCAGGGTATTCAATGTCGTCTATCGTTGTTACGCGCTTTCCAGCGTCCTTACTTGACGCACCACAGTGGAACATCTTTTCATGGTCTGTTTTGTAATCCAACACAATATAGCGATCATGGAATATACCGCCTGCAGGCCTCCGCTCAATATCCACATCAGGCCTAGCAGCCTTGAAGTCGTCAATCATCGTTTGAGTCAAAGCGCAACCATTCCGCTGGTCGCTAAAAATCGTCACATTCACATTCTGAGCAACACCTCGCAATAAATCCAGTGTTTTTACGCCAACAAAATCATCAAATACGAAAATTGACTTCTGAGCCATACCATAAATCTGCGTGTAAGCGACATCAGCCTCCAGTTTTTGCCCATTCAGAATCAGGTGGTGCTTGTAAGTAGACGGGTCGTGGAAAAACTCCATGACCATGCCCAAAGAATCTTGGGTTTCATTCTTGAAAACGCTAAAATCAGAGCGAATTTCGGCAATTTCCTTTGAATTTTGGGCAGTCAAAGCAGCAATTTGGACACAATTAGAACAACCGAGTAACTGCTGGTTCTCTGAGGCTATGTAGTCCTTCATGTCTTTAAAAAGACGAACGATGGTCTTACTTTGAGCGACAGCCAAAGGACCTTTTAAGACCGACATGAGCATGTAAATACCTTGTTCGGTAAACGCGTAAGGCAAGTAGCGTAAACCACCCCAACTTGAGGTCGATTTTTCCGACCTCAAGTTCAAAGAGAGAACTTCCTCTTTTGTGAGCTGAAATCTGAAATCATCATCAAAACGTTCAATATTGGCTTTAACCTGTTCATTAAAACGCTTGGTACTATACCCATAAATTCCCGCCAGATCGGCGTCAAGCATCACCTTTACGCCACGGATGGTGTAAACCTTGTTCTTCAAGAAACTCTCGTCCACGAGAGAAAACTCGGCACTATTGCCGGCAACCACATTCTTTTTCATGAATTATTCTACGGGATTCCCGAAATCCCATGCTCTACGCATGCTGCCGAGGGGCCGATTCCCCTCAGAGGTCCTGCGGAAATGCGATTGCACGTTCCAGCGACACATGGCAGAGAGTTAATCACCTCTCCAATTTCAGCTAAGAGGATTAATTCTCACGACAATAAAGATACACAAACGTTCACTACTTGTCAAGTAGTATTTTGCGTTCCCCGGCAAGCCGGGGCGGGCTCTCGCGTTATAAAATTTTCGCACACATTTAACCGAAACATCTTACACGAAAATTTTTCCGTTCAGCCTCGCTTCGCGAGTCCGAATGGCTTCGCCACATCGATCCCTAACGCAAATTACACAAAAGCCCATCTCAATCAGCGTCAAAATCACGAGCAAACGATTCCAGTGTTTTCAGATTTATTTTAGGAAAGCTTACATCTTTAAGTTCTCTAAAATGTGAATCGTCAGAAACAATGTAATCAGCTTGACACGCAAAGACTACCAAGCATCTGCAGCATGGCATTCGTATCAATAACAATCTTTCGCATGACTACCCCCGATAAGGAGTACGAAGATGTTCTGTCTTCAGCTGATCCAGTTTTTCCTGGCCGAAAGATCCGTCTTCCCAACGCTTATCAAGCTCTTGTTCAAGACGTTCTGCATAAAAATTTTTAAGAAGTTTTGTCAACGCAGCCAACTCTTCTTCACTAGTAACGCTAGCGAAGGACTCAACTACCAGCATTTGAGCCGGATTCAGAGAAGCCAAAGTCAGTTCGTCAGTCATAAAAACTCCCGTTTGCTCTTGGCTAATATAGATATTATTCTGCATTTGTTGCATAGTAATTTTCCTTTCCGTTTTTACAGGCATAAACAAAAACGGCTTTACTTTGATTAGACTGCACAAATATACGCATTTTAACGATTTTGATCTCGATAAGGAGAACGAATTCTTGAGATGAAAAAAAAATTAAAATTATACGGACATTACGCAAGGTTCGTTATACCCAGGGATTAGCGAATCATGGGTAACAAACTTGAATCCTTCCGCCTTAGCCTGCGCAAGCATAATCCTATCAAAAGGATCCTTATGCGGAAACTCGTTTGGCGAACGCTTCAATGTTTCCAAAGAATCAACATGCCGATTTTCAACCGGCAAATTAACCAATCCCATCTCTACACACTTTTCAGAATACTCTTTTCCAGAAATAAGCATAAGATTTGGATTACGTTCATGCTTTATAGCAACTTCCCAAACCGATGCCGTGCTAAAGAAAAACTGATTTGACAGGTTTTGCAACATCAAACGAACATCCTGCGGCAATTTTTCATTGTCGCTAAGAGCCCAAAGAATTATGTGGGTGTCAAGAAGATAGCGCATTACACCCCCTCGAACAACATTGCAATTTCTTCATTGTCTTCATCAATGTCGTAGCCATCTGCCACAAGCTTTTGATTTCGGCAAATTCCAATTTTACATGCTGTACGAGGAGTTTCACTTGATTTATAGCTTAAACGGTCCAAAATTTCAACAAAGAACGCCAAGTCAGCATCAGACATGACGCCAACTTTTTGAATGACTTGTTCTTTTAAAGAGGACATACTTTCAATATACATTTTCTTTTTCCTTTCCGTTTTACAGGCATAAACAAAAACGGATTTACTTTGGTTAGACTGCACAAATATACACTAGTTTTAAAAATTTGACAAGACACCTGCAATAAATTTTTCACGTTCCCCCAAATCCTCCAACCTGTCATCCCGGCCTTGAGCCGGGATCTCCTTTTTTTACTACATTCCCACAATAACAACCCGCGCCTCTCTCGTCACTCGTCTGTAGGTGCGAAGCACCGTTCTTTCGTCTATTATGGCAACCGCAATCGAATTTGAAAACATCAGCAAGCAGTACCGCCTGGGCTTGGTAAGCACAGGCACGCTCAGCCACGACCTCAATCGATTCTGGCAGACCAAGATCTTGCGTCGCGAGGACCCCTACCTCAAAGTGGGCGAAACCAACGACCGAGCAAGCAAAGGTTCCAGCGACTACGTGTGGGCCCTGAAGGACATCAACTTCAAGGTGGAACAGGGCGACGTCGTGGGCATCATCGGCCGCAAAATTTCAACTTGAAAAGCCATAATATGGCAGCTTGATTTCGGGCGTTCCCCGGCAAGCCGGGGCGGGCTCTCGCGTTATGAAATTTTCGTAAACATCTAGCCAGAACATCTTACACGAAAATTTTTCCGTTCAGCCTCGCTTCGCGAGTCCGAATGGCTTCGCCACATCGATCCCTAACGCGAATTTCATCAAACATAAACCGACGCTAAACCGGCGATAAACCGTCGACAAAAGCGACGATAAAACAATCCACAGCAAACACGGTCAAGGCAGAACAGGCAACTTCAACACACCCTCAATCAGCTCGTGATAGACTTCAGGGTATTCAATGTCGTCTATCGTTGTCACACGTTTGCCAGCATCCTTGCTCGAAGCTCCACAATGAAAAATCTTCTCCTTTTCCGTTTTGTAATCCAAAACGATATAACGGTCATGGAATATACCGCCGGCAGGCCTCCGCTCGAAGGAAACGTCAGGACGAGCAGCCTTGAAGTCGTCAATCATCGTTTGAGTCAAAGCGCAGCCATTCCGCTGGTCGCTAAAAATCGTCACATTCACATTCTGAGCAACACCTCGCAATAAATCCAGTGTTTTTACGCCAACAAAATCATCAAACACGAAAATTGACTTCTGAGCCATGCCATAAACCTGCGTGTAGGCAACATCGGCCTCCAACCTCTGGCCGTTCAGAATCAACATATACTTGTAGGTGGACGGATCATGAAAAACTCCATGACTTTGTCCAGCGATTCTTGGGTTTTCAAGGACTCCACCTCCAAACGAGTCACATCCGTGCGAATTTCAGCAATTTCGTGGGAATGTTGAGCCGTGAGGGTTGCTATTTGAACGCAGTTGGAACAACCCCCAGTAACTGCTGATTTTCGGCAGCAATGTAGTCCTTCATGTCCTTGAATAGACGGATTATTGCTTTACTTTGCAGCGTTGCAAGACCACCTCTAAGAACCGTCATGAGCATGTAAATACCCTGCTCGGTAAAGACAAAAGGAAGTTTTCTTGTTCCGCCCCGTCCAGTTTTTGATGTCAAATTTTTTGACATCAAACGTTTGAATTCATCATCCGTAAGTTGGAATCTAAAATCATCGTCAAATTTGTCGATGTTTAATTTCACCTGCTGATTAAAAGCTCTCGTCTCATACCCGTAAATCTCCGCCAGACCGGCGTCAAGCATCACCTTTACACCACGAATGGTGTAAACCTTGTTCTTCAAGAAACTCTCGTCAATGAGGACAATTTCGCTCCCTGCAACAGGGGTACCTTTCTTCTTCATAACATATCCTTTCCGTTTTACAGGCGTGAACAAAAACGGCTTTACTTTGGTTAGACTGCACAAATATACACTAGTTTTAAAAATTTGACAAAACACCCGCAATAAATTTTTCCACGTTCCCCCAAATCCCCATTCCCGCCACCCCCGACCAGACTTGGCTCCATATTTTTTACTACATTCCTGAACATGGTCACCGCAATCGAATTCGAGAACATCAGCAAGCAGTACCGCCTGGGCTTGGTAAGCACAGGCACGCTCAGCCACGACCT
>JAZLKF010000078.1:0-9203 GCA_045597525.1 Fibrobacter sp. | reverse complement strand
ACCTTAAAGCGCACCCTGTCATCGTCAATTCGTCCATGGAACACTTCGCACCATATCTCCAGCGCGCATACCCTGTCGCGCTTTGTCACTCCGTTGAATTCCTGCTCTTTGTCATCCGCGAGATATACGATTCTACTGTTGATGTCCCTGCTTGCCCAGTCAACCGGCAGAGGCTTATTGAGATATTCCTCAATCATGCCCTTGCGCGCATCGCATTCTACCTCGTTGGCGGCCCTCTGGATCTTGCGCATCTCGTCCTCCAGCTCCCTCGGCAGATACAACTCCTCTCCCTCGTGAAACGCCACTACCGCCTCTGCCCACATCTGGTCGATGGCATATTGATCGAGGTCGTCGAATACCGAGAGCCTTGGCGCATTCTTGCACTCCACAAGCCAGAATCGACGGTTGCCCGTGTCCCCCTTCAGAAATTCCTTCTCATTTGTGGTGGCAAAGAATACGCATTGCCTCTTGAATTCCTGGCGCACCCTTCCGTATGCGGGTCTGAAGGAGTCTGTCTGACAGGACAAAAATGCCTTGATGCTCTCCACCTCGCTGCGTCTTATACCTACAAGTTCTCCTATCTCTTCTATCCAGTACCCCTGGATCTGCTCTCTGCCCTCCTTGCCCTCGAGGCTCGTGATGCTGTCCGTGTACCACTTGCCTCCGAGCTTTCTCAGGATTGTTGACTTGCCGATGCCCTCCGTTCCCTGGAGTACCGTGATGTAGTCATACTTGCACCCTGGTCGGAATGCCCGGGAGACCGCAGCAGTCAGTGCTTTCCTTGACACCGCCCTCATCAGTTCCGTGTCCTCGGCACCGAGATAGTCAATGAACAAAGAGTCTATTCTCGGCTGTCCGTCCCACGTGAGTCCCCTTAGATAATCTCTCACCGGCTGGAACCAATGCTTGGACGCTATCGTGTCTTTGACAGTCAGGATTTTGTCCTTACCGGTAATCCCGTACACCGTCTCCAGGTACACAATCAGATGGCTGTCATCCTCGTCACCCCACCTCTCGCCTGTCCCCTCAGTCCTGCGTCTCCACGGCAAGTCACGTGATATGGTGTCCGCATGTATGAGCTCGTTGCGGCGGATATTGTTCTTCAGCCCCTTGGCGTTCTCAAGAATGAGTATGATATTAGCTGCGCTGCTCACATAGTTTCCCTTCTTGTCCGTCTCCAGTTTGGCTATCCATTTGTCGTCCGTCTCTTCCTCGTCGGCATCTATGTGCACGTGCGAGAAGTCCTCCATCAGCCTCTGTCTCGTCCTCTCGTCCACCTCCTCTCGTACCTTCCTGTCTTTGCCCACCAGCCTCTCCATCTCCACATAGCTTGGCAGCTTGTTGACAGGTGTGTCGGCTCTCGCCTCCTCGTCCATAAGCCCGAACTTGTGAATACGTACCAGGTCGAAGGCGTTACAGAGCTTTCCCCCGGTCGGATCCGTTCCATGATGGCTGTATGCAAACTTGTCCTCGTAGGTCACGAGTCCTGCGGCGGTGCTTCCGTTCCGGTAAGTGTACCTGTTCTCGTCAGCGCATCGTTCGTACACATCACTCAGGTATTCCTCTATCGCTTCGTGAATGTCGTAAGCCCGGCAGAACCGTCCTACAGCTCCTGGCTTGTCTGTCGGTTCGCCCTGCTTGGTCATCGCCTTGCGGATAATGTCCCCCACACGACTGCTGACTTCCCACTGTGAGCTGTCCCTCCAGTCCCTGTATGATTCCAGCACCTCGTCAGCGTCCAGCGCTTCCCCCTCCTGGCTCTCGAAGACGTACTCTCCGTTCTTCGGTGTACTCGGCCAATACATCAGTCTCTCTGGCTGATACGTCGAATCGTCGAAAAGGTCAATCCCTATAGTGCCCGCCACCTTGCGTGCGATAGCCTCATACTCATCCCCGTTCACCTCTCTGCTGAGGGGCATGATAAGTCGCAGCCTCGGTTTGTCCGGAGTGTGCGAGTGCGTGGAGTATATACATGCTGCGCAGTCGAAGTTGAGCGTTATGTCGTCCCATATCCCCCTGCGCCCATAGTCAATGTCAAGAGTGACCAGCTGCCTGTGCAGAACTGCGCCGCTCTTCCTTCGTCCTCCGGATATGTAACCTCCTACGAATCCGCCGACATCCTTAATCTCCCCCTTTCGCTGCCTGCTCGCGTTCTTGTACTCAGCGACGGTCTCAGCGGTCCTCTGTGTGACTCTCAATCTGTCGGTGAGCCGGTCCCATGTCCACCGTTCGTTTCGCCACCTCGTTTCAAGGCGGGATTTACCTGTCGAAATGTCGAACTCAATCATGGCTGATATTTTGATTTAAGAATTTCGTTAAATCTGCGTGATATGCATTGTGCGTGATTAACCAGACACAATATCATGATCGTCCCGATGCTGACTCCCGGAAGGGCTTTAAGTCCCTTGTGGTATATCTTTTTAGAAATGCGTTTTCTGTGTCTCATATTAAATATTCTATAGCCTCCTGCCTGTTGATGAAGAAATGAATCCCGTGAGTGCACTCTTGCCGGCTCCTCTGAGGTCGGCTCCTGCGAGGTCGGCTTCTGCGAGGTATGCTCTTGTGAGGTCGGCTTCTGCGAGGTATGCTCTTGTGAGGTCGGCTCCTCTGAGGTCGGCTCCTCTGAGGTCGGCTCTTGTGAGGTCGGCTCTTGTGAGGTCGGCTCCTCTGAGGTTGGCTTCTGCGAGGTCGGCTCCTCTGAGGTCGGCTCTTGTGAGGTCGGCTTCTGCGAGGTATGCTCCTGCGAGGCATGCTCCTGCGAGGTCGGCTCCTCTGAGGTTGGCTTCTGCGAGGTCGGCTCCTGCGAGGTATGCTCCTGCGAGGTATGCTCCTGCGAGGTCGGCTCCTCTGAGGTCGGCTCCTCTGAGGTTGGCTTCTGCCTTAACAGCTATTGATAGCGTTACTCTCAATGAATTATCCTCCGTATCAAGGGAGTATAGGCACTCCCCGAAAACGTTATTGATTTGAATTTCCATATATTTTTAAGTTTTAAGTTTTAAATGATTAATCCTTCAGGTAGTATGGCGTGGTGTAACCCGCACCTTTGAGAGGCAGCCCCTTCGCCCATGGGATTTCTAACGAGAATATCTGTTCTATCTGGTCGAGTGTTTGACCCGGTGTTGCCTCCACAATACATTCGTCGTGAATGTGGAATACCACATTAAAACCGTTGTGTGCGAGTCGTAACATCGTAATTGCAAGGCAGTCTCGTGCGAATGCCTGTACTATGTTCTCGGTCATCTTGCCTCCGTATGTCTCGACCTCCTCCCATTGCTTTGTCGTTTGATTCTGTCCTTCATATCGTATTCTCCCGTCATCGAGGAATCCCGCCCTTGGATAGTATATCGGTCTTTGGCTTGGGAGAGTCACAAGAAGTCCTCCCCATTTCCACTCGAACTTGATACCCCGCTCGATGACGCTCTGCTCATGGGTTCTTATTGTGTTCTTGGCAGCATCCTCCACGTGCTTCCACAGTCTCACAATGCGCGGATTTGCTGCCCGCCAATCCTTGACTATCTGCCATTCTTCTTCCTCGGTCAACCCCATCTTTGAGCCCCCCATTGCTTCAAGAGCACCTACGCCCCCCTGGTACCCAAGTGCGAGAGTTGCGATTTTACCCTTTTGTCTGCGAGGATCCATCTTGGATATCTCCTCTATCGGCACGTTATACATCCGCGAGGCGGCTGCCTCGTATATCTTACCATGCGTCCTGAATACCTCCAGCACCCATTCCTCGTTGGCAATCCAGGCTATCACTCTTGCTTCAATGGCTGAGAAATCGCATACATGGAAGATGCATCCGGGCTTAGCCACAAACGCTGTACGGATAAGTTCTGAAAGAACAGGCGGTACGCTTGGGAAGTTCAGCTCCATCTCCTCAAGGTCTCCCCGCTTGACGAGGTTCCTGGCTCTGTCGAGGTCGTTCAAATGGTTCTGTGGCAGATTCTGAACTTGCACAAGTCTGCCCGCCCATCGCCCTGTCCTAACTGCACCGCAATACTGGAGCAAGCCTCGTATTCGCCCGTCCCGACATACGCAGTCAAGCATCGCAGAATATTTTTTTGTGCTGGTTTTACCCAGCTCTTCACGTATCTGAAGAATCCTTGCAGCATCGCCCGCTGTCTCGGCCTTAAGTTCCGGCAGTGTTCCTTTATTCAGACTTTTTACGGTCATGCCTGTTTCCTTCTCCAGCCAGGCTTTCAGCTGGGCGTTGCTGTTCGGATTGTCAAGTCCTGTTATCTGTCTCGCTTCCTCCTTGAGGCGTTCCTTGTATTCCTGATCCATTCGCTCGGCATTAGTTACGAGTTCTTGGTCTATCATCACTCCTCGGTCGTTTATCAGGCTATCGAGTATATCGAGTTCTTTTTCCCATTTCGGCATCTCCATCTTGCACACCTTCTGTCGGAGCGCTTGTTCTACCTCCACGTCTCGCTTGCAGTACCTCTTGAACACAGCCCATTTGTCCGGCGCATGTTCCGGGAGATTACGTGTCCTGCCGCCATTCGCTTTTGTCGGCTTGCAAGGGACGGAGAAGTAACGTATCAGGTCTTTACCTTCTTCCATCTTCTTGACGACATTCAGCACTTTGGCGGCTGCTCCGAGCGAAAGCGGAAGACTTAATCTGGCGCATCGAATCATGGTACAGTCCCATTGTGCCGGATCGAGAAAATGAAACACAGATAAAGCGTAGTGTTTTGTGAGAAAATGAGTGAGACAGATGCGTTCAAATCTGGCGTTGAACGCAGTTTTTACGACGGACGGACTTATTAGTGCGTCCAGTATCTTGATCGGGAGCCGTTCGCCCTGTGCTGTATCTACCACCCTGACCGGTCCGCCATTGAAGCAGTATGCGAAGAGCAACACCTCGAAGTCCGGGTGCTCCGCATATCGGTACACTCCGCAGTCCGCAAGCGGTTCCGGTGAGTATGTCTCGATATCTATCCCCAGCTCATGTATTTCATCGGTCTCATGTTCTATGAACCATTCCTCGTCCTTGCAATCGAGCATACAGTCTATCGCCTCCGGAAAGATTACCATCTCCGGTTCCGCATCTGCATTCTGGCGCGCATAGATAAGGCTCTTATCCAAGGATCCGCACAGCTCCAGCACCACCGTCCATTCATCGGTCTTGATAAGCGGAGTGAAGAACACGGCTGTCGTAATCTTCAGGATATCCTCCTTACTAAAAAAGCTCGCAATTTTTGCCAGTGTGAATCTGTCCTTGTTTGTCATCTTTGTCTTGTTTTTGTTGGTGCTCTCCCGAGGACTCGAACCTCCTTTACTCATTTTTACTAACATTAAAAACCTCGAACTAATTATGGCTATCTGAACAATCCCGCCTACCGGGCCTGGAGAGCGTTTGGTTTTCGTCCTCCCGGATTACTCACCATGAGTTAGTTTTTACAATTGCTTGATTTCGCCTGATTTCTCTACCACGCTTGGTAGTTGAGCTCATTTCTTTTGTGCCGCTTCGCTCTTTTCCGGCTGTCTTTCTTTTCGGTAAATTTTTGACCTCTCGGTCTCTGGTGTAGCGGGCAGCCTCGGACTCGAACCGAGATGCGAAAATTTAAACTAATAACAATCCTAAATCTAACATGAATTACAAGTGCCCCCCTATTTTCCTGCGCGGAGGTCTTAGCGCGCTGCCCTTGTGAAAAAACCGCCCATATTCTCCCGAACGGAGGCGGAGTATTTCTCTTAACTTATAAATTCAGCGCCTCACGGTGAGTAATGAATTTTGATAAATGTTACATCTGTACGAACCACCGTTCGTTCGGGAATATTACAAGTAGAAATTACATATAAAACCAGTTAAACAAAAATGTGGAGGACCCAGGGCTCGAACCTGTGATAAAGGGCTTTTTTTTTGAATGGGAATGAGAAATATGTCGTGTAACAATAAGAATGGAGTATTGGCCGTTTGTCCTATCTCTCGGCCTTGAGAAATCCTCCGGATGCCCGTCTTTCCGGGCTGTCTTGAAAAACCTTTATACCAATTACTTCATACGCACCTTAGTTTGGTTAATAATTATTTTATGTTCTTATTAGAGATCCTCGTCGTCATCATCCTCAATGTCTATACCCTCGAAGTCGTTGTCAGCAGAAGGTTTGCCGGCAAACGGCTCACCGTCCTTTACTTTCATGATGTTGTCGAGGCTCACTCCGATTCCGTTACTGTTGGTGTTGTAAGGATAGAAACTGATTGCGGCAATCACATAACATCCTGCGTACACTTCCTCCGCGTCGAGAATCTTTGCGCATTTGGTGTCCACCACGTTTGGCTTAATCTTGCTCTTTGCGTTGACGTAGTAGTGGCCCGCGAATCCTTCGAGGTCATCATCTCTGTCATCTCCGTCGTTGAGTGGGAGCTGGAGCTTCTTTGGGAGTTTGCCAGCCCACTTCTCTTTGAGTCCTCTTGCCTGCGCTGCCTCAATCGCCTTGTTGATGCAGTCAACTGTTGACTTGTCGTTCTTGTCAATGAGGAGGCAAGCCTCATACTTACCTTCCGTGCCATCCTCGTTCTGTCTCTTCTGAAAGAGATACGGGAATGACAATCTTACGATTCCTGTGATTACTCGGTCAGCGCCTTTCATCTGTGCTGTAATCTTAGCCATACTTTTTTTTATTAAGTTTATAAATTGGTGAAATTGAAAAGTTATTCTACATTTACTCCTGCAAAGTCAGCTGCTGCAGACGTCCATTCTTTGCGCTTGTCGGACTCCTCGACGAGCGTGGGTTTTCCCTGCGGCTTGACTATCAGCTCCCCCGCAATGTCCCCCAGTGCTTTCTTGCCCACAATCTTCTCAAGGGCTGTAAGAGTTTTAAGCTCTTGCGGCTTGTAGATGGCTTCGTCCTGGAATCCCTCACCGTTCAGTCTCTTGGCGAGTTCTGCGGCATCTGTGATTACTCTAACGCTTCTGCCCTCAACAAGTTTCCAGCCTTTGTATTGTGCACCGCCTATCGCCTGTTCGAGCGCATACTGTTCTACAGCGGTCACCCATGTCTTAATTGTCGGTAGGTGATGCAGGAGTTCCGCCATCTCGTCATCAGTAAGCAGGTTCGGTGTCGGGTGATCTTCAGATTGTCTTCTGGCAAGCTCGGCGAGCGCCTTGCATTTAGCCTTCACCCCGCAGAACTTGCACCAAGCTCCCGCCTTCTGTTCCGTCTTCTCCGCCACAATCGGATTATCCTTGCATTTGTAGGCTGCCTCCGCTTTAGGTTTGAGCACCGAGTTTCCCCAGAACTGGAGGTCTGATGCGGACATTTCGTATTCGCTCACGCTGTCGAGTCGTGGCTGGATTATTGTCATGCGAATGTTGCGGATATCGTATTCGTTTTCGTATAGTTCCAGAGCTCCGAGCGCGTATATCATCATCTGCGGATTCTCATGCGCGCTGACCTGTACGCCCTTACCGTACTTGAAGTCGATAACGTCCATTGTCCCGTCTGCTATAATGATTGCGTCGGCTGTTCCGAATCCGTCAGGAATCCAGGTCCTGAAATCCAGCGTCTGCTCAATAATCAGTTTGGCATCCCTTGTTGTCTTCCTTGCGTCAAGGAGCTTGTGGAATACGCAGTCCCTGTAGTAATCTGTGTGATCTTCCATTTCCGGGTGATACAGCTCGTGTGATTCCCAACAGTGACCGTCGTTCTCCTCCTCGTAATAAATTGGCGCTATCTTCGCGCCGTCTATCGCTTTCAGCTTTGCCTCGCATATAGCGTGCGCAAGAGTGCCCTCGGCTGCAAATACGGAGCCTTTGTCCTCCACCTCACTTTCGAGGCTTGGCGCTGCCGGGCAGTTCATCCATCTGTGCGCTGCGCTCGGGCTCAGAAATGCGTGTGTTGATGTTGCCATAATTTTTGATTAAGATTAGAATGGTATAAACTGTCCGTCAACTATCGAGAGATTGCGGATTGTATTAATGAAGTCGGCCCTCTTGTCCTCGTCGAGTGTGCTCGGTTTGTCGGATCCGCACGCCTTGGCTGCTTGCTTGAATGCCTTAGTCAGCGCCTTATGGATAGTCTCGTCCATTTCTTCATTAGGTCCCTTATCTTCGCCCGGAGCTGGAGTTCCATATTCAAACTTGAGTCTCACCTTCTCCATCGCCTCCCTCACGTCCTCGTTGCTTATCTTCCCCTCTGCGGGTGTGGCTGCTTTCGGTTTTGCCTCTTCTTCTTCTGCGGGTGCAGCTGCTGGAGCGTCGGCAGGCTCCGCTGCTGGAGCTGTGACCTTTTCAGTCTCTTCCGGCTTCGGGTCGGTCTCTTTGGTTTCAGTAGCAGTGGCAGTAGCGGCGCTGCAGGTGTTGACTATCTCCGCAGTCAGCTCTTGTGAGGACGAGAACAGTCCTTTTATCTCTGGTGCTGTGCCCTCGATGATGATTTCTCTGATTGAAATTTTCATAGTCTGTTGTTATTTATTTATTTGTAAATTGATGTGCCCCATACAAGGTAGTTGACGTAACTTGTCAATTGCTCGAGCAGATTGCATATCGCAATGAATACGGCCCCTATTATTCCCGCAGCAATAATTACTATTGCTATCCTGCAGTAATGTCTTGTTTTCTCAGTCATAGGCTATAGCATGCGCAATAGTTGCGTCTTGTTAATGATTATCTTTCGTCCGCTCTGACGGATAGCCTCCTTGTATTTTCCGGATGCCTTAACCTCAGCGGCTTTCGTTTCTCCGCATCCGAGGACCTCCGCAAGCCCCTTAAGTCCGTAGGCATATTCGTCAGGCGCCGATGGTGCGAGTGTCTTGGCTGCCCCTTGGAGTGCTTTGGTCAGTACCTCCTGCAGCTGTTCCACCGTCAGGTCTATGATTCTCGTGCTTCCCGCGATACGATGTACCAGCGGCTCTGTCTTCTCTGGGTAGTTGGTGTAATACGTTGGCATGTTTCTGATGTTTTTGTTGCGTCAATACTTATATTTCTATGGTCTCGTGAACTATCGGAAGATTGAATACCTCTGTTGCCACTTTGCGTATCTTGTCCGCCAGTTCTCCGTCTGTGGCGAACTTCAGCGCATTTCGTATCGAGGCATCTGTCGTCTCGAGGTTCTCTTGGTTTCGCAGGTAGTTTGATATTTTTTGAACGTCTCCGTACCCTGTGATAATTTTTGGTCTATCGATTTGCATCTTTCGTTTAATTTTTGTTTATTTGAATGTTGAAACGAATTTGTTTTTTAATTCGATGCAAAGATAATCG
>JAZLKF010000077.1:0-12300 GCA_045597525.1 Fibrobacter sp. | reverse complement strand
TCATCCACCAACTCGCCATACTCGCAGTTGTCTTCGGTTTCAGTCTTGCAAGGTGTAGCCAACGCCACGGAACTAGATGATAAAATCGATACTTTTACTGAACTTGAACTCTTGGAGTCAGAAGATGTCTTGGTTTCTTTTGCCGAACTACTGGACCTATTCGACTCCACTTTACCGTTGCTGGAGATTGCTTCATCCTTATCGTTGGAGCGAGAATCACTGGATTCTTCGCGGCTATCGCCACTCAGAATGACGTCATCGCCACCCGCCGACGACGAATCGTCGCAGGCGGAAAGGGCGAAACCGAGCACCCCCGCAAGGGCTAAGACAGCGAACTTTTTCGCGAACGTGTTTTTCATAGGGAAACCTTTTGAGATTTAGTCAGAATCCTTGACGCAACGGACGGAAAGCCCGCGGTTCCTGTTGCTGACGTCCAGGTTCGCATCGTCGTAGTTCAAGTACATGCGGTACGCGGTGTTGCTATAGTGCTCCGTAGAACTCCAGAAGTACGCGTAGTTGCCCTCGTTGTCGTAATTCCCACTGAGGTTCCTGAGGCCAGCAGGCAACGCCGAAAACGAGAAGGCATCCGTGCCGTTGCCGCTACTATTCCACCCGGACGTAGACTTGAGCTTTGTTCCGGCGACCGATGAACCGCCCACCGCCGTGAACAGGGTGTTCCATTCCGATTGAGTCGGCAGATGCCAGCCTTCGGGACAAACGCCACGCACTGGGTATATCGGCAAGCATGTCTTAAGATAGCCGCAGCCCTTGCCGTTTGTGCTCCACTCGCCCACGCTGTCCATGGCCGCAGCCCAGGTATAAAGACGGCCGTACTTGGCACAGTTGGCAGGGGCGTTGTCGTAGCACCAACTGGTGGAATCGGAGGTGTAACTACCATATTTATAGGGAACACCGGTGTAGGCGTAGTTCAGGTTTTCGGCCATCCACACCTTGTCACCGATTTTCACGGTCCTGTAGGTCTGTCCGTCGCGGGAGTCGGTAAGCGTGCCGGTGACCACGTCGTAGGCGCTGGCGTCGCTGCTGCCGCCGGGAACGCTTGCGGAAGAGCCTTCCACGCCTTCGGAGCCGCTGGAGTCCGGCTCTTTGGAAGCGCTGGACTTGGTCGATGTTCCTGCCGAAGAAGGATTGTCCTTGCTGTCGCTGGAGTCATCGGTCACTTCGGCGGGATCGTTGGACTTGCTATCGCTCGACTTGGCACTCGATGAAGAGAAGTCGCAGTCCATCTTCTCGATGAGAGTCCCGATGACCCAGCCGTTGTCGCCATCGCACACGGCCATGTCATGGTATTCCGTCAGGTAGGTGGCAACGCACTTCTGACTCTTGCCGCAGTCGTAGTCCGACAGTTCCATGAATGTCTCGACTGTGTCGGGAATTCCACCACGGTTGCCGCCATCGCTAGACCCGCTAGTGGAACTATCATCGCCGCAGGCGTTGAGCACAACAGCGAACGGAACAACGCATCCAAGCGCAAAAACTTTCAACAAACCGAACTTCATAAAATTTTCCTCGTTCTTTTACACCTAAATAGTAGAAAAGAACCAAGTAACTCCCGACCGCCCGCAACAACCGCTTTCCCTCAAACACTCCTCATTTTCCATACATTTTTTGCCTGTTTTTTCTATATGTAACACCCTGTTACATATAGGCTTTTTTTTTGATGCGTTCAAAAAAAATGTCAACTTTTTAGGGAAGGGCACCCCAAAAAAGTTTTCAATGGATTATCTGCGCACTCTAACCAAAAATACATCATTTATACCTGCGCACTCTCTTTAATTTTTAGTACATTTATACATGCGCACTCTCAAAAATACGGGTATTTATGGCTTTCAAAAGAAAAATCTACTCCAAGCTGCTTGACTGGAAAAACACCACCCAAGGGAAAAAAGCCCTGCTCATCGAGGGCGCAAGGCGTATCGGCAAATCCACCATCGCCGAAGAGTTCGCAAGGCACGAATACAGATCCTACATCCTTATCGACTTCAACGATGTCTCCAATGCAGTAATCAACGCGTTCAACAACCTTCTGGGCGACTTGGACACATTTTTCATGGTGCTTTCCACCGAATATGGCGTAGAACTTTTCAACAGGGAATCCCTGATTATCTTTGACGAGGTGCAGCGATTTCCAAAGGCAAGGCAATCCATAAAGAAACTCGTAAAAGACGGGCGCTACGACTACCTTGAAACGGGATCCCTCATTTCCATACAGCAGAACGTAAAGGACATCACGATACCTTCCGAAGAACGCGCCATGGACATGCACCCCATGGACTTTGAGGAATTTTGCGACGCACTTGGCGAATCCATGCTGGTCAAATACATCAAGAACTGCTTTGCAAAGAAAATTCCCCTAGAAAGAGGGCTTCACGAAAAAGCCATGCTCATCTTCAAGGAGTACATTCTCGTTGGCGGCATGCCCCAAAGCGTCGCGGCGTTTCTTGAAAAGCGGTCCTTCCAAAGGAGCGACGAAGAAAAGCGAGACATTCTAAAGCTGTACCGCGACGACATCATGAAAATCGAGGACCGTTACCAGTCCCGCGTACTGGCAATCTTCGACCAGATTCCCGCATTCCTTTCGCAGCACGAAAAGCGCATCGTCTTCAGCGAAATCCAGGCGGGCTCCTACTTTGCACAATATGCAGACACCTTCTTCTGGCTCGGTAATTCAAGGATCGTCAACGAATGCTTTAACTGCACAGACCCTAATGTAGGCCTGACACTTAACGAAGAAAGAGCCTACATAAAATGCTACATGGGCGACACCGGGCTCCTGGCAAGCCACGCCTTTAGCGAAAACGCCATAACCGAAAACGAACTTTACAAGCAAATTCTCAACGGCAAGCTCAACCTGAACGAAGGCATGCTGTACGAGAACGCCATAGCGCAAATGCTGCGTGCAAACGGACACAAGGCATTTTTCTACACCCACTACAACGAAGAAAAGCACCGAAACGACATCGAGATCGACTTTATCATAACCGACAACAACAAGGTGAACTTCAAGATTTTCCCCATTGAAGTCAAGTCGGGCAAGCGGTACAAATACGAATCGTTGACAAGATTCTGCGAAAAGTTCCGCAAGCGAATCGGCGAGGCATACATTATACACCCCAAAAATTTTGAAATCAAGGACGACGGAATTATTTGCCTGCCCGCCTACATGGCCATGTGCCTATAGAACGCAACTGTCAAAACATTCATGGCCTGATGATTGGGCGTTCCCCCGGCCCTCCGAGTCATTGCGAGCGAAGCGTGGCAATCCAGTTCAGGCTTGCGCAAAGTGAGCCGGGGTCGGCCTCCCCATTCGGGGACCATGCGCACTAAGGCAACAAGTTGCCAAGTGCTGTCCGCTCTTGCGCTATACAAAAACGCCTTGGTCATGGCGAATATGTAAATACATTCGCCGCGACACTCGACTCGTTTTTATTTCGTTCATCCTCGCGCTCCGTGCGACTGCACAAGGCAAGCGCCGCGCGAGTCCGACCCCATACGGGCTACGGGGCCTAACACGAATGCATTACGAAACTCTACTTCAAATTTTCAACAAATGAATTTAAGAGCGTCTCGCTGATATGCCTTTTGGACAATCGAAGAATCCTTGCGCATTCAATCGCATCTTCTTTATTCAACAGCCCATTTTCATTAGCAGCTGTTAAAATGCCAATTGTGCCGGATATTCGTAATTTCATAGTCGTGGCCACATGTCTGGCTCGAACTTCATCGACAATCAAAAGGTCGCTCTTGTTTTCGTCGGAATAGATGATGGCTTCACTTTCACCAAGATCCAAACCAGTCATGCGCACCAGCATATTGACAGTGTTGCTATTGGCAATCGAGACTTTCTTGAGAAAGCTGCAGTTTTTTACTTTGTCGGCTTCCCCTTGAAAAATCGGGTTTGAATCATCCCTACCTCTTGGAAAGTAGTTCCATCACATTGCCTGCGTCCTGTTCAACTTCTTCCCAGCTCTGGTCAATATACGGGATTCCCTCGTTCCCATACAATACAATCAGTTCCCACTTGGAAATGCCCAAAATTTCGGCGGCACGACCATGCGAGATCGTCTCGTTCTTGATAAAGGGGTACAGCAACAAAGCGTTGCGACGGAGCTCATCGCACTTGTTTTCACACACCATGAAATTCATGATGTCTTCCGGGACTTCCATTGTTATTGTCGCCATAATCGACCTCCTTCGCTTCCCGCTAATATACATTTTTACAGCATTCCAAGGAAGGTCTTGTACTTTTCCCGGGCCCCTTTTTTGATTACAAATATTCTCTACGCAAACTTCAGTATGAAATTCGCCACAATTGGCAGAAACAGCATTACTCATTCTTACTCCAGTCGCTACAGGCTTGAAAAGCGACGGACTGTTTAACTCATAATACTTAACGCGGCACTCGCCGGAATATGAACAAAGAAACAACTGTTTGCAGAATCATTTTTTATTCCCGATGCCCATCAAAATGTAAAATTTCCTTAAGTCCCTAGACAAAAACACAACTTTATCTACATTATATCCCGACGCATCTAGCTATAGAAAGGCTAGATGCGTCTTGTTTTTATCCGACCTTCCGGATTCGCAATGACGCCTCAATTAAACGCTAAACATGAGGTGCATCATGAAAAATAAAATCATCCGTAGTTCTTCCAAGATGGACAAGTCCTACAGTAAGTGGATTGCTGATTTAAAGCAGCGATTCCGCAATGCTCAAATTCAGACCGCCATTCGCGTAAATAGCGGCATGCTGGAATTTTACTGGAGTCTTGCCCAGGATCTTGTAAAACAGAAGGCCGAGGAAAAGTGGGGCGCAGGCGTCGTAAACCAGATTTCCCTTGATTTGAAAGCTGAATTCCCTAAAGCGAAGGGCTTTTCGACCACAAACTTGTGGTTCATGAAAAAGTGGTTTTTGTTCTATTCTGAAAAACTCCACCAAGTTGGTGGAGTTTTAGAAATGCCCCAAAGTTTTGCAATGATTCCTTGGCGACACCATACGGAAATCATTACTAAATGCCAGAGTGTTGACGAAGCTTTGTTCTACATCAATAAGACCATTGAAAATAACTGGAGCCGTGCCGTTTTAGTCCATCAAATGGAAACAGGTTTATATCAAAGCCTTGGGAAGTCCGTTAACAACTTCGATTTGACCATCCCTGAAACAGAGCGTCTTGATGTCAGCGAAATATTGAAGGAATCTTATACCTTTGACTTTATTCCTGCAGAACAGAAGTTGAAGGAACGGAATCTTGAGTCTGGCCTGGAGCAAAACATTATGCGATTCCTGCTGGAGTTGGGGAAAGGATTTGCTTTTGTAGGGCGGCAAGTGGAACTTGTTGTGGAAGGGGATTCATTCTTTATTGATATGCTTTTTTATCATATCCGTTTGAAGCGTTATGTAGTTGTTGAGTTGAAGGTGGAAGAATTTAGTCCAAGTTTTATCGGTCAGCTTGGATTTTATGTGGCGGCATCAGACCATCTTTTGAAGCAAAAGGATGATAACCCGACCATTGGCCTTTTGATTTGCAAGTCTAAAAAGAAAACGGTGGTAGAATGGTCCTTGGCAAATATGGTGTCGCCTATTGGAGTTGCAGAATACAAACTGCTCCCGAAAGCGGAGGATTTGCAGAAGCAGATTGATGAACTGTAAAGGCTCCCACAGCGATCGCCACACCCAAACCACAAAATTTTCCCCTTGTCCTCCCCTCTCTCTGTTTGATATACTGCAGGTATAACCATCAGCGTTCGCTATGCGAACAAGGAGGAAATATGAGAAGTTACACAACGTTCAGCCTGCAGTACGCCCACCGTTTCTATGGTTTCAAGGGAGAGGCGCAATACCTTCACGGGCACACGGGAATCTTGACCATCGAAGTGGAGGATTCCATCAACGCGGGCGTGAACATGGTGTTCCCCTGCAACGAAATCCAGAAGACGGCCTGGGACATTCTGCGGAATTTCGACCACGCCCTCATTCTGCGTGAAGACGACCCACTGCTCCCCGCGATTCTCGATGTCTATGAAAAGCAGGGCATCAGGAACGGACATCCGCAAAACAAGATGAAAGGGCCAGCATTCAAGACGGCTCTTGCCACGGCCTACCCGGACTGCCGCCTGGTGGTAACGAAGGAGACCATGACGGTGGAAGGCATGATCAAGATTGTCTATGACCTTCTGAAAATGAAGTTGAACATCGCAAAGATCACATTCACCAGCGGTGTGAATGCCGCCTCCCAGGAATTCCCTGTCACAAGCACCGTCAAGCGCTGCCCCCTCTGCGGAATCGCCCTGGACGAAAACGGCGTTTGCCCCAAGTGCGGCTACAAGGAAAAAGCATAATTTGCATTTTGCCTATTCAGGTGCAAAACAATGTTCACGGAGACTGCCAATTATCGTTTTGGCAGTCTCTTTTTTTGAAGGTTTCTTCTGGAATATCACAATCCCAAAATACAGCCCATCAGCAGCACAGAACAAACCACAAAAATAAGCACCATAACTACGCCAATCGCATTCCACTTGAAGGAATCACCTTCCCGGAACACTCCTAATCCAACATAGGGAACAAAGCTCAACAACACAGGCATGATGTAGCGGAAATCGTTGCTGCAGGCGTAGGGATATTTGTAACGCAGGTAACCCAATGCTGCAAAGAACAGGATTCCCTGAATAAAAAGAATCCAATGGTAAACATCCAGTTTTGTTTTCCGCCAGCCGCGAATCGCGAATACGATCAAGCCCAGGAATGACACGCTAATGAAGGATGCCAAGGTCTTACCCAATGCAGTTTCCACAAGTTTGAATTCTCCAAACAGGGAAGATTTGAAGGCATAATTGAAAAAATATTCTCTGCCCAGACCGTTGGCCCATGCGCTGGTATAAGGTTCCGTTAGGAAAGACTTCAGATCGAAATAAAGATAGTTTCCGGCTTCGTTCCCGACTTTCAAGCCCGAGTGCAGACTGTTTGCGTTGGAAACTAGGCCTCCTTCGCCCATTATTTTTTCGAAGGCCAATCCAACAAAGATTAGAAGTAATAAAATCCAGCTTGTGATTTCTGGTTTGGTTGGTGTAATTTTTTCTGGCGAACGATTTTTGAGATAGCCTACAACAGCCATCAATATTACAAGTGCCAATGAAATAAAGCCTGTGGATTTTGTCCAGATTGCAAGAGCCGCACAAATCACGGCAACAATAAGGAACGAGCCTTTCCCGCGGCGAATGTAACTGAAGCCCGAAAGCAGACAAAGCACATGCAGGGCATAGAACATCTGGTCGTTTCCGATTCTTGGTGCGACTAAAAGTAAGGTTGGCCACACCGTCCAAAGGGCTGCGGCAACAATCAGGCTTTTTCCATCCACAAGACTCTTTAAAAACGCAAGACCACAAATCAATACGAGAATTGAAAGCGCCAAACTAAATAGCTGAACGCCAGCACTTGATGCAAATCCAAGCAAATCGCTCACAACAAGCGAAGGTGCCGCCACTGTGTAATAAACAGGTGGATGGTAACAGGTCCAGCAATCGTCCGCTGCAGGGATCGCGTGGTTATCCACAATATACTGGACATACGCCAAATGACCTTCCACGTCATTTGCAAATTGAGTGTAAGGCAGGGCACTAAACATGGCGAACCGCAGGAATACTCCGAACACGATGCAAAACAGTAAAAATGAATGCCACTTGCGGCGTTTGCATAAGGATGCAAGAGCTAATCCCACAAGGATTGCAATCACGATTTCCAGGGCGTCCGTAAAGCCTGTCCCCTTAGGAAAAACATTGATTCCTCCGGGGCCGCCGCCATTTTTCAGGGTAAGTTCATAAGTCGTTCTGGGGCCAACGCGGTGGGGCGCGGTAACAGAATCTGCCAGCACAAATCCCTTGTTATAATTACACTTGTCTGGAAAATCATGAAGCGGAATATCCGTTCCATTAATGGTCAATGATTCAGCGCAATCGTCGGGGACGATGTTCAAATCGTAGTGAAGATTCAGCGGATTTGAAATGTCAAAGCTGACGCGAAAATTTTCACCTTGATTCATTTTCCTTGAAATCGGCAGCGAAGTTTTTTCAGCGGTTTCACCTTGGTATAGAACCACATTTTCCACACGAATTTGCCCGTATTGCAAAAATGCGAAACACGCCAAGATACCAACGAAACAACGGAACTCTAGTGTTTTTAAAAATCTTTTCAAAGCATTCATCACTTTTTGCCTTCGTGATATTCTTCTTCTGTATTCACATTCCAAAGATCCGATTTATCAACGGAGCCTTCGCGAATGCACTTTACCGTTTCCATCGCCGCAAGCATGCTATGATCCATATTATTGTACTTGTGCATGCCATTGCGTCCCATTAGGAATAGATTTTCCACCGGGTCAAGATATTCGCGAATTTTATTGAATTCACCATAGGTTCCAAAGTAAGCCGGGTAGGCCTTCTTAATGTGGAACACCACGGAGTCGCGAACAGATTCCGGTTTCGCCACATGAATCTTGTTCAGTTCTTCAATAGCGAACTTGATGAAGTCCGCGTCGGACATGGTCCACATTTCATCCCCTTCATTGACGAAATACTCCAGACCAATCCACACCTTAGACGGATCACTAACCAGATATGGACTCCAGTTATTAAAAATCTGAATACGGCCCAGCTTGACATCGCTTTCCTGAACATAAATCCAGTTGTCCTTTACGTTTCCTAATTCAAGTCTGTCCAGCAGCAAGCCGACGGTCATAAAATCCCGATAGACGAGTCCTTCCGCAACCCGCTTTACTTCGGCAGGAACTGGTGTACTGGGCAAATCCAAGGCAGCGACCAATTCCTTTACCGGCATGGTACTAAGGAAGTAATCGCAAGGAATCGTTTCGACCTTTTGACCATAAACTACGTCAACACTTACCACACGATTTTTAACCCGATTCACGTGAACAACTTTTGCCTGCGTATGAATTTCACCACCCATTTCTGTAATTTTCTGGGCAACAGTTTCCCAAAGCTGGCCTGGGCCAAATTTTGGATACAGGAATTGACCGATTAAACTTGTTTCTGTATTTTTCTGACGGAATTCATCGGCACTATCCCTATCAATGGCGTGTCTATTATTTTTGAAAATTTGCTTTACCGCATGAACCACAGTCTTTGTAATGGAAAGCCCTTTAATGCGCCTGGCCGCCCCATTCCGGGCTGATTTTATTGCAGGGAACGCCCCAGAGTTTTTCGGTGTAGTCCCTGAAAAAGGTTCTGTAAAGTTCAACGCCGAAACGGTTGATCATAAAATCTTCAAGACTCTTTTCGGAACGGGCAGGAAGCAACTGCACCTTAAGATAGCTCAGGCCAATTTTCATCATTCGCCAAAATCCAAGTCCGCGAATGGTATTTCCGTTCAAGGTTACGGGATAGTCAAAGAGTTTCCGCAGGAACAAGATTCGGCTCAGCCGGCTACGGCAAAGCATGACTAAATCGTCTTTTTCTGGATGGGGCCCGTCCTTGGATTCCAGAGGAAGAATGTTCAGCCACCAGTCCATAACAGCATCGCTCTTACTGAAGAATCGATGGCCTCCAATATCCATTCTGTTGCCTTTGTAGCAAGCCGTCCGGGAGATTCCGCCAATTGCATTTTCTGCTTCGAAGATTACAGGCTTTACATTTGTGGTGCGAAGTAATTCCAATGCGGCCGTCAAGCCTGCTGGCCCGGCACCTGCGATGACAGCAATTTTTGGGGATTCATTTTCAGTGGTCATATCAATCCTTTTTTTCTCGGAACAAGGTCAGCTTTCGCGCTCCAAAATCCACTAGAAAGGCAAATCCACTCACTAGCAAGTAACGTGCTAGTTGCGCTAGCACTCCTTTTATTTCAACCATAATGTTATCGTTTAGTTTTTACAGCAGAGAAGACTTGAACCATTCTCCGTATGAAATGGCATTTGTGCTCGGACTGTAACTACCATCTTCACATTTCCAAATTTCACTTGATAAGGGTTTGCGAATACTCTCCGGTTCGGTAGCCCCTATGCTGCCGTCACAGTCTTCAACAAGAAAATATACCGAGAAAAAGTTGTTGTTACGCATGCATTTTCCGCCGGGGGAAACGCTGGTAAATTGCAGGGAACTGTCGGATATGCTGGTCAACACATGTCCCATTGGCTGGCCACCATCATCGACCATGGTCATAAAGTACCGACAACCTTCCTTATTTTCCGCAGGATGTTCCTTCATGATTTTGGCTGTCATCGGAAAACAGACGGAAATGTCATCTTGATTTATCTGGAACAGTGGCACTTTTTGCACCACGTCCGTGGGAGAGACTCCTGTTTTTGCGTAGGCATAATCCATGCAAGCCATGGAGGCTGTTCCGTTGTAGGCAACCACGCGATCATCAAAGGAAAGTTCTTCAGAACTTGCGACATACTGCAGAACATAATTTTCAAGAGTACGGCTACTGTCAATGGAAATTGCCTGATTGTTGGTTGTGCCGCAGTTTTCACAGATTTCAGGTGCACCAATATCTTCAAGGGAATTCTCGCCGTCAGATTCGCTGGAACTGCTGAGCGTTTCGTAATGTCCGTAAGAAGCATTCATGTCGTAACAACTTTGACTTAAAACATCGCCAAGATACTTCAATGACTTTCCGTTAATTTCCGTAAAGTCCGTCGTTACAAGGCAGGCGTATTCAAAGCCTGTTCCTTTGACAATCAGTGTATCCACAAGGATCGTTCCTTCTGCAGCAACGCAGCCGTTCTGCACCAGTTCTGTAAGCGAGGTTAAGTCGTCCTTCAAGTTTTTACCACGGAATACGGTGGCGATGGTGTCTCCCATAATCTTTGTGGCACCTTCAAAAAGTTGGTTGTCCGAAGAGCAGCTGCCCGAAGCTCCGTTTTCGGCCTTGTAGGTTGAAACTGAAGCATATCCATAGTCAATTTTATCGGAGGGCTCCGTTGTAAATTTCATGACGCGAGCTACGTAAGAAATCTTGTAATCTGTAGGTACAATAACGGGCGCCGCTGAACTTGATGACTTGTTTTCTGTGGGTTTAAGTGTATCCCCATCGATTATCGTGGAGTTGGATGAAACTCCGTCAATATCGGCATTCTGGTCCTCAATAGAACCGCCGGCAACCTTGTCTGATTCGGAACATGCAAACAAGAATAAAATCAGCAAACAGAATAAGGCAACTTTATCGAATTTCATCTTTTTTTACATCCTTTATTTGCGGAACCAGATTCGCCTTTTAAAATTTTTTCGGTTAGAGGGAACAACTGCAGATTCACTCGATAAACACGATTGCCTCCCTTCTTTGCTGTCGCTATGGAAATAATCCTCTTTCGACAGGCGTCAAGTTCCTCTACGATCTTGGCGTAATCTTCTTCATCGATTCCGATGGTGGCTCCAGAAAAATTTCTTTCGCTTACGGGATATTTTTCAATGGCGTCTTTCGCAAAGTTTGCCATTTCCTTGTGCATGGCACGAACGAGCATTGGCAAGGCAGAAACGGATACCTGAAGGGAGCGACCAACCTGCTCATAGGTATCGGGAGCAACTTTCTTGAGGAACTTTGCACGAGTCAAAAAGGCCAATGCATTGCGAATTTCTTCTGTAGAAAATACACCACCACAAGCCTTTGACAAATCAGAAGGTTTCGCTCCAGGCATCAGGGGAGCCAATTCCCGAAGAACCGGAAATTTCCAGGACTCATAAAACGAAATAGACTCCCCTTCCAGCACACGAACTTTGTTGGAACCAGCAATATCAATCATTTCTGCGTATGCCGCTTTTTTCTCATCGTCATTCTTAGTTTGGCAAAACTTAACCAACTGTCGAAAATAATCACATTCAGCACCAACAAGGCCCATCGCTTCGGCAACCTGATCTGTTCCAGATTCCGATAATCCACTTTTACCATCACAAACGACCTTTAGATAGTTCGGCGAAGTGAAGCCACATATTTTTGAAAATTCACGCCAGGAGAAAGCGGAAGTGCGCTTTTTCCACTGGTAAAAATCGTTCATATACGAACGGTAATCATCATAATCGAAAACAGATTCCATCACATTTAAAATATACACCCTTGCCAAAAGGCAAAAAAGAGCATTTCCATATAAAATTTTTGTTTTTAACGCTATTTGTATTATAAAATGTATTATAGACATGTCTTATCCTGAAAAAAGTTGACACTATACAAAAAGGCAGGTATAGTGCAAATGGAGACAAAACAGGTCACGAAATCGGTCCTGGCCTACGACGAGAACGGCCATCATTATTGGAAGGACGTGGTCAAGGAAAAGTTCA
>JAZLKF010000076.1:0-2491 GCA_045597525.1 Fibrobacter sp. | reverse complement strand
ATCGGAGTCTGCAACCCGACTCCGTGAAGCTGGATTCGCTAGTAATCGCGCATCAGCCATGGCGCGGTGAATACGTTCCCGGGCCTTGTACACACCGCCCGTCAAGCCATGGGAGCTGGGGGTGCCTGAAGTCTGGGACCGAGAGGACCGGCCTAGGGTAAAACCAGTGACTGGGGCTAAGTCGTAACAAGGTAGCCGTACCGGAAGGTGCGGCTGGAACACCTCCTTTCTGGAGATCGAGACGCAGATCTCTTGTGGAAGTTCTTCCCGAAAATTGTAAAACAGTCCTATAGCTCAGTTGGTTAGAGCGCTACACTGATAATGTAGAGGTCGGCAGTTCAACTCTGCCTGGGACTACCACTGGGGGTTTAGCTCAGTTGGCTAGAGCACCTGCCTTGCACGCAGGGGGTCAAGGGTTCAAGTCCCTTAATCTCCACCAGTTCCGAAAGGAGCAATGATCTTTGACATGTTGGAAAGACGAAGAAAACAAGAAACGAATCTCGGTATCGCAAGATACCAAGAGAAGAGGAAACGAGAGAAGGGCGAAGGGTGGATACCTTGGCTCATGGAGGCGAAGAAGGACGTGATAAGCTGCGATAAGCTCCGGGGATCGGCAAATACGAATTGATCCGGAGATTTCCGAATGGGGAAACCCACCGCCAGCAGTGGCGGTACCAACCTTAAGGTTGGGGCGAACGGGGGGAACTGAAACATCTAAGTACCCCCAGGAGAAGAAAACAAAAGTGATTCCGCTAGTAGTGGCGAGCGAACGCGGAGGAGCCCAAACCGGAGCGGTTCAGGCCGTTCCGGGGTTGTAGGACCGGGCTGTGGGACGAAAGATCGGTAGCCGAACGACGTGGAAAAGTCGGGCATAGGAGGTGACACCCCCGTAGGCGAAACTGATCTGAACCCTACCGGTATCCTGAGTAGCGCGGGACACGAGGAATCCTGCGTGAAACTGGCGGGACCATCCGTCAAGGCTAAATACTCCCATGAGACCGATAGCGAACAAGTACTGTGAAGGAAAGGTGAAAAGCACTTCGAACAGAAGGGTGAAAAAGAACTTGAAACCGTTCGCCTACAAGCGGTCGGAGCGCGCAAGCGTGACGGCGTGCCTTTTGCATAATGATCCTACGAGTTGCCGTCGTTGGCGAGGTTAAGACGTTAAGCGTGATAGCCGGAGGGAAACCGAGTCCGAACAGGGCGCATAGTCAGCGGGGGCAGACGCGAAACCAAGTGATCTACACTTGTCCAGGTTGAAGGTCCGGTAACACGGACTGGAGGACCCAACTGGTAAGCGTTGAAAAGCTTTCGGATGAGATGAGTGTAGGAGTGAAAGGCCAATCAAACTTGGAGATAGCTCGTACTCCCCGAAATGCCTTTAGGGGCAGCGTCGACACAGGTCCGCATGAGGTAGAGCGACTGGTTGGATGCGAGGGCTTCACCGCCTATCAAGTCCTGTCAAACTCCGAATGCGTGCGGATGGCGTGCGGCAGTGAGGGCATGGGTGCTAAGGTCCATGTCCTAAAGGAGAAGAATCCAGACCACCGGCTAAGGTCCCGAAATTACGGTTAAGTTGATCTAACGAGGTCCGGTCGCAGAGACAGCTAGGATGTTGGCTTGGAAGCAGCCATTCATTCAAAGAGTGCGTAACAGCTCACTAGTCGAGCGACTGGGCGTGGATAATAATCGGGCATAAAACCGTATACCGAAGCCGTGGGACGCGCAAGCGTCGGTAGGGGAGCATTCCAGCGGCGGCGAAGGTTGTGGGACGACCATGACTGGAGCTTCTGGAAAAGCAAATGTAGGAATGAGTAACGATAAGGAGGGCGAGAAACCCTCCCGCCGGAAGACTGAGGGTTCCTGATCAACGCTAATCGGATCAGGGTAAGTCGGGACCTAAGGATAAGCCGAAAGGCGAGGCCGATGGAAGAAACGGTTAATATTCCGTTACTCGGATACAGAATGAAGCGGGGACGAAGGAGTGAAAGCGCCGCGGGCTGACGGAATAGCCCGTTAAAGGGTGTAGGAGCTGAGGAGACCAGTTAAGTACATCTCCGATCCGAACCTGACAGTATGCCTCCCCCTCGGGGGCGGCAATAGCGCGCCTAACCATACTTCCAAGAAAAACCGCTAAGTGCCAATCTGTGTCCGACTCGTACCATAAACCGACACAGGTGGTCGGGTAAAGTTTACCAAGGCGCTCGGGAGATTCGCGGTTAAGGAACTAGGCAAAATAACCCTGTAACTTCGGGAAAAAGGGTGCTCACTGAAATAATGTGAGCCGCAGAGAATAGGCTCAGGCGACTGTTTAACAAAAACACAGGGCTATGCTAAATCGAAAGATGACGTATATGGCCTGACACCTGCCCGGTGCTGGAAGGTTAAGAGGAGGGGTCACGCAAGGAAGCCCTGAATTGAAGCCCCAGTAAACGGCGGCCGTAACTATAACGGTCCTAAGGTAGCGAAATTCCTTGTCGGGTAAGTTCCG
>JAZLKF010000075.1:0-1195 GCA_045597525.1 Fibrobacter sp. | reverse complement strand
CTCTGACCGCTTGTAGGCAACTGGTTTCAGGTTCTCTTTCACTCCCCTGTTCGGGGTTCTTTTCACCTTTCCCTCACGGTACTATACGCTATCGGTCTCTCGAGAGTATTTAGCCTTACGGGATGGTCCCCGCGAATTCGCCCCGGATTCCTCGTGTCCGGAGTTACTCAGGATTCTGCTATGCTTCAATCTGCTTCGCGCACGGGGGTCTCACCCTCTGTGCCGCATACTTCCATCTGCTTACGCTCGCATCTATCTTGCAATGTCGCAGTCCTATAACCCCAGCCGGTCCGTAAACCGACTGGTTTGGGCTATTCCCCGTTCGCTCGCCACTACTCAGGGAATCACTATTTGTTTTCTCTTCCTGCCGCTACTAAGATGTTTCAGTTCGCGGCGTTCGCCCCATTAATATGGTAATGGTTCTTCAATCCATTGTGTTACCCCATTCGGAAATTCATGGATCAGGGGCCATTTGCACCTCCCCATGACTTATCGCAGCTTATCACGTCCTTCTTCGCCTTCGAGAGCCAAGGCATCCGCCTGTTGCCCTTTCCTACTTCTTTTATTTCTTCGTACTCGTCCCGGTCGTAAAACCGGTAAGTAACTCAGTAATCTTGCGATTAAGTTTTTTCAAATTTCAACTTCTCGGCTTTTCAGCCTTGAAGTCTCTATCTGCTTATTCAATTAAACTTTCCAGTATGTCAAAGATCGTCTCCCTTATGGGATCGGGGTGAAATCCTGCTTCGAACAGGCTTGTTCCGCTTTTTCACCTTCTTTATATAGTGTTATCTACTTCAAATATATAAAACAAGTAATCTCGGGTGAGCCGTGTGCTCTATCGTCCTTTGTCCTGACTGCCTGTTGTCGTCTGTCATTTTTTTTTTGTTTATCGTCTCTACTCATATTGCTACTCGTAGATCCAGAAAGGAGATGTTCCAGCCGCACCTTCCGGTACGGCTACCTTGTTACGACTTAGCCCCAATTACCAATTTTACCCTAGGCCGGATCTCACCCCAGACTTCAGGTACCCTCGGCTTTCATGGCTTGACGGGCGGTGTGTACAAGGCCCGGGAACGTATTCACCGCGCCATGGCTGATGCGCGATTACTAGCGAATCCAGCTTCACGGAGTCGGGTTGCAGACTCCGATCCGAACTGGGAGCAGGTTTAGAGATTCCCTCAGCGTCGCCGCTTCG
>JAZLKF010000074.1:0-58339 GCA_045597525.1 Fibrobacter sp. | reverse complement strand
CACCGACCCTTTCAAGGGTGGCCGGTAATCAGTCCACAATGGCTTGAACGAAGAGAAAGCCAGCGTCATTAAGGCGCTGGCAGTAATAACCCCTTCTAGGGGTAGATCAAACCACCCCTCTTAGGGGTGGTTTGTGATTTGTAAATACGAAAACCACCAGCTAGGCTGGTGGTTCTAAAAAAGCCTCTAGGCGGTCCTGAGAAAGAACGAAAATCCCTTGATTAAATTTCAGATGCGGTCTGCCAACGGCATCACAATAAAATCAAAGGATTTTCAAATGAGAAATATACAAATATTAGCACATACAACTTGGAACTGTAAATATCACATAGTCTTCGCTCCCAAATTCAGGAGAAAAGTTTTCTATGGTGAAAAGAGAATGGAAATCGGCAAGATTCTGCGGTCGCTGTGTGAATGGAAGAAAATCAATATCATAGAAGCCGAGGTTTGCCCAGATCAAGTAGCATGTAGGGAATTTTGGTGTCTAGGCGACTGACCATAGTGGATACGGCCGGCATGTCGACACTAAAAAAATCCGCCGGCATTCCGGCGGATTTTTATTCCTCTAATTTAAGGATTACTTCTTTTCGAGAATGAAGTCCTGTACGTTGCTGTTCTGCTTCAGACGTACGATGTAGCGACCTGCGCTAAGGCCTGCAACAGGAATCCAGTTGGAACCTGCGTTGAGGTTTGCGCTAGTGCTTGCAACATTTTCACCGATGGAGTTGAATACTTCAATCTTGCTTGCGCCAGAGATCTTTGCATTCAATACGATGCCGTTCTTTTTGAACTGAGCGCTGTTGACAGCGGTGTTCTTCTTTGTCGGCATAATCGGGGTGGTTACGGCCTTGAGGCTATCGCCACAGACGACGGTTACCGTCTGGTTGAGAGCCTTGCGATTTTCTGTTTCAATGCCAGTTGCCGTAATGGTAACCACAGCGTCTGCAGCACCGCAAACCAGATTATGGTTTGTATTGGCAACGTAAACAGAGGTGGGTTCTCCATTGTAGAGGTAAGTAATAGGAACCTTGCCGTACTGGCTGGAGTCGGGGAAGAATCCTACTACAACTCCACCATAGTCAAGCTTGACAGACTTGAAAGCTGTGCCGGGAACCTTATCCGGTCCCTTGACGTAGGAGATAGTTACGGTATCACTCATTGCCTTGTAGCCGGCAATAGCAGGAGCTGTTGCTACAACCTTTGCTTCACCTAGGGCTCCAGTGAGTTCGTACATATATGCCTCCAAACCCTTGTTGGCATAGCAGAATGTTTTGTTGGTGCAAACAACCTTCTTGATTGTGAGAATTTCAGGATTGAGGGAGGTGAAAGTGACCTTGGCGCCTTCTGCGGTGGTTTCGTTACCACCGATGATGATTTCAAGCTTACCGTCACCATCCATATCCTTTGCAGCCTTACTCTGTGTACAAGAACCACCAAGAGAGCAGGAGACGTCGACGAAACCAGAGTAACTTTGGGTCGGTTCTTCGTTAACGATTACAACAGACAAAGATCCGTCGTTACCCGTGAGGATTGCCATACCGGGTGCGGCTATTGCGCCAGCGGAAGAAACGACAGCTTCGTTGCTAGAGGTGTAGGAGCAGCCACCCTTGAAGTTTGCTGCAATGCTACCAGTAGAAGTGGTTGTTGTGACGGACTTGAAAGAGCAGCCGGAATTCTTGCCCGCGATAAGAGTATCTGCCCATGCACTGGCGTGACTGGTAAGATATTTCTTGACGATGTTACCGGAGGTGGAGTATGATGCCGAATTCAACTTGGCAATTGTGTTCAGGAATTCGCTACCAGCAAATAGAGCGGAACCTTCGGTAGTGGCTTCGCCAATGGTGCTCGTTTCGTTACGGAGACTCCAGTTACAGTTGCTGATCTTGTTGGCTTCCATGTAGGAAGTCCATTCGTTGGTATTGCCTTCGCTTGCACCACCTTTACCGTCTGCGGTAGTGGTGCCCCATTCAGTAATGAACACGGCATTGCCTTGACTACGGCATTTGTCAATATTTCCGCTGTAGCTGTCTTTGGTGTGGGTCACTGCGTAGAAATGGAATACGTAACCGACGTTTTCGCCAGAAACGCCTCCGCATTCACCCATCTGAGACCATCTGGGGGTACCGACCAATGCCAGGTTCTTGGAGCCAGCTGCGCGAATGCCGGAAACGACTGCGTTTGCGTAGTTGGCGATGGTTCCCATGCCTTGGTTTACCGGTTCGTTAAAGACTTCCCAAATGATGTTAGGAACGTTGGCGTACTTCTGTGCCATTTCCTTAAAGAATGCTACAGCCTGGCTTTGTTCGCTGTCTGCACGATGGCTGTGCCAGTCGATGATGATGTAGATGTCGTTTTCGATTGCGGCTTCTACCATTTTATCGATGTAGTTCTTTTGCTTATCGGGAGCTCCGATGTACGAATAGTTTTCGTCCATCTTTCCGCTGGTTCCGCCCTGGCTGTCGTAATACTGAATGCCCATGGCGTAGCGGATAACGTCGACTTTCAGGTTTTCGGCAGCCCACTTTATTACGTTCTTGTTGTAGTACTGCAGACCTGTAGCATCGGACCAGAACATACTCATGCCGCGAAGCATGACTTCTTTCTTGGTAGAAAGGCTAACGATCTTGTTGCCGCTTGTTCCCAGGACGCCGTAGTTTTGTACGGGACCCACTCGCATAGGCTTTGCCGTGGCAGCACTTGCGTTTGCCTGGGTAAAACCGAAAAGAAGGGATCCGCCGAGGATCAATGCCTTCATAGATTTGCTAAAAAATGTCATAGATGACTCCTTTCTAACAAAGATAATTAAAAATGTTTTTTTTTCTTGTAAATATTAACTTGCTTTGTTTACCGAAGTAACCTAATCCCGCACCTAATTTTAACAAGATTTATTTTTTTTGGTAGTAACTTTTTTTTTACAGTGACCGGGAGTACATTGAGTAACTCTGTCCACATTATATATAGTGCGAATAACGCGTTTTTCGGCTTTTAGAGTGTGACGGAATGCCCACTTTGAAGTTTTTTTTTTGCAAGGTGTTGTTTCTTAGAAAAAAAAAGATATATTTAGTTCAAACCCTGTCCCCATTGGGGACTTTCACAAATAAAAAAGAGAGAGAATATCATGAATAAGAAACTTACTCTTGCTGCAATCGCCGCTGCTGCTACTTTGGCTTCCGCTGGCGTGGCTGTCAGCCCTTCCTTTGCTTGGGATGGCACTGACGTTACTGGAAAGGTTGAAACTGGTTCCGATGCTGAAACCTCCGGTTACTGGTACGACTACAATGACAACGCTGCACCGAACAACGGTGACTCCAAGTTGAATTTCCCTCCTGATGTAGAACCTGATGAATACGAAAACTTCTATGGTCCTCTTTGCGACCAATACGGTGGCATTAAGGGTACTGTTGCCCTCGGTTCTGCTTACGACTATCCGTTCGTTGGCCTTGGCTTCAACATTGTTAGCGAAGACCAGGAAGGTGCAGACATCACCGCTTGGGGTGGTATTTGCTTGACCTATTCTTCTGACGCTGCATTCGATATCGAACTCGGTGTTGAAAACGAAGCTGAAGTTACCGAATACAACAACTACAAGGCTCCCGTACCTAAGTCTCCCACTGTAACCACTTCCGACTTCGCATGGTCTAAGTTCAAGCAGGAAAAGAACTGGGGCGTTACTGTTGACCAGGCTGTTGTCCTCTCTAAGACTGCCGCCATCAAGCTGAAGTTCTCTAAGGCTGACGGTGACTTCATTATTAAGGCTATCGGCTCTCTTGGTAAGTGCGGTGGTCTCGCTGTCGCTTCCCAGGCTAAGGCTGCTTCCCTCAAGGCTCAGCTTTCCGGCCGTACCCTTTCCTTCGGCAAGTCTGTTGCTGCAGAAATCGTGAACCTCCAGGGCCAGGTTGTTAAGTCTGGTGTTGGCGCTTCCATGGATCTCTCCAAGCTCCAGGCTGGTGTCTACATGGTTCGTGCAGAAGGCCTCTCTCAGAAGGTTCTCCTGAAGTAATCTTGTGATTTGATTCACTAAAAGGCCCTGGATTTCATCCAGGGCTTTTTTTTTTGCCTACTTTTTCAAAAAAAGATGTTTTTCTAAAGTATATTTAGGGAAAAATATCTAGAGAGGTTGTATGATTTTTAATAAGATCCTTTCCGTGGCTTTGCCTTTAGGCCTTGCCTTAGGTATGGTGGCCTGCGATGGGGGTAGTTCTACTGATCCTAATGCCGGTAGTGTTCCTCCTGTTCCCGTGGACCCCAACGCCGGAACACTCCCTGTTGATCCTAACGCGGGGATTACTCCCCCTACTCCCGTGGTTCCCTCTGCTAAGGCTTACGGACCTGCGCCTACGGTGGCAAATATCACAACCGCTCAGACTTGGTATATGCAGTGGAGAAGTACCTACTTCAGAACATATATGGACGAAGCTGCCCTTTACCCAGTGGCTGCCGCAGACTGGGGTATTGTCTTTGATCCGTACCTTGCCCAGGGCTGGCTGCCGGGCCGTATCGTATGGGATGCTAGCTCCGATTCCTTCTGCGAGATTGTAGGCTCTACCGACAATTTCAGGAAGCGTGGATGCACTGTGTCTGAAGGTATTGGCTACGGTATGTTGCTGTCTATCTTTGCAGGCGATATGGAGGTCTTTAACGCACTGTGGACCTATAATAGAGCGTTCCGTTCTTACAATGGCACATCCAACCTGATGCCCTGGAGAACTTTGACCTATTCCTTTGAATCCTTCGGTTCCGCATCTAATATGTCTTCTGCAACCGATGCAGACTTGGATATTGCTACATCCTTGATTATTGCATATTACCAGACGGGTCTCGACATGTACCTTCAAGATGCCCGTTTGATTATCGCAGACCTTTGGAAGCAGGAAATTAGCCCCACCTATCTGATCTATTCTGGAAGCACTCCTTCTTGGAAGAGAGAAACCAGCGCTTACAACCCCAGCTACTTTGCTCCTGTAGCCTTGAAGCTGTTTGCCTTGGTAGATCAGGATCCTTCTCACGACTGGAACGCGGTTTTGAATACCATGTATACCTTTATGCAGAATATTCAGGCTGCAGGTACTGGCGTGTTCCCGGACTGGGTTGACCAAAATGGCGTGGCTATTGACCCGAAGAATGGCAGCGCAACAAAGACATACTGGACCTTTAACAAGGAATCCGTCCGTGTTCCGTGGCGCATTGCTTGGGACTATTACTGGACTCAGGATCCGAGAGCTCAGCTTATCTTGAACACTCTCAATAATTTCATCTCTGAAAAATCTGCTGGCAGCCCTGCAAATCTTGAGGTGTCTGGCAAGGTGATGTATTCTGCTGTTCCTGGTATGGCCGACGTAACTGCAAATAGTTTGCAGCCTCATTGGCATGGTGCATGGTGCTTGACTGGTATGGCCGGTAACCAGACATGGCTTGATGGCTGTACAACTGCATTCAATGCAAAGACCATGTCTGGCTTTAGCTACTTCCCGCATATCCTGATGACTATGTACGGTGAACTGCTGAATGGCTTGTTCATCAAGCCGGCAATGATGCCGTTCTAATCGGTCGTGCAAATACTTGAAAAAGACCCGAAGGTAAAACTTTGGGTCTTTTTTGTTATCCCAAAGGATTTTGTATATTCTGGACATGGAAAATGATTCTTTGAGTAATGACATTGTTACCGATAGCACCGTCGTAGAAATTCCCATGCCAACTCCCGAACAGCTGGGGATCAGTATCGTTTCTGGGCGTGTGGACGCTTCGGGGGTTGCTTTGCCCGCGAAGGTGACTGTGGGGGATACCTTTGATTTTCCCATTACCGTAAGCTGGGGTGTGAATGGTAGCGCCTTGTTGGTGGTCCCTACCAGTACTGCTACTGCCAAGGGTCTAGAGCAGGTGGGTGTGTCCCAGGAGTCGGCAAGAATGGTGAAGGATGGCAAGGAAATGGCCTCCATTACCTTTACCTACAAGATTGTTGCTCAGGATACCGGAGACTTGAATGTGCCGGCCATGCGTTTTGAAATCCCTACCCAGCTGGGGCGCCCCATAGACTTGCGCAGTGAAAGTGTTGCTGTACGCGTTGATGAGCCCTTTAATCCACTGCCGTTTGCCGTAGGAGGTTTCGTGGCTGTTTGCGTAGGTGTGGTGGGTCTGTTGTGCTTAAGGCGTAAGGCTGCTGTCCGTGAAGCCATGGCTGCCAAGAATGCTGCTGCAAATCGTCTTCGCGAAAGAATGCTTGTGTTGAAGCAGCGAATCAATTCGGCAGATAGCCGCCAGTGGATTCTGGATCTGGAGGTAGTCTGCAAGGAATATGCCGCGGAGCATTTCGGCCTTGACGCTGAAAAGGTCAAGCTCGAGGAACTTTTGAAAAATGGTGACCTGGATGGCTGGGAATCCCTGGTGGAGAAGTTTGCCGATGCCCGTTATGGCGGCGGTAAACGTGACGCCTTTGAGAATAGGGAAACCTGGAAGGCTGCCATGAAGCTGATGGGAATCGAGGAAGAATAGTTGGTTTTTTGAGGCAATATTTATTAAATTCAGTAAGTAAAATTTTAGAGGAATAGAATAATGGATATTCAGGAACTTTCTGAAAAGATTAGACAGCAGAGTGCTTTCTGCCAGAATTTGTTGCGCGAAGTGGAAGATACCGTCATTGGCCAGAAGGGCATGGTGGAAAGCATTTTGACCGGTATTTTGGCTGACGGTCACGTTCTCCTGGAAGGTCTTCCGGGTCTGGCAAAGACCACCGCGGTGAAGGCTTTCGCTGACGCCGTTTCCCTGGACTTTAAGCGCATCCAGTTTACCCCGGACCTGTTGCCGGCGGACTTGCTGGGTACCACCATCTATAACGCCCGCGAGGCAAAGTTTGAAACTCGCAAGGGTCCGCTGTTCACCAACCTGGTGCTGGCTGACGAAATCAACCGTGCTCCGTCCAAAGTGCAGAGTGCTTTGCTTGAAGCCATGCAGGAACGCCACATCACCATCGGTGACGAAACCTTTAAGCTAGATGAACCTTTCCTGGTTCTTGCTACCCAGAATCCCATTGAACAGGAAGGTACCTACCCGCTGCCCGAAGCACAGGTGGACCGTTTCCTTTTGAAGGTGAAGGTATCTTACCCCAACAAGGCAGACGAAATGCGCATCCTGGATGCCGTTGCAGGCGCTGGTCTTCGTCAGCCTAATGCAGTTGCCACCAAGGAAGATATCCTGAAGGCTCGTGAACTCGTAAAGCAGGTCTACGTGGACGAACGCGTTCGCGAATACATTGTGAACCTGGTCCTTGCAACCCGCGATCCGGGTAGCATCAAGCGTAGCGATCTGGTTGGCTTTATCGAAGTGGGTGCTTCTCCTCGTGCATCCATCGGTCTTGCCCAGGCTGCAAAGGCCCACGCCTTTATTCAGGGGCGCGCCTACGTCACACCGGAAGATGTGAAGGCTGTTGCCATGGAAGTGTTGCGTCACCGCATCATCTTGAGCTACGAAGCTGAAGCCGAGGAAATCACCGCCGAAACCGTAGTCCAGAAGATCTTGGACTCTGTGGACGTGCCGTAAGGCTTTATCCTTTAATTTTAAAACTCCCGGCAGTATGCTGGGAGTTTTTGCTATTTGCCGAGTGCTTTGGCAAGGTGTTAATTTGTATGAAATCTAAAGAAGGGTAAGTCTACGGAATTTTGCTGCGTATCTTGGCGATGGGGCGTTGCGGGGTGTCCCCGCTGGGAGGGGTAGTGAAAAACGCGAAAGGCGGTTGAAACGAGGGGAGGGGCTCCTCCCCTTTTGTTGAAATTGTTGGTGTTAAGTTGGAAATTGGGGAAATAACGTCAAAAAATGCGGCAAACTCGTGTTCCTTGTCACACGCTGCCTGTCTCACTTATTATCTTTTAGGCGAAAAAGGGCCCGGGGAAACGCTCTGGGCAGCTTATTTCCTGTTTAACATGTAATCGGCCAGCGGACTGCTCCAAGGGGTTTCGTTCGTCGGCCTAAAAAAAACGAAGGATATATGGCAAATCGTGTTGTAATCGGCTCCCAGTGGGGTGACGAAGGTAAGGCAAAGGTTGTGGATTTCTTGACTCTGGACGCAGATATCATCGTGCGTTTCCAGGGCGGTGCAAATGCAGGCCATACTGTGGAAGTGGGTGACCAGAAGTTTGTGTTCCACCTGATTCCGTCTGGCATTATGCACAACGACAAGCTTTGTGTTATCGGTAACGGCGTGGTTCTGGATCCGATCCAGACTTTGGATGAAATCGCCGACCTCCACACCAAGGGCATCAATCCGGAAGGCCGTCTGTTCATTGCTAACAACGCTCATGTTGTTCTTCCGTACCACTCCACCTTGGACAAGGCTAAGGAAAAGAAGGCTGGCAAGGCCGCTATTGGTACCACCGGTCGTGGTATCGGTCCCTGCTATAGCGACAAGGTGAACCGCATCGGTGTTCGCGTTGGCGACCTCATGGACGAACGTGAACTGCGCCCCCGCGTCGAAGCTATGGCCAAGGTTCATAACGAAGAATTCAAGGCTATGTACGATGTTGATCCCATCGATCCGGAAGAGGTCATCAAGGACTACCTGGAACTGGGCCAGAAGATCAAGCCCTTTGTTTGCGATGTGAGCGAAATGCTGTACAAGGCTGTTAAGGCTGGCAAGCGTCTGGTGTTCGAAGGTGCCCAGGGCACTATTCTGGACGTGGACCAGGGTACTTACCCGTTCGTGACCTCCAGCAACACTGTGGCTGGTTACGCTAGCTGCGGCGCAGGTGTCGGTCCTACTGCCCTGGACGAAGTCTGGGGTGTGGTCAAGGCTTACACCACTCGCGTTGGTAACGGTCCGTTCCCCACTGAACTTTTGGATGAAACCGGCGACACTCTCCGCAAGATCGGTAACGAATACGGTGCAACCACCGGCCGTAATCGCCGCTGCGGTTGGTTCGACGCTCCCGTTGTACGTAAGGCTGCCGTTGTGAACGGTCTTACTCACTTGGCTATCACCAAACTCGACGTTCTCGACACTTTCGACACCGTCAAGATTTGCACTCACTACGAATGTGATGGTGAAAAGCTTGAAAGCTTCCCCAACCAGCTGTCCAAGGTCGGTCGCTGCGTGCCGGTTTACGAAGAAATGCCGGGTTGGAAGTGCGATACCACCAAGTGCAAGAGCTACGACGAACTGCCGGAAAACGCAAAGAAGTATCTGCAGCGCATGGCCGAACTGGTCGACGTGAAGATTGGTATGATTTCCATTGGCGCAAAGCGCGATCAGAGCATCGTGATTGACGCTGGTCTCGCCAAGGGAATGGGTCTTTAAAATCTCGGGATAGGAGCAAGGTAGGGTATGGACGCAAGTATCGTAGGATTGCTGAAAGGCGTAGAATTGTTCTCAGAGCTGACAGAAGAGCAGCTGGGACTTTTGGGTAACTTGATTGTGGTTCAAGACTACAATCGTGATGAAACTGTGGTACTTGAAGGCGACGACTCGATGCAGGCTTTGTATCTTATCGCCTCCGGCTCTGTGCAGGTCTACATGACCGGCGTTGATGGCCGCGAAACTATCCTCTCCTTCCTGGAACGTGGCGACTTCTTCGGTGAGATGTCGCTGATCGACGGCGAACCTAGGTCCGCCTCCGTTCGTACGGTGACCGACGCCCAGATGATGATCATTCATCGCGAGTCTTTCTTGCAGCTGATCCGTCAGACTCCGGAAATCGCCATGGCCCTGCTTAGCGAAATGAGTAAGCGCCTGCGTAAGGCCAACAAGCAGATCGGTTCCTTGTCCACCATGTCCGTGAGCGGTCGCGTGGCTGGTACCCTTCTGAACTTGATGGAGGAACGTGGCGTTCGTATCCATACTGATAACGGCAAGCGCGTTGTGGTTATTCACAACCGCCCCACCCAGCAGCAGCTGGCTGACATGTCTGGCACTACCCGCGAGACCGTTAGCCGTATCTGCTCCATGCTGGTGAAGGCAAATGCTATTGCCATGACCGGCAAGGACATTGTCATCTTTGATGAAAATGCTCTCCAGGAAAAAGCCTCCAAGGGCTAATCGCTATTATGAACAAAGTAAAGGTTCTTTTCAATAAGTTCCGTAAGAGCGCCTTCTTGAAGGCGTTTCTTTTGTGGATTGTTGTGCTGGTATTTTTGGCGCTGGCTGTAGACAAACTTTTGATGCCTATTTTCTCGGGCGCTTTTGCAAGCACCGGCCCTGTTCCCAACTTGGAAGGCTTGGCTCAGGCGGAAGCAGAAGCAGCACTTACTGAAGCTGGCTTTAAGTACGAATGGCTTGAAGAGGGCCGCTACAATGCTACCATTGACTCTGGCAAGGTTCTTGTGCAGATGCCTGCAGCAGGACGTGTCGCAAAGCTTGGTCGCACCGTAAAGTTGACCCGAAGCCTTGGACTTCGCCAAGTTGAAATTCCGGACCTTCGTGGAAAGAGCCAGAAGCAGGCTACCATCTCCTTGACCCGCGCTGGCCTTGTGCAAGGTGAAATCGTGAAGGGCGCTCATAAGAGCATTCCGCGCGGTGTTGTGATTCGTACTGACCCCATGGCTGGCGAAAAGGTTCGCGTGGGAGATACCGTTAAGGTTGTTATTTCTGCGGGTGTTACCACCGGTAAGGTTTTGCTTCCGGACTTTGCAGGCAAGCAAATTGACAATGTGTATCCGGAACTGGAAAAACTGGGCTTTGTTGTAGGAAAGATCAAGCGTAGAAAGGCTCCCGAGGATATGGAAAATCCTGTGCCGGGTGCCGTGATTGAAACTTCTCCCAAGCATGGCGATTACTTGCCGCCAGACTCCAAGATCAACTTTGTTATTGTCGAGTAGTCTCCTTGAAAATGTCTAGATTTTTTTTGCTGACGGTTGCTATTGCGGCGTTTTTGTTGAACGCCTGCAGTTCCAATCCTGCAAAGAAGACAGACTTGACTGCCGCCGATTCCGCTGCTATTGCAGAAGCGGTCATGAAGAAGATGGCTGCTCTGAAGGAAGAACCCAAGCTTCCCCAGAATATTGATGCTGCCCACGAATCTTTTATCCATGCCATGGATTATGAACTACGTGGAGACAAATCTACGGCCAATCTCTATTGGGAGAACGCAGCCAATTCTGATCCCTACAATCGTTACCTGGCTTTTAAGAAGGCTGAAATCCTTGCGAGCAAGGGCGCTGACTCCCTGGCCTTGGTTCAAGCCGCTCGGGCAAAACATTTGAAGGGGAAGGCTACCGCCTCGCAGTTGGGCTTGCTGGCTCATCTTTATGTAAAGGCCGGTATTGCAGATTCCTGTCGCAAGTACTTTAAGGAAGCTCTGGATTCTGCACGTTACCAGGACATGCCCTTGCTTTACGACTATAGCCTTTTCCTGGAAGCGGTGAAGGATGGCGAAGAACTTGTCCGCATTTATGATCTGTTGTTACCCCAGGTGAATTACATGCAGACTCTTTTCCAAAGGCAGCTTACCTTGCTTTTGGAACAGAAGAAGGATTCCGCTGTGGTTGAACTTTTTGCTAAGGCGCACGAGGCTACTGGCGACAAGCAGCTGCTGAGTAAGATGGTGCAAGGTCTTGTTTTCCAGAAGCGCATTAAGGAAGTGGAAGCTATTGTGGATACGCTGAGTGAAAGAACAAGCGAAGACGAATCCATGATTGTCCTCTTGATGTCGGTGCTTGCAGAAACCGATCGTGGGGCTGCTTATAAGATGCTCAAGAAGAAGTATTTTGAGGATGATATCCGCACGCCCATGCTTACTAACTTTATTGGACATTACGAGCATCTCAATGAGGAATTGGATAGCGCCAAGGTTCATTTGCAGCAGGCTGCCGACGGATTGTCCAATGAGCCCATCTATGTGACTAATGCTTATCATGCCTTGGCAAGTATTGCCATGAAGGAAAAGAACTTTGAAGCCGCAGTACGTTATGCGGAAAAGGCAGACTCTGTTGCCCATGGGGGAGATAAGGCCATGCTCGCCCTGATGTATGGATCTGCAAAGATGTACGACAAGGCTTACACGATGCTGGATTCTCTCATTGCCGTTTGGGATAAGTGGAACCCTATGGCTGGTATTGCTGATTCAGCGACTCTTGCCAAGATGACTTTGGAAGTCGATGTGAATAAGAATAGGTTCCGCAGTGTCTATGCCCGTATCTTGGTTACTGAAGCTGTTGAACTTGCGCAGAAATATCCTGGGGATTCTACTAAGCTTAAGTCCGTAAGAAACAACCGTGAAAAAGCTCAAGTTTTCTACGAGTATTTGTTAGCAAAGAATCCCACTGATTTTGATGTTCTCTTTTTGATGGCTACAAACTTGGAACGTTTAGGTCGCGTCGAAGAGGCCTACAAGGTTTTTGATTTTTTGCTGGACACCACAGTGGCAAAAGAGCTGGATCGCCCTGAAATTTTGAATTACTATGGCTACACCCTAGTTGATAACAACAAGTCTCCCGAAGATGTGGATCGTGGCTTGAGTATGATTCTTGAAGCTATTGCTTCTGAACAGTCTGAAACTCCTTCCGATGCTTTCCTGGATTCCAAGGCCTGGGCTCACTACCGTAAGGGCCAATATGCAGAAGCTCTGGAGACCATGAAGCAGATCAAGAGTGACCGACTTCTGGATGATTATATCTACTGGGAACATTTGGCTGCAATCCAGGCTGCGCTTGGCATGAAGGCTGAGGCTACGGCATCCTACAAGAAACTGCTTAAGTTCTGGCCCAAGAATCCCGACGCCCTAAAATACTTGAAGGGCTCCAAGAAATAGGTGGTGTCCAATGCGCAGAAGTGTTCTTTTCTTGATGCTTGTTGCGCTGGCGATACTCTCTGGTTGCGCTGGCGGAAAAAAGGCGGAAATGGTTTCCGCTACACCGGCCGCTACTGTTCGAGCTGAAATTCCCCGAGATAGTCTTCGCGCAAAGTTCCTATTGTCGCTTGCTACAAACGATGGCAAGATGCAAGAACTGGATGCGGTGTTGTTCTCGGTTCCTGGTAAACGCTACCGTATGGAATTGACTGGCCCCATGGGGGTAGGTGTTGCTTCTCTCCTTTGGACTGAGGAGGGCTGGACTATTACATTCCCCACCGAAAAGCTTTATATGAGCGGCAACGGTTACATGGTTGGCTTGCTTAGTGAAAGATCTCTGCCCTTGGTTAACATTCACCAAATCGCCAATATTTTCGATGGAATTCTTCTCCCGGAAAAGTTTGAAGTGGTAGAGGAGCGTGATGGTGTAACCTATGGTAGGGAAAGTTCCGGTCTCTTGTTCTCCTTTGCCAAAGAAAACGAAAAAGTGAAATGGCTTGCCAGAAATGGCCGGGATGGAAAGCAGGAAACATTGCTGTTTAACGAATTCAGAACCTTTGAAGGTGTGGAAACTCCTGCTGAAATTGCCTTTCAAAAAGATGGAAAGGATTTCCTGAAGATTAGAATTAAGAAAGTTGCCCGTAAAAAGCCCTTTAGTTTGGGGACTTGGCGGCTTAAAGTCCCCCAAAGCTACAAACCTATGGGCGGTTGATTTTTGTAGATTGAGGAAGTATGAAGAATTTTTCTAAGACTTTACTTGCCTTTGTTTTGATGACCGTTTTTTGCGGGTTTTCCTTTGGTGCGGACACCTTGGAAGTTTATGTGTTGCGTGTTCAGTTTGAACAGGAGTCAACAGACAATTCCCTGACTACGGGCGACGGCACTTTTGGCTCTGATACAAAAAAGAAGGGCGCCTACAAGCTGGACCCTCCCGACATTCGCGGTAAGGCAAGCTACTGGAAAGACCATCTGGAATTCGCCAACAACTACTACAACGCGGTCAGTGGCGGAAAACTGGTCATTAAGTCCAAGATTTTCCCTGAGACTTCCAATGCCTATAACCTGAAAACTCAGATTATTGACTATAACCGTACCAGCAAGTTGAAGGGCGAAAAGACGGAGGCCTTTGACGAAGCCCGTAGCCGCGACTATATGCAGTTTATCTATGACGCTGTTATGGCCGCCCATGAATCCGGCAAATCACCTTTTGCTGAACCTTTGCCTAAGAGTCCCAATACAAAACGCGTTTACATGATTGCACACGCAGGGGCAAGCCGCCTTGTGGATGGTGGAAGCATGGGTACCAAGGGCGCTGACACTCCGGGTGATTTCATGGATGTCTACATTAGCCGTGATACATGGGAATACTTGCCTGACACCTTGCCTTGTGGCGCCTATACCATGGACACGGTATCCAAGGATTCTATCCGCAAGGTTTCCCATGGTCTTGTTCTTGAAGATGCTGCCATTGACACTTTGCGCTCCATTATGGTGGTTAGTGAAACTGCGTCCCAAGATGGCTTGAACTGGGGCATCAACGGTATTTTGGTAAACCAGATTGGCCGTGAGCTTGGAATGCCTGACGCCTACGATGTGGTGAAGGGAATTTCTCGTTTAGGTTACTATGACATGATGGACTTTGCTGGCTATAATGCTGGTAATGGATTTTTCCCTGCAATGCCTGGCGCTTGGGAACGTTCCTACATGGGCTGGAGCGATGTGAATGAAGTTCGCCCTGTTGCCGGCAAGAAAATCTCTATTGATGTGGCTGCCGCAGGTTCTGGCGCTTGTGCTACTGTTAAGGGAAGCAAGAATCCCTGTACCGAAATTCTGAAGGTTCCTTTAAATGCGTCGGAATACCTACTTATTGAAAATAGACAGCGCTCCTGGAATCAGGATGGTTCTATCGATGTAAAGGTGAACCGCGATGAAGACGAGTTGGTTCGCACCGTTCCTGTGGACAGCATGAACCATGTGTTTGAAGATAGCATTTGCGTTAAGAGCTCTTGTAAGTCCAATAAGAATAAGGCTGAAGGTGTTATCCTTGGTGTTAGTTCCTACGACGCAGGCCTTCCTGCCAGTGGCATTGTGGTGTGGAAAGTTAATGAATGGTCTTTGCGTCAGACTCTTGAGTACGGCTACGCCAACTATTGGGGTGGCGAAAACTTTAGAGACCATCAGTTTGGTCTTGCCTTGATTGAAGCCGATGGAGTGCTGAGCATTGGTAAGACTTTCAAGAACGCCTTGGGTGAGGATGCCTACGACTATGGTGCAGGTACTGACCTGTTGCCTCATTTGCGCATACCTGGCAAGGATAGCAAGCAAAAGTTTGACACGGTCAAGACTATTGGTGCCGTCGGATATGCAAATACCATGACAACTGCAGGTGGTTATACCGGTATCCAAATTTCCGTGGCTATTCCCGAAGACGCCCGCGAGGAAAAATCCTCCAACGGCTTTATGGGTGACAGCGTTGTCAACTTTGCGGCTCCGGTTATTACTGTAACTGTTAGTATAGATGACGGCAGTTTGAAGGACTCCAAGTTTCCTCGTAATCTGGGTTTGGCAACGGCTGTTCGTGGTGCCGTATTTATTGATCATCCAGATAACGACGAAGAGAAATTGATGGTGGTCGGTGCTGAAGATGGCACCTTGCAGGCTTTTAGTGCCTTGGGCGATACCTTGTTTGCTGCAGATACAGCACTTGAAGTACAGACCCTTTCCTTGAAGAATGAAGTGAACGAAATTCCTCTGTATCGCTTGAGTGATGGTAATGGCGCCTTGGTGGGCATGGCTTCCGATGGCAAGTACGTTTACAGTCTTCATGAAAAGGCTTTGGTCCGTACAAGTTTCCTCGGTGGAATGATTCCCCAGAAAGAAGTCTTGAACTTGAAGGGCAAGGCTCTTGCTGGCCCCGTTGTTCATGAAGGTAGAGTCTGGTTGATTACCACCGATGCTTTGATGCGTACTAAGGAAAGCAAGTCTGGCAGCTTCGAATGGGATCGTAATGTGGTTCTTGAAAATTTTGTTGCCCAGGATATGGCCATTTGTGGCAATGGTGACGATGCCCGCCTTGTTGCCTCGGGCAAGGACCATAAGTGGTTTGATCAGAAGCTTAGCTCATTGATGGAAAAGAAGGGCTTGAGCTGGCAGGAAGATGTTGCCAAGTTTAACGAATTCTACCGTATTGCCTGTACAGATATGGATCGTGATGGCGTCGAAGAAGTTCTTTTTGTTGGAAGCCGTGGCAATGTGAAGGCTGCTGTCTTTGATGAAAAAAAGGAATCTCTCAAGACTCTTTGGGATAAGGAATATAAGCGCGGTGCAGCAGGTGCCAGCGGCCTTAAGGATGAAACCTCCGGTGTGGCAATTGGTGATGTGAATAATGACGGATACCCAGAAATCGTATTCTTGGGTGATAATTATGTTTATGCCTTGGATCGCTTTGGCTTGCCCTTGCAGGGTTTCCCGGTGGTCATTAATCGTGGTAGTCCCATCTTTGGTTTCTTCAGCGACCCCTTGATTGTGGACGTAACGGGTGATGAAATTCCTGAAATCTTGGTACCTTCTAATGATGGCCTTGTTTATGCTATTAGCGGAAAGGGCAAGATGATTACCGATGGCTTCCCCATTGCTGCGGGTAGCTTTGAGTATGTGGATTCACTTTCCCAGATTCAGCCTATGAGCATTTTTGTGACGGATGCTGTTTCTAAGTCTAGCGGCCCGGAACTTTATGCCTTCCATAGAACAAATGTTTCTGCATTCCGTTTGATGAGTGCAAAATCTAATGCGGCTGAATCGAACCTTGCATGGACTTTGCCGGCTGGTGGAAATGAACGATCAGGCTGGTTTAATGCGGCCGCCTTGAAGAAGGTGACGGAAGCCAAGGCCGAGGACAAGATATCTGAATTCTTCGTGTTCCCCAATCCCGTTCGCGGCGGTAAGGCCAAGGCTCAATTTGAAATTGGTGCCGAGGCGAAGTCCGCCACCTTGGAACTCTTTGATGTCACGGGTCTTTGCATCTACAAGATTACTATGTCCGATGTAGTTCGCGGTCGTAATCGTTTTGAACATCTGGACCTGAGTAAGTTGGGTTCTGATGTTTATACCGCCCGTTTACAGGTGAAGTTTAAGGATGGCAAGACTAAGCAGAAACTTTACCGTGTGGGAGTTGTTCGCTAATGAAGTGGAGGGGCGGCATAAACAGTGTGTTGATTGTTTGCGCCTTCATTGCAACAGTTTTGCTTAGCGCATGCTCCGTGGCGGATGGTGATACTATTGAGTTGAAACCCTCTTCAAGTGTTTCTGCAAAGTCATCTAGCAGTCGAAAGTTTTCTAGTTCCAGTGTAGTTTTGGATTCTTCCGCATGGGGGGATTCGCTTGGTCGTGCGGACTCTTTGGTCAAGTTGATTCGAATTCCTGCCACAAAGCTGACTCATAACTCTGTTGAACTTTCCGTAGATACTTTTGAAATTTCAGCTACAGAGGTGACTCAGGATCTATACGGTAGGTTGATGGTGGACGTTCCAAAAATGGATGAAGTGGGAGATAGCATCGCTGTCGCCAACGTAAATTGGTATGATGCAGTCTTATTCTGTAATGCCCTTTCCAAGAAAATGAAATTGGATACTGCCTATGTTTATGACGCCGTAGGTTTTGAACGAGAATTGAAAAATCTCTTCATTGATTACGAGGCTAATGCTATCCGTTTACCCACAAGTACTGAATGGGAAGTTGCGGCAAGGGCTGGATCTACGACCATGTATTATTGGGGAAACGATGTTGCTTCCAAGTATGCTTATTACATACAAAGTAAAGGTCCGGCAGCGGTGGCTAAGCATTTGCCCAATGCCTACGGATTATATGACATGGGCGGGAATGTTGCCGAATGGGTTAACGATTGGTTTGGATCAAAAGAGTTGGCTAGCGAGCGAAATCCTGTTGGCCCTATAGATGGTGAATACAAAATTGTTCGTGGTGGTAGCTGGTCTGATAAGGCTTCTAAAATGGCTTCTAGCGAACGAGATAAAATGCCTCCTTTGACGCAAACCCAGAAGATTGGATTTAGAGTCGTTTATTCCAAGGGTTTTTCTAAAGATCGTTAAAATTTCTTCAGTTGCAAATTGTTAAATTATGCATCATGAAGAATTTAAATTCCAAGGTCTACTCTTTCGTAAAATTAGCTGCAATCATGGCTGTGATTGCTCCCATCCTGTCTGCATGTTCCGAAGAAAAACAGGAGAAGCTAGCGGATTTACCTCCTATCGAAATGCCGAAGGATGTCCCTGGCCTCTATTCTGGCCGCATGCCTTGTGACGATTGCAAGACCAGTATGATTCGTATGACCCTTAACGACGACAGCACTGCTGTGGTTGTGCGAAAGAAAATTTTGGATACTTTGATGACTGATACTCTTACCGGTAGCTATGTTTACAGCGATAGCACCATCAGGGTTTCCTTGGCTGACAATTCTATTCACTGGGATTACGTTCGCAGTGCCGCTGGTAATTTGTCTTACGTGACGAGCTCCGGAACTATTTACGAAGATGAAAATGGAACTCGTGCGGAGTTGATTCGAATTTTCAAGTCTCCGGTTAAAAAGACTCAGGCTCCTCAGGAATAGTCATGTCCTTTTCTGTTCTAATTGTAGATGATGAACCGCTGGCAAGATTGCGTATGCGATCCTTGCTTGAAGGCTATTCCTCGGAGATTGAAATTCTTGGCGAGGCGGGCTCTGGTACCGCCGCAGTCCAGAAGATTAAGGAATTGGGGCCGGATGTGGTTTTCTTGGATATTCAAATGCCGGATATGGACGGCTTTGATGTTTTACATGAGCTGACCAAGGATGAGGTTCCCTTGGTTGTGTTTTGCACGGCGTACGACAACTTTGCTGTGAAGGCTTTTGAAGAGGATACGGTAGATTATCTTTTGAAGCCGGTTGAGGCCGATCGCCTGTCTGCGGCTATTGAAAAAATCCGTCGCCGCTTGCCAAGTTTGTGTGAACAACCTGAGTCTACTTCTGTTGCTGACTTGGATTGGGGTAAGTTGCGCGAACTGGTGAACTCTGGAAATTCCTACTTGCAACGATTACAAATCAAGGTTGGCGAGAGAATTGTCTTTGTCAATATTGACGAGGTGATCCGCTTCCAGAGTGAAGAAAAATATACCGTGGTTCATACTGTTGGTGGCCAATATTTGATGACTCAGGGACTTGTGGACTTGGAACCTCGTTTGGATCCCAAAAGCTTTGTGCGTGTACACAGGTCTCATATTGTGGCTATCGACTACATTGCTGAATGCAGAAAGACGGACCAGGGCCGTATGGTGGCGGTACTTCGTGACAAGAACGCCACTCAATTGCTGGTAAGTCGCGGTTATATGAAGGATATTCGAAATCTTTAATAAACGGAATTATTTATGGAACCCGAAAAGAAAAATTTTTCTGTAAAGAGTTTTTTGAAAGGCCTGTTGAGGGAAATTGTCGTTCCCGTTTTGCTGGCTCTGATTGTGATTCAGTATGTGATTCAAGCTTTCCAGATTCCCAGCGGATCTATGGAAGATTCCTTGAAGACCGGAGACTTTTTGTTGGGACTGAAGTTTACCTATGGATCTCCCGTTCCATTTAGCAATAAGAAGTTTCCGGGTTTCGTAGAACCTAAGCCTGGTGATGTTGCCATTTTCCGTTACCCTGGTGAGCCAGAATATCCCGATGGAAATCCGGAACGCTACACTCACCTTTTTAACGCCCTGATGCTTGGAAATTTCTACTGGGACCATAATCCTGAAGAGGGCCGCCCCCATCTGATTCATTACGCTGATGGTCCTAAGGACTACATCAAGCGCTGTGTTGGTAAAAGTGGCGATACCATTGCAATTCATGGTGGCCGACTTTTTGTCAACGGGGTTCGACAGGATACGCTGCCGGGTCGTGGCAAGTGGACTGCTTCCAGCAGAACCAAGTCATCTCCTCGCGATGAACGGGAAAACATTGTGGTTCCATCAGTAGGTGACACTTTGTATGTGGATTCTCTTTCCCTTGAAATGGCCTGGTGGTTGCGTTCAATCATTGCACAGGAGAACCCCGATGAAAGCGTTCAGTTTGAAATTTCCCTTTGGAAGGATGGTGTAGAACAGAAGAACTACAATTTTGAAGATTTTAAGCTTCCCGTGGAAAATGACCGCGGCATGGCTTTGAACGAATTACTTCGTCGTAATCGAATGATTTTGCAGCACCGCATGACTCAGGGGGATACCATTTCTGGTGTTATGCCTTTTAACTTCTACAAGGAACTATTCCGTATAGGTTACTTGTCTATTGAAGATATGATTCGTATGGGCTACATGTCTGCAGACGACCGCCCCAAGGATGGCATGACCCGTAGTGTAAGCTATGTGGGCGTTGACGGTTCCATGTTGCAAGATCTTGAGGGTAATGTTTCCATGCTGAATGCTGGTGACGAACTTGCAGAGATTTCTGAAAATGCCGAGGGAGAATCAGATTCGCTTGAAAAAGCTCCGCAGCCTAAATTTGAAATTCGTCGTAAGATTACCTTGGGCGGCAAGCCCTTGGACTATTATGTTGTGAAAACCCCGCAGTTCTTTATGATGGGTGATAACCGTGATAATTCTGCGGATAGTCGCTACTGGGGTTTTGTATCCCTGCGTAATATCAAGGCCAAGGCTTTCGTCATTTACTTCTCCTTTGAAAATGAAGATGGCAAGTTTGCCTTGGGCAACCCCTTGACCTGGTGGAGACTTCCTTTCAGAATCCGTTGGACACGTTTGGGTAAGGTGATTCACCTGATTGACTAAGATGAATTTTCGCTCAGTGATATACGTCTTGGCGGCTTTGCTGTTTGTTTCCTGTGCGACGCAGGTGGCTCCTTCGGGTGGTCCTGAAGACAAATTGCCTCCCCGCGTTGCAGGCGTGTATCCTGCACCTAACACTACAAACCATCCTAATGAACTTTTGGTGAAGTTGGAATTTGACGAATGGATCAATGCCGCAATTCCTCGTAGTGCGGTTTCCATTTCTCCCCCTATCGAAAAAAAATTGCGCTTTGAAGTTCACGGCAAGTCCCTGGTGCTAACCTCCCGTGCCGAGTTGGATACGGGAACCACTTACACCGTGACTTTTGCTGGTGGTATCAAGGATCTCCGTGGCAATGCCTTGGCTAAGCCTTTCCAGATTGTATTCTCCACAGGAGCGGTAATTGATTCTCTTACCTTATCGGGGCGAGTTCTTGTCACGGAAGCGATGGCTAGGAAAAAGGAATATCCTAGCGTAGGCCTTTTCTTAATGGGTCCTGAAAGAGAACACCGCAAGTTCTTGGATAAGTATAGAGACTCTGCAACAAAGGTACTTGATTCCCTGCCTATGTTGCTGAAGGAACCGCCACTGTACTTGACCCGCGCTGACAGCGCGGGTGACTTTACTTTGACAGGGTTAAAACCAGGCCGGTATCGCGTGGTGGCTTTTTCTGATGTGAATGGCAACCAAAAAATTGAGCTTGCGACAGAACAGGTGGGTGTTTGGAATCATGACTTGGAGTTGACGGACCAAACTTCTGATACTTTGTGGATTGCAGTTGCTGACATGGATACCACGCATTTGGAATTGGAATCTGTAAGCCAACCTTTTGCTAATGTGTTGGAGGCGAAGTTCTCCCGTAATGTCTATTTTGATTCTTTGTTTGCTGATACATCCAACTGTTACTTGCAAACCCCCGAAAAGGAAAATATCTATCCAAAGTGGGTGTATCGCGGCTCTAATTCGAATCAGCCCCAGTTCTATTTTGATCCAGCTCCCAAGAGCGAAGTTCTTTACAAGTTTATTTGTAACTCTGGTATGGATTCTTTGTCCCGTACTTTGGATACTACTCGAAATGAGGTAGAATGGGAGTGGAAAAAGATAGAACAGGATACCTTGCCGCCTGCTGTTGTAAATGCGATGACGGTTTCCAAGGCTGCTACAGTATTCCCTGATGATTCCATGATTGTGCTTTTCAACAAGCCAAAATTGGATTCCTTGGAAAATGATTTTTTCCTCTTGATTAATAAGGATACAATCCCTGTAAAGGTTCAGCAAATTGACCCTGTGCGTTTTGCTGTGGTGAAACCCTCTCCATGGGCAACAGATATTAACATCACGTTGCTGAAGAGTAGGAAGGATACGACTTTGGCTGCGGCTGATAGCAACGGCGTTCGCGATACGGTTGTTGAGCTGAAGTACGAATCTGTGAGAAAGTTTGAAACAGTAGGCAAGTTGAAACTTGCGTCTCTCCAAGGAAGAATTCCTGGTGCCAAGCATGGTGCGGTTGTCCGTTTACGTTCTGTTGAATCTGGAACCAACTACATTGAGTATGTAGGAGCTGCAGGGGAATTTAAGTTTGGGAACCTTGTGGAAGGCAACTACTTTATAGATTACTACTATCCAGAAATTGGAAAGAATTTGCCGGATGCGGGTTCTATAACGAATTTCCGCTATGGGCTGCCGTGGCGAGCTATTGGTGACACCTTGAAAGTGAACAATGGCGATAATGACCTGGAGAAAATTGCTCCCGTAATTCCTGCTTTGCCTTATTAAAAAATAAAGGAAGTGTAACATGTGTAAGATTCCATCGTTTGTGGCTATTGATTTGGAAACCACAGGCCTCGATTTCGAAAAGGATGAAATAATCGAGGTTGCCTTGGTCCGTTTTGAAAACGGGGTTCCGGGGGAATCTGTGGATTATTTGGTGAAACCAACCACGGCACAGTTGCGACCCTTTATTGAAAATCTCACGGGCATCTATAAGAAGGACCTGGAGGAATCAGAACCGTTCTCTGCAGTGGCTGGAAAGATTTATTCTTTCATTGGTGAATTGCCCATTGTCGCTCACAATGCGAATTTTGATTCCAAGTTCTTGAAGCAGACTTTTGCAAAGGTTGGCGTAGACTTTAGCGACCATCCGGTTTGGGATTCTTTGACCGTTTCTCGAATTGCCTACCAGAATATTCCCAACCATCGTCTGGATACTTTGGTGCAGGAATTGGATATCCCCCGCAGTCGCGCCCACCGCGCCTTGCCTGACGCTGATGCGTGTGGTCGTTTGTTTGTGATGGCTCTCGAAAAGATTCAGGCTAATGACCCTTGGCTTGTGGAAGCGTTGTCTCGCGTTGCTGTTGGATCCGACTGGTCCATGATTTGGCCTGCGAATACTGATAAGCAGGATTTGCCCGATTATAAGCTGCCCACGGTTGCATTGGAAGGTGTTCTTGAAAAGGGTAAGACTCCCCGTGTTTCTGAATTCTTCAAGGACGGAGGACTCCTTTCTAGTAAGATTGAGAACTTCAAGTTCCGCCATAACCAAAATGATTTTGCCTCTGTGGTAGAACGCAATATGCACAAGGGTGGACTTTGTGTGTTGGAGGCTCCCACAGGTTCCGGAAAATCTCTGGCCTACTTGATTTCTGCAGCAAACAAGGCAGTGTCCGGTGAACGAGTTGTGGTGAGCACTGCAACCCGTGCCTTGCAAGAGCAATTGTGGAACCATGATTTGCCTGTTATTTCTGACTTGTACCAGGGTCAGTTGAAACCAGCTATTTTGAAAGGCCGTGAAAACTACTTGTGCCTGCGCAAGTTTGAAGAAATTCTGAATGCTCCTGAAAACTTGCTGCTGCCTGAAGAAAGAGATTCCTTCATGGCTATCGTGCCATGGGTTTATTCTACAACTTCTGGTGACGTAAATGAATGCTCTTCTTTCAGTCAGGGCCGTAATCTAGTGCTCTGGTCCAAGATGGCAAGTTCCGCAAAGTCTTGTCTCGGTGAAAAGTGCCCTCACTACAACAAGTGTCCAGCTCTTGCTGCAAAGCGCCGCGCCATGAATTCCAATTTGCTGCTGGTAAATCACTCTCTGTTCTTTGCGGACATGTCTGTGGACTTTGCTTTGCTGCCTCTTTACGAACACATTGTATTTGACGAAGCTCATCGACTGCCTGAGATGAGCAGTCAGTCCATGGGTCGCTCCATTTCGTTCTTTGGTCTGCGCAATGTGATGAAGACCTTGATTCCTTCCCGCAATAAGCAGGATGGTCTAATTGCAGAAATCGCTTCCAGGATCCCGGTAGAAAGTGTAGAACTTCTCGAAGGCTGTGCAAACCTGACCGAAGCTTTGTCTGAAACGGAAAAGGCTTTGCATCGTTTCTTTATGAAGATTGGTAAGAAACTGGCCAAGCAGAAGAATTCTAAAAATGGCTTTACCTATACCAGCGGCATTATGGCTGAGTACGATGCCGATCCCAGTGGCTTTGTTGACCAGGTGCAGAAGGCTGAAAAGATTGCAAGTGATTTGATCAATGCGATTTCTAATGCTTCCTTGGGCAAAGAGGTTGATGGTATTGTTAGTGACTTGAATGGCCGTATGACAGAAATTTCAAGATTCCTTTCTGACTTTGAGTTCCTGACCAAGGCTGGCCGTGAAGATTGGGTATTCTTTATGGAAGAACCGTTCAATCCTCACACCATCAAGCTCCATGCTTACCCCTTGAACGCTAGTTCTATCTTGAAGGAGAAGTTCTACCCTTGGATTAAGTCTGCGACATTTACCTCTGCCACCTTGGCAGTGCAGGGCGACTTGACTTACTATGTGCAGAAGATGGGTATGGATGCCCTAGGTGAAAAGAAGACTCCCTTCGTTCGTGTTTATACCGATGCACCTCACAGGGATGAACAGACTTCTGTAATGGTGGCCAAGTATTTGCCTAAGCCGTCCACCCCGGAATACAATGACGCTGTGAATGAAACGCTGTGTGCAATTCTTCCGGATGTGGCTGAAAATACCATGGTTTTGTTCACCAGCATTTCTGCTATGATGAAGGCTCAGGCTGCCCTTGCTCCGGTGTTTGCCCAGAAGAACAAACTTTTGCTTTGTCAGCATGTAGATGGCTCCTTGGATGGCCTTGTGGCTATGTTCCGCCGTGAACGTGGTGCTTGCCTCTTGGGCTGCCAGACTCTTTGGGAAGGAGTTGATTTCCCTGGTGATGCGTTGAAACTATTGGTGATTCCCAAGCTGCCTTTCCCCAATCCGTCGGACCCGCTGGTTGCTGGCATTTCTGCTAAGATGAAGAACGAGGGCAAGAACTCCTTTAAGGATTACTTTGTTCCGGAAGCTTATACGGAGCTGCGCCAGGGTTTAGGTCGACTGATTCGTTCCGAGGAGGATTCCGGCAAGGTTCTGATTCTGGACAATCGCATTGTGGTGGAACACTACGGTAAGACCTTCTCCAGAATTTGGAATATGAAGCAACGTGTTGCGAACTCTTCAGCGGACATTGCGGAGTTCCTCCTAGGCTAGTTTACCGTTCTTGCAGAAATTACTACATTTGGCACCCTATTCAGGGTGCTTAATGTTTGATTTAAATACGTTCTTTGATGGTATGTCCAAGCCTATTCTTCGTGCAGCCCACGCCAAGGCTTATGGACATCAGGGATTATTGAATAACGCTTTGATTCAGTCGGAAGTGGTTTCTTATTACTCCAATAAGAAACGCGTGGCTGAATTGTTTTCTAAGATGGAATCTTGGCAGCAGCGCTGCCTGAATTTGATTTACCATAGCGGCTCTCGTGGATTGTCTTTTAATGAGTTGCGTTTGACAATTCCTGTAAGTAAGAACCGCGATCTTCAGGCCTTCTTGCTGAGCATGTGCCGCGAGTACCTGCTGTGGCGTAGCTCTTCTGCAAACGCTGCTGTGTATTATGGCTTTGCAGACTTCATGGGATGCTTTGCTATTGCATCTGAAGTGACTGCTCAGAACAATGTGGGCTTTGTCTCTTTTCAGAACTTGCTGGATTGGCATGTGTGCCTGGTGCTTTCCTATGCCATGCGCAAGGAACTAAAGATTAATACCAATGGTACCATTCACCGCCGCAGTTACCAGATTTGCGTAGACGCCTTCTTGACCAGCAAGCAGATTTCTGAGCGCGCCGCCGAAAATGAATTGAGCCTTATTTTCAATTTCATGATTGCAAACCGTTGGCTGGAACAGGAAGACTCTTTCTTGGTTCCTTCGGAATCTACATTGGAATTTATCCGCAAGAATGGTTTCCGTCTTCATCAGGATATTGTGTCCTGGTGGCTTAAGGAACGTTTCCATGGAGACCGCGCTCATTGCGCCCAGCTTCTCAGTGAACTGTCTCAGCCCAAGCCTATTGTGGATGCCTGTTACCTTCTGTGGGTGATGGATCCTTCTTCGAGACTGCAGGATAAGAACAAGGATTTGCCTTGGGATTACCTGCCTCGTGTCCTTCGTGAGTTGTGGCTGCTGGGTCTTGTGAATTTCCAAATGGAACGTGGTAAGATTTCTGCAGTGGCTCTTTCCCAGTCAGGCTCCGATTGGATTTCCAAGGCCATTGCGTCCATTCCGGAACAGAATATTTCTTGCTTGCCCAATTTCGAGTTGATTGCTTCTACGGGAACTTCTCCTCGTGTACTCTTCACTTTGGCTTGCCTTGCCAAGGTGGAAAACGACGAAATGTTCCTGCGATTTGTGCTGAACAAGGAAACCTATGTTCAGGGATTGAAGTGTGGTTTGCCGGAATCGGAAGTGGAACACTTCAAGTCTTGGATCAAGCCTCCCGAAAACGTGGCCGACACTATCAAGGAGTGGAATGATTCCTACTACGGGGCCAAGGTCCAGACTGTACGTCTTTTGAAGATTGGAAACGCCGAAGTGCTCGCCGAACTTTCTCGCTTCCCCCAGTTTATAGAGTACACTGAAGAGTATATTCCAAATTACGGTTTTATCTTGAAACCGGAAATGGAACACAGGGTTTTTGAAATTCTGGAAAGCTTCGGCTACTGTCCCTTCGTGGAACGCAAGACCGAAAACCGCGCTGCAGCGCCTAGCGAAGAATGGCGTAAGGACTTTGCCGTGGCGTGGCCTGAATCCAAGGCGCCGGATTATGAACTGAAGGACGAGGCAGACGAAAAAACTTTGCAGACCGCCTTGAACTCAACAAAGTATGGAAGCAATTACCAGAAACTCAGCACCTTTGATCTGGTGAAGGTTTTACGCTATGCCAAGACTGTAGGTACCCTTGTAGGGGCCAAGGTCAAGGATCCTGCAAAACGCGGTGCCAAGGAATCTGAAGTGGTGTTCTTTGTCCATGCCCTTAAGCTTGCCAAGTCTCCCCAGGTTCTGGAAATCCAGATTTACGGTCAAGATGAGAAGACAACACTGGATCTAAACTTCATTCAAGAAGTGAAGGTTGTGGGTAAAAAAGAACTGTAGGGATTATGGGAGGGTCTGGGCAAAACCTAGAATATCCACCATTTCCTCAACGGTAAGCTCGTCGATGTAGGGTTGCATATTGCGGGCCTCATCGCCAAAGTTCATCTGATACCAGAACGTGGGGATTTCTTCTCGGGCTCGGTCTCCCAGGTCAATGAATGTCATGAAGTCGCCGAAGTTCAAACGTCGGCCATCTTCGCCGTGACAGGGTTTGCAATTTTCGAAGTACAGTTCCTTGCCGCGTGTGAGGTTTACACCTTTCAGCTTACCGTCTTTATCCAAAAGTTTGTAAATCAGAAGCGCCATGCGGGCGTCTTCTCGGGTTAGGGTGTCACCCTCGGAACCCGGTGCCGGTGCATTTGCTGGGGCGTTTACTGACATTTTCGTTTGTGAATCGTCAACTGCGGAAACATTGGCTGAATCGTCGGCAAAGGCGCTTACACCCAGCAACAAGGCGTATGCTGCCAGCGGAAAAAATCCGAATAGGTGAAAACGGTGTGCTCTACTTGGTGTAGCCATGATTAACAATGTAGAAAGTCTTTTTGGTGAATACAAACTAACGTCAGCTTTTCTATTATTCGAAGTATGAAAGGAACACGTTTTTTCAAGTCAGTTTTAGTGGCTAGCGCATTTAGCGCGGCCTTGTCTTTTGGAGGAATCGGCATGGGTGTGCATACAGACGATTTTACGTTTAGCGGACGCTGGGAACATATGGATTCCTACAGCAGAACAAGCGCTCCTGCAGCTATGATTCAGTTCAGTGCCTCGACTGATGTTATAGAGTTTGATATCGAAGGCCAGGCCCGCTGGCGTGTGGATCAAGATGGCAAGCAGATTGCCGTGTTCGTTACGGATTCCCGTTCCGTGCAGAATGTGAAGGTCAAGGCCGATGGAGAAAACCATCGCTACCGTTTAATCAAGGTCAGTGAAAGCAACCCCGGTGGAGCTAAGGTCTATGGCATTTCCTTAGGCAAGAAGGGCAAGTTCGGGGCTGCTCCGAAGTTCACCAACCGTCGCATTGAATTTATCGGCGACTCCTTTACCGTGGGTTACGGCGTTGAGGGTAATATTGGCGATCCTGATGACCGAGTCTTTATCACCACCAACACATCCATGGCTTATTCCTTCCTGTTGGCCGATAGTTACAAGGCTGACTTCCAGGTGAATGCCTTTAGCGGTCGCGGTGTGGTCCGCAATTACGATAATATTGTTCCTGAATGGCCGGTGACCCGACTTTATCAGTATACGGTTCCTGGAGAGGCCCCTGTAGACTTGGGCCAGGGCCTGGATTCTACAAAGCTGATGTGGAATTTTGACGCATTCCATCCTCAGGTTATTGTGGTTTTCCTTGGAATCAACGATTTTCAGGGAAATCCTCCCTATGGGGACAAGGCAGAATTTAAAAAAGCCTATGCAGAGATGCTAAATATGCTGCGCAAGGCTCATCCAGGCGTGAAATTCCTGCTAGTTTCTACGAAAATCTGGCCTAATGACGATTTGACCCCCACTGTAAGGTCGATTTTTGAAGAAGAAAAAGCTTCTGGAAACAAAGATTTGGAATTTGTTGAGGTGGTGACGGAGAATACAGCCCTCCACGGCCACCCCAGTAAGCGCTCCCAGGCCGACTTGGCCAACACCTTGAGGCCTATTATTGGTCGTTTAGGGGGATGGATGTCCAGGTAGGGGGTACCCTATGGCCTGATTTTTATATATTAGGACAAACGATTTTTTTCTAGTTGAAGAGTTATGTCTAAGATTCTTGAAAAACTTTACGCCTTGTTCAGGATGAACATCCTGATTTTCGTGCTGTTGGCTGTTACGGTCATTGCACTTTTTGCGTATCAGAACGGCTTGGATAACATCGAACCACTTTACCTGTCCGACTATCCTTACGTTATTGCAGAAACTGACTCTGCCGATGGTGGTTCCTCTGCGGTCCAGTTGGCTCGTACCGATTCCTCCATTATCGTGGACTATGAACTTCGCGAAGGTTATGCCTATCCATACGTAGGTGTGAAGATCTTCCTTGGCGACGGTAAGACCCGCGGTAAGGATCTTTCCAAGTTTGACAGCATCTTCGTTTGGGTAAAGCCCCGCGGTGAAGGTACCGTGCGCCTCTACATGCGCGGCTACGACAGCACCATCTACCGTCAGGGCGATGAATCTTCCCTGAAGTTCAACGAAATCGAATTTTTCCCTCTGGAAGAGACCTATCCGGCAGTGTTCGTCCCCAAGGAATTCCGCGTTGCCGGTTGGTGGGTTGCTCAGAACGAAGTTAACGTGCATAAGGCTCACGTAGATTTGAGCAATATTCCTCTCATCGAAATCCAGACCGGTACCAACGCTCCTTTGGGCTACGGCACCCTGGAAATCAAGGGCTTCTGCTTCAAGGGTAAGAAGATTGCCAAGGAAAAACTGGTTACCGCTCTGGTGGCCATGTGGTTTGTCACCTTCCTTATCATCTTGATTATCCGCTTCTTTGACTACAACCGTGAACGCGCCGCCAACAAGAAGAAGCGTGAAGAGTTGGAAAAGAACTTGAAGGCTCTTGAAATTGAGAAGAGCGAGTACGAACGTTCCAGCAAGGAAGATCCTCTTACTGGTTGCTTGAACCGCGCTGGCTTCAGCAGCATCTTGCTGCGTGAACAGGAAAACCTGGCCAAGAACGGCAGTCCGGTGTCCTTCGTTATGCTGGACATCGACCATTTCAAGCACATCAACGATTCCTATGGTCATAACGTAGGTGACGAAGTCCTGGTGAACTTGACTAAGCTGATTCAGGGCAAGATCCGTAATACCGATGCCCTGGTTCGTTGGGGTGGCGAAGAATTCGTGATCCTCTGCGGCGATACCCCCATCCAGAACGCCCAGTTCCTGGCTGAGAAGCTGCGTATGGCTATTGAAAATACTGTACTTATCAAGCAGCAGAAGGTTACCTGCTCCTTTGGTATCGCGGAAATGATTGCTGGTGAAGACCCCAAGCGTCTCTTTGAACGCGCTGACAAGGCCCTCTACTCCTCTAAGGAAAATGGCCGTAACCGCGTTACCAGCGCAACGTTCAAGCGGAATCACTAATTCATGCTTGATGTGGCCTCCTCTCGCCACGTTGTAAGGGCTTTGATGTCGGCAGCTATGCTAGCTGTCGGCATTTCCTTTTTTTCTGGATGCGCCCAGAAGGTGCCTGAGCCGGAGTTTAGGCCTATGCAAATTCGTTGGACTGCAGCCCCAGGTCAGGACGAAAACTCTATGCCGGGCAAGGATTTGTGTGTGATAAAAATCACCGCAAGACTTATGGGGGAGGCTCCTGTACAAGAATCTCAGGTGGAAGAAATCTCCTACAATGTGGAGTATGGCATGAATGCCCAGAAGGCTGGAACCCTTGATTTTACTGGGGTTTGCGCTGATCCTGAAGATATAACTCGACCTGAGTGCAGGTGGTCTGCGACCTGCGATGATCAGGGAAAAGTTGTTGTAAAGTTCAACAACGGAGATTGACCTTAAAGTCTTTGCTCTCAGAATCTTACGACTTATTTTTGACAGTATGAAGCAGATTTTTGAATATACCGATTACCGTGAATGGCTTAGAGATGCATTTGATGACTTTAAACAGCGAAAGTCTATCATCTCTTGGCGTTACATGGCCATGAAAATCGGTGCAGACCCGGGCAACTTGTTGAGAATGTCCCAGGGTAAGATCCATCTGTCTACCAATTTTATTAAGCCCACTGCAGAATTCTTTGAACTGGGTGAAAAGGAAACCGCCTACTGGACCGAAATGGTCTTGTTTGGCCGTTCCAAGACTGATGCCGACGCCTTGCAGCACTACGAAAAGATGCAGGCTCTCAAGGGCGTCTCCCTTAAGTATCTTGCAAAGAAGGAACTGGAGTTCTACCGTCACTGGTACTACAACGCCATTCGTTCTATTATTGGAATTTGCAAGTTCAAGGACGACTATGAAGGTCTTGCAGAAAGCTGCACCCCCCAGATTTCTGTGGAAGAAGCCAAGTCCGCTGTGGAGCTTCTTTCCGAGTTGAACATGATTTCTACGGACCGTGAAGGCTACTGGAAGGTGAACGATACCTTCGTAAGTACCGGTGGCAACTGGCGTTCAGCCGCGGTTCGACAGTTTCAGAAGGATACCATTGCCTTGGCAGGTGAGTCCCTGGAACGTCATCAGCCCTATCTTCGCGATATTAGCACCGTCACCATGACGTTTAATATGGATGATATCCAGCTGATTCGTGAAAAGATTAAAGAATTCCGTTCGGATTTACTACGTTTATCTCAGGAAGGTTCCGGTGACGACACCGTGTTCCAGTTAAACGTCCAGTTGTTCCCGCTGGCATTTGTCAAACCGCTTAAGGAGAAAGAGAAGTGATGAAAAAACATTTTCTTTTGCCTTTGCTCGTAGGTTCTGCAGGCCTTTTCAATGCCTGTGGTCTCTTTGACGTTGCCGGCGGTCCAGGTAGTGAAACTACCAATGGTCGCCTGGATAATGGCGCTCCTGCGTCCTTTGCACGAGTGGACCTGCGAAAGGTTGACTACGTGGCAGCATCTTCCGAGGGCGACGAAGCTATCTACGAAACCCATGCCGATAGTGCTGGTAACTTTAAGCTTAAGGTTCCTGAAGGTGGCGAATACCGTTTGTCCGTCTACCATGAAGGTTCCTCCTTTACAAAGATTGTTACTTCTGCTGAAGTGAATGGTCTTGATACTATTAAGCTTGCCGCTTCTGCAGTGATGAAGGGTGAGGTCGATGTTCCCAAGGGGTCCGACGTGGTTTGGGTCGGCGTTATGGGTACAAACATCCTGGTTCCCTCCGACGCAAACGGCGTGTTTGTTATTCCCTCTGTTCCTGCAAATGATTCTCTGCAGTTGTACTTTGTTTCCGAAGACTTTGACAAGGTCATGGGCAACAAGGATGTGTTCTTTGAACCTTCTGAATTCAACTACGAGAACTATAAGACTGCAACAGAAAAACCCAAGGATTCTACAGCTACGGAAGACTCCGTGCACAAGGTTCTGCTGCTGAACGCCGATGGTAAGCCTGCTGCCTACACTCAGGTAGCCTTACGCAAGGCCGATTACAGACCTGAAGTGAACGCCCTGCAGAACAATCTGGTGCTTGCCGACGTTGTTACCGATAAGGAAGGTATGTTCGCCATGGAATGGCCGGATTCCGGTTCTTATCGACTGACTGCATCCTTCGGGGATAACTCGTTCTCCAAGGTTTACGAAGCTTCTGATTTGTCAGATATTGACACGTTGAGAATGAAGCCCTCCTCTACTATTTCTAGCAAGGTGACTTTGAATAGTGACGACGACTTCGCATGGGTTGGCGTATATGGTTTGGATGTGTTGGTGAAGACCAACGAGTATGGCCTTTATGTGCTTCCCGCAATGCCTGCCGGTGATTCACTGAGGCTCTACTTTATCCATGCCAAGGATTCTGTTCCCTTCGTGGAATGGGATGTAAAGACACCTAAGGAAGGTACGAAGTCTCTGCAATCAGTTAAGCTGTTGTACGATTTCGAAGAACCTGATTCTACCTGGTATATGGACACGGATACCTTGTACAAGAACACTACCTTCAAGTTCGCAAATGGTGTGAACGACGGAGATCACCTGCTGAAAAACCACTTGCAGTTTGATGACGAACGCGACTCCAAGGTGTTCTATACTCGATACAAGCTGGCAAACGATCCCTATGCCTGGGCCCTTGTGGGAACGGGAATGAATGAAATTCGCAACTTCTCTGCAGTCGATTCCATCGAATTCTATGCAAAGGGCTTGAATGGCTCCAGCACAGAAGTTGGCAAGGTCAGGGTATCCCTGGAAAATTGGGAATCTTACGAAAAGAAGGCCAGCAAGGCTGCTTCCAGTTGGATTGTCTTGTCTGATGAGTGGAAGAGATATGTAGTGAAACCTTCTGATCTCTGTGTCAATGCTGATGAAAAGTACAATTGTTCCGATGCTTGGAAGAGTGTAAAGAATGCTGTAAAGCAACTTCATTTCTTTATGGCTGGCGGCAATGAAATCTTCATTGACGACGTAAAGATTTACGGAGCTTTGTTCTAGTTTTCTCAATGTGTTTTTGGGGGCTAGAATAGGCCCATTTACAAGAAAGCTCCCTTTGTAGGGGAGCTTTTTTAAGTATCTTTGTAACATGGAAACTCTCGAAAAAGAAGCTGCTTTAGCTCTCGATTATTTGTCCCGCATCTCTAAGGAAGCGGAAGCCAAGTTTGATGAACTTTTGCCCCCGGTAACGGATCGCCCCTGCCGCCTCCACGAGGCCATGCGCTATTCCATGTTCGCTGGCGGTAAGCGTCTGCGTCCGGCTCTTGTACGTGCCGCATTTGATATGTTCGAAGGAAAGGGAAACTCTGTGGACTATGCCATGAGTGCATTGGAAATGCTCCACACCTTCTCCCTGATTCACGATGACCTGCCTTGCATCGACGATGATGATTTCCGTCGTGGCAAGCCTACCTCCCATAAGCAGTTCGGTGAAGCTACCGCTGTTATGGCTGGCGATGCTCTTTGCATCCATGCCTTCGAAATGATGGGTAAGACTGGCAATGCCAAGGCTATTGAAATTCTTGCCCATTTGCTGGGTACCTACGGTATGATCGGTGGCGAAATGATCGACATCGAAAGCGAAGGAAAGCAGGTGGACCTGGAATTGGTGGACTACATCCACTATCACAAGACTGCAGCTCTTATTGAGGCTTCCCTGGAAGTTGGCGCACGTCTAGCCAACGCCTCTGAAGAAGAAATCAAGATTATTCGCGACTATGGCCGCTCCATTGGCCTTGCCTTCCAGATTGTGGATGATATCCTGGATATTGTTTCCACTACCGAAGAACTGGGTAAGGACGTTGGTTCCGATGTTGAAAAGGGTAAGGCTACTTATCCTGCCTTGGTGGGCCTGGACAAGTCCCGTGAAAGGGCTCATGAACTTTACGAAGAATCTATTCACGCTTTGGATTGCCTGAAGCAGGATACTACTATTCTTCGTTCCATTGCTGCATTCATCATTACTAGGGTTAAGTAATGGATCTTAAAAATATCAAGTCCCCAAAGGACATTAAGCATTGCTCCATCGAGGAGTTGAATCAGCTGGCAGGCCAGATTCGTGAGACCATCATTGGTCAAGTGTCTAAGCATGGCGGTCATCTGGCTTCTAGCCTTGGTGTGGTTGAATTGACTCTCGCTCTGCATTATGTGTATAATGCTCCGGACGACAAGATTGTCTGGGACGTGGGTCACCAGGCCTATGTCCATAAGCTTTTGACGGGACGTTACGACCGCTTTGAAACCTTGCGCCAGCAGAATGGTATCTCTGGTTTCTTGAAGCGTCACGAAAGTGAGTATGACTGCTTTGGTGCAGGTCACGCAACGACTTCTATTTCTGCCGCCCTCGGCTTTGCCGTAGCTCGTAATCATTTCAATCGTAAGAACCACGTGGTGGCTGTGATTGGTGATGGTTCCATGACTGGCGGTATGGCTTACGAAGCTATTAACAATGCTGGTATTTCCAAGCAGAATATGACCATCATCTTGAACGATAACAAGATGAGCATTGCCCCTAATGTGGGTGGCTTCAGCAAGTATTTGAACCGTGTTATTTCTGACCCGGTATACAACAAGATGCGTACCGACCTGGACCGCCTGATGAAGCGCCTTCCCGGTGTTCTTGGCTCTCGCTTCCGTGACCTGTTCTTGCAGGTGGAAGGTGCCGCAAAGACTGCGGTAAAGCCTGGGCAGTTCTTTGAAGATTTGGGAATTCGTTACTTTGGTCCTATTGATGGTCACGACATTAACGAACTGACCATGATCTTGGAACGCGTAAAGTCTCAGCCTGGTCCTTGCATTGTGCATGTGCTTACGGAAAAGGGCCGCGGTCTTGACGCTGCTGTCAAGAATCCCACCAAGTTCCATGGCTGTAATCCCTTTGACCCGGAAAGTGGCCTGCCTCTGGTTCCTGGCAGCAAGAATCCTTCCCTGACAAGTGTCTTTGGAAAGACCATGCTGGAACTTGCCAAGAAGGACAATCGCATTATCGGCATTACTGCCGCAATGCCTACTGGCTGTGGTCTGGACATTGTAGCTAAGGAAATGCCGGAACGTGTTATCGACGTGGGCATCGCCGAAGAACACGCTGTGACTTTTGCAGCTGGCCTTGCATGCGACGGTGTAGTGCCTGTGGTGGCAATCTACTCCAGCTTTATGCAACGTGCCTATGACCAGATTATTCATGACATTGCTTTGCAGAACTTGCATGTTGTGCTGGTGCTGGACCGAGCAGGTCTTGTGGGTGCCGATGGTCCTACCCATCATGGTTCCTTTGACTTGTCCTTCTTACGTACGGTTCCGGGCATCACTATTCTTGCACCGTCTAACGAAAACGAACTGCGTGATATGCTGACAGCATCCATTAACATGGAAGGTGTTGTGGCGATCCGCTATCCTCGTGGCACTGCGCTTGCTGAAGAGCTGCTGCCTGCTGCTGCCGAGGTGGACGCCAAGCTGCCCAAGGTTCTCGAAGAAGGCAAGGACATCCTGCTCCTTGGCGCAGGCTTCATGACTAACCAGCTGAAGAAGACCGCTCAGGTCTTGCGTGAAAACGGATACAACCCCACATTGGTGGATGCCCGTGTAATTAAGCCCCTGGATCAGGAATGCTACCGCAATCTCCTTTCCAGCCACAAGGTGATTGTTACTTTGGAAGACAATACCTTGGTGGGCGGCTATGGTTCTGCCGTCGGCGAATTGCTTCTGGATCTCGGATATACGGACAAACGTTTGCTCCGCTTCGGTCTTCCGGATAACTTTGTGGAACAGGGCGATATCTCTGCCCTATATAAACTCTTGAAAATTGACGGAGAATCCGTCGCCAAACAGATCTTGGATAAAATCCGATAATTGGGAAAATTATGAGCGAAGAAAATAACGAAAAGCGTACCGTGAGAACAACTCTCAACCGTAAGTTCGGCGTCAGCGAAGCCACTGACCGCCGCAATCCCCGTCGCGACGATGACAACCGTGGCGAACGCAAGTCTTTTGGCGACCGTCCTTCTTTCCGCGGCAATCGTGAAGATCGCAAGTTCGGCGACCGCCCCCGCCGTGATGGTGACCGCCCCTTCCGCGATCGCGATGAACGCCGTGACGGTGATCGTCCTTTTGATCGTGAACGTCGCCCCCGTCGTTTTGGCGACAAGCCTTTTGGCAACCGTAGCGAACGCCGCGGTCACTTTGGTGACGACCGTCGTCCTCGTCGCGAATTTGCACAGGCTGGCGCACCTATCTATCGCCAGCGCCCCGAAGAACAGCAGACTGAAGTTGTTGAAGAAGTACTGGACGAAGCAGCACTGGAAGCACGTGTTGCTCAGGTTGAATCCAGTGAAGATGTTGTTTCCAATCCGCCTTGGTTCAAGAAGCTTTTGGCTCTTACCACTGAAAAGGGCCGTGAACGTGAAGGCCGCTTCCTAGGTGAAGGTGTCCACGTTGTTGAAGAATTGGTGAAGCATCATCGTGAATTGGTCAGCTCTGTGTACATGGTCGAAGGCTTCAACGACGAAGCTTTGATTGACGCCATCAACGAAGCTGAAATCAAGATCAACATCTTGACTGAAGCTCAGATGAAACAGCTCACTTCCACTGTGACCTCTCAGGGCATTCTCGCTGTTGCACGTATTGCCAGCACCAAGCCGGTCTATGATTCCAGCCGCAGCATTCTCACTCTTGTTGATGCTGTCCAGGATCCGGGTAACTTGGGCACTCTTTTCCGCACCAGCCTTGGCTTTGGCTCTGGTGGCATGATTCTTGGTCGCGGCACCGTAAGCCCCTTCAACCCCAAGGTTGTCCGTGGTTCCTCGGGTACTTTCCTCCGCGTGCCTTTTGAATTTGACGTGGACCTCATTGACCAGATCAACTTCTTGCGTAGCAAGGGCTACACCATTATCGCTACTGACTTGCACGGCAAGCAGAGCCTTGGTGAAATTCCTGCACACAAACTGCGCAAGATGGCATTCCTCGTGGGCAATGAAGGTGCCGGTACCAATCCTTACTTCATTGAACTTGCTGACGAAACCGTGAAGATCCCCATGAGCAGCGATCTTGAATCTCTGAATGTTGCTGTGGCCCATGGTATTCTTTCCTACGAAGCTGCTCTCATTCAAGACGAACTGAAGTAATCTTGATAAGGTTTGCGTAAAAAAGAATTCGAGGTTTAAAATGAATTTTCATGATCGTCTAGAACAACGTATCGCCAAGTGCGGCAACCCGGTTTGCATGGGTATGGATCCTGTCCTGAAGCTCATCGATCCTTGCGTTGCCAATGGTTCTGCAGAAGACAAGATCAAGGCTTTCTATTCTGAAATCTTGGAATGCTGCTTGAAGCGTAATGTACTGCCCGCTGTTGTTAAGCCCAATAGCGCTTACTACGAATGTGTCAGTGTTCAGGCCATGCTCACCTTGCAGCAGCTCATTGAAGATTACAAGAGCGCAGGTATCCCGGTGATTCTCGATGCCAAGCGCGGTGACATTGGTAAGTCCAGTGCTGCCTATGCTACTGCAGCCTTTGACGTTTACAAGGCAGACGCTGTGACTGTTTCTCCTTGGATGGGTTCTGACTCTGTGAATCCTTTCGTTCGCGAAGGAACAGAAAACGGCGCCTATGTCTTGCTGCGTACCTCCAACAAGGGTGCTCACGATTTTCAGGATATGCCTGTTATTGGCAGTGACGATCCTCGTGACGTGAACGAAGCCTTCTACCAGGTAGCAGACAAGATCATGGAATGGGACGGCAGCATGGGTTTCTTTGGTGCCGTTGTGGGTGCAACCCATCCTGAAGAACTTGAAAAGATTACTGCCTATACTGTTGCTCACCAGCATGAAATTCCTTTCTTGATTCCTGGTGTGTCTATTCCTGGCGTGCCCGGTGGTCAGGGCGGTGACGCAAAGACTGTGCTTAATGCAATCGCTAACGGCGGCGGCAAGCGCAAGTTCCATGTGCTGAACAGCTCCAGCGGTCTCAACTTCGCATACCAGCGTAGCGGCAAGCCCGAAGCATTCGCCAGCGAATGTGTCGACGCTTTGGAACGCCTCGCTGACAGCCTGCGTTAACTTGTAGAGGAATCTGCGGTTGCGTTATCTGGCTATAATCATTTTTGCAGTGGCGCTTGTTGCTGCGGCTTTCCACTTTGCAAAGCCGCTGCCTAGCACCAATTTCGATGAATCCTTCTTGCCGAAGGCTTCTTCTGTGAGATATGTTGCTGCTGGTCATGACGCTGCCGTTGCGGGCCTTTTCTGGATCAAGGGCCTTACGGAACTTGGAGAAAGCTACCTAAGTGGTAAGGAATATGGATACTTGGGGCACGTGGCAGATTTGTCCACCAGCTTGGATTCTCTGTTCTTTACTCCGTACTACTTTGTTGGCGGTGTTACTCCCGTAAATGCAACTGATACTTCTGACTTTGCCGTGTTACGTCGAGCTTCTCGAGTGTATCCTGAAAATTGGCGTTTGTCTTTGTACTACGCATTGAGATTGGCTCGCGGTCCTTATCCCGATAGAAAGGCTGCCGCTGATGTGATGCGCAAATATTTTGACAGCTCGGATACCACGATTCCCGACCATATCCGTACCATCTATCGCAGCTTTGAGTTGGATGATATGCAAACGGAAGTTGCTTTGGAAATGGTTTTGAATGATGTTCTGCAGCCTCAGTTCAAGGGATTTAGAACAGGATTTTACGCTAAGATTCTCAGACTGTTGGGATACAAAGGTTTGATTGCAAATTACGACGAGGATGAAAACTACCAGAAGGTGAAAGTTCTTGTGGACGGTATGGCCGATGGTAAGATTCATCCTGCAGTTGTCTACAATCAGCTTCTGCAAATGAAAAAGCCAGACGAAGTCCCTGCTGATTCAGTAAACGATGAATCTGTTGCAGATAGCCTTGCTACGAACTAGCCTGAATTCAAATAACAGAAAAAAGCTTCCGATTTTTTTCGGAAGCTTTTTATTTTTGAAATTTTATGAACCCTGCTATTCCTCGCAGCGCTTTGCGTTGTTGGGGAGACCCATAAGTTCAAAGGCGTTCTTGCAGCGAAGTCTCATATCGCTGGCTCCTCTAGAAGAAACGCTTTCGAGCTTGGAGTGGTGATAGAGGATGGTGGAGGTCATGTAGGGTTTGCTTCCCTGAATGGATTTTTTTTCTGCAACTTTGTAAAGGGAGTCTGCTTCGCTCTTATCCATAAGGTGGGCGACGCGGGCTGCCACATAGGTGTAATAGCCGCTTTTCTTGTCGGTGAGCTTGCCAACATGTTCCAGGTAGTCCTTGGAGTTCAAACGCTTTTCGCCGGCAAAGGCAATGGCGCATTCTCCGTAGAAGGCCGTCTGTGTAGTTTCTTCGGCGCCCTTCAGAATGTCTTCTTTCATGCCCTTGCAAATCTGGACTGCATTCATGTAGTCTTCGCGATTGTTGGCGATAGAAACCTGCACCTTGGTAAACTGCACCTTGGTGTTCTTGTCCAGAGCATCTGTACGCACAATAGAAAGTAAGGAGTCCGCAAGATCCAGATCCAGACTCATGGATCTGATCTGGGCCATGTCAATAAGGACTCGCCCTTCTGAATGCAGGTCAGCTTCCTTGCGGCTGGCTAGCAGGGCTCGTTCCAGCTGCCTGTAGCCCTTGGCGAATTTACCATCGTTGAAGGAACGCTGGGCTCGTGCAGAGAGAACGCCCGACTCTGAGGCTTCTGCAGCACCTGCAAGGCACAGGGCGACTGCCATGGCACTAATCACGTTACGGATCCAGGGAGACTTACGCATTACCATAGAGTCTCCACCATGAAGGGAACGGTGTCCTTGCTAGGCATGGATCTGCGAATGATCCACATATTGGAGATACCGTCCATAAGGTCGTCTGCATTCTGCAGTGTGGCTTCAGTAGTTTCCATGAAGTCGCCGATACCAGAGGTTGCTAGACCGATTTCGCCTAGGAGGTTGTCTGCCTTGTTCAAGGTATTTTCGAGCTTGCCAACCATGCCGCCCATGAGGGAATCTACGTTACCCATAAGACCGTCGACGCCAAGCATAAGGGTGTCCACTTTTTGCGGTAGGGGCTTCAAATCAGAAAGGATGCCGTTTACGTCGGTAATCATGCCTGTGACATCGCCAGCGATTCCATCGACTTTATTGATAAGACTTGGCACGCGATAGTTCAGTGTATCGATTAAGCCCGTTGCCTGGATGAAGAACTTCTTACCGGAGTAGGTGATGTTATCCAGTCGGCTAAGCTGTCTGTTCAGGTTGTCGTAAAGCAGTCGGCTGCCGAACAAGGCGCCGATGGTTGTTCCAGTATCCATAGCCATCACGAGAACGGTGTCGATACCGTCCACAAGATGGTTTACACGACCCAAAAGTTCATTTGCAGTTTCAAGAACGGTTTCGATATCCTGTGCCTGTCCGGGGGGCAGGTAGTCGCCGTCTTCAAGAATACGGCCCATGCCGCGGCGCACGTCAATATTGATGACACGTGCAGAGATCAAGTTCTGGTCGCGGATGGCGAACACAGTGGCACTGTCGGTAATCCAGTTCTGGTACTGCTTGCGGATAACGAAGTCCATACGGACGCCGTTACCTTCAATTTCAACATCGGCAATCTGACCAACGTCCACACCGCTGATTTGGACGCGGGTACCGGGGCGAAGACCAAATGCCTTTTCAAAATGACTGTGGAGTCTATATTCTTCTACACCGATCATGCCGGATGTGAACAACTTGGTGTAGAGGACAATCCCGAAAAGCATGACTGCGACAGTGAAGAAAATACCGACCATAAGGCCAGAGATCTCCATCCAGTTAATGCGCTTTAAGGGTTGAAATGCCATGGTAAGAAATATATAAATATTTTTTTACTGTTTGTGTTTCTTATGCATTTATGTGAAAAAAAGGGGCTAAACTTGCCATTCAAGTTTCTATTTTAGGAAAAAAGGTCTTAAAAGGTGGAATTATGGATTTTTTTGAGTTCCTGGACTATGCCGTGACCCCCTACCACACGGTGGATTTTCTGAAAAAAGCTCTTTCCAAGGATGGAATTATCCTGGTGGAAAGAGGTGGCGCTTTGATTGCCATCCGTAAGCCCCAAAAATGCAGTTCTCAGTCCAAGTTCCGTATCGCCCTGGCTCATACGGATTTTCCCGCCTTGAAGATCGCTCCCAACCCGGATAAGGGTGCCGCCGGTGTTAAGACTCTTCATTCTGAAATCTATGGAAGCCCTTTGTTTACCAGCTGGTTGGATCGGGATCTTGGTTATGCAGGCTTGCTTGCCTTTGAAAAGGATGGCCGTGTTGCTACGAAGCTGATGCGCGGATCCAAGTTGCTGCGCATTCCCCAGTTGGCAATCCACTTGAATCGAGGCGTGAACCAGGACGGTTTGAAGGTGAACCCCCAGACGGATCTGGATGCCCTTTGGTGTGCTGCCAATGGTTGCGCAGATGCAAAGTCTGCTTGTTGCAAGTTCAGTGATACCTTGCAGGCGGAACTTGGTGCTGGCGAACGTCTTTTGGATTTCGACGTGCAATTGTTTGATGCTCAGCCAGCCAACGTCGGCGGTTTCAATGATGAGTGGATTTATTCCGGTCGCCTGGATAACTTAAGCAGCTGCCACGCCATTGCGGAAGGAATCTTGTCTGCAAAGTCCTTGGAAAATGATTTTATTGTGGCCGCCTTTATGAACAACGAGGAAGTGGGCAGCACCACTCGCGAAGGCGCTGCAGGCAATTTCTTGAAGTCGACTTTGGAAACTCTCTGGCAAGAAAACGGATGCCCGGCTTCCTTCGCCCAGGCCTTGGCTGATTCCCTGGCATTGTCCATTGACATGGCTCATGGTGCACATCCAAACTTTACCCAGAAGCACGAGGCGAACCACGCTCCCGTTCTTGGTGGTGGTGTTGTGTTGAAGACAAATTCACAAAAACGCTATGCCAGCGACGTATTGTCTTCGGCTCAGTTTAAACTGCTTTGCGAACAAGCTAATGTGAAGTGCCAGACTTTCATTACACGAAACGATATGCCCTGTGGAAGTACCGTGGGCCCCACCATTTCTGCGGATTTGGGAATTCCTACAGTGGATATTGGCGAACCTATGCTCAGCATGCATAGCATTCGTGAAATGATTGCCGCAGCAGATCATAGGGATATGGTTCAGTTGGTGTCTACCTTCTATAAATAGTGAAAAATCTGTGTAATCAGGTGGAATTGCTGAAAAATGTGCGAAAACTGTAATCTTTGAATTGCCGGTTTTGTATATTGAAAGCCGTCCAGGAGCTTTTGAATGCGATTGTATGTTTTGATTTTTGCTGTGCTTTGTATGGGAGTGGCAGGTTTTGCCCGTCCCATCAACGATGGCAATAAGCTTTTTGCTGCAGGTGATTACGCCGGTGCCTTGGAAAAGTACATGAAGGCCCGTGAAGCTGAACCTGCCGATCCTCTTTTGTTCTACAACATCGGTACTTGCCAGTACAAGCTGGGCAATTACGATGAGGCTAAGAAGGAATTGGAAAGTGCCGTGCGCATGCCTGATACCAAGCTTGCCGCAAAGTCTGCCTACAACCTGGCCAACACTCATTTCCGCATTGGTGAAAAGGCTAGTGAACCTAGCGCCCGCATTGCTGCCTGGCGTGAATCTGTGGCATACCTGAAAAAGGCCATTGACCTGGATAACGGTTTTGAAAACGCCAAGAAGAATGTGGAAATTGTCCAGCGCAAGCTTAAGGAAGAACTGGACAAGCAAAAGGAAAATCAGGACCAGAACCAGGATCAGGATAATGACCAGAAGCAGCCGCCTTTAAGCGAAAAGGCCAAGGAAGCTTTGGCCCGCGCCCTGCAGCTCAGCAAGGACGGCAAGTATCCTGAAGCAAAGCAACTTCTTGAAAATGTTATTGCCGAAGACGAAACGGCAGGCCAGCTAAACGCCTACGTGCAGCGTATTGATGACGTTATTGAAATCAAGGCAGGACGTAAGCCCAAGGCAAAGATTGACGCCAGCAACACCGACAACGATCTGGAGGTAATCTAATGAATAAGATGCTCCGAACCATGTTCGTTGTGTGCATAGCCGCCGTGGCCGCAATTGCAGCTCCCAAGTCTGCCAGCGCTTACTACAGCGATGCTGCTTTCCAGTATATTGAAAACCGTTTGCCCACTGCAGAAATCACTTGTAATGAAGGCCTGCAGTATTATCCCAATGATCTAAAACTTCAGATGCTCTTGGACCGTATCAAGGAAGCCAAGGACGAACAGAAGAACGAAAATCAGAAGAAGGATCCTAAGAACGATCAGAATAATGATCAGAACCAGGACCAGAACCAAGATCAGAACAAGGATAATCAGGACCAGAATAAGGACCAGCAGAATCAGGATCAAAACCAGAATGGTGAATCCAGTTCTAGCCAGAGTGATGATCAGCAGAACCAAGATCAGAACAGCGGCCAGTCCAGCAGCAGTTCAGAGCAGAGCTCCGACAGCAATGGCGGAGCAGATCAACAGCCGCAACAACCTGAGGAACAGTCCAGCGATAGCCAAGGTGAACAGCCTGAAATGCCGCCTGAAGTTCCTGAGGGCCAGATGGACCCTGCTGATGCAGCCCAGCTCTTAAAGGACTTTGACGAACAGAACGGCGAACGTAAGCCTTGGAAACCTGTCCGCGGCCAGGCCCGCCCTGCTCGAGACTGGTAAGGCGAGCGTCACGACTGCTAAAGCAAAAATATGAAGCGGGAACCTGAAAAGGTTCTCGTTTTTTATTTAGATTAAGGGTGTTATGAGGAAAAAGTTTTCTAGTGCGTTTTGCGTGCTGGCGGTGGCGAGCCTCTCTTTTGTAGGGTGCGGTTTTGATAGCCCCGCGGCGGCCCCGGAGAGTTCTGCTGCATCTCCCGTGAGTTCTGCTGCGTCTCAGGTGAGTTCTGCGACGGCCGCAAGTTCCAGCAGCGCGAAAAGTTCCTCCAGCAGTGTGGCCGCGGCTTCATCTAGTAGCGGCGAAAAGGAAGTTGCATCATCTAGTAGTATCGGGTCCGCAAGTGTTACCGACGCCTGGTATTTTGACGATGCGGATGGCGCCTGCGAAAAGTGCGACAGCTATACTGCACAGGACCCGGTACTGAACGACCGCGGCGGAACAGGCTCCATTACAACCTACGGAAGCATTACCGAAAAAGAAACTAGTTTAGGCGGCGCCTGCAATTACGGCCAGACGAATATACAGTACTACGCCGCAATTCACGTGAACGTCTCCAGCGGGGACGATAAAGGGCCCTGGAACGGGGGCCTTGCCTGCGGCGGCTGCGTTCGCGTCAAGGCGAAGACACCCGATGGCTGGAAGCGTGTAACGGTGCGCATTACGGACCGTTGTCCTGACGAAAGCTGCGGTGTGGACTTGGGCGGCGCGCCGGCAAGCGACATCATGGGCATTACGGTGGGCCGCTACTACGGCGAATGGGAATTTGTCTCCTGCGAAGGCGTCGAAGGCGTTTGGGGCGACTCCACCAGCATCTGGGTGAAGGAAGGGGCCAGCGCCTACTGGAGCGTGGTGCAAGTTCGTAACCCGAAAGACGCAGTAAAGAGCATTTCGATCAATGGCGTGGATCTGGTGCGTTACGTCGGTGCAGAAAACTTCTGGGAAGTTCCCCAGGAAATTTTGCAATCCAATTCTGACGTGAAAATTACAGTAGATTATCGTAGCGGAACGCCTGATGTCTGGACGCTGGCTAGCTCCGACTTGACGAAGGGCGAAGGCAACTATTATCTCTACGAATATCGGGAATAAGGATTAAGGTTAGGATTATGAAAAAGAAGAAGGAATCGCTTATACAGCAGTTAGGGAAAAAAATTACAAATCAGGATGATGCATTAACCTTGGTTCGATCAGGTGCTGTGTCTGGATTGATTGTAGTTTTCATGAAGGTTTTGTCAATTGTTTTTCTCGTGTCTGGTATAAGCGATATAACAAAACTTGGTTATGAAGAAGGTGATTTAGTTTTTCCAGTCGTTGGTGAAATCTTTGCACTTTGTCTATATCTGTTTTTGATGTGGAGAATTTATGCTTCAAAAGGATGGATCTCCTCAATTATTTTGACCGCAATTTTTGTTTGTGATTATGTTATTGGCAAAATAGTTGAGGGTACTTTTTCATTTTACGTTCCTATGTATATGGTTATTGTTTTGGGTATGTTAGTTGGTTGTCGGGGGTGCTGGTGGTTTCATAAGTATCCTGATTACGTTTCTGAATCTACTACAGATGAAAATACCGAAGGCTCTTTAAACGGCCAGGATGATGAAGACGAAGATGATGATAACCGAGGTCTCCCCAAAGACTTTTGGAAACTTTAATGTTTTACTGCACAAAAGAATAGCTATATTGCTTTTTAGTGGGCCAAAAAAATCGTACATTCATCGCTATTGACTTGAAGTCTTTCTTTGCCTCCGTGGAATGTGTTCTGCGGGGGCTTGATCCGTTGACTACAAATCTTGTGGTGGCCGATGCCAGCCGTACTGAAAAGACCATTTGCCTTGCGGTGACGCCGTCCTTAAAGGCCTATGGCATTCCAGGTCGTGCTCGCCTTTTTGAAGTGAACCAGAAGGTTCGTGAAGTTAAGCAAAAAACTGGCGAAGAAATCAAGTTTACCATTGCTCCGCCCCAGATGGCCAAGTATGTGGAGTTTTCCACCAAGGTCTATAACGTTTATCTGAAATATGTAAGCCACGACGACATTCATCCCTACTCTATCGATGAATGCTTTATTGACGTGACCCAGTATTTGTCCTTGTACAAGAAGTCCGCCAAGGAACTTGCCAAGACCATGATCCAAGATGTTTTTGAAACGACAGGGATTACGGCCACGGCGGGTATCGGTACCAATTTGTACCTTTGCAAGATCGCCATGGATGTGATGGCAAAGCATGTGGAACCTGATGAAGACGGAGTTCGCATCGCTTATCTTGACGAAATGACTTACCGTAGGGAATTGTGGAGCCATCGTCCATTGACTAGTTTTTGGCAGGTGGGCCGAGGCATAGCGAATCGCCTTGAAACTTGCCGTCTCAATGATGGTCGCGGGATTTTGACCATGGGAGACTTGGCTCGGGTCAGCATCAAGCGACCGGATGATCTTTACAAGATGTTTGGCGTCAACGCAGAAATCCTTATCGACCACGCCTGGGGTTACGAACCATGCACCATTGCCGAAATTAAAAAGTACAAACCAAAGTCCAACAGCATTGGGGGAGGCCAAGTTCTGAGTTGCGCCTATACAGCCGAAAAGGCCCGCATTGTGGTTCGCGAAATGGTGGATACTTTGGTCATTGATCTGATCGACAAGAATCTGGTGACCAACGGCTTGACTTTGCACATGGGTTACGACCGGGAAAATATTGACAAGGGAATTTATCACGGCGAAACCGTTATCGATATGTATGGTCGTGAGATTCCAAAACCCGCCCACGGTACAGCAAGCCTTGGCCGCTATACTTCCTCCCTTACGGCCATTGCAGAGGCGGTGATGAAACTTTACGATCGTATTGTGAATCCGCAGTTGACGCTGAAACGATTGAATCTTGTGGCAAACGATGTGCTGGATGTGAGCTACGAACAGTCTGATCTTTTCACCGACGTGAAAAAAGAAGAGCGAGAAAAGAAACGTCTGAGAGCGGAAATCCTCATCAAGAAACGCTTTGGTAAGAACGCAATTATCAAGGGCATGGATCTGCAGGAAGGCGCTACCACTGTGGAACGTAACGGACAGATTGGAGGTCATCGTGCCTAGTTTCAATTACGACGACATTATCGATTTGCCCTACCCGCGAAACGATTGGAATTTCTTAATCCGTCACCCGCGAATGTCCATCGAGAACCGCGCCAAAATCTTTGCGCCTTTTGCAGCCCTTCGCGGGCACAGCGACGCTATTAACGATACTGCAGAAAAACGATTGACCATCCGTCAGGACGAGCTGATGGAAGATTCTCGATTGGAGCTGGATGAAGCCTTGGGCGCCGTGGCGGAAGCCTTAGAACGTAAGGAACATCCGGTTGTCAAGGCTAGCTACTTTGTACAGGATAGGGGCCTTGCCGAAGGTGTTGGCCGCTACGAGGAAATTGAAGGCATGGTGGCAAAGCTAGATGCCATCGGCCAATACATCCAGATTGTGGACAAGGTGATTTACCTAAACGACCTCCGCCAAATCACCATTGTGATTTGAAATACTTTCCCCCAACTCCGAGCTTGGGCCCTGCCCGCAAGCATTGAACATACTGCTTTAAAAAAGAACCCTTAGGAATGATAATTCCTAAAAAAAGAATTACCCCATGGAATTAGTAACGTTCTTCGTTGCCAACACCAGCTTATTTGGATTTGTACTCAGCTTATAGAAGTAGAACATGCTGTAGCTGATGTTTTGTGTGTCGTGGAATTCAGGAGTGGTGCGGAACAGCACTGTAGTCACATCGCGGTTTTTCAACTTTTCCGTTACAGTTTCTAAACGTAATGCAGTTGCGGTGCGATCGCGGTCATCTACAATCACGTACTTGTTTACGAACCAGTTAATTACAGCGTCATAAGACAAAGACCTGATGGCTGCAGGAATTGCGTCCTTCAAGGAAATGTTTTTATAAACCAAGATGTTCTTTGCAGGAATATCGATTTGGCAGATCAAGGTGAATCCCTTGCTGAGACCTTCGATAATCTCGTGCTCTAACATGAGGTCCTTGGTTTTTTCCAAGGTTAAGATTCGATCGTGATCCAAACGTTCTACGATGAACAACGCCTTAATGGGATCCCCGTTCAAGGTTTCAATAGCCTTGAAAGTGGTGTTAAGCCAGCGGCCATCCAGCATCTTGAATTCGCAGCTGATGGAATTCTTCTTTTTTAGTTCCTTACGGAGGTTGTCAATGGAATTTACGCCGCCAATGAGTTCACGGTATTCCGGATCAACGTTTTCAAGGAAGTAGGCGTTTAGTCCACTGTAGGTGTCGATACCTTCGCCAAAGTGTTGATCGTTTTCGTGCTTTAAAATTCTATAGGTGTCGCGAACCAAATCTACGGTTGTAATGGAATCGTAGGAGTTTGCCAGAGTCTTTAAGGTTGCGTCCATTTCTCGCTTGTAGTTGATTTCTGCAATGCCGCGCTTGTACTCCGGGTGCTTTTCGTAGAAGTCTTCCTTGCTTTGGTACATGTGGATTTCTGCGTCGCGGCAGACATCTTCGATGTGCACCGGATGTGCCATCCAGCAGTAACCTATTGCAGCCTGAGGGATAGCGTCCCTATTGAGACGTTCTTCAAAATTCTTGGCGTCTACCTTAAATTCGGCTTCATCACAGTTGGGGATGATAACGAGGAATTCGTCACCGCTGATGCGATAAATATATTCGCTGGCGAAATGTTCCAAAAGTTTGCGTGCAAAGGACTGGAGGAAATCGTTGCCTGCACCGTGACCGCGGGTGTCGTTAATCAGTTTTAGTCCGTTAAGGTCCGCAAAAATCAAACCGATAGAGCCTTTGTCTTCTTTGGAAATAAAGTTCTTGCAGAGAACCTGGTAGGAATAGTAGTTGTTGACGCCGGTCAGGGTGTCGTATTTGCAGTAGTACTCCAAGTCGCGTTGGATTTCGATGTCACGAGAAATGCTGTCGTGAATGTCGTTGACAAACAGCCAAAGAACTTGGTTGTTTTCGGAAAAGGAGGAGGCCTTGAAAAGGACTAGAGTAACCCAGCGAAATTGATCTCTGACTTTTCTGCGGATTTGTAGCTGCAAACGATCAAAGATGCTAAAGTGTTTTTTCAGTGAATTGATTTCAAGATGACTTTCGATGGTCTTGAAGTCTTTTTCGTGAATAACACCTGATTTGCAAACAAAGTCAATGGCCTCCGCACAGGAGTTGATCTTCTTTTCGCCTTCAATAACCGCTTCGGGCTTTGCCGAGATGATTCTGTATTCGTTTTTTGTCAAGTTAAGTCGGACAATCTTGTAGAATGTGTTGCCCAATTCAACGTAAGCCTGAGTGATTTCTTTCTCCAATTCCATGGTATAAATATAAATCAAACGTGAAATGGCTGATTATGATTTCATTTAATTTTTCGTTAACAAATTGCTATTTTTCGTTATATGCAATCTATTCGAAATATTGCGATACTCGCTCATGTGGATGCTGGCAAAACATCTTTGGCTGAAAGAATCCTTTTTGCTGCCGGCGAAGTCCGAAGACCGGGCAAGGTTGAAGAAGGTCTTGCCACCATGGACTATATGCCTGAAGAAAAGGAACGCGGAATTACCATTGAAAGCGGTGTTGCTCATTTCGAGTGGAAAAATACCTGGTTTAATTTTATTGACACTCCGGGCCATGTGGATTTTGGTGCCGAGGTGGACATGGCTCTTACTGCCGTGGAAGGTGCCGTTTTGGTGGTTAGCGCTGCCAGCGGCGTAGAAACACAAACTGTGGCTGCTTTTCGCAAGTTGCGCGAGGCCGGCGTTCGTACCCTGATTTTCATAAACAAGCTGGATAATCCAGACTATTCCTTGGACGAGACTCTGATCAACATCGAGGAGGTCCTTGGGGTGCGCCCGGTGTTAATGACGATCCCGGAATATTCGGATGGCCGGCTGTGTGCTGTGCAAGATGTGCTGAGTAAATCCCGCTTGGTTCATTCCGATAACGGCATGGAAGAGGTGGAACCTTATGGACAGGATTCCGCTGATGTTTCTGCTTTGGAGAAGCTGAACAAGTACTATAAGGAAGCTTCTGAGTTCGCCAGTAATTTTGATGATGAAGTATTGGAACTTGCTCTTGAAGGAAAGCCTGTTCCTCCAAAGTCGTTGCTGCGAGGGTTGAAGGGCTTGGCCTGCGACCAGGATTACGCCCTGTGCTATGCAGGCTCTGCGATGGCTGGCTTTGGTGTCCGTAGTCTTTTGACTGCTTTGACATTCTTCTTGCCTGAGGTTCCTAAGTTTCCGGAAGGAGAACTTGGCCAGGTGATTCGTTTGCGTCATTTCAAGGGCGTAGGGGAGATTTCCCTGTTCCGCGCCCATTGCGATATGGATCGCAAGGAATGGCCTCAAGGTTTTGAGTTTTCCCGACTTAAGGCAAACCTGTTGATTCCCGTAGATGAAATTCGTGCAGGCGATATTTACGCAATGCGCGCTCCCTATGAAACTGAATTGGGACAGATTGTCTTGCGAGACGGATCTCTCGCGTGTCATCCTGAGCAAAGCGAAGGATCTAGTATCCGCGACCATTACCAGCCGCTTTTGCAAACCCGCGTTGAGTGTCTCAGTACTGATGACTATCATCATGTGGAAAAGAGTCTTTCTACGTTGTCTAGAATGGATCCCAGTTTCCGCGTAGTTCACGATGACGGAGGTTTCTGGTACTTGCATACCGTAGGCGAAGTTCAGCTAGACGTGTTGCTGGCTCGACTTAAGCGAGAATTTGGTTGCCAGGTACAAGTCGGTGATCCCGAAATCCGTTATCAAGAACGTTTGGCTCGCGTTGTAGAGCCTGTGGTGAATTCCTTCCAGTTAGGTCCCCACAAGATTAGCATTAAGTTGTCCGCAAGCCCCATTGAAAATGACGTGGTTGAGAACGCTGCAGAATTGCCCGTAAATCACGACATCCGTTTGTCTGCGGATTTTTTGGAAAATGCGCCCCGCGAAATCTTGGCGGGTGTCCGTTCGGCGTTACTGGAAACCGCGGAGATTGGCGTATTGGGTAGGGGCCCCTTGGTTGGAGTCCGTTTTGAAGTCTTGGAATTCAGTTGGAGCGAGGGTGCCTTGCCACCTATGATCAAGAAGTGCTGCGCCGATGCTGTAACAAAGTTGATCAAGCCTGCAGATGTCGCTGCCTACGAGCCTATTATGGAACTTTCTCTGGAATGTCCGGTGAACTTTGCCGGAGTCATTACCGGAGATATCCAGTCCCGCGATGGTAAGGTTAAAGAAATCGGCGGCGATGGCCGTACCCACTTCTTGAAGGCGGACATTCCTCTCCGTAATATTTTTGGATACGCCACAAACGTTCGTAGTATCAGTAAGGGTACTGCGTTGTATAGCCTAAAATTGCTTGGCTATAGAATTGCAATTTGATTTTTAAGCTCGGGCCATCTTGGCGCGGCGTCTGAAGTGTTCGATCAGCGGGGCCACGGTTTCCTTGAAGTCGTCGTGAGTCTCGATGCGGACAAAGTCAATAGACATGCGCTGGAACAGTTCCTTGGTTGCTTTGCCCTGACGTTTTGCCTCGCGGGCGAATGCTTCACGGAAGGCGGCGTCGCCGGTATCGATCAGCAAGGTTTCGCCAGTTTCTGGATCTTCCAGTTCCACAAGACCTGCAGGGGGTAATTCCATTTCTCGGGGGTCTACCACGGAAACTGCCAATACGTCGTGGCGCTTGCGGAGAATCTTGAATGCGCTTTCGAAGCCTTCGTCCAGGAAGTCGCTCATCACAACCACCACGGCCTTGCGATTCAAGATCTTGCCGGCATATTCCAATGCCACCTGGGTGTTGGTGCCGTGATGCTGGGGCTTGAAGTACAGGATTTCGCGAATGAGACGCAGCACGTGCTTGCGTCCCTTTTCAGGAGGGATAAAGAGTTCCACCTGGTCGGTGTAGATCAGTAGGCCCACCTTGTCGTTATTCTTAATGGCGGCAAAGGCCAGAAGTGCGGTAAGGGTAGCCATGACTTCGCCCTTCATCTGGGTGCCGCTACCGAATTCTGAACTGCTGGACGCATCCACCATGAGGAGCATGGTCATTTCGCGTTCTTCGATGAACTTCTTGACGTAAGGGGTGCCAGTACGTGCGGTAACGTTCCAGTCGATGGTGCGCACGTCGTCGCCGGGCATGTATTCGCGGACTTCGCTGAATTCCATACCGTTGCCCTTGAAGGAACTATGGTAGGCACCGGTCATGACGGTGTCCAGCGTGCCCCTGACGCTCAATTCGATGCGGCTGACGGTCTTTAGAACTTCTTTATCAAGCATTTTTTATCTCTTTTACGCCGTTGAATATACAAAAAAATGTCTAGAAAAGGCAAATGTTTGCTGTTTTGGCGGGGCTAAAAAAAGTACATTGATTGCGTTAAAAGTTAGAGGAAAAGATGTCCGAAAAAATTTATGAAGGCGAAGTCCATAACGTAGAGGATATGGAACGAAACCAACGCGAACGTCGAGCTGCGGAAAATGACAGTAATTCCAGAGGACCTCAGTTTAGCGGTCGATATGAATACCGTGGCGGCGGTCGTTCTGGCTCTGGAGAAATTCAAGGTCAAGGTGCTGCGACTATTTGGAAGGCTCTTGCAGTGGTTATCGCTATGTTGGCCGCGGTCTATGGGGCTTCCCCGGTGGATGTGGTTCCAGACTCTATTCCTGTAGCAGGTTGGCTTGATGATATTGGCGTGTTGGCTATTGCAGGTCTGAATTTCTACCAGCAATTTGCCAAAGATCAAAATTCTCCAGTAGTGAAACTTGTGAAGTACACCAAGTGGACCATGGTGGTTTTGTTTATTATTGCGGGCCTTTTGTTGGGAGGCTTGATTGCAGCCATTGTAGCTTTGGTGACAATGGCTTTGAACTAGAGAACTTAAGGGTTGATGGAGTACCTTGTGCTACGTCCGCCTTTATTTTCGGATTTTAGAAACCCTTTTTTGATTAGGGATTGAATATCGCGAAGGGAAGAATCGTGGCTGACTCCCGTAAGGGCGGCGGCATCCTTTGCGGAGAACTGTTTTGGCAATTCCCCATTGCGTGCAGCGTCAATGAGCCTGCGCTCACGAGGACTGAAATCCATGTCGCTGGATTTTTGGAGGAACTGTAAGTTCTGAATGGATTGCCTAGTTTTGAGTAGGCTTTCTTCTACGGCATTTCGTAGAATCTTTAGGAACCACAAAATCCATTGGGTGAGATCACCATTTCCTTTTTGGGCATCGGCAAGAATTTTGAAATAGCTTTCACGATTTACAAATATCTGCTGGTTCAGTGCGTATTGACAGCGTGCTGTGTTTTCGCCGCGGGCCAGAAGCATCATGCTTAAGGTGCGGGCGATGATTCCGTTTCCGTCGTCAAAGGGGCGAATGGTCAAGAACCAGAACTGTGCAAGGGCAGCTTTAAGAACGCCATCTTCGGTGCTGTTTTCGAACCACTTTAGAAAGCGATCCATTTCGTGTTCGATGCGGTCCGGAGAAACGCCCCAGGCACTTTCCTTAGTGCGGAATTGTTTGACTTTGTTCTGGCCTATGGCAGCATGCCATGCGAAAAGTCTGTCGGCAGTCAAGGGCTGATTTGCGTTATGCAATGCTCCAAGGACATTGCGGATTTTCGGTGTGGCATCATTCAACTTTTGAATTTCTGCCTGGATGTCGGCTAGTGCCTTGTGGGAGGCCTCACTTTGGGTTATGTTGCCATCAATGGAAAAATTTGCCAAAATGTCCTGGGCAAGAATTTCGTTTTCGTTGCCGTCAGAATTCATCACATCAAATACACCCAGCAATTTCCCTTCCTGCAGACGAGTCTGACCCAGGGCGTCCATGACACTTTGGAAATTGTATCGGAAACTGGTCCAGTCTGGATATTGGTGGATGTAAAGCATTGCTTAAAATCTAGCAAAAATATGACTTTGCCGCGGAAAATGACCTGGCATCCCTTTAAAAATTAATCGGCTTTTTCTAGTTAGTTTTGTTCCTGGAGGTTTGATTACGCAAGAGAGCGTTGCTATGGCAGCGATTGTTGGTACTACTGTTGGCGCGGTAACAGGTGTTGCTTCATATGCCCTAGGTCAGTATGCTCAAACTGGGTTGGCATTTGAAAATATGGATGGTGCGGTGGGTCGTTTTGTGTTAAATGGTTTTATTAATGGGCCTGCCCTAAGTAGAACCATATCTAGTATTTATTCTGTAGGTCAAATGGTGTATGATAATGCCAATAAGATTACTAGCGTGGTTGATTATCTGACCTCTGGTATCAATCTTACTACAAGGTATGATACGGGTTACTATTTTGAAATCGATTATAGTCCTGTCAAAACGGATAATACAGCGACGGATTTGATGCAACTTCCATCAGAAAGTTTAACACTTAATCAACCGTATGTAGATTCTAATCCTGTGGACGTGAAAATAACTTGGGGCGATGATACCAATGTAAATATGATGAAATGGCAGGAAAAGCCAAGTTCTGGGACGGGATATGGCTATGGAACGGGGTATGACTATGGAACGGGATATGGCTACGGAACAGGAAATGATAGCTATAATCCTTATTCGAATTATGTATATTCCCCTTATCTATAGTAAATGGACAATGTAAATGAAAAAACTTGACTTGGACGATTTTAGCGAATACAAAGAAAACCATGCTGCAGATTTTTTTATCAGTTATGGAAAGGGATATATTTGTATGATACCTTTCGCAATCTTTCTCGTTCTCATGTTTATTAATAACTGGCTTGTATTTAGCGAAATTGAACCTGTAGATTCAATTGTTCTGTTGCGTATGGAAAGATATGGGTCAAGGCGTTTCCTTGTCGTTCCTCCCGCAAACAATTTGTGGATGACTTTTTTGGGGGGGCTGTGTTTTATCCCTGCGGAAATATTCTTGTTCAAATCCTTCTTCAAGAAGGGAGGAATAAAATATGCATTATACGGTCTAGTCCTTACATTGATTATGGTATTGATAATGTACTATTCCTTGCCGGAATGTAGATTATGCTAACGAAGGGTAGTTTTGGGGAAAATCTTGCCTAATTGTTTGATTTTTTGTCTTCCCTATAATTTATATTTGGTTTGGAGGTTTTAGAAATGCAAAAGTTCTTATTGTTTTTGTCGTTTACAATGTTTGTGTTGACGGCATGTTCAAATGGTTTAGAAAACGATCCTGTTTCTCCGGAGGATTCTCCGCTCAGCTCAGGGACTGAAAATGTGTCTTCATCTTCTGTTGCTGATGACGTACTTTCCTCTTCTGGTGTGTCTGAAAACAAAGAATCTTATGTGCCCTATGTGGGAGAAAAGCCTAATTGGAAATATCTGAATCCGTCAATTGCTTATGATGAGATTGTAGATGAACGTGATGGCCAGCGATACAAAACAGTTGTGATTGGCAATCAAACATGGTTTGCCGAAAATCTTAATTTGGCGACTATTGGTGGCAATGCCGATGATCAGGTCGCCTCTATGTGTGCAAAGGATTCCTGCGAAGTTTATGGTCGCCTTTATACATGGGCTGCTGCAATGAATTTTGATGCTTCGTACAATAATCTTTTTTTCTATGAAGACAAGGTCGTTCCTCATCAAGGAATTTGCCCTAACGGATGGCATGTGCCGGAAAAAGACGAGTTTGTCGTGCTACTCAATAATTTTGATAAGGGAATATGGTTTGAAGCAAACATGAAACTTAAGTCTATGAATGCATGGGTTGCTGAAGCCCCGGCGACAGATGATGTGGGATTTTCTGCCATACCTGTTTATGAGGAAAGTTATTCCAATAATGGCATTATCAATGAGTACCAATCTAGATTTTGGACAACCTTAGACAAAGACTCGAAATTTGGTGAACGTGCAAAATATGCTATAATACTGTATATCGTAAATGAAGAATTATTTGATGCCGGTTATGCTGATGGAAATAAAGAAAAATATATGTCTATTCGCTGTATAAAGGATTAGAAAAGCTAGATGCTTTTCTTTCATTCTTTCTTAATTCTTTTGCGGTCCATTTATCAAACGATTTTAGGCAGCCTGCGCGAGGCTCGAGAATTGGATTTATTAAATTTATTCTATGCAGAAAATTGATACATGGTACAAGGCCCAGGGCTATTGCTCTGAAGAAGAATATGAAATTGCAAGCTACCTGCTTTTTGAAGCTGGTGTTGCAACTTTGGAAGAATTGGATCCGGTGGAAGAAGGCCGTACGGACTTCTGCTTTTACACTGGAGACAAGGAAGAACGCGATAGCATCGTAGCTCAGTTCCCTCAGTATCATTTTGAAGTGACTGAAGAACCCGCTAAGGATTGGGACAAGTGGTGGCGTGACCGCGCCCAGCCTGTTGCCGTGAGCCCTCACTTGGTGGTGCGCCCGCCTTGGGTTGAATTCACTCCAGAAGATTCCGAGACTGTGGTTTTGGAATTGGAGGCAAAGACTGCCTTTGGCACTGGCGAACATGATACCACCAGCAGCTGCGCCCATTTGATGGAATCCATCGATTTTAACGGCAAGACTGTTCTGGACATCGGTACCGGTACTGGCATTCTCGCCATGTTTGCCCGCCGTAAGGGTGCGAAGTTGGCTGTGGGTACTGAAATCGATCCGCTGACCATTCCTTGCATTGCTGAAAACTTTGAACGCAACGGTTTCGATGGTTCTGACTGCGTGTTGGGTTTCCTGGATGCATTCAAGGACAACACCAAGTTTGATGTGATTCTCTGCAACATGATCCGCAGCGAACTGTGGCCTCTCCGCGACGATATCGAGGACCTGCTTGCTGAAGGTGGCGAACTGATTATTTCTGGTCAGTTGGCTACGGAACGAGATTACATCATCAAGTGGTTTGAAGAAGCCGGCTTCTCTGTTTCCCAGGAAAGAACATCTGGAGAGTGGTGGAGCGTTCTTGCTAAGAACGCGTAACTGCGAAGTTACTCTTCTTTTGGCTTAGATTTATTTCTTTTCTTGATGCTTGTATTTTTGCGGGTAATTGGAAATAGCTGGATGTTCATGGCGTAGAGTCTTTCTATACCTTGGTCCTGAGCTTCGATTTCACGAATTTTCTTTATGAATTCGTTGTATTCCTGGCTAGCTTTTTCGTATCCCTCTTTAGAAAGTCTAAAAATTCTCTCTGAAAAGAAACGCTCGTCCACAGGAACGTTGTCCAAGGATTCTATGGATAAATTGCTGAACTGGCGATGGAGTTCTCGCAATGTGGTCGATGCAATATCTCTACTGCTAGATGAAATTTGCTTTTCTGTAAGCTCGTAGTTTCCTTCAGGAGTCTTGACTAAGAAACCATTTTTCTCCAAAAATCGAAGGGATTTCTTGATTTCCTTTATATCAACGGATGGAATTAATCTACGGGCGATGTCGCTTGGCTTGCTGCAAGAAATTCTAGGCGCTAAGGTGTGCAAAACCGGATTGAGCCATGAAGTGAAGTATGCGAAAAGAGGATCCCCTAAAAGTTCCACCTTTTTTTTGCAGACAAAATTTTCAAGCTGGGTAATGTAAGTTTCTTTTTCACTGGCGCGCTTTGCTTGGTTGAAATTCACCAGGATTCTGAAGTAATCCATTTCAAGACCTTTAAGGTCCATGGCTGCTCCCACCTGTTCAATGCCTGCTTTGCTCAGTGTGGTTTTCCCCTGGCAGACAAGCTTGAGATAGGAGGAGGACGTAAAACCCGCCTGCTTGGCGAAGATTCGCCAAGACAACAAATTGCGACGTTTCATTTCATCGTAATAGTCTTGAATGAAGACTCGATAGTCTTGGTACTCGAGAACGGATTTCATGACAGATTTAAATTACAAAAAATTATCGGCCACGGCGGCGGGAACTGAATTGCACCGGAGAGAAGTCTCCGCCAGAACCATTTCCGCGCCCGCCATTGGAACCTCCGCGACGGTCTTGGAATCGATTATTGTCGCGGCGGTCATCGCGATGGAAGGACCTGCGGTCATCCTGTTGGAAACTGCGACGGTCATCGCGACGGAAATCGTTTCGGTCATTGCGACGTTGTTCATCGCGCTGGGTGTCGCGTAGTTCGTGCTTCGGCGTCCAGGTCTTGTCGCCGAATTCAGCCTGACGGCGTTCGCGGCGAGAGGAATTTTCCCAGCGGCCCTTTTCTCCAGTTTTTTTGGGGACGATAGAAAGTACGCTACGTTCGGCGCGCTTCTGGAGGTCGCGTTCGCGGAATTCCGGATTTTCCTCGCGTTCTTTGCTGGGGCTATAATTCTTGCCCTCGGCAATGGCGGTTCTGCTCAGGAGTAAACGGCCGATCTTGCCCAGTTTCAAACGCTCCAATGTGGCGCGAATTTGCGGGCGGTTCTCGGGAATGTACCAGAAGAAGAACTGTTTTTGGCTCTTCTTTTGTTCCGGAGTCTTTGCCACGTAAAGTGGAGTTCCATCCGGTTTCATTTCGGCATAGAACATTTCCGTGGCAATCGTCATGGGGGTGGGCGTAAAGTCCTGAACCTGCTCCAGCTGGAATCCCAACTGCTTGGTTTCAAGGGCAAGTTCAGCCATGTCGGCCTCGGTACATCCCGGATGGCTACTGATGAAGTAG
>JAZLKF010000073.1:0-24347 GCA_045597525.1 Fibrobacter sp. | reverse complement strand
GAATGGCCTAGTTGGGGCGAATTCCGTGGGCCCGCGACTGCTTGAAATATTTGAGCTAGCCACGAGTCGACATGTAGTAAATAAACCCCGCTTTCGCAGCGGATATGTTAAACGTACAAAATGTAAAACAGAAAAACAAGGTGCGGTCTCCTTGACAGGGAGTTTGCGAATGATGTATCTTTTTCCTCGTACACTAATGATGTTTTTCTTCTGGAGGCCGACGGCATGACTGATCTCGCATACGAAAAAGAAGGCTCGTACCTGCAGGGTAAAGCCGACGGCGAAGATATTGGCCGCAAGGAAGAACGCCAAAAGGCTGGCCAGGAACACCTTGAAGAGAAATTGCAGGCTGCTCGCGAGATGCTTCGTGACAATATTCCTTTGGAAAAGGTCATTAAGTACCAGAATCTCACTGAGGAACAGGTTAAAGCTTTGTAGCCTTTGCGTGTCCCCTTCTGCATTTCCTATTCGCTTTTTTTCTACTTTATATCCGAAAATTAGTTAGTGTCGTATTCATCCACTAACCACTAAACACTAACCACTAACCACCAAGGTCTAGTATGAACATTCTCGTAGTCGGTAGCGGCGGTCGTGAACACGCCATCGCCCTCGCTGTTAAGAAGTCCCCCATGTGCGATTCTCTCATCTGCGCACCGGGCAATCCTGGTATGGCAAATCTCGGCAAGTGCATCCCCGTTGATGTGGCCGACCCCAAGGCTATTGCAGATCTGGCTGTGGCAAACAATATTGATCTCGCCATCATCGGACCGGAAATTCCTCTGGTCGCCGGTGTGGTTGACGAATTCCGTGCTCGCGGTCTCCGTGCATTCGGCCCCACCGCCGGTGCTGCTGCTCTGGAAGGCTCCAAGGCTTTCTCCAAGGACATCATGAAGAAGTACAATGTTCCTACTGCAGCTTTTGAAACCTTTACTGACCTCGCTTCCGCCAAGAAGTTCCTGGCCGAACATCCCGCTCCCATCGTGGTGAAGGCTTCCGGCCTTGCTGCTGGTAAGGGTGCCATCGTCTGCATGACCGACAAGGAAGCAAACGACGCTGTGGAAGAAATGCTTGGCGAAAAGGCCGTGTTCGGCGAATCCGGCAAGACTGTGGTGATCGAAGAATTCATGGACGGCGAAGAAGCCTCCATCTTCGTGGTCTGCGATGGCAAGGATTATGTGATTCTCTCTTCCGCTCAGGACCACAAGCGCGTCTTCGACGACGACAAGGGCCCCAACACCGGTGGAATGGGTGCATACTCTCCGGCTCCGGTTGTTACCGACGCCCTGCTGGACGAAGTGAAGAAGACCATTATCGAACCGACCCTCAAGGGTATGGCTGCCGAAGGCAAGCCCTACACTGGCGTGCTCTATGTGGGCATTATGGTAACCAGCAAGGGCCCGAAGGTTGTGGAATACAACTGCCGTCTGGGCGACCCGGAATGCCAGATTGTTCTGCCCCTCTATGATGGCGATGTTCTCGCATTGTTCGACGCTGCCGAAAAGGGCGAACTGGCCAAGCTTGGCGCTCCCAAGGCTCCCAAGGGTTCCGCTGCAATCGTGGTTCTCGCAAGTGCCGGCTATCCTGGTTCCTACGAAAAGGGCAAGGTAGTTACTGGTATTGAAGAAGCCGAAAAGAACGGTGCTCAGGTTCTCCACGCCGGTACCAAGATGGCCGACGGCAAGCTGGTTACCAATGGCGGTCGCGTGTTCGGCGTAGTGGGCCATGGCGCCACTCTGCAGGACGCACTGAACGTTGCCTACGAAGCCTGCGAAAAGGTGCAGTTCGAAGGCAAGTTCTACCGCAAGGACATTGGTAAGAAGGGCCTGGCCCGTCTGGCAAAGTAAGGCCCGCGCGGTTCTCTCAACGTCCGTTCACAAAAAGAGGTTTTAAAATGTTTAACTATACTGAAAATGCAAAGGTCGGCATCGTTGCTGGTAGCAAGAGCGACCAGGAAGTTGTTGACAAGATCACCGCCGTGCTGGATAGCTTTGGCATCAAGTGGGAATTGAACATTCTCTCTGCACACCGCACTCCCAACGCTACTGCAAAGTATGCCAAGGAAGCAGCCGACCGCGGTCTCCAGGTGATCATCGGTGTTGCAGGGCTTGCCGCCGCTCTTCCGGGCGTGCTGGCTGCCCACACCATTCTCCCCGTGATCGGTCTGCCCTGCGCTGGCGGTCCCCTGAACGGTGTAGACGCCCTCCACTCCATCGTCCAGATGCCTGGTGGCATTCCCGTTGCAACCGTGGGTATCGGTAACGGCAAGAACGCCGGCTACCTGGCCGCCCATATCGTCGCTCTTTCCGACACTGACGTGAAGGCTAAGCTTGTGGAATACCGCAAGGGTCTCGGCGATATCGAAGGCTAATTGCTATAGGGTTAGGTCTGGTGGCAAAAAAAATCCAAAATAAATTCCATGGAAACGTCACGTCTGTCGTGGCGTTCCTTTTGGTGTTTATGGTTTTTATTTTGCCCGCTAACCTGTTTGCCGGTGAACCGAATCTCCCCGAAGTGAAAGCCCCTTGGATGAAAGGCGAACGTTTGGAGTTCAACTTGAGCTGGGGACCCATTACGGCTGGCACTGCCACTTTGGAAGTCAAGCCCACTACTGACGGAAAAACCGAATTCTACACTATGGCCCACGACAAGGGAACCTTTAAAAGGCTTTACCCGGTGGCCGATACGATTTATACCCGTGTCCGCAACAAAGGCCTTATGACCGAGGTTTTCCGCAAGTCCCTTCACGAGGGTAGCTATCATAACAAGTCCGTGATCCGTTTCGACCGCAAGGGTGAAAAGGCCTGGCTTTCCGATACTGTATTTACAGATCCGGTCAAACGCGCGGTAAAACGTTCTGCCGATACAGTAGTTACGATCCAGGGAATGGAACACAGCATCATGTCCGCCTTCTACTATGTACGAACCATGTCCTTGGCGGTGGGGGATACCTCTAAATTTTCTGCAGTAAGTGGCAAAAAACGCTATGAACTGAAAGTTGTTGTTCACGGACGTGAAAAGATGAAGACTGTTTTGGGGGAGGTGAATACGGTTAAAGTGGAACCAGTACTTGATGGGGATGGTATTTTCGTGTCTAAGGGGCGTATTTTCATATGGCTCACCGAAGATGAACGGCGAATTCCTGTTCTCATGGAATGCGAAATAGCACTAGGTTCCATAAAGGCGAAGCTAATTTCTGCAAAATAGCGTGAAAAAAAGCGAATTAACCAACTTTTACACTTTGTTTTTGAGAATTTTTTGCATAAATAAGTTATATTCCGTAAGAGATTTTGTAATCTGAGGCTTTTGATGATTAAGAAATTGCTTTTGACTGTTTGCCTGACCGCTTTTTTGGCCTGGGCACAAGATGATGAAGATGATGATGGTTTCATCTCTGCACCGGCTGCAGCCGAACAGGGTTCTGATGATGAAGAGTGGGCTTCCGCTCCTTCTGGTGGTTCTCGCGCATCTATTGATGATGAAGATGGAGACGCCGAAGACGTTGATGCTGGTGAATCGGGCTTGTCTGCCGCTCAACGTAAAGAAATGATGGAACGTAAAAAGTTTGAAGAAGAACAGCGTCAAGACGAATATGCAAACTCCTTGCGCCGTCGTGACTGGCTTCGCAACCGTTTGATTCTCCAGGTCGGTATGGGCTCTCGTTATGCTTTCAGCGGTGCCTCTGACATGGGTGGTCTTGGTATGAGCTTTGGTATTGGTGCGGAATATATCTTCCCCGAAATCCTTCTTCCGGTTCATTTCGCTGTTTTTGGTTCCGTAGGTTTCTTGCCTAAGGGTACTGATAGTGACTTTGATGAATACACCTTGGAAGGTGGCACCGGCTATAAGGTTGGTGTGAACATGTATTTGTTCCCCAAGAATCCCCTTCATCTTGGCCTTTCGTTCTCCTATGGTACAGCTACATTCGACCATGCTAAGCAGCCTGTAGATAACGTTCATCCATTGATCGCGGTAAACGGCTACCAAGCAGACGTCTTGATTACCTATTTGACTAACGAGTGGTATTACCTGCAGTTCTCTATCGGTATGCATTACGCTCCGATCTTGAAGAAGGAAAAGTTTGAAAACCCCGGCTTTACTCCTGCAGCAAACTCCGATACCGAAGCTGAAGTTAAGTATGTTTCCCGCGTGGTTAATCCCGATGGTATGAAGGTGTCTGATATCGTGTTCGGTATTGCAATCGGTTATGCTCTGCCGGAACTCTTCCCGGATGATACTGAAAAGCGTCGTCGTGAACGTGAAAAGGCTAGAGCTCGTGCAGAACGCAACCGCTAGTGCTTGACAAATGAATTTGAAAAAGAGACCACTAAGGGTGGTCTCTTTTTCTATATTGCGAAGAAAGCTTTCGTAGCTCAGTTGGATTAGAGTGTCTCCCTCCGAAGGAGAAGGTCACGCGTTCGAGTCGCGTCGAGAGCATCAAACACAAAAGGCCCCCTTGTGGGGCCTTTTGTGCTTTTCATAGAACCGCGACGAGAGCAGGTTCGACTTTTGCGAAGAATTAACCCGCTTTTAGTCTAACAGCTTGACAATGAGCTCGTGTGGTTCGGCGTCTACTACCAGGGCCTTACGGAATTCTCCCACTTCGCCGTCCCCTTCCAGGACCTTCACAATGTCGTCGGTGTCCAGGGAGTTGCCTTCGGTACGGCCGTAGAAATGGTATTCGCTTTCTTCCGCAACCTCATCCAGGATGACGGTCACTTCCTTTCCGATCATGTCTTCGGCGTACTGTGCAGCCAGCTCTTCCTGGAATTCAGTAATGGCGTCCAGGCGGGCACGGGCTTCGCTTTCGTCTACGGGGGCCAGTTTCTTCATGGACATTACGGGAGTGCCTTCTTCGGGGCTGAACACAAAGCCGCCCAGATGTTCGAACTTGATTTCCTGCAACAGGTCCATCAAGTCCTCGAAGTCTTCGTGAGTTTCGCCAGGGAATCCCACAAGGACTGTTGTACGTAATGTGACGTTAGGAAGCTTGGTGCGAATCTTGCGCAGGATATCGCGAAGTTCCTGGCGGGTGTACTTGCGGAGCATGTTCTTCAACACAGAATCGCTACTGTGCTGGATAGGCATGTCGATATACTTCACCAGGCGAGGTTCGCTTGCCATCAGGTCCAGCAGTTCATCGTCGATGAATGCAGGGTACCAGTACAGCATACGGATCCAGGGAATATTTGTTTCCGCAAGGATTGCTTTCAGCAAGTTAGTGAGGGTCTCGCTCTTGTTTTTCTTTTCGCGACCGAAGTAAGTGGTGTCCTGAGCGATGAGGGTCAGTTCCTTAATGCCCTGGGATTCCAAGTCCTTGGCTTCCTTCACCAGTTCCTCGATGGAGGTGGACTTCTGTAAGCCGCGGATGTTGGGAATGGCGCAGTAAGCGCAACGGCGGTTACAACCTTCCGCAATCTTCAGGTAGGCGTGGTGGGGGAGACCGCCCAAGTTCAGTCGAGGTAGCAGTTCCGGGTTGCAACCAGCAGGCTGGTCAATTCCCATCTTGGCGAGAAGTTCTCCGGGCTTGTAGGTACCAACCCAGTAATCCACTTCGGGCAATTCTTTTTCAAGTTCTTCTCCGTAACGCTTGCTCAGACAGCCGGCTACAATAAGTTTTTGCTTAGCCTTCTTGGCTTTTGCCTGGGAGAGTATTGCGTTGATGGATTCTTCCTTGGCGGCTTCGATAAAGCCGCAGGTGTTTACCAGGATAAAATCTGCCTTGGAGGCTGCTTCCGTAGTCTGAAAGCCTGCGTTCAGCATTTCTCCAACCAGACGTTCGGCATCCACCTGGTTCTTGGAGCAACCCAGGTGGACCACAAAAATTTTAGGCTTTTTTATAGGCATGCTGCCAAATATAGCAATTGATTATCTGGCTTTAAATACTTAATTATCATATGAAAAAATGGCGGTTAGATTCGTGAATGTGAAAATGACGTTGTCGGTGCTGGCGGCGATTACTAGCAAATAGTTTTTTTAAGGTCGTCGGGCCAAAAAATAAGCTCCGTTCTTTTGAACGGAGCTATTTCTATTTCAAGTGCTTTTGGCTATGGGTTTCTGTTATTCCCAGTCGTCGTAGTCGTCGGCTGCGGGCGCTGCGGGAGCCGGAGCGGGCTCAGCCTTAGGTGCGGGAGCAGGTTCTTCCTTAGGAGCCGGTGCAGGAGCAGGAGCCGGTGCGGGTTCAGCCTTAGGAGCCGGTGCGGGTGCAGGTGCAGGTTCTGCCTTGGCTGCCGGAGTTTCTACAACTTCTTCGTCGTCGTCCCAGCTACCGTTGGAGGAGTTGTTGTTGCTGTAGGAGGCGCTGTTGCTGTAAGAACCGGATTCACCACCGGGGTTGCCAACTTCGTCGTTCTTGGTCTTGTCGACCCACCATGCGTAGTTCAGGGGGCTCAAAGTTTGCTTGCCGTAAGCCTGTGCGTCTGCGGAGCTTGCGAAGTAGCCCACGCGGATACGGTAGTAAGTACCTTCCAGTTCGCCGGGGTTTTCGACGGAAGCTACATAGGCCTTGACATTGTTTTCTGCCAATTTCTTCACAATAGCGTCGGCAGCCTTCTTGGAGGCCTGGATGCTAACCTGGATGACATAATCACCCTTGTCCAGCTGGCCGTCGCCATTGGCGATTGGAGCCGTTGCTGCAGCGGGAGCTTCTTCTTTGACGGCGTTGTCCTTAGATGCGGAAAGAGACTGGATGGGGACTAGCTGGGGTTCGTCTGCTTCGACGGCCTTTTCCACAGGTGCGGTCTTTTCCGCAGGTGCGGGTTCTGCAGCCTTGGGGGCGGGGGCCTGAGCCATGGGCTTTGCCGGTTCCATCTGGGGAACGAGATCTTCTTCTTCATTGCAGGCCATGAACAAGGAGCAGGCCAGGGCGATGGAGCTTAAAGATAGTGCGGAAAAGGATTTCATCCAGATCTCCATTTTTTACGTTTGATTACAAATACAAACTATTTTTTACAACAAGTAAAATATATATAAGTCTTTGATATTCCGCAAGTTATTACTACAAAAACCTTCAGTTTTTTTAAACCCCTTGACGAATTTCACAGGAATAAATATATTTGGCTATCCAAATTTGAATTTTTAATTAACTTAACCAAAGGATTATCGTGATCGGCGTAATTGTTAAGTCCAACGAACCTTTCGAACGTGCACTCAAGCGTTTCACCAAGTCTTGCGAAAAGAACGGCATCATCTCCGACGTTAAGAAGCGTCAGCGTTTTGAAAAGCCTTCCGAAGAAAAGAAGCGCATTGAAACTGCTGCTCGTCGCAAGCGTCTCAAGGAAATCGCAGACCAGAACCGCAAGCGTCTGTACTAATTCTTATTTGAATTAGTTGATTTGCATCAGTGAGTCGTCAGCCGTTGGTTGATGGCTCATTAGGTGTTTCTAGGAAATTTAATGCCGTCCCGGCTAGAGCTTGTCCGGACTTGGTCCGGGGAGCTGGGATCTCCGAGGAAAAAATTATGGCAAGTGCATTGCTTACTCGAATTCTCGATGATGTCAAGGCCGCTATGAAGGCCCATGATGCTGAAACCCTCAGCGTTCTCCGCACCCTCCATTCCGACATCAAAAACGAAGCTATGAAGTCTGGTGCCACTCCGGCTCAGATTACCGAAAGCATTACCGACGAAATGTGCGTCGATGTGCTGGCAAAGAGCGTCAAGCAGAAGCAGGAATCCATCGACATCCTTACCAAGGGTGGTTTCTTGGATAAGGTTCCTGCAGAAGAAGCTGTCATTGCAATCTACCGCAAGTACATGCCTGCCGAAATGACCGAAGAAGAAGTGAAGGCCCTCATCGCCGAAATCAAGGCTGCCACTGGCGCCTCTTCTCCCAAGGACATGGGCAAGATCATGAAGGAATTGCAGCCCAAGGTCAAGGGCCGTTTCGATGGCAAGCGTGTCAGCGCCCTGGTTCAGGAAGCACTGAAGTAATCCCTCGTGGAACAAATACAGCAAAGTAAGATTCAGGAACTGGAACTGCTCTACAAGATCAGCTCCATTTTGAATCAAAGCCTCAACTTTGAAAGTGTTGCCCATCCGATTCTGGAAGTGCTGGAATCGACTATGGGGGTGGAACATGCCACCCTCACGCTGTATAATCGCCACACTGGCGAAATCTCCATTGAAATTGCAGAAGGCCTTTCTACCCGACAGGCAAGAAAGGGCCGATACAAGGTGGGCGAAGGTGTTACCGGTCGTGTGGTTGAAACCGGTAAGCCCATTATCATTCCTTCTGTGGGCAAGGATCCCAACTTTTTGGACCGTACAGGTCGCGGTAAGGACGAAAACCGAGCCTTCCTTTGCGTTCCCGTGATCATGGAGCACGAGGTCATTGGTGCCTTGAGTGCCGACGTCCAGAATCCTGTGGAAGACCAGCTTCCCGAAAAACTTCGTTTGTTGGAAATCATCGCCCAGATGCTTGCAGGCGCTGTGAAGTTGCGTCGTCAGGCCCGCGAAGAAAACGAAATCCTGAAGGCCGAAAATGAACGCTTGACCATGGAGTTGAAGGACCGTTTCCAGCCGGACAATATCATCGGTCGATCCAGCGAGATGCAGCGTGTCTACGCCCAGATTGACCAGGTTTCCAAGAACCCTCTTCCCGTGTTGATCGTGGGGGAGGTGGGCACCGGCAAGGGCCTTGTGGCCGAAGCCATCCATTACCGATCCGACCGAAATTCCCACCCTTACATCCGCGTCCATTGCGCCTCCATGCCAGAATCTGTGCTGGACCGCGAACTGTTCGGCAGTGAGCGTGGCGCCTTGGTGGGCGTCCTTACAGAAACTCCGGGCCGTGTGGAACAGGCCGATGGTGGTACGCTCTTTTTGGACGAAGTGGCAGAACTTTCTCCCAACCTTCAGGTGAAGCTTTTGCGCTTGCTGCAGGATGGCGAAATGGAACGTGTGGGTGCCCGCTTCAGCAAGAAGGTGAACGTCCGCATCATTGCCGCCACCACCAAGAATCTTCAGCAGATGGTGGCCGAGGGAACCTTCCGCGAAGACCTTTACTACCAGCTCCACATTTCTCCCATCTACGTTCCTGCATTGCATAACCGCAAGACGGACATCGTGCTTCTGGCGGACCACTTTGTGGAACATTACTGCCGCATCGTTGGCAAGAACGTGCGTCGCCTGGCCCGCACCACCATCAACATGCTCATGAGCTATCCCTGGCCCGGCAACGTCCGCGAGCTGGAAAACGCCATTGAACGTGCCGTCCTTGTGACCGATGAAGACGTTATCTACCCGCACCATTTTCCCACCACGTTGCAGACCGCTGAAACTTCCGGCACCCAGGTATCTGGCAACCTGAAGCTGATGGTGGAAGCTTACGAACGGGACATCATCTGCGACGCCCTCAAGAGCTCCAAAGGCAAGATGGCCGCCGCCGCCCGCAGCCTCTCTACAACACCCCGTATCCTTACCTATAAGATTAAGCAGTTGAATATTGACCTGAACGCCTTTACAAGGTAAAAGCGCTCTTTCAAAATTGCTATCTTTATCCCCGAAAATGAAAATTCACTCCTTCTTGATGGGTTTTGAATAGAAGAATAGATAGCGTCTTTATCTATTCTCATTTAAACCATTTTGAAAAAAGGAAAAATTATGCAATTCCGTCCTGTTAAAGAACAGCTTGATATTTTGATGCGCGGCGTGATCGACATCGTCCCGCAGGATGAACTTGAAAAGAAACTTCAGAAGTCTTACGAGACTGGCGTTCCCCTCCGCATTAAGATGGGCGTGGACCCCACTGCACCGGACGTTCATTTCGGTCATACCGTCGTGATGCGCAAGCTCCGCCAGTTCCAGGACCTGGGTCATACCGTGGTTCTTATCGTCGGTGACTACACCGCCCAGATTGGCGACCCCAGTGGCCGTAACAAGGCCCGTCCCCGTCTCACTCACGAGCAGGTTCTTGAAAACGCCAAGGAATACCAGGAACAGTTCTTCAAGGTTGTCCGCCGCGACCAGGTGGAAATCCACTACAACGGCGAATGGTTCAGTAAGCTTGACTTCAGCAAGGTCACCGAGCTCATGGGTCAGTTCACTGTAGCTCAGATGCTGGAACGCGAAGACTTCCACAACCGCTACACCGCAAATACTCCCATTAGCCTTCACGAATTCATGTACCCCATGATGCAGGGCTACGATTCCGTCGCCATCAAGTCCGACGTGGAACTGGGCGGTACCGACCAGAAGTTCAACGTGCTTCGCGGTCGCGACCTTCAGATTTTCGAAGGCATGGAACCCCAGATCGGTCTCTTCATGCCTATCCTTTTGGGTACCGACGGCAAGGTCAAGATGTCTAAGTCCATCGGTAACTACGTGGGCCTCAACGAACCTGCCGACGTCATGTACCACAAAATCTACAGCCTGGCCGACAGCATCGTGGAAAACTGGTTTGAACTGCTGACCGAAATCCCCATGGACGAAATCAAGCAGATGATGGCCGATGTCAAGTCTGGTAAGATGAATCCCAACGAAGCAAAGCACCGTCTGGCTATGGACATCGTGACCCAGTACTACGGTGCGGAAGCCGCCGAGGCCGCTGCCGCTCATGAAAAGGAAGTTCATAGCGGAAACGCCATCCCCAGCGACGCTGCAGAATGCTCTGTGGCTGCAGGTTCTTACGGTGCTTTGGACCTTCTGGTTGAAGTAAAGGCCTTTGCTTCCAAGGGCGAAGCTCGCCGCATGGTCCAGAACGGCGGTGTCAAGATCGGTGGCGAAAAGCTTGCTGATCCTCAGGCCCAAATCGAAATCAAGGGCAATGACCAGCTGGTTGTCCAGGTGGGTAAGCGTAAGTTCTACAAGGTGAACTTCTAAGGTATCTTAAGGGTTGGGTTATGCCTCAAGAAATTCTCATTCTCGGCTTGAATCCTGCTTGGCAGCGCTTGTTCTTTTTGGACAAGTTTACGCTAGGCGAGGTTCATCGCATTAACAAAGTGGAGGCCTATGCCTCGGGTAAGGGTATCAACTGCGGCCGCGTGCTGCAATTGTTGGGCGGTACACCGCTCCTGATGCATTTTCTGGGCTCTGATCACGGCTCCCGCATCTTTGACGAACTGTCTGCATGCGGTATCCAGCAGGCTCCGGTGTGGATCAAGGAACCCACCCGTATTTGCACCACCATCGTCAGCGAAGGTGAATCGACGGAACTGATTGAACCGTCTCCAGTGCTTTCCGAAAATGAGAACGAAGATTTTCTGCAGACTCTGAACGAATACTGGGCTTCTACCCAGAGTGTTGCGCTTTGCGGTTCTTTCCCCAAAGGCTTCAAGGTAGACCAAATCAATTCCCTGGACTTCACGGGGAAAAAGATTTTTGTGGATGCCATCAAGGATATTGACTCTTGGTTGGAAAAGGGAGTGGAACTCCTGAAAATCAACATGGACGAGTATTGCGACCTTCTTTCTCGTTTGGGAATTCCTCAGGTGTTCTCTAGTCCCCAGTTCTGGAAAATGTCGGCTACGGCTGTGTTGGAACGCTTGCCCATTAACAATCTTGTGGTTACCGACGAAGACGCTCCTGTCCGCGCATTCCGCCTGGTAGAAAAGAAGTTCCAGGGTCTGGAACTCCAGCCGCCTACCATCCAGATGAAAAACGACATTGGTGCTGGCGATTCCTTCTTTGCCGGTTGGCTCTATGCCGATGCTCAGGGACTTTCTTTCGAAGAATGCTTGGTAAAGGCTACTGCTGTTGCTGTTGCCCGTTGCGAAGTGGAACGCCCCTGGAATTTGAAGCTTGAACGCGTCGACGAACTGGAAGCTTCCCTTGCAGAAGCTGTAGAGAAACTGGAGTAAGTTTCATGAGTCTCTCTCGAGGAAACGCCCTCTACGCCTTTGCCACTTTGGCAGAGGCCCAGGGTGTTTTTCCTCAGATGGATTTGCAATTTAATTTGTATGCAAATAAAGCAGCGAAACTGCCCGATAACTGCGGTTTTGTTGCTGTCCTCGGTGTTGGTGCTGTTGCTTTTTCCGCCAATCTCTCCTCAGTCCTGACGTCTTTGTCAAAAAACGGTTTTTCCATCTCCACCGTTGTTGCCCTGGGAATTTGCGGTGCATATCCCGCAAGTAAAATCCAGGTGGGGCAGGTAGTAAGAATTGCTTCTGAAACTGTGGGGGATCTTGGCTATCGTGAAGCTGACAACTCCTTTGTTCCCTGGTCTCCAGTTGCCATCTATGAATGTGATTGCGCTTTGCAGGGTCAATTTGCAGATTTAAAATCTTTGCCTGCGGTAAAGGGACTTACGGTGAATTGCTGTACTGGTACTGCTGCCGAAGCTCAAATGCGCGAGAGTATTTTTGGATGTCAGGTGGAATCCATGGAGGGCGCTGCCGCGGTATCGCTTTGCAATGCCCTTGGTATTTCTGTTATAGAAATTCGCGCGGTCAGCAATATTGCTACTACCCGCGATAAGTCCCAATGGAAAATCAAGGAAGCTTTGGAAAAACTTCATCAGCTTTTCGCGTAACCCCAAGTACCCCACCCGTTGTCCATCACCTTTCATTGTTCATTGTTAATTGTTAATCCCATGCGTCTCTCTCTCGGTATTTCAACTTGTCCTAACGACACTTTCATTTACGAAGCCCTCATCGCGGGCCTCGAAAACTCTCCTTTCGAATGGGATGTTCATTTCGCCGACGTCCAGACTTTAAACGAATGGATTATGGCTGGCAAACTGGATGTGGCAAAAGTCAGTGCCCAGGTCTACCCGAAGATCGAGGCGGAGTACCGCTGCCTAGGTTGCGGAGGAGCTATCGGTTACGGTTGTGGTCCCTTGCTTCTTTCTTCAAGTTCAGACTCTTTTGACTCGTTCTCTTCCACGGTTTTGCCTGGTGCAAATACAACGGCTGCGTTGCTGTTCAAGTTTTGGTATCAAAGAAAGTTTGGTGATAAGCCGAATCTCCAGTTCGCTTTGTTCAATGAAGTGTACGAGGGCTTGCTAGAAAAGAAGTTTGCGCAGGGCGTGACCATCCACGAACATCGATTCACCTGGAAACGTGATGGACTTCACATGTTGCAGGACTTGGGCGCCTTTTGGGAACAAGAAACGGGCACGCCCATTCCATTAGGTATTGCTGTCGCTCGCCACTCCTTGGGTGATGAAGTTATTGTCAAGGTTGAAAACGAAATTCGGAATAGTCTGAGGATTGCTCGAGGTCGTTCCGAACTCGTTACACCCTTCATCGATGAAAAAGCTCAGATTGAGGACAAAAAAGTGATGGAATCCCATATTAACATGTTCGTCAACGATTTTTCAGAGAATGTTGGGGAGAGTGGTTGGGCTGCTTTGGACAACTTGTGGCGGTTGTCACGTGGTGCATAAGTTGTTGAAAAACCTTAATTTATTGTAATATTATGGAAATGTAAACAATCTTTTTCAAAACGGCGATTTTTTTGCAAAAACTTTATTTATTTTCCATACTGCATCTTTTAAGTGGAGTTTACTTATGAGCTTAGTGAATGACCTGGATCAAGAAGTCGAAAATTTCAAGCGTGAATACGACAAGTTCTCTCGCGGCAACAAGTCTGCAGGAACCCGTGCACGCAAGATTCTGCAGGACATCAAGAAGACCTGCCAGGAAATCCGTGTATCTATCCAAGGAGCCAAGAAGGAAGACGAAAAGGCTGAACCGGCCTCTGAGGATTAACCCAGACGGACCTTCAAAAGTGCTAAAATCACAACATTTTTACACTATTTTTGGTCAATTTTGCGAAAAACGTTTGACTAAAGCCCTTTATGAAGGTATATTCCCATTTGGATTTTATGCACGCTTAATAGGCGGCGTATAAGTTTAAGAATTTAAAAAGTGTTCTATGATTGGAGAAACGTAGCAGTATGACCCTAAAGAAACTGGTCTTGATTACGGCCGGGGCAATGCTTCTTACCGGAACCGCCATGGCAAAGAATATGACTGTGCCTGGTGATTTTAGCAAGATTGCAGACGCTCTTGGTAACGCCGACGCCGGGGATACCATCTTCGTGAAGCGCGGTACTTACAATGAAAACATTACCCTCATCATGGGTGTTGTGCTTAAGGGTGAAGATCCTCTGACTACCATCATCGATGGTGGCCGCCGCGGTCCCACCGTTATGGGTACTTCTGGCGCCGAAATGTCTCACTTCACAGTGAGAAACGGTCTCGAAGGTATTCTTTGCGAAAACGCAGCTCCCTACATCCACCACTGCTACGTGATGGATAACCATGCAACTGGTATCGGCGCTTTCATTTCCTTGCCTCACCTCCGCAACAATGTGGTGTACGGCAACCGCTGGTCCGGTATTCTCGCATGGGGTGCCAAGTCTCTCGACGCATTTATTGAACAGAACGTTGTACTCCGTAACGGCTACTCTGGCCTTGCTCTTAAGGGCCCGACCAACGTAGTTGCTCGTAACAACATCTTCATGGAAAACCACTACTACGGTGTGTTTGCTGACCCCGCTGCCGGTCAGACCAAGGTGGAATACAACAACATCTACAAGAACTACTATCCGTTCAACCAGTTCATCAAGGTGAACCGCACTAACGTTTCCTTGGATCCGAAGTTCATTGAACCTTCTCTCTCCAAGCCGAACTTCTACTGCCAGTCCACCTCGCCGATGCTCAAGCGTGGTAAGGGTAAGATGGATATCGGTCTGACTGCTGCCGAACTGGTTAAGGAAGATGAAGCTGTTGAAGAAACCCGTAATCCGGATACCGATGGTGACGGCCTTTGCGATCCTTGGGTTTCTGAAGAAGGCGTTGCAGACAAGTATGCTTCTGTATGTACCGGTCTTGACAACTGCCCCGAAGAAGCTGAAGACTTCGACGGCTACCAGGACGACGATGGTTGCCCGGATGCCGACAACGACCGTGACGGTCTTTGCGATCCTTGGGTAGAAGCCAAGGGTATGTTCTCCAACTTTGCTCACATCTGTAAGGGTGTTGACCTCTGCCCGGAACAGGCAGAAACCCTGAACGAATATAAGGACGACGATGGTTGCCCGGATGAAGTTCCGCAGCCGCCGAAGAAGAAGTTCGTTCTTGAAGGAGTGAACTTCGAATCTGGTAAGGCTACCATTACTCCGGATTCCTACATCTCTCTCATGAAGGTGGTGGACATCATGGAAACCTTTACCGAAGCTACTTTCAACATTGTTGGCCATACCGACAACGTTGGTAACAAAGACAAGAATAAGCAACTTTCCGCTGACCGCGCTGCTGCAGTGAAGAACTTCCTCGTTGAAAAGGGTATTGCAGAAAGCCGTATGGTTACTGACGGTAAGGGCGACACTCAGCCGGTTGCTTCTAATAAAACCCCAGAAGGTCGTGCTCAGAACCGTCGTATCGAGTTCATCCGCACGGACATGAACTAAAGGAGTAGGTGATGCGTTCTAATTTTATTAAAACCGCAGTTCTCGGTCTCTCCGTAGCCAGCACCTCTTTGTATGCAGCCACGTACTCTCCGCATAAGTATCAGCAGAACGACTGGTTCGCAGAATTCGGTGGCAACACCTCTATGTACGTCAACCCGGCAGGAATTGCTGAAACTGAACAGCTTGAATTTAGCGCAGCTTTCTTCAGTTCCATTAGTGGCGAAGCTAGCCAGGAATACGTTAGCGTAACTTACCCGTACGATTACAAGCACACTTTCGGTGTATCTCTCTTCGAAAACGGTGCTTCTATCGATAACGGCAAGTCTTACGGCGAATACTCTATCTTGTTGGGTTATGCCTACAACCTGATGCAGTTTATCTCTTTGGGTGTGGACCTTTCCGTTCTCTACATCAACCAGTTCGACGAAGTCTCTCAGCTGTCTGTTGGTGTTGACCTCGGTGTTACTGTAAATGCACTCTCTTCATCTAAGTATGGTTACTTGATGATCGGTCTTGCTTTGCAGAACGTTGCACAGCCCGGTGTCAGCACTGCTGAAACAGAAGGCTTTACCTTTGTTCCTCCTGGATTCTTTGGTTCTGGTCTCGCTGACGATGCTTACAACATTCCGAGCAACTTGAATCTTTCCTTCTTCTATCGTGGTCTCAACCGCGCTCTTGAAGCTAAGGCAGAACTTTCTCTCATCGACATTTTCCATGCCGAAGAAGAAGGTGGTAACGGTGTTAATCCGGAATTCAGCTTCACCCTGACATACTATCTCTCTCCGCATCTTGGTGTCCGCCTCCGCTTCACAAAGGAAGGCTACCCGGTTGCAGGTGCTACTGTGAACGTCAAGGATGTTAGCATTTTCCGTTACCTCTCTCTTGACCTCGAAATGTCTCACGATGACCTCTACGCTCAGAAGAACCGTGGCTTCATTTGGGCTGTTAAGGTTTCTGCTCGCTTCGGTGACACTCGTGAAGAAATGATTGGTGAAGAACGTTATCGTCGCTTGAAGATTGAACCTGAAAACGACTACCGTGCTGCAATGCGTCTCTACTTGAACCGTCAGTTCCTCGAAGCTGCCTATGCCTTCGGTAAGGTTCAGACCAAGTACCCCGCATTCCACCTTGTTGACCAGGCTGCTTTCTACAAGGCGAAGTCCTTCGAAAACCTCCGTATGCACAAGGCTGCTAAGTCCGTCTACGAAGATGCTATCAAGCGCTATCCTCAGAGCGACCAACGTGCTAAGTACCACTTCCAGTTGATGAACATCGACTATAAGGAAGGCAAGTACACTGAAGCAATGTCTAAGTATCAGAACATTGCTCAGAAGTTCGGTGAAAGCGACGTTAAGGCTGACGCTGACTACGTTGCTGGCCAGATCAAGTTTGAACAGGGTCTCTACCAGGAAGCTGTTGACCTGTTGGCAGCAATTCTTCCGGGTAACGCAAACTACTTCTACGCTCGCTATACCATGGGTATTGCTTATAGCCGCCTCGGTAAGTGGGATGAAGCTGAAAACTGCTTCCGCGATATTACCGAACAGCCGGTTTCCAACCAGTCTGAACGTGACTTGCAGGATGCTGCCCGTGTTAAGCTCGGCCATATCTTCTTCTCTGGTGAAAAGGCTGACATCGGTGCTGCTGCTCAGATGTACGCTCAGGTCCAGGCCGGTTCTCCGGTTTACGACGAAGCTATGCTCGGTATCGCATGGTCCTTCCTCAAGGTTAACAAACCCGATGATGCTATGAAGCCCGCACAGTGGATCATCAAGAATCTTCCGGAATCCTTCCTGGTTTCTGAAGCTTACCTGGTGGTTGGTTACTGCCACTTCATGAAGAAGGATTACAACGGTGCTGTCAAGGCTCTTGAACAGGCAGAAAAGCGCACCGAACAGCCGGTTGTCTCCGTTGCAGCTCGTGACTCTGCTCGTCAGGCTTACGACTCCATGCAGGACGAATTTGACTCTGTTCAGGTTAAGGCTCTTGACCTTGCTCGTCAGCTCCCCACTCCTCGTGTGCAGAGCAAGCGTGAAGCTTTGAAGCCTTCCTTTGACAAGGCTAATTCCGCAATCGAAAGCTACGCTGCCTTCAACCAGAAGGCTATCCAGAGTGACCGATTTGAATCTAACCGTAAGCGAATTCTTGATGACGCAGGCTTCACCTTGGCAACTGTGAAGACCAAGATGGGTCAGGGCGCAGGTTCTTCCGAAGCCGCTCAGGAACTCGATGCTTTGGATGATCTGGACGATCTGGAATAATAACTTAGAGATTTGACCTGGGGTCCTAGGGACCCTAGGTCTTCCCCTTTTTTCAAGAATATACAGGTGGAAAGAGAAAGATGAAAAGATTTTTACTTGTTGGTGCAATCGTTTGCTCGCTGGTAGGCAATGCCTTCGCAGCGTCTGACCCTTGTAAAGACAAAGTGGCCGAAGTCAAGAAGTTGACTGCAAAGTGTAAGGCCATGCCTAAGGGCGCTGAAAGAACCCAGTGCGTTAACTCCGCTAAGGTTCTGAAGAACCAGGCAGAACAGGCTTGCCGTTCTGGTGGTCTTGACGAAGATGGTATGCGTCAGGCTATCGCTCAGTGGGAAAAGCAGGTGAATAACTGTAAGGGTAAGCAGAATGCACGTTGTGCTTCCGCTCTCCAGCAGTTGGGTCACTACCAGTTCCAGCTGGAAGAAAAGCTTTTCTTGGATAAGAACGCTCAGTACGAAGAAGATGTTGCATGGTGCGCTGACCGCGATAACAAGCCGGCAAAGTGTGCTAACATTGATCAGCTCCCCAAGGCTGACCATAAGAAGTCTTTGGGTTACTTCCTCGAATACATCGATAAGTATCCGAAGGAATCCAAGACCCCGACCGTTATGTATCAGGCTGCAGCAGTGCAGGAAGCTTCTGGCGAAGATGAAAAGGCTTTCAAGCTCCGCGATCGCCTCGTGAAGAACTTCCCGGACAATGGTCTTGTTCCCAAGGCTTGGCTCCGTATTGCTGAATACCACTTCATGAACCGCAAGTTCCGCGATGCTATCGCCGCCTATAAGAAGGTGACTGGCTTCGAAAGCTTGACCGGTAAGGAAGCTGCCTTGGCAATGTATCACTTGGCAGAATCCTACTATAACATTGCAGAATACGAAACCGCTGCTATCAAGTACTATGAATACATCATCGGTGCTGATAAGGGTAAATATCCTGCTGACTTGCGCGCAGAAGCTATGGACTTCATGGCTGCATCCTTCTCTGACTTGGAAGGTGGTGGCGTTCAGGAAGCTGAAGCTTTCTTGAAGGATAAGAAGGTTCCGTTCAAGGATTCTGTCTACTACCGTATCGGTATGAAGAACAAGGACCATGACCGTAACGAAGAAGCAGTACAGTCCTTCAAGCGCTTGATGACTATCAATGCCGACTACATCGATGCTCCTCTGGCTGATATTGCTATGATCGAAATCTTGATCGTTCAGCAGAAGTTCGAAGAAGCTCAGGCTCATCGTTACACTGTGGTGAAGCGTTATGACCGCAACTCTTCTTGGTACAAGAAGAACCAGAAGTACCCGGAATCTGTGAAGAATGCAGAAATTGCAATCCGCGGTGCTATGCTCGACATTCCGCAGTACCATCATGCTCGCGCTGCTAAGCTCACCAAGGAAGGTGACTTGGAAGCCGGTAAGAAGCAGTACGCAGAAGCTATCAAGGCCTACGAAAAGTTCCTGGAACGTTACAAGAAGGAACCGACTTGGGATGAATATAAGGTTCATATCAACTTGGCTCTCGTCTACCAGGAAATGGGTCAGTATGCTAATGCTGCCAAGATGTTTAACTGGATCGTCGAAACCGATACTACCCGTTACGGTCGTCGTCCCATGGGCTCCGAAGCTCTCCTGAAGAAAGAAGAAGCTGCATATAACGCAGTTCTCGCCATGGACCAGTCTCGTGAAAAGGCTAAGAAGGAAAAGGCCGGTGACGACAATGTCAAGGCTTATTCTCTCCCCGAAACCAAGGCCTACTTCGAACAGGTTAAGAAGTACATGGCTAAGTTCGGCCAGAACAAGGAAGCTGCTGAACTTGCCTATAACGCTGCCATCGTTCATTACGATGCTAAGCAGTTCAAGACTGCTGTGGGCGTGCTCCGCGATTTGAAGCAAAAGTTCCCCCAGCATCAGTACATCTTGCTGATCAGCCGTATGCTTGCCCAGTCTCTCTTGGAATCCAGCCAGCTGGATGACGCCCTTAAGGAATTCGAATGGCTGTATAAGCAGTACCACGAAGTTAAGGCTACCAGAAACGACTCCATGGCTGCTGAAATTGAAAAGGCTATCGCTTACGTTCTCTTCCAGATGGCAGAACAGTCTGTTAAGAACGGCCAGAACGAAAAGGGTGCTGCAGCATACCTCGCTCTCGTCAAGCGTTACCCGAAGATCGACATTGCTGACAAGGCTGTGTTCGAAGCCGCTGTTGCTTACGAATCTTCCAAGCAGTATGTTAAGGCTGCAGAAACCTTTATGATGTTGCCGAAGCAGTATGCTTCTTCTCCGCTCACCATTAAGGGTGTTCTCCGTGCTGCCTCCGACTATAAGAAGGAAGCTGAAGTTAATAAGAACAATAAGAAGCTCTTCGAACAGAGAAATCGCGAAGCTGCTCAGACCTTCTTGTTCATTACCAACAACTTCCCGCAGGATTCCATGGCCTTCCAGGCTATCGGCTTTGCAGCTCAGGTTTACGACTCCATCCCGGATAAGAAGACCGCAGCTACCACTTACGAAATTGCTTACAAGCGTTACCCGAAGAATGAAAAGACTCCGTCCTTCCTCTATAGCGCATGCTTGAGCTATGACGAAGCTAAGATGGTTGATGAAGCTATCCGTTGTAACAAGGACCTCGTTCGTGACTATCCGAAGAGCACCTACGCACTTGACGCTGCATTCTCCATCCCGATGGCCTATGCTAACGGTAAGAAGTGGGATCTCGCTGCTAAGGAATACCACAACTTCATTAAGAGCTACAACGAAGATAAGGAAAAGCTGATCGCTGCCTACATCGGTGCCGCTCGTGCTTACATGGAACTTAAGGAAGAAGACAAGGCTGTTGCCGACTACGACGCTACCTTGAAGAACTACGATAAGTTCGGTCTTCAGATTAAGAACGCTGACCCGGCAGTTCCTGCTGAAGCAGCATTCTACCTTGGTGAACGTGAATACAACAAGATGACCCCGATTGTCCTGAAGGGCAAGGAAAAGGAAAAGGCCAAGACCATTAAGACCTTGGTTGACATCCTCCAGAAGGCTATGGGTCAGTACTCTAAGTCTGCAACCTACGCATCTGAAAAGTGGACCTTCCGCGCCACCAACAAGATGGGTATGCTCTTCGTGACCATGGCTGCTAAGATCCGTGAACAGGAACTTACCGGTAAGAAGGAAGAAGAAAAGTTTGCAGAACGTATCGGTATCGTTCAGCAGCTCCCCAGCTACTACGAACAGGCTCGTCCGATCTTCCAGAAGAACATCGACCTTGCTCGTGACCAGGGTTTCTACAACAAGGACGTGATCGAAGCTGAAGAAGGCTACATCGAAATGTACTATCAGGGCTGCGCCGTGTTCGTCGAAGTTGCTGATGCATTCGCTAACTCTCCGCTGCCTGACTCCGCATCCATCGTTAAGGAATACGTGGAATACGAAGGCATGGCTAAGGAAGACGCTATCGAAGCTGTTCATGAAGACTTGGAAGCCTACCGTGAAGAATTGCAGAACCGTTCTAACGGTGCTAAGGAATTGGCTGCTCCGCAGTGCGCAACCGGTATCAAGGCTGCTGCTCACTACGGTATCGAAAACCAGTGGACTGCAAAGCTGTTCGAATTGCTCAAGAGTATCGATGAAAACAACGAAACCTTGAACACCAAGATCGAAAAGTTCGACCCGTCTACCTTGTTCTCTGATCCGGCTTACTTCAAGACTAAGGCTCGTATCGAACAGATCTCCAAGTCCGAAGTTATGACTCCGGAAGAACAGATCGCTACCTACCGCGATATTATCAAGGAAGGTAAGGCTGACAACGAAAAGTTGAAGGCTGAACTTGCTGACCTGAAGAAGCAGCTGAGTGCTAACGAAGCACCGGTTGCTGCTGAAGGTGACGCCTCTGAAGGCGCTTACTAGCGGTAAAAACAAATTTACGGGGGGCCTAGTTCATAGGGTCCCCCTATTTATTTCGGCAAAAAAGAGCATTTGAAGCTATGTAAAACAAGTTTTACCAATTCAAAGTCCCCAATTTGCCCAAAAAAAAATAAATATGAACGAAGATATTCAAAATTAACCAAAAAACACTCAATTAAAGGAGTACTCTAATGTCTAAAATGCTTCAATCCTTCAGCCCCGAATCCGATGGTTGGCAGTTCATGTGGATCATCTTGGTCGTCTTCCTGATCGGCCTTGGCTTCTCCACCGAACGTTTTGTCTACATCATGCTCAAGAGCGGTAAGGGTCGTGCAAAGTTCCTCGCTGACTTCGGTAAGCTCATTTCTTCTCAGCAGTATGACCAGGCTCTAAGCCTCGCTAACTCCACCAAGCTCCCGGTTGCTCGCGTTATGGCTGCAATCGTTGCTACCCGTAACAGCGGCCGTGAAGGCATGTCTGCTGCTTGCGACGCAGTGTTCCTGACCGAAGCTCCCCGTCTGACTCGTTACATTTCCATCATTCAGGTTATGGCATCCATCTCTACCTTGCTCGGACTTATGGGTACCATTTACGGTCTGATCTTCACCTTCGACGCTGTTGCTAACAAGCCGGCTTCCGAACGTGCTAAGGCTCTTTCTGACGGTATTGCTATCGCTATGGGTACCACTCTCTTGGGCCTTATCTCTGCAGTGCCTCTTCTGGTTATCGTTGGTCTCCTCAACATGAACTCTGAACGCCTCATCCAGGAAATGGAAGAAAAGGGCCTCAAGATCATCAACTCCTTGGCATAATTGTTTAGGTAATTACAATTAAACTGGAGTTTTAAAATATGTCAAGACAACTTAAGAAACCAGCAAAGCCTGAAGAACCGGACCTGTTGCCGGCAATGGGCTTGTTTACAATCCTGATTCCTATGCTGTTGTCTATGGCTGCCTTCTCCAAGCTGGCTATCGTTGAAGTCAATCTGCCGGAACGTTCCATGATGCAGATGGACAACGATACCCCTCCGGAACCGGACCAGCAGGCTCTTAACCTCTCCCTCGCTATCACTGGTGATTACCTGGTGATCGGTGCACGTGGCGGTTTCCAGCCCAATGTCTACTTCAAGGAAATGTGGACATTCCGTTGCAAGTCCGACGCTAAGTTGGTTACTTACTCTCCGGAAGACGTGAAGGCTGCAGTAGATGGCGGTCATGGTCCTAAGTGCAAAGATGGCGCCGAAATGGATAAAGAAAAGTATCTTTACGAAATCGAAACCATCGAACTTTGGGCAATCAACAAAGAATCTGAAGAAGATCCGGGTCGCGTTCTTTGGGCAGTTTACACCAATGGTGGTACTGCTGAAGAAGCAATTGCTGACTCTGCATACGTAGACGGCAATAACAACTTCCTCATGGCTCCTGGTGAAGGTGCCTTGGGTCTGAACCCGCCTTCTGCTCTCAAGAAGCCCAGCGCAGGTGCTGACTTGGCTACCCTCACTCCGAACTCTGCTCGTAAGCTGAAACCGGATGTAGCTGCCAAGAACCTCATTCACCCGCTGTCTGCTTATGACCTGATTGCTAAGGACCTTATCCAGATCCACACTCAGTTCATCGACCTTGATGACGTAGATAACATCATCATCGTTGCAAACGACGATACTCAGTTCGACAAGATCATTCAACTTATGGACCGTGCTAAAGAAGCCGGTTTCAGCAAGATCAATCTTGCTAAGCTGGGAGGTTAATCATGGCTAGAAAAAGTCGTAAATACGGTGAAGACGTCCCGTTCTCGATTACGTCCATGATGGACATGATGACCATTATTCTGGTGTTCATGATTAAGAACATGGACGCAGAAGGTCAGCTCTTGACTCAGGCTGAAAACTTGATCCTGCCGGTTTCCACCTCTCGTGTGCAGCCGAAGGAAGTTTCCCTGGTGGTTATCGTTGATAACAATTACGTGCTTGTTGATAACGCTAAGGTTGTGCCGACCGAAGACGTTTTGAAGCAGGAAGATCTCCTTGTGACCAAGGTTGACTCTGTGCTGAAGGAACGCCGCGCCGTTGAACAGGAACATGCCCTTAAGGCAGGTCTCCCTGCAGACGAAGCCGGTCACATCGTTGTCCAGATCGACAAGAACATCCCTTACGATGCAATGTATAAGGTAATGGCTACTTGTGGCTTTGCCGGTTACACCAATATTGCATTCGCCGTGATGGAAAAGAACGGCGGGGAGGACTAATATATGGCTAAGACTAAAAAGCAAGCTCCTGCAATTGATCCGTTAGTAGCGTCCCTTATGCCGGAATCCGACAAGAAGATGGGTGCTATCGCCGGTATCTCTCTTGTTGTTGCTTTGGCAATCTGCCTTTGGGCTTCCATGTACGAACAGGTTGTGGACGAAGTTGTGTTCGACGACTCCGCTGCAGCTGACCTGACTACTTCTATGTCCATCGAAGAAAAGAAGGAAGAGAAGAAGGAAGAAAAGAAGAAGGAAGAACCCAAGAAGCCTCGTAAGAAGGCTGGTGGCGGTGGTAAGCCCCGTGGTAAGGGTCAGCCCAACGCTCCCCAGACTCGCGGTGTGCTTAAGCTCTTGACTGCTCAGACCAAGAACGCCAGTGCTGGTGCATACGACCTTATGAAGAACCAGAAGTTCTCTAAGGACATTGACAAGGTGCTGAAGGACGTGGCTGGCCTCCAGACTACAGGTAAGACTGTTCTCGGTGGTCGTCGCGGTAAGGCTGACGGTGGCTTTAACGAAGGTTACGCAGAAGGCGGTTCCGGTGGTATCGGTGACGGTCTGGCTGGCCTCCTTGGCGGTGGTGGCGGTGGTATCGCTACTAAGGCTAAGGG
>JAZLKF010000072.1:0-1824 GCA_045597525.1 Fibrobacter sp. | reverse complement strand
GAGTACAGCACCCTATACACCTACATAGGTGGAACCAGCACTGCCGGTACGATGTTGAAATCTACCAGTGGCTGGAATGATTATAACGGCAAGAGCGGTAACGGTACCGACAAGTATGGCTTCTCGGTGCTCCCCGCCGGTAACAGGAGCAGCCTTGGCGATTTCCGCAATGAGGGCAGCAGCGCCCGCTTGTGGTCTGCTTCTGAGTACGATAGCGACAGCGCGTGGAGCCAGGACTTCTACTACGATTACGACAACGCCTACCAGGGCGACAGCCGCAAGTACTACGGTCGGAGTTTGCGTTGCCTCAGAGACTCGTTCTAACCAAGGTGCCGAAGGCACCACAACAGGCAGTAGATTTCTTACTAACTAATTTGTTTGTGGTTTAGTTTCCCGATTACTCTATAAAAAGTTCAGGTGTGTTTTATAGAATTTGAAAAAGCTACACATTGTGTAGCTTTTTTTTGCGAAACCTTTTATTTTCCCTGAAAGTTCGTCAGGATTTCTCGTACCCGATCGATTGTAACATCGTTGTCTTCTGCGATTTCATCCAGGGTGAGTTTGCCGCGCCTTAGGGCTTTGACGATCGCTTCGGTCCGAGCTTCGTCCTTACCCTTCTCGATTCCTTGTTGCAAGCCCTGTTGCATGCCTTGTTCAAGTCCCTCTGCGAGCCCTTTCTCGAGGCCTTCGTTGACGGCGTCGTCGATGCAACAGTCGATGTCGTACTGGGTGTACATGCTTGTGGCCTGCCTTTCAAGGATTTCCCTTGGGGTTCTGCGGATGCGCAACCGCTCGTAAGCGTCGCGGATGGCGCCCGTTGCGGTGCTGGGAATTTCGTCGCGGCTGCCGCAGTTGTTGATGAAGTCCATCCATTCCCGTTCCCTTTCGGGGACGTCCCTGGCGCCTTCCAGCTTCGGCAACTTGATGAAAATATAGTTCAAAACATCGCTTACGGGCAAGGCGTCCTTGTTTCCCAGGTCGCTCTTGCGGTAGATGGCCCAGGTGTCCCGGTAGTCCTTGTTGCCGTCGGAGGCGTTCTCGCAGATCCAGATGCTGTAGATCTTGGGCATGCGGTACCGTTCCGCGAGGGAGAGTTCCCGACGACGTTTCTGGAGCGAAAGAAGTTCCTCCCGATGGGCTTCGGCGGCCATGACGGCGCCGTACAGAACGACACGGTCCTTGAAGTGGGTGTGGCCGAACTTCTGCATTTCGACATTGATGTATTCGCCCTTCTTGGTCTTGGCGTGTACGTCGACGCTGACGATGTCGTCGCTAGGGTAGATAACCGCCAGGTCGCGGTTCATGTGCTCCACCTCGGTGATTACGTCCTCGTCGCTACGGCGAAGGACCGCATTCAAAAAGTCTATAAGGATTTCCTTGGATTCGAAAAGCCTGACGAAGGCAGTGTTCTCCTTTGCAGAAAGGAAGGTGGATTGTCTAAGAAGTTCCGGAATATCCTGTTCTGGAAGATCCTGGTTCAAAATGACGCCGAAATCGGCGCGAGATCCCGTTGTAACCATAGTGTGAAATCGGGAGCCCTACGTTACATACTCAGGAAGCGCTTTCCCAGGTACCCTGCGGCGTCCTTCTGTCGTGTTGAAGTTGAAGTGCCGCGAGCAGCAAGCAGAGAATGAATTGCCGTGCACGAATGCCGGATGAGAATAATCTTAATATAGTAAAAAATGAGGCATCATCAACATGTGTGGAAGCATTTAGGCAGCCTTGCTAGATGATTCTCTCGATTCCGATTCCCATTCGTAGGCTATCTTTACATCTACATAGGAACAGCTCAACATTATCAGCGACAGCATGTTGTTCATGTTC
>JAZLKF010000071.1:0-21482 GCA_045597525.1 Fibrobacter sp. | reverse complement strand
AGCATTTCAGAATTTTGAAAAAGGAATGTCCCCAAATTGGTAATGTTTAGTTGTTCAAGCCAACACTATCAAAATGGAGACATCCCAAAATGGCAGAAAGTCTAGCGCATACAAAGTATGTGTGCAAATATCATATTGTATTTACACCCAAGTACCGTCGCAAAGTCATCTTTTACGAATTGCGGGCTGATATCCGCCAAATTATAAAAGATTTGTGCAAATGGAAAGGTGTGGCCATAATTGAAGGGCATCTAATGTGCGACCACGTTCATCTTCTCCTTTCAATACCTCCCAAATATTCGGTCTCGAATTTTATGGGCTACTTAAAAGGAAAGTCCGCGATGATGATTTTTGAGAGGCATGCCAACTTGAAATACAAGTACGGTAATAAACACTTCTGGGCCACGGGGTATTACGTGAGTACGGTGGGTTTAAACACTGCGACCGTACAAAAGTATATTCGAGAGCAGGAGAAAGCTGATCAGATAGAAGATAAGCTGACCACAAAAGAACACACCGACCCTTTCAAGGGTGGCCGGTAATCAGTCCACAATGGCTTGAACGAAGAGAAAGCCAGCGTCATTAAGGCGCTGGCAGTAATAACCCCTTCTAGGGGTAGATCAAACCACCCCTCTTAGGGGTGGTTTGTGATTGTTTGTTATTGGAATTTTAAGAAACCATATTTTATGAGCTGCGGCTTGTGAACCGCCGTTCTACAGGGAAAGTTCTTCTTGGATGCCCTGGCCGGCAGGGGAATTTGCAGGAGGTGTTTTATGGAACATCTTATAGGCAGTAGGTGTTGCAATGCGGCCGCGGGGGGTACGAGCCAGCAAACCCTTTTGAATCAGGTAAGGCTCGTAGACTTCTTCGAGGGTGTCTGGTTCTTCGCCGAGAGCCGCACTGATTGTTCCGAGGCCTACAGGGCCACCGTTGAACTTGTCCATCGTGATGGAAAGAATCTTACGGTCCATACTGTCGAGGCCTTCGCTGTCGATGCCAAGCATGTCAAGAGTTTTTTGGGCGGATTGCAAATCGATGACTCCGGTCCCGCGGACTTGAGCCACGTCGCGGCAACGACGTAAAACGCGGTTGGCGATTCGAGGTGTACCTCGGCAACGACCGCCTAGAAGCTTGGCTGCATCTTCGTTGATTTCTACATCAAGAATCTTTGCGCTTCGCATGAGAATCTGCACAATATCGCTTTCGTTGTACAGTTCCAGACGGTACTGCAGTCCGAAGCGGTCGCGTAACGGACCTGTAAGAAGGCCGCTGCGGGTTGTTGCTCCCACAAGAGTAAAGTGCTTTAAAGGCAGGTTTACGCTGCGGGCCGCCGGGCCCGAATCCAGCATGATGTCGAGCCTAAAGTCTTCCATAGCGGGGTAGAGGTATTCTTCAACTACGCGATTGAGACGGTGGATTTCGTCGATAAACAATATGTCGTTTTCTTGCAGGCTCGTCAGGAGGCCTGCCAAGTCGCTGGCTTTTTCGAGAACGGGGCCGCTTGTAATATGGATGTTGACGCCCATCTCTTTAGCGATAATGCTGGAAAGCGTTGTTTTGCCAAGGCCCGGCGGACCGCTGAACAAGCAGTGGTCCAAGGAGTCGCCGCGGTGTTTTGCCGCTTCGATGGCGATGGACAAACTTTCTTTAATGCCTTCTTGACCAGTAAATTCTGCTAGGGAAGGGGGACGCAAGGTGCGTTCCATGTCGCTTTCGTCACCAGACCTGCGCTGCGGAGAAATAATGCGTTGCTCTTCCATAATTAACTAGACGCTTGTTTGTAGACTATTGGTCGTGAATGTTTATAGGTACTTCAATGCTTCGGGAATTAAAGCTGCAGCATCGGCCTCGTCGCCCAGGTTCTCTGCGGCCTTGGCCACGGCTTTTTCTGCTGCAGGATCCTTGACTCCCAAGGTGTGCAATGCCAGTACAGCTTCCATCTTGGCCCCGGTGAGGGTTCCCATAGAGGTAACTCCGCTTCCTTCAAGATTGCCAAGGCCTTGCAGCATGGTGGCTGCCTTATCTTTTAAGGTAAGCACCATCTGTTCGCAGGTCTTTTTGCCCAAACCCTTGATTTTACTCAGGGCGGACTTGTTGTCGCTGGCGATCATGTTCAGCAAATCGGCGGGGGAGACTCCGCAAAGGATTCGTTGAGCCATTTTAGGGCCTACGCCGTTGACATCCAGCAGCATGAGGAATGTGGATTTTTCTGTAGTATCAGCAAAGCCGAACAAGGTCATGGAATCTTCGCGGACCACAAGATTTGTGTGCAGGGTGACATCGGAACCGACTTCGGGCAACTTTCCGGCGGTGTAGGCGGAAATGTTGATTCCGTAGCCGATACCGTTGACGTCGACCACAACAAAAGTTGGGGATTTTTCAATAAGAGTGCCACGTACGCGTTCGATCATTGCCAAAAACCAGATTCAGAAGCTAAACATTTGTTTACTGCACAAATATACACTCTTTTTGAAAAATGTCAAGGAAAAAGTTCTTTTCTTACAAAAAAGTCCCGACGTTAGGTCGGAACTTGAGAAACGGTTTTGTATTTCGCTAGAAACCTAAGCTAAGTTCTGCAATGTAGACGCGTTCTTCGTCTTGTCCAGTGTAGTAGCCGCGTTCTTCTGCCCAGGTTGCCAGTTCAAAGGTTACGAGGCGAAGAACTTCAACAGCGACACCTGCAGTGAGGTATCCGCCCTTAAATCCGCTGGAAAGGCGAAGGGTCAATGCGCGAAGTTCATTGTTGTAACCAGGCCATGCCAAAATATTCTGCTCAAATTCCACACCGAAGTTTACATGGCTCAAGGGCTTGTAATTTCTATCGCCATTGAATGCGTCGGCGTAGTCCATGGCAAAATTGAACTTGTGGCCAAAGGCTGTGTTCTTGTTGAAGAATCTGGGGCTATAGTTGAAACCGACACTGAAGTTGGGAATGATCTTGTCTCCAGCCAAATCCTTAAAGTAAATGTCACGAAGCGATGCACCTACGCGGAATTCTCGTGTCCACTGGTAGAGCACGCCAATGTCCATACCAAAGGATATGGATTCCATGTCCAAAAGTTTATCTGCTGCTTCGTCGTAGCGGTTCTCCAGGGTATCCTGCAAGCTTTCGTAGTGCTGAATATCCAGCATCAATGCATCGACTTTTTGACGCTTGGCGATCTTGCCGCCGATACCAACTGAAAGTTGGTCGTTGATGCTATAGGCAATACCAGCCTGCATCACAGCGTCTACATAGAAGGTGTCTACAATCATGTAGGGAATAATCAAGCCGCCATCGAGATAAGGTGCAATACCGCCGCTTACCCAAATTGCTCCACCGAAACCATGGAAGGCCATTTCTGCATCCATCTTGATGCTCATGTCCAATCGCTTGTGGTCGTAAGAGTTCAGAACATCCATTAATTCAGGGTGTTGGCTGATGGAATCCAGCAAGGCGTCGGTACCACCCCCGGCGTCGGAAACGCGCTGGTAAAGTGCCATCAAGTCTTTCACGTCGTTATAGGTGGAAAAATACTTTTCGAAGGGCCCTGCGCCGCCGAAATTCAAGCGCATGTCTCCAATGAAATTACGGGGGTAGTAACCTTGTTCCGGACGCTTTTCAAAATTACCCAGTCTGTTGATCTGGCTTAATCCAGCGTAGTTGAAGTATATAGCTTCCTTGTCGTCGGCGACGGCTACATGGGCGTTACCCATGGCTTCTGCGCGCAGAGAATGATGGGCTGGAGCCTTTGCTGCAAAGCTAAAGGCTGCGATGCCTGCAATTGCCAAGAGGGTGAGGATTTTCTTCATTGTTATTTCCTCCCTCTGAACCAGGCCTTGAATTTTTCTTCATCGTAGTTGTTCCAGCAGCCACCTACGTTCTTTTTACGCCATTCCAGGTCGTACTTGATGTTGGTGCTGTCTGTGTCAAGACGTACGGAATCCTTGTAGGCGATTCTCTTCTCCAGGTCTGCGGCTGTCTTTGCAGAACCGACCCATTCCAGATCTTCGGCAAAGCCGAACAAATGATTTTTCTTGGATTCGCGTTGCTGAATGTCAGGATAGACGAATGTGTATTCGTTTTTCTGGTCTGGCATAAGAACGCCGTTAGCGTCGGTATCTACACGGTTGTAGCGGTTGGTTACCTTGGTTTCGCGAATCTTGGTGGGGTTGCTCTTCTGAGGGTCCTTTTCGTTAACATCCATGACGTAGGTTTCGTAATGGCGCAAGTCTTCGTCAACTTCTCCGTCGCCATCGTTGTCTTCGCCGTCGGGAATTTCTTCATCGATACATCCGTCACCATCGTCGTCGATGACGTTTCCTACGCTAAGGAAAATGGAAGCACGATCTGCATCGGTGCTCTGGATGGCGTCGTTTACGTAGATAATCTGATCTGCAAAAAATTCCAGATTTTCGTTCAACAGAGAATCGGACATGTTCAAGGTGTCGGGTAGGTATTCCTTAATGACTGAGCCTACCAGTTCAGGATTGGCCTTGATTGCAGTTGCTGTAGAGGCTAAGGCGTCAAACGTTTCTTTGACTGTTTCGCCCAATTGTTCTGGGTCCAACTCGTTCCAGTTGATGTTCAGCAAGTCTTCTGTTACGTCAAAGATGTTCTGGATGCTGATGCTTGCTGCACGAACTGTCAGTGCCAGTTTGGTTAACTGCATGATAGCGTAGCTGTCGGAGAAGTCCTTAAAACGAACTCGCTTGTCCGTCATGCCCAGTTCGTCACGGAGAATAAAGGGGTCCAGGTACTTGAAAACAGAGTCCAGACCATTCTTAATCTGATTGGCTTTTTCCTCGGGCATGTTCATGAAGTTGTCGGCAACGTCCATGCCATCATCGGACTTTGCATAGGACATTAATTCCAGAATATTCAGACCCTTCTGCATGTTCATAACGGCCTTGGCTCGGCCATACCATGCTTCGGAGTAGTTGGAATCGGCCTTGATTGCCTTGTTGAAGAAATTAAAGGCCTGGTCGTATTCGTTCTTCTGGTAATGCAAATAGCCCTGGTAGGTCAATGCGGGGGCGTCGTTACTTTTAATACGGGCACTTTCAGTGGGGTTGAAAATGTTGCAACCCACTAAACTAAGAACCAGCAAAAGTGCCGCGGAAACTACAAAATGTTTACGAAAATGCTTTTTCATCATAGAATGCTTTTTCATTATTGTTTTCTAATTTAAAGAAAAAATAACATAATTAAGAAAAAATATATTTGTGCCATGGATTCCTATCGCGAATATTTCCCTACAAAGGCATTCCGCTTGGCGGAAATGCGCCTGGGTACCCTTTTGGGTGCTGAAAGGGATCGTCTCGATGCCCTTGCTGCTAGTTTGGGCAGGGATACGGCTATTGGCCCCGATAATTTGTTGGAACAGTTGCCCTTTATTTTGGAATTCACAAAAAAGTACCACGAAGCCTTTGCAACTTACTTAAAGGCTGTTCTTCCTCAGCAACCAAGGCCCATCCAGTGCCGTGCCGCCTGTGGAAACTGCTGCCACCACTATCCTATGTCGGTGGAACCTTTCGAATTGATTTACCTGTACAGTGAACTTCGTAAGCGTAATGATTTGCTTGACATAATCGAAGCCTGCCAGGAACGGTCATCCATGTTTGAGGGCTTTTATGAAAGCCGAAAGTCCCAGGGCTCTGTGGTTGATGATGATTTTGATGATAAGGCCGAAGACTTGGCCTTGCATGACTACTTTGCTGCATGGAAACCTTGCCCCTTCTCGGACAAAGCTGGGGATTGCACTGTGTATCCTTTGCGCCCGGTTTCTTGCCGCATGTACTTTAGCGAAACAGATCCGAAATTCTGTACGCCCGAACACTTGCAGACCCCCGACAACGATAGCTATATCGTTTACCTGCCCGATCATATCGAAGATGCTGTTTACGGGATTTCTGAACATTTTGCCTTGCTGGATTTGCCCGAAAGTTATTTTGGCGGTTTGCTTGCTCTGAATGGTTATGAGGGAATTATTGGTGCAGGGGACGCAACATGAGTTTAGCTGATTTACAGATGGACTTGTTTGGTGCGATTGCTCCTGCACCTGAAAAGCCGAAGATTCCCAATACCGTTTCCGAAAACGGTCTGGTACATTTCAAGTACAATCCCTTGATGAAAAAAAGCATCCGCTGCAAAGGCGGAGTGCTGTTTGGCCACCCTGAAGTGATTCTTCCGGAATACATGAAGGGCGAAGAATTCGCGCAGGCTCGCGAAATAGCTGCGGAATGGGCGGAACATGCCATCCGTCGTAAGACAGCAAAGAACAAGGCTATCATTAAGGACTTGGTAAGCCGATTCTGGACTTTGGTGGATCAAATCCGTGCGGATAAGGGGGAAGTTGCCCTTGCAAGCACAGGGCGCTTGCCGCCGATTCGACCCCAGGGTAAGTACCACAACTTAAACGATATTCTTGCTGCAATCAACGATACTTATTTTGAAAATTCCCTGACATGCCGTATCACCTGGAGTAATCGCACAGGTGGCCTCAGTTACCATACGGTACGCAAGGATCCTTTGACTGGTGAGGATTTCCATCTGATTAGTATTAGCAAAGGCTACGATGCAGCCAACTGCCCGATTTATGCGGTGGCAGGAGTCGTTTACCATGAATGCCTGCACATCGTGATTCCTGTGGAAGAACGCGGTGGTCGCCGTATTGTTCACGGTCGTAATTTTCGTAAGCAAGAAAAGCAGTATATCTATTACGATGAATGGATGAAGTGGCACAAGGAAGTTCTCCCTTTGAACATCCGCAACATGCGTAAGCATAAGCCGTTGTAAGGTTGTGGAGGATTTATGGCCCGAGAGCTGACATATTTGCAGAAGGTTGAACGCAGTATTTCCAAGACCTATCGTGAGAAGATATGGACCCCTTTTATCACTGCCATCAAGAACTACAAACTGGTGGAAGAAAACGACAGGATCGCGGTCTGTATTTCCGGTGGCAAGGATTCCATGCTGTTGGCAAAGCTGATGCAGATGTTACAGCGCCATAGCGATGTTCCCTTTGAATTGGCATTCATCGTCATGGATCCGGGCTATAATAAGATCAACCGTGAAAAGATTGAAAGCAACGCCGCCTTGCTGGAAATTCCAATTCAGGTTTTTGAAACCAATATCTTTGATGTGACTAGCAAGATGGATGGTTCTCCTTGCTATATCTGCGCCAAGATGCGCCGCGGTCATCTGTATCGTATGGCTCAGGACATGGGTTGCAACAAGATTGCTTTGGGACATCATTTCTCAGACGTCATTGAAACTACAGTGCTTGCTATGTTCTATGGCAACCACTTGCAGGGAATGATGCCAAAGCTTCGTAGTCAGAATTTTGAAGGCATGACTTTGATTCGCCCTATGTACTGCATTCACGAAAATGACATTATCAACTGGAAGAACTACAACGAATTGGAGTTTATTCAGTGCGCCTGTCGCCTTACGGAACGGGCCGAAGAAAGCGGCGAAGAAGAAAATGTGAGCAAACGTCGTGAAATCAAGAACCTGATTAAATCGTTGAAAAAGATCAATCCCAATATTGAAAAAAGTATTTTCAACAGCATCCATGCTGTTTGCATCGAAACCTTCCCGGGCTACAAGGCTGGGGGAGAACAGCATAGCTTTTTAGAGTGGTTCGACGCCCAAGACCACAAGGAGTAAAAATGGATTTTATTGAACTTGCAAAGTCCCGTTACAGCTGCCGTAAGTTTAGCGAACGTGTGGTTGAAACTGATAAGTTGAACGCCGTTCTTGAGGCAGGCCGTTTGGCTCCTACTGCTACCAATGCCCAGCCTGTCAGCGTTCTGGTGCTGAAGTCCGAGGAATCCTTGAACAAGCTTCGCGCACTTACCCGCATGACCTACAATGCAAACCTGGTTCTTGTAGTTTGCTACGATACAAACATCAGTTGGAAGGCCAAAAACTACAACGATGAATTTGACGCTGGCGACATGGACGCAAGTATCGTTACAACCCACATGGCTCTAGCCGCAAAGAATGTGGGACTTGATACCCTTTGGGCTCGTGCCTTTAACGCCGAAGAGGTGGCACGCGCCTTTGACCTTCCCGAAAGTGTAAAGGTTGCATGCATTCTGGATGTGGGTTACGCCGATGCAGAACAGGGCGGCCCCAGCCCTCGTCATGACGCCCGCAAGCCCATGGCTGATTTCGCCAAGGAACTTTAAAAAGAACCTTTTTAGCAGAAATAAAAAAAACGCCGGTTTAGCCGACGTTTTTTTCTTTTTGAATTTGCTTGGATTACTTGTCCTTGCACTTGCAGTCATCGCCGCAACCGCATTCGCCTTCACCACCGCAGCATTCACCGTCGCCGTTGCCGCCGCAGCATTCGCCTTCACCCTTGCCGCACTTGCACTGATGGGGCTGGAAAGGCTTCAGTTCGTCTTCGGTAGCTTCACGCACGCTAACGACTTCAATTGCAAAATTCAGGAACTTGCCTGCCAGTTCGTGGTTAGCGTCAATAACAGCCTTGTCGCCGTCAACAGACTTGACGCGGATGGGCATGGGACCTGCCGGAGTCTGAGCGTAGAACTGCATGCCGGCTTCAACCTTGTCAACACCCTGGAAAACACTGGTGGGGACTTCCTGAGTCATACGTTCATCGTATTCGCCGTAACCTTCAGAGGGAATCACGCAAACATTGAACTTGTCGCCTACTTCATGGTCGAACATGGCCTTTTCGAGACCGACGACGATCATATGTGCGCCCTGAATGTACTGGAGGGGTTCACGACCTTCGGAGGAGTCGATCACCTGGCCTTCGTCGGAGGTGAGGGTGTAATGCATCTGGACAACGGTCTTGTCTGCAATCTTCATAATGATTCCTTTTTTCGTTTTGTTTAGGAGACCAAAGATAGAAAAATTATTTTTCCAAGGTGTATGGGGTTAGGCGGACTCCGCTAGGTTCGTCTTTTCTTTTCGAAATAGCCTTGGGAAGTTTGCCCTGGTAGCCTTTATATTGGAGACGTTCGGGGCTTATACCCTTTTTCTCAAGATAATTGAAAATCTGCAGGGCGCGTTGGTCTGCAAGGTCTTGCTTGGAGGCTGCACATTCAATTTCTAGGGCTATGGGATACTGGCGCATGCTGGCCACAACATCGTTTAGGGCTGTGTAGCTGGAGTTGTAGAATGTGGTGTCTCCGCCCTTGAACTGGATTCTTCGGGCAATATCATTGAAGTTCAATCTGCTGTTGGTGGGGCAGCCTTTGGAATCTACCATGACGTTCTTGAAAGATCCGGGGCACTGATCGTACCAGTCTGCAATGCCGTCTCCATCGGAATCCAAGGGGCATCCGACGCTGTCGATGGGAGCTCCTGCTGGAGTGTTGTTGCACTTGTCGTCATCATCAAAGACTCCGTCTCCATCCTGGTCTACGCGGCAACCGAATTCATCGACCATTACACCTTCAACGGTCCCCGGGCAGTTATCCTTTACGTCGGGTACGCCATCCTTGTCTTCGTCAGCGGGGCATCCTGTTTCATCGACGGCTTCGCCTTCTGCGCTATTCGGGCACTTGTCCAAATCGTCGGGTACGCCGTCCTTGTCGAAATCCAGGGGGCATCCGTTGATATCGATGGAAACATCTTTCGGGGTATTGGGACATTTATCCATACTGTTGATGATTCCGTCTTTATCTTCGTCCAGTGGGCATCCGGTTTCGTCTACTGCTTCGTTGGGCTGGGAGTTGGGACATTTGTCGTTATTGTCGTCAACGCCGTCGTTGTCTGAGTCCAAAATACAGCCCTTTGCATCTACGGCGAAACCTGCCGGAGTACCTAGGCATTGGTCGAGATAATCAAAGACTCCGTCGTTGTCAAGATCCAGGGGACATCCGTTGTAATCTACCTTAAGCCCAAGCAATGTTCCTGGGCACTGGTCTACAATGTTCAAAACCCCATCTTCATCATCGTCTACGGGGCAGCCGCGATTGTTTACCGTCATACCGTGCTTTGTATTGGGGCACATGTCCTCTCGGTCCATGACGCCATCGCCATCGGTGTCAATCCAGCTAAAGTCAAACTTCTTGCTAAGTGTTGCAGATAGTCTCAAGTCGGGGGCGCTGGGGGTTGTGAAGGTAATCTTTTCGTCTCCCGTAGGGATGTTGACTTTGGTTCCATGATTCAATTCTCTACCAGTGAAGTAGTTCAGACCCAAATCTCCAGAGAGCGTAAGGTAAAAGTTTTCCGGCAATCGCAATCTAAGACCGGGCGTAATAACTACAGGGCTTGAGAGAAAATTTGATATGAAATTTCCATTGCCAACCGGGGTTTCTCCGGATATTTCAATGATAGGTGTAAGGATCTTCTTAGGGAAAATAACAACGCCCGTGCCCCAAGTCAAAATGTTGCTGCTGTGGCTTAGAGTCTTCACGAAACCAAGGTAAAGACTTGTATGGAGAAAACTGTATATGAGAGACGCATGGGCATTTACTGCAAAACTCATGTTGCCAGCGGAAAAGGCGTAGGCATCGCCATTGTCGTCAATGAACCAACGGTGCCTAGGGCGAATACCGAATTTCTTGAATCCATTGGGGGCAATTATTTCTGCACTGGCGCCAAAGACCAAATTGTCATATGCGTAAAAAGATGTTCTAGCACCAAACTGAATGTCTCCTAGACCAAATCCCTGGAGCTCGGTTCCTGCGATATAGCCGTCATAATGGAAGGGAAGGCGCAGGTTCACTTCGAGATTTTCAAGAATGCCAAGACCAAAAGCGATGGCTCCATCAACGGAAGGCGTATTTTCGTGAAGCAGAACTTGGCTCCCGTTGGCTGAGGTGTAGTAACCTTCGAGGCTTGGGGTGTTTCCGTCGTTGACCATGCCGAAAGTGCCTGACACGAACAGCAGGCCGCGTTCCAAAGTAATAGCAGAAGGCACGTGTACGCCTTCTATAGAACGGCCCGTACCCACCTGGGCAAGGACTGTTGTGGCAAGGCTTACAAGTATGGCGAGAAGTTTCTTCATTAGAGTGGCAAGAAATTAACAAAATTTGAAAGAGGTCAACGATGGGTTCTTAATGAAATGTGTATATTTGTCGTCTAAAATGATTAACAAGCAAACAAATCAAGACTTGCCTCATTGGCATCGTAAATCACAAAAGGCCTATCGCGTCAATCGTGTTGTCGTCATCTTGCAGATGGTGGCCGCCCTTGTGATGTCTGGTGTCATTTTGTACGGCATGATGAAATTGGCGTAGTAATGCATTTTGTAGGTCAGACTGTAGTAACAATTCTTTCGGCGACGGTAATTTTTCTCGTTGGTTGCGCATCTAACAAGCAACCTGCAATTCAGCCAGCCGAAAAAACGAACATTGCAGTTCCCCTAGAAGTTTCAGATACATCGTCCTATTCAGAACAGGCTCTTAAGGAGACTGTTTCCAATTCCATTGCAGTTCGCCCTTCCTGGACCTATTACCAGTATGCCTTGCAGGCCATGGAAAATCAGGAATGGCAATTGGCAAAGCAGTATCTCGACGAGTCCCTGAAAAAACTGGTATCGGAAAAGTATGATACCACTTACAAGGATTTGTCTCCAGCAGAAGATTCTTTGTACCGCTTGCAAATGCCTAGCCGTATTGTAAGCGCCCTTGATGAAGTTTACCCCAACTTGGCAGAGGCCGGTGATAGCACCGAGAATTTCGTTCGCAATGAAGTTTCCAACGAGGGCGTTGAAAATCTTGACGAAAGCCTAGCCGATAGTGCCTCGCTGCAGGTCATTGAGAGCTTCCTGGATACTCTGGATGTTTCCCAGTTCTCCTTGCCTGTAGAATTCAATGAACGAGTTTTGCAGGAAATCTTCTATATGACAGGTTCTGCCCGCAAGTTCATGGAAGGTTCCCTGAACCGTAAGACAGCCTACGACTCCATGGTTTACGCAAAGCTGGAAGAAGCCAAGATGCCTAAGGACTTGATCTACCTTTCTTTGGTGGAATCTGGTTTCAAACTGAAGGCTTACAGTCGAGCCAAGGCTTCTGGTATGTGGCAGTTCATTCCTGAAACTGGTAAACGCTATGGCTTGGATGTGGACTACTGGGTAGATATGCGTCGTAATCCGGAACTTGCTACCGACGCCGCTCTTAAGTACTTGGGACGCCTTCACGAGGAATTCAACGACTGGCTTCTGGCAATGGCCGCCTACAACTGTGGCGAAGGACGCGTCCGTCGCCTAGTCCGCGAAATGAAGGAAGACTCCACCCGTGATTCCAGCCTTGCAGTAACCTACTGGGACCTGGAACTGCCTAAGGAAACCATGCGCTATGTGCCGCGAATTCTTGCTGCCATGGTCATTGGACATTTCCCGGAACAGTACGAGATGTCTGTTTCCAAACAGTACCGTCCTGAATTTGATACGGTGACCGTATTCGACTCTTTCCCTCTGGAAGAAGTCGCAAAACTGCTTCGCGTAAAAGAAGATACCTTGCGCAGCTTGAACATGGAATTGGTGAAGTGGTGTACCCCGCCTAACAAGGATTCCTATGTGCTTCGTTTGCCTGTGGGTACAAGAGCAGCTTTCGTAGATGGCTACGACAAGATGGAAAAGAACAATTTCTCTAGTTGGCATCACCACAAGGTTCGCAAGGGTGAAAATCTTGGAATTATTGCAAAGCAGTACGATATCAAGGTCTCTGAATTGCAACAGGCAAATGACATGAAGACCACCCGCATCCGCGCTGGCCAGTCCTTGCTGATTCCCATTAAGGTCACGCCTAAGCCGAAGTCTAAGACTGCTGTTGCACGTAAACCTCAGAAAGTCCGCAGGTATGTCGCCCAAGAAGGTGACAATGTGGCCTCCGTCGCCCGCAAGTTCGGCGTTTCCCAGGAGAGCCTGCGTATCTGGAACTCTATGGATGTTACATCTTTCATTCAGCCCGGCGATACCTTGAATGTCTCTAAGCCAGAACTGAAACCCAGTCCGACGCCCGTAGCCGATGACACTGCCGCATCAAACCGTCCTAAGCTTGCCAAGGGTGAAAAGTATGTGGTTCGTTCTGGTGACACCTACAGCGCCATCGCCAAGGAATACGATGTGCCGGTCTTGATGCTTCTTCAGGCCAACCAGGGCTACAAGAAGCGCCTTTCTGTGGGCGATTCTCTAGTGATTCCTCAGTTTGTCCGCAATACCAAGTCCGCCAAGTCTGCTAAGGCAACTCAGGCAGAAAAGTCCAAACCCGCCAAGGCCTCCAACGAGAGACCTTCGACCTATGTGGTCAAGGCCGGGGATAACTTAAGTCTTATTGCCCGTAAGTATGGAACCACCGTCGCCAAGATTCAGGCTTTGAACGATATGGGTTCCAATACGGTTATCGATGTGGGCCAGAAACTTAAGGTTGTGGGTGAGTTGGCTGTAGAGGCCTCTGAAAGCCGAATTCATGTCGTACAAAAAGGCGAGGGTCTCTGGGACATCGCTCGCCAATATAAAGTCACGATTGAAGATATTGTGAAGTGGAACAACTTGAGCGATACGAAGATTAAAATCGGCGACAAGTTGAAAGTCAGCAAGTAAATCTTTTAGAACAGCGTGATACCCACGGAAAGGAAGGGCTGGAAGTAAGTGTTGAAATCCAGCACGAATTCGTTGTCGTCCTTCTTTTCGTGGTCGACTTTACGCTCGTAATTGGTGTGGAAGTATTCGCGTGTGCTGCGTACGCCTGCGGATAGGAATACTCCGTGCCACGCTGCGCGGACACCTGCGCCGTAGGCGTATCCGTAGAGAACGGGGGAGAGAAAATTAGTGTTGTCGGAGAAGAAGGTCTTTCCCACAAGAACGCCTGCAAAGATGTAGGGCTTTACCATCAGCTGGTAATTATAACTTGCAATGATAGGAATTGTGAAGTCAAAACCGAACTGGAAAAGGACTGTATGGATATTGTGATGGCCCTTGACGTCGTTGGAATCCAGGGGGGATTCGCTAGGAAAATCCTCGTACCATTCAAGGATCTCTTTTAATTCATCGTAAATACCTAGATCCTTAGGTTCGTGGCTCACCCCGATATGCTGGTAGCCAGCCATGATAAAGATGTCGAACCATTCCTTGATAGGCAAGGTTCCGGTGGCTCCGTAAATTGCTGTGTTGGTAACATTGATTTTTTGGTTGTAGCCAAGAACCTTGTAGCTGTAATTCACATTGTCCATGTTGACGCTGCTGAATTCTATGTAAGGACCGAAGGATCCTCGGTCCACATAGCTCATGTCGTCGCTCTTGTCTGCGGCGGCCATGGATTTGTCTGTAACGATTTTGTCCGCAAAGACCAGGGTGCTTGCGGCAAGGCACAGTGTAAAGATGAGCTTGTTCATGGTAGGAGACCTGATTTTTTTTGTGTAAATTGTTTTTTTTCGTGAAAATATTAAAAAAATTGTGTAATTTTACTGCATAAATTTGAAAACTGGAGTTTTTACCATGAAAAAAATGCTTTTGGCCCTTTGTGCAGCCGGTTTGATGGCTTCTATGACCGCTTGTAACGATACAATGGATCCCAACGATCCGTCTTCCGTTCGTAAGTACCTCACCAAGCAGCAGATTGCCTTTACTCCGAACCAGTTTGTTTCTTTTGCTGTAAATAGCGATACTGCCAAGATGACTTTGTTCCTCCAGGCTTCCTTTGAAATTGACCAGCCGGCCGACAACGGCAACAATGCTGTGGCAATCGCTGCCAACAAAGGCAACCTCATGGTTCTCAACTACCTCTTCGATCACGGTGCAAAGGCCGATGTCAAGAACGGTAACGGCGAAGCTGTCATCGACAACGCTGTCATGATGGGCAATAAGGATGTTGTTGTTCGTCTCCTCGAACAGCTCAAGAAGGAAGGCACTGATCCTCAGTCTCTCGGTACCGCAGTTCTCCTGGCTGCAAAGTCCGGCAAGGTTGACATGCTTGAAATCCTCGCTAACGCAGGTGCTTCCCTCGAAACCCGTAGCGCAGACGGCTACCTGCCCATCCACTGGACTGTCAAGAACGGTCAGTACGATGCTATGATGTTCCTCATCGGCAAGGGCGTTGACGTGAACGCAAAGTGCGGTCAGGGCTACTCTGTTCTCGACTGGGCTACCAACGAAGGTTATACCCGTCTGATCAAGGAACTGAAGAAGAAGGGTGCCAAGCTCACTCCGCAGTACCTCAAGGATTCCAAGGGTAAGTAAAGGGAACCCTAACTAGACGCAGGGGCAACCCGAAGGTTTCCCCTGGACCCTTTCCTAGAGTCTAAATAATCCCCTGGAAGCTTTGCTTCCGGGGATTTTTTTACTTTTTTCGCTGTTTGGGGGAATTTAGCAGTGTCTCAGATTACTTGTCCAAAATGTCATGAAAAATACGAGAGCGATATGCCGACATGTTTGTGGTGCGACGCTCCTAATCTGATTTTAAACAAAAAAGATGGGCAAACTCTAGCTCTTTGTGATGAACCTGCGCAAGAAAATGCGTGTGGCGAGAGCCTTCAATCAGATTGCAAAAGACTTGATATAGAGGATTTTGCAGACGTATATGATGGTCAAGGGCCGCAGAATGTTTCTTCTGGTTTAAATGGGCAGTACTGGAAACTTTGGTACTTTATATTGCCTGAAATACCTTTGGCAGCCTTTTTACTTGTTTTTTTCCAGAGCAATTGGTTTATGGCCCAGTTTGAATTGACCGGCAAAGAACATGTGCTGTTTTCGGTCCCAGCCTTTTCTGCAGCCCATTTGGCTCAATCAGGTTTGTATGTCGTTTTGCCAGATCAAATGGGCGACATCCTTTCGGGTGTACTGGGATTTTTGACTTTTGTCGTGGGTGAAGCCTTCCTGATTTATTACTTGTATGCCTTTGATAAAAAAATTGCAGAAGGCTATGATAAGCATATCCATTTCAAAAAATATTGGATCTGTTTTATTGTATGGGCGGTTTGCTCCGCGATTTTAATCGGGATGATTAAGGTATAGCCTAATAACCGTTTTTTTACCAAAAAATGGCGATTTTTGCGAATTCCACTGCGTTTTTGGCAGAGGTTCTTTGTATTTTTAGTTTATGAAGTTTTCTTTCCTTTCCAAGCTGTGTCTATGCTTGTGCCTTACCTGCGTCTATGCGGGTGCACAAGAAACGGTGGAAAGCATCCGTCGCCAGATCAAGGCGGTAGAAGCTGAAACCGCTCGAGAAAAATCCTTACATGATGCCGAAAAGAAGCGCCACGCGGAATTCGTGGAAGTGGGCCGCAAGAAGGTCCAGGCTTTGGCTCAGCAGAACAAGACTCTGAAGGCAGAAATTGACTCCCTGAAGGTGGAAGTCAAGAATCTTGCCGACGCACGTCAGAAGACTACCGGCACTATCAAGTACTTTGAAAACCGCAAGGCAAAGTATGGCGCTTCCTTGGCTAAGGTCATTGATTCTCTGGCTCCCGTGTTCGAGGCTGATTTCCCGTACCGTAATGAGGAAGTGGTGAACAGCGTGAAGGAAATTGCAAACCAGCTCTCCAAGGGATTGATCGAGGCCGACGACGGTTTGAACCGCACTCTTGAAATTTTCTACGACCGTATTCGCCTGGGTTACACCACCGAAGTTTGGAAAGGCTTCTTGCAGGTGGATGCCCGCAGCGTCGCAGGTACCTTTATGCGCTATGGCGCCGTGGCCGCCATCTTTGTGAGCAACGACGGTAACGACGTACTTTGGCTGAACCGTACTAGCGATGGTGGCTACGCTTGGAAGAATGTTTCTGATGACCTGGCTATGCGTACCGTCCTCAAGGACGTGATGAAGGTTGCCGAAGGTAAGACCGCTCCCAAGCTTGTTACCATTCCGGTTGCAATTCCTATGGAGGCTAAATAATGAAGTTTTTGAACCTCCGTAAATTATTTGCTCCTGTGGCTGTGGCTGCGGTTCTTTGTGCAGCTCCTGTTATGGCTCAGCAGGGGGAATCTGTTGACGCCGTCAAGAAGCGTGCCGAACTGAATAGCGCAAAGGCCGACTTGGAGGAAGTCCGCAAAAAGCGTGACATGGCTGTGGCCGCCCGCTGGAAGGATCGTGAAACTGCAAACCAGGAACGTGAACTCTTCAACGAAAAGTATCAGGAAAACAAGGAAAAGGTGGACGCTCTCATGAGCGAACGCGCTCGCCTTTTCGAAGACGTCCGTGTGGCTCGTGAAGACTTGGCCCAGGTCAAGCTCCAGGCCGAAAAGGCTCGCGCCGAGTACTTGTCCTTGGCCGCAGGTCCGGAACGTTTGGAAACTCTGGCTAAGTTCCAAGAGCAGGGTATCCCCTTCAAGATTGCAGAACGTGTGGAAGTGCAGAACAAGGTCAAGAAGGAAATGGGCCTGTACCGCGACGACCCGCTGCGTATCGCAAAGTCCATCTTGAATGTGGCGAAGAACGAATTGGACTTTACTCGCGAAATCCAGATGGAACAGGCGGAGCTGGTATTCGGTACCGCCGTTGCTGAAGGTTCCCGCTTGCGCCTGGGTGGCCTTTATGCCATGCAGATGGCAAACTCCGTCATGGACTCCGCAGGCAACCGCCCGTCGGCCTTGATGCTGCCGGTTGCTGGCGAAAAGAAGCGCGCCTTTAGCTGGCAGGAAAACTTGACCCCTGAGACTAAGACCGATATTTCCAAGGTCTTTGCAGAAGCCAAGGACTCCGCTTTCGTTCGCGTTCCTGTAGATGTATTGCTCAGCACCGAACTCAGCAGTGAACTTGCAAACCATCAGGAAACCACCTGGAAGGACGATTTGAAGACTTTCTTCAAGAACGGTGGTATTTTGATGTATCCTATTGTTACGCTCTTTGGTCTTGGCCTTCTGATTGTGGTCTGGCGCTTGCTGTGGCTCTTGATATGCGGCTTCGGTGGCTTTGGTGCTCGCAGAACCTTGAAGGCTCTTGCCGCAGGCGATATCGAAAAGGCCCGTGCTGAATCCAAGAAGTCTCATGGTAAGGTAGGCAAGGTTCTTAAGACCGTTCTCCTGAAGGAATACGGTGGTCGTGCCGCTGCCGAAAAGGCTCTGGAAGAAGTGTTCTCCGCCGAAGTTCCAAAGATTGAATCGGGCCTCACTTGGGTTTCCGTATTTGCGGCAACCGCACCGCTCCTTGGTTTGCTTGGTACCGTGATGGGTATGATCGAATTGTTCGATGTGATTACCATGCACGGAACTTCTGATCCCAAGCTTTTGGCCGGTGGTATTTCCATTGCCCTTGTGACTACGGAAGCGGGCCTTATTGTAGCCATTCCTTTGCAGCTGCTCCACACCTTCCTGGCAAACCGCGCCGATGCTTTGCGCGGTCGCATGGAAAAGGCTGGCCTTGCTGTATTGAACGCTCTTTGGATTAACGAAAAGTAAGGTTTGACGTGGTTCTTGGCGTAGACCAAAATTCCATTCTTGAAGTGGCCTTTGGCATCCTCTTTAGAGGAGGCTGGGTGCTTGCCCCGATTTTTGTGTTGGGGTGGTTTGGATGGTTTTTGATGGTGGAACGATACGCCTACTACTTTATGCTTCGTGGAAAGGCGACCTCTACGTTCTGGAGAACCTTGAAAAAGAAAGGGGAGGACGAGGCCTTTAAAAAGTTGAGTCGTCGCCGTTACGGATATTTCTACGCTCTGGTTTCTGATGTCCGCAACTACAGGGACCAGGGGCCTGTCGCCGTTCGCAATGCCATGGAAGCTACCCGCCATAGAATTTCCTTGAATTTGTCTCGATCTTTGAAGACTATTTCCACCTGCGCCGCCCTTTCTCCCATGATGGGCTTACTTGGTACGGTGTCGGGCATGGTCCATACTTTTGAAACCATCCAGCAGTTCGGTTTTGGTAATCCGGTGCTGATGGCCGATGGCATTTCTGAAGCTTTGCTCACGACCCAGGCAGGTCTTCTTGTGGCATTCCCTTTGATGCTTGCTTACAACTACTTGTCAAGCCGAGTCGAAATTGTCGAAGATGAGGCTTGGAGCGAAGCTTTGAAGTTTGAATCTTATGTGTTTGATCCAGAACAATCCGAGTGTCATCCTGTGCTTTCTGAGTGTCATCCTGAGCGAAGCGAAGGATCTAGCGAGGTGTCAAAATGAGTTTTATTAGAAAAAGAAACCGCGAAGCCGGCGGCATTGATGTTTCCCCCATGCTGGACATGGTGTTCATCTTGCTCATCTTCTTTATTGTGACGTCGACCTTTACCCGTGAAACTGGCGTGGACGTTACAAAGCCTAAGGCAAGCTCCGCCAAGGAACTGGCCAAGGAAAGCATTTTGATTGGCGTAACCCGTCAGGGAACCATCCATATTAACGAAACCCAGGTGAACTTGACCACTTTGAATACGGTGTTGCGTCAGATGATGGCCGAGGCTCCTGATCGCCCGGTGATAATTGTCAGCGACCGCGACGCGCCCAACGGCGTGGTGGTGGATATCTTGGATGAGTGCAACCTGGCCAAGGTCCGTAAAGTTTCCATCTCCGCCAACAAGGAAGAATAAACAATTACTCCTTCACTCTTCACTATGCCCGCTTTCTCTCCCACAGATTTTGTTGCTAAGTATCTGCGCTACCCCATAGCGTTGGTGCTTTCCTTTGTGGTGAGTGCCGTATTCTTCCTTGCGGTTCCTGTGCTGAATGCGTTGTTATTTGATAAAGGCGTGAAGACGGAAAAAGAGCTGGAAGCGGTAACGGAAGTGGAAGTTCTGGTCAGCGAAAAGAAGCCTGAGGTTAAACAGAAGGTGATTCGCACGGTGGTGAATCCCAACCCCTTCAAGATTTCTGCAAACATGGGTGTTGGGCGTTCCCAGAATTTCCAGATGGATCTCTCCCTTGCCCGAGGTGCTGCCGGCGATGGCGTTGCCGTTGGTACGGGTGGCATGGAGAATGTGGTTTACGAAGCTGGTGAAGTGGATGAACAGGCCTCCGTTCTTCGCGAGATCCAGCCCAAGTTCCCTGAACGTGCGAAGCGTTTAGGCGTGTCCGGTTACGTGAAGGTTTTGATTGTTATCGATGTATACGGTGACGTGGCTCAGGCTCAGGTAATGACTTTAGATCCTCCGGGATACGGATTTGAAGCCGAGGCGTTGAACGCTGTTCGTCAGTGGAAGTTTAGCCCCGCTCAGCTTGGCGGATATCCCGTGGCCCAAAAGGCTACAAAGGAGTTCCGCTTTGTTAAGTAGTTTTAATTACAAATTGAGAAAGGGGTTCTCGGGCCTGTTCCGTAATATATGCGGGCGGGGCACCAGCTCGGAGTTGCGAAGGCCGCACGGGCCCCTCCCTGCGCCCTCCCCATCCTTGCACAAGTGCCAACCAAACGGCTCATCCATAGCCATGCAAGCATGGCTGCGGAATTCACCTCAAAAGGTTGTGGCCGACGCGCAAGCGGTTAAGGAACATTGCCTGAAGGTAGGTTCTGTTTTTTGTTTAATCATGTTTTTTGCATCTCTCGCTTCTGCGGCGGATGATTATTTCTTCAAGGCAAACGAACTTTACGACCAGGGGCGTTACAAGGAATCGGTTCCCTTGTATCGTGCGGCCATTGATGAAGGTCGTTACGAGCCGTTCGCCTGGTTCAACTTGGGTAACGCCTTGGTTCAGCTGGGCCGTAAGGAAGTTGCCTTGGTGGCCTACAAACGCACCGTAGAACTTTTGCCGAATTTTGAAAAGGCTTGGATGCTTATGGGAGACATCTATTACCTGGCGGGGGACGCGGGTGAGGCTATTGCCGCCTACAAGCGCGCCGTGGAGCTGGGTGTAGAATCGGACCACGTTCATTTCGCTCTGGCAGAATGCTACATGAAGGGCCGTGACTGGACCTTGGCTCAGAAAAATTTTGAAAAGGCTTTGCAGTTGAATCCGGACCGTATGGATGCCTGGTATGGCTTAGCCGAAGTGTATGAAAAACTGGGCGATTACGAATATGCCGTCAAGACTTTGCAAAATGCTCTTCAAATGACGGCCACCGCTGGCGCCGATGTTCATTTTACCTTGGCCTATTATTACCGCAGTATGGACTCCACGAAGAAATCCCTGAATGAAATGGAAAATGGCCTCTTGATGGATCCTGAAAATGTTTCTGCTCGCCGTTACTTGGCTCAGATGTACGTTAAGAATCAGTCCCCTTGGATGGCAATTTTTACGCTTGAAGAGGGGCTGCGCCACAATAAGGGCAAGGGCGACTTGAATCTTGACCTAGGGCAGATTTACTTTAATCAAAAGCGCTACGACGAAGCTTTTGAATGTTATATGAAGGCTTGGCTTGCGGGTTCCTCTCAAGGTCGTATTGGTGCAGAGAACGTGGGTCACGTCTATTCCAATGCCGGCGATACAGAAAAAGCCGAAAGTCTTTATAAGCGTATTCGTGAAAAGAAATAATTTGAAAGATGTGAAAAGCACCTCCCCTTAGGGAGGTGCTTTCGTTAGTCCTTTAGGGATTATCCGCCACGAACGTGGCGGATGTAAAAACCGCCCGCTATGCGGGTGGATTAAAGCTTAAGCATTTCAGAATTTTGAAAAAGGAATGTCCCCAAATTGGTAATGTTTAGTTGTTCAAGCCAAC
>JAZLKF010000070.1:0-1208 GCA_045597525.1 Fibrobacter sp. | reverse complement strand
GCGCCGTCACCTCCACGCTGGGCCCCTCCGGCCGCAACGTGATTCTCGACAAGAAGTTCGGCTCGCCCCAGATCACCAAGGACGGCGTTACCGTCGCCAAGGAGATCGAGCTTCCCGATCCGTTCGAGAACATGGGCGCGCAGATGGTCAAGGAAGTCGCCTCGAAGACGAACGACGTCGCGGGCGACGGCACCACGACCGCGACGCTCCTCGCCGAGTCGATCTACCGCGAGGGCCTCTAGAACCTCACGGCCGGCGCGATCGGCATGGCGCTCAAGCGCGGCATCGACAAGGCCACAGCGGCCGTCACGGACGCGATCGCCAAGCTTTCCAAGAAGGTGAAGAGCGCGGCCGAGATCGCGCAGGTCGCGACGCTCTCGGCGAACGGCGACGAGGAGATCGGCAAGATGATCTCCGAGGCGATGGACAAGGTCGGCAAGGAAGGCACGATCACCGTCGAGGAGGCGAAGACCCTCGAGAGCTCGCTCGACGTCGTCGAGGGCATGCAGTTCGACAAGGGCTACCTCTCGCCGTACTTCGTGACGAATCCGGAGGCGATGGAGTGCGAGCTCGAGAACCCGTTCATCCTCCTCTTCGAGAAGAAGATCTCGAACCTGCAGGACATGCTGCCGCTTCTCCAGGCGGTCGCGAAGTCGGGCCGTCCGCTCATGATCATCGCCGAGGACGTCGAGGGCGAGGCGCTCGCGACGCTCGTCGTGAACAAGCTCCGCGGCACGTTCCAGGTCTGCGCCGTCAAGGCGCCGGGCTTCGGTGACCGCCGGAAGGCGATCCTCGAGGACATCGCGATCCTCACGGGCGGCAAGCTCATCAGCGAGGACATCGGCATCAAGCTCGAGTCCGTCACCGTCGATATGCTCGGCCGTGCGAAGAAGGTCGTCGTCGATAAGGACAATACCACGATCGTCGAGGGTCTCGGCAAGGGCGCGGACATCAAGGCCCGCGTCGAGCAGCTGAAGAAGCAGATCGAGGAGACCACGTCCGACTACGACCGCGAGAAGCTCCAGGAGCGTCTCGCCAAGCTCGCCGGCGGCGTCGCCCTCATCAAGGTCGGCGCGGCGACCGAGGCCGCGATGAAGGAGAAGAAGGACCGCGTCGACGACGCGCTCCACGCGACCCGTGCGGCCGTCGAGGAGGGCATCGTCCCGGGCGGCGGCGTCGCCTACCTCCGTGCGCAGAAGGCCGTCGAG
>JAZLKF010000069.1:0-19957 GCA_045597525.1 Fibrobacter sp. | reverse complement strand
ACATTGCTGCATATTGGACCTCTTCAACGCAGGTTACCAACGGAAACCATGAATGCCTGTATATGTATTCCGGCAAAACACTGGTTGACTACAAGTGTAACAAGTCAAATTATTTGCCAGTAAGATGTGTCAAGGAGTGATAACTTTTGGCGTGAAGTTGTCGGGGCAGAAGTAGGATTGCCAGTCGCAGAAACATGCGCTACTTTGCGGTAATCTTTTCCACGATGGCGCCTGTGGTCAGGAGCTCCGGCAGAACGATTTGCTTGCTTGCGTCACCTGCCGGATAAATTGCGTAGGCGGGTACGCCTGACTTCCCGAGGCTGCGTAACAGTGCGTTCACCTCGGGAGTTTCGCGGGTCCAGTCCGCCTTGACGCGGACCACGTTCAGACTGTCCATGGCCCGGGCGAAGTCTTCGCGCCCGATGACGGCAGCTTCGTTTGCCTTGCAGGTAATGCACCAGTCGGCTGTAACGTCGATGAATACTGTACGACCGGCGGCAGCCAACTCTTCAATCAGGGCGGGGCTGTAGCGGTACCAGCCGTCTTCCGTCATCTGTTCAGAGATGCGGGCGTCAAAGCGGGCTTGTACCACGGCTTCATAGCGGGGGGCGAGAACGCCGAACCACACGCCGAACAGGATCACTGCGGCGCCTGCGGCCACGCCGATTTCACGGCTGAAGGCTACACCCGGCGGGGCAATTTTTCCCAGGGCGAAACTTGCGGCAATTGCCAGTGCTGCTACCACGGTGAACAGGGCGACGCCCATGCCGCCGGCTTGTTCATTCACAATCCAGAGGAGCCATACTACAGTGGCGAACAAGAGAACGCCCATGACTTTCTGCAGCTTCACCATCCAGGCGCCGGGCTTCGGCAAGACCTTCAAAAGGGAAGGGAAGGCGCTTACCAAGAGGTAGGGGGCGGCAAGGCCCAGGCCTGCTGCGGTAAAGAACAGGAACAGCACCGGAGCGCTGGCTGTAAAGGCAAATCCCATGGCGGTGCCCAGGAAGGGGGCGGAGCAGGGAGTGCTTAAAAGGACCAGCAATGCGCCTGTAAAGAAGGCGCCTACGAGGCCGGCCTTCTGGCCTGCGGCGTCCATCTTGGTGGTGGCACCCCAGGGAAGCCAAACTTCGAATACGCCAAAGAAACTCATGGCAAATGCGGAGAGAATCACGACCATGAATGCGATAAAGCCTGCGCTCTGGAACTGCATTCCCCAGCCTGCGTTACCGCCGCCGATCTTGATTATGGTAATGACTGCGGCCAGGATCCAGAAACTTGCAAGAATGCCGGCGGCGGTGCTAAAGCCGAGTACCAACAGTCGTCCTCGGCTTTCGCCTGCCTGTTTAATCAGGCTGAACAACTTCAGCGAAAGAACAGGCAGAACGCAGGGCATTAGATTCAGAATCAAACCGCCAAGCAACGCTGAAAGTAAAAGAATCAAGGTCCCGGCGCTTCCTTCGCCAGCAACACCGGTGCTTCCTTCGCTTGCAACACCTGTGCTTCCTTCGCCATCAACACCAGCTTCCCCCTCGGGGGAGTTTCCGTCTGCATTGCCGTCGTTAAAGTCCATGGCGATGTCAAACTTTTCACCGGAACCTTTGTCAGAACCTTCTTCCCCCTTTCCGAAAAAATTTCCGTTGCCGCCTTTGATGTCAATGGTCTTTTCTGCAGGAGCTAGGCAGATAGAATTGTCGCATGCCTGGTAATGGAATGTTGCAACGGTGGAAAGGCTATCGTACCCTTCGCTTACGCTGTCAATGGGCAAGGTGACAACGAAGTGCCCGCGAAAAACCAGATTTTCCAAGTCTAGGGCTTCGCTGTATTCCTTAATGGCTTCGGGCCAAATCGGGTCGCCAAAGTGGATGCCTTCAGCTTTTACGTCGATAGAGGAAGGCTTCAGAAATTCGTCGGCTGCAATATTTGCATTCACGTGCCAGTTGTCTGGAACGACGACGTTCACCGTCAATTTCGAGCCTGTCTTCAGCGTGCCTGTGGAATATTCCATCCACATGTCCGGTGGCGGCATGTTGTTCATGTTGAATTCCTGTGCCACAGCTGTCAAGGGCAACAGGGTCAAAAAAAACATGAACAATGTATTTTGCAAACAACTGTTGGCAAAATATTTAGAACCCTTTTTTTTCTCATTCAAATTCATAAATTAGGTACCACTGAAAGACTGCTGTCAAAATCTTGTTTTTACCTAAATGTCGAAACAAAAGATTTTTACAGAAGTAAATTTTAAAATAGAAAACGTTTGGAAAAAGTTCGCTCCTAAAATCTATAAACTTTGCAAGGACAAGAGTAACTCTCGGGAGGCTGCGGACGACCTTTTTCAAGAGGTTGCCCTTAAATTTTGCAAGTCTGCTCAATCTTTGGATTTGAACGGTCCCCTTTATCGCTGGTTTTCGACCGTGGTTTGTAATGCCCATTACGACCAGTACCGTAGGGAACATCGGGAACTATCTTTGTCGAAGCTCGCGGAAAATCAATGCGGTTATGAAGTGTACCCTACTAGTGCCTCTGTGCATTATCATGACGAAAGGCGTTCATATCGGGCTTCAAAAGAATTGGAATTTCTGATGACACCGTTAAATTCACTAGAACGAAAGGCAGTGGAGCTGAATTTCATTTTGGAAATATCCATAGATGAAGTTTGCGGAATGCTTGGTACTCCAAGGTATAATCTTATGAAAAGCAGATTAGGCGCCTTGGAGAAAATGAGGAAAAAGAAGGATGAACGAGATGAAATTCATAAAAAGAACGATGCTCCGGCCTTTGTTTTGGAAGATTTGCTAACGTCTGCTCTTTAAATTTCGTAATTTTAGCAGGTGAAGAAATATTTTTTTGCATTTGCCTTGCTTTTATTTTTAACGGATGGAGTTGCTGCCGATAGCTGGCGCAATTATGCCAATCCGTTTCCTATTAGGGACGCCTTTGCTTACGGCGATGGCGTTATGATGGCTACAGCTGGGGGAATTCGTTATAGAACGACTTCTTATGATTACACGTTCACTTCTGTAGATGGTTTGGAAACGTCCAGTTTCTATTCCATTGTTCCCTCTTTTGCTGGTATATTCGCCTTGTCGGAATATGGTAAGGTGGTTTACTTCGATACGCAAACAAACCGCTGGCGTGTCATCAATCGCTCTTTCGAATCCAATAAATCTAGAGTTATCCCCGGTGTATCTGTTGCTGCCAAGGGAATTATCTCCATAGCCTTTGACGACCGTCTTGCCTTTTTTGATATAGGAAAGGCTTCGTCCATAATTACCATCGACCGAATAGCTTCGAAAAATTTTTCGTCGGATAAAATTACCAGTTTGGTCGCAAAGGACGATTCTCTCTACGTTCGTTTGCAAAGCGACGTCTATGTCCGTAAAATGGATTGGGATAACTTGTCCAAGGATGTTCGCTTGAACGATCCGGACTCCTGGAGTAAAGTAGACGGTTCCGTGGAAATTGAGGGGCTGGAAAAGAATAATGGCACATGGGAATTCAAGAATTCCCAAGGAAGCTATAAAGTGGATTCCACCTCTATCATCTACACCCAAAATGGAGAGGAAACGAACCTGAGCTTTGTTATGTCGTTCCTGCTGGGTAGTGCCTACGAAATAAGGGCGTTGCCAAGTGGCGGTGTTCTCGCTGTTTCTGAATATGGTTATATAGGCAGTTCGGAAAATGGAAACCGATGGAATGTTAGAGAGCCCATTTATGACGTGGGTAATGTTGGGCCTGCATTAGATGTTCATATGAAAGAGGCTTCGGTACTTCCCGATGGTTCTGTTTTCTATCATCTTTGGTATGGAGATTACTTTATTCTTTCTGATTGGGGGGACAAGACGAAGTATACATTCCGTGGCACTGATGGTCATTGTTTTGACAACTTTGATGGGGCGCCCATTTCTATAGCCTCGACTCCGGCTCCTGACGGATCTGGTTTCTTGACGGCATCAGGTTCTCGTGACGGTTATAGCCTTGTGTATTTTACGAAGCAGGGAGAAGTCCATTGTGCCAATAATATCGGTTCCGCATTGATTGGTGGGCCCATGCAGGCAATCATTGACGAGGATGGCTCCTGGGTGGTGTATGTTGGTACGAACAAAAGTACCGGAGTTGTCAACGATGGTGACTTGGATATTATTCGTTTCCCGTCTCCTAGGTCCAAGGGCAATGAAATTGTCAATGCCACAGTGAACACAGTTACGGGCATATATCCATCTCCTATTGATATTGCCTATGATTCCGCGTCAAAGCGCCTGTGGCTTGTTTCCTTGAGTACCTTGGCCTATTACGATGCCGATCAGGATACTATTCTTTCGCCCAGATCTACTAAGGGCCTGCAGGGGGCAGAATTTTCTTCTTTGGAACTTGATAACCAAGGTAATCTATGGGTAGGAACTTCCAACCAAGGTGTCTATAGATTAACACAGAAGGGAAAATCTCCGGATACTCTGTCGGTAGAACATTTTACCACGAGGGACGGCTTACTTAGCAATAATGTTGCTGATTTGGCTATTGATCCGATTTATGGAGTGGCATGGTTTGCCCATGGAAAGGGCCTGTCTAGCTATACCCGAAAAGACTTGAGAAGAACAACGGAATATATGACGGACGAAACTTCCTTGAAGGTAACCGCCTATCCTGTACCCTTCAGACCTAAGGTCCATAAGTTTTTTGTAATTGACAATATTTCCGATAAGGCGACAGCGGCTATTTACAACCGTGGCGGAGCTTTGATGCGCTCGTTCCGTGGGGAGGACGTTGTTGGCGGTAGGCTGGAGTGGGATGGTACGGATAAGGAAAACCGCATGGTGGCTCCCGGAGTCTATTACTACGTGGTGAACGGACCATCTAAGACCGTGAAGGGTAAGTTTATTATTATCCACTAGAGGCTTTATGAATAAAATTTTAGCTATGGCATTTGTTGCTTTGGGTTGCTTGTTGTGCTCTTGTGCAGGGGAAAGGCAGGGACTAGTTTGCGAAGAAATCGAATATCGCTTGAATACCATGGCCTATTCCCCTGACCAGCGTGCCTATATGGAAGAGGAACTGAACAACTGTCGCTTAGAGGAAGCTCAAAAGAAGGCGGGATCTGCCGAGACACGCAAGAGTATTTACGAACGTTACGCTGCCAGTGGGGATTCACTTTCCAAGGGGACTAACGGCGAATCTGAAGAAGTGTCTGTATCCAAAGCATTGAAGGATTCTTCCGGTGTGGAAACCACAAGCATCTATGATCGCTATTCCAACAAGACTGAAAACGAAACTTCAGTGAACGACGTTCAGCAGTAGGTTTTTTGATGGCTATTGTGCAGACTCTTGCTGGCGAATGCTTCGAACCAGATCTCCCTCGTCGCCTTCTGAAAATTGCCGAAGATATTGTGGCTGCAGGCGGTCGTGCCTATCTTGTTGGCGGTTGGGTTCGTGACGCCCTTTTGGGTAAGAATTGCCGAGACTACGATGTAGAAGTTTATGATTTGGAACAGGATCAACTGCTGCCTATCTTGTCTAAGTATGGAAAGACAAACCTGGTTGGTAAGGCCTTTGGTGTCATCCATCTTTCCATGAAGGGCGAATCCCTTGACTTTTCCTTTCCGCGTACAGAAAGCAAGGTGGGTTACGGCCACAAGGGTTTTGTTGTTCACACCGATGCCAAGCTGAGTTTTAAGGAAGCGGCTTTGCGTCGAGATTTTACCATTAACGCTATGGGCATGGAACTTCCAGATCTTAAACTTTGCGATCCCTACGATGGTATCGGCGACCTGAAAAATCGCTGCCTTCGTCATGTAGGTCCTGCCTTTGCCGAAGACTCCCTGCGCATTTTACGTGGGGTTCAGTTTGCTAGCCGTTTCGTTTTGACTCTTGCTCCAGAAACCGTGGAACTTTGCCGCACACTTTCTCTGGACGATTTGAGTATTGAACGCCTTTTCGAGGAATTTAAGAAGTGGCTCTTGAAGCCAGGTAAACCCTCCTTAGGTTTGCGCGCATTCTTGGATATCAAGCTAGATGAATATTTTCCCGAAGTTCTGCCCCTCGCTGGCGTAGACGAAAAATCTGGCTGGAATAATCTGGGCAGCCTTTTGGATGCTATGTCCCAATGCCGTAACGGTCTCACTGAAGACGAAACTTCTGAATTAGCCTTTGCGTCCCTGCTGGTTGGGAATGCGTACCCTGCAACCGATGTATCTTCAGTTAAAGATGTGGCAAATAAGTTCCTTGCTCGCATCACCAACGAAATTCATTTAGTTCGCAAGGTTCCCGAGATTCTTAAGTGCTACAGCGAGCTGAATTTTGAAACGGTTCCTGCGGCCCCTGCATTGCGCCGCTTGGCAGTTCGCTTAGATGGCTTGAAGTTGCTGGCGCTGCTCATCAAGTCTACCCCTGTAGAATTGTTTAAGTCGCCCACATTTGCAGAAGATTTCTGGAACGCCGCAGAACAACTGTGCTTGTTGAATGCCGCCCCTCAGGCTTTCTTGACGGGCAAGATGCTCATGGATCTTGGTGTAAAACCTGGCAAGCAAATGGGCGAGATTATCAAGAAAAGCTTTGAATTACAGCTAGACGGTGAAATCACCGGTGCAGACGACGCTCTTCGCTGGGCAAAGTCAATGCTCTAACTTTGCGTCGCCATACATTTTTATTTCCACCTAAACAATCCCGTGATACCTGCGGGAACGCAGAATACAATCATGGGAATTTGGAAGAATTCTGTGGGAATGAATGCCCATAGAAGTTTTTTGCAGTTCAGTTTCATCGCGGCGATAGATAAGAATATCAAATCGATGATGATCTTGGGAAGAATGGAGAATACGCACCACTGCCAAGGACAATCCAGAAAAACTACGCACCAGGGGCTTACAAAGGCCCACACGAAGTAGGAATAGATCAGGGTCAGAAGCAGTACATAGGATTTATTTTCGTAACTAGTGCCGTTGCTGCTCCAACGGGCTCTCTGGTTGAACAGCTGTCTCCAGGAGTTCACCGGGGCGGTTTCAATAACGGCTTCGGGATCCAAGTTGTAGCAGGCCTTTGTACCAGGGACTTTCATCATCTTATGGATGAGCATGTCGTCGTCGCCGCTGGAAAGGTTCACCAGGTCGCCAAAGCCGCCAGCCTTGAAGAACAGTTCTTTTTTGTAGGCTAGGCATGTGGCGCTTGCAATCATAGGAACGCCCATGCTAAAACCTGCCGCCTCCATGGCGGTATAACCCAAGGTTTCCAGTTTCTGAAAGCGATGCACCATTGCGTTGGCACCGTTGTTTTGCTTGGGGCCTTGAACGATGCTGATGCCGTCGGTAAAGCGTCCAGCCATGGAAGCGATCCAGCCCTTGCGGGGAGTACAGTCGGCGTCAATGGTCAAGAGAATTTCGTACTTTGCCACTTCGAAAGCGCTTTCAAGAGCGCGTTTCTTTGGACTTGCAATGGGGGGCAGGTCCTGGGAGAGATGGATGACCCTGAACTTTGGATGGGTTTCTGCAAACTTGTCCAGAATCTCGCCGGTGGAATCCGTGGAGCGGTCGTCTACGCAAATGACTTCCCAGTCTGCGGAATATTCTTGAGCGGCCAAAGCCTCTAGGGTGCGTTGGGCGAATTCCTCTTCGTTTCGCATGGGGACAACCACAGAAACGCTGGGAGTTGCCTTGACGCCCTTGTAACGCTTTGTCTTGATTATGCCAATGACAAAGAAGGAAAACAGAAGTACGTATAAAGCTGTAATGGCTGCAATGATGTAAACGCTCATAATGCTGATAATCTAGCAAAAAGAGCAAAGTGCTATGAGCCGCGCTCAGTGAAAATTATCTACATTATTCCCTGTTCACTATTCACTATTCACTAAGCATGATCCATCCTTCCGCTTTTGTACATCCCTCTGTGAATGTTCCGGAGTCGGCCTTTATCGGCCCTTGGTGTCTTTTGGATGCCGGCGTGAAAATCGGTGAGAATGTTCGCCTTGAAAGCCGCGTGCACGTGTACGGCGGTGTTTCCATAGGCTCAGATACGAGAGTCTTTGACGGGGCGGTGCTTGGAGCCCCTCCCCAGGATTTGAAATATGCGGGGGAAGATACGCGTCTCGAGATAGGCTCGGGATGTACAATCCGTGAATATTGCACTCTAAACCGAGGCACTGTTCAAGGTGGCGGCTGTACTAGAGTTTCCGACAATGTGCTCATTATGGCATATTCCCACATAGGTCACGACTGTCAGATTTCCCGTGGCGTCGTAATAGCTAACGGCTGCCAGCTGGGCGGTCATGTTCGCATTGGCGAATACGCAACTATTGGCGGAGTGACCGCTATCCAGCAGCGAAACCAGGTGGGGGCCTACGCCTTTGTTGGCGGTACCTACAAAGTGGATAAGGATGTTCCTCCCTGCAGTAAAGCCTTCGGGACCCCCATCCGCTTTGGATCCTTGAATCTTCATGCCTTGCGTTTGCATCCCGAGGAATTTCCTCAGTCTCGTATTGAACTTTTTGAAAAGGCTTATCGTGATTTGTATCGCGGTAAGCGTCCCATGGCAGAAGTCATTGAAGAATTGAAAAAAGGCCCGGAACCTTTGTTCCAAGCCTTCTTTGATGAACATTGGGGCGGAACAATAGTTCGCCCTTAGTTTTCCTGAAAATTTCAATTACAGGCCGAATGCGGCAGGGAAGCCTTCGTACCAAGCGTCAGCGTTCTTGTCGTAAGCTTCAAAACCGCCTACGCCTACAAAGCCCCAGTAGTGCCAGGATATGTCGTTCTGTTCTGCAACGGTGATAACGGCCTTAGCCCATCTTGCCTTTGCGGCTTCAGAGGGAGGAGTGGTTCCTGCCTTACAGCTGCTCTTGTTTGCAGAGGGGCCACCGGATACTCCGAATTCGCCCATGTTCATCGGAATGTAAAGACCTGCCACAACATCGGGGTAGAGTTTCTTTGCCAAATTGGTGTAGTTCTTGAAATCTGTCGGCGCGTTCATGGAATAGGCAGCGTCTCCCTTACATTCGTAGCTATGACCCTGGTGGGTGAATCCATAGGGCTCGTAGTAATGGCCACTGAAGATGATGTTGCCATCTGCAGGCATGTTTAGGTTTTCGATTTCAGCAAATTTTGCAGACTGCTTGGATTCGAACATGATAGTCTTGCCAGGAGCCACGGAACGAATTGCCTGGTAACCTGCGTTCATGACTTCGTTCAGACGTTCTGCTGTAGTTGTAATGGGTTCGTTCAGGATATCCCACACCAGCATGTCGTCGGAAAAACCGGCAGCTTCGAAAGCAGAGGCGATCTGGCTCCAAAGACTTACGAAATGGAACATTTCAGCTTCGTAGAGATCGGGATACTTCGTAGCGTTGTTGGCTGCGAACATAATTTCGTAGTACCAGTGGAAGCTGACGACAACAGCAAGACCTGCATCGTTGGCTAACTTCACGTCTTCCATGACGCCTTTCAAACGGTCCGGGTTTACAGTGTGGGTGACAGGATCGGAGTTATGCTGCCAACGGACTGGCAGACGAATGGAGTTGAAACCTGCGTCCTTGATCTTCTGGAAGTATTCGTCCTTGATGGCGTTGCTCCAGGAGTTGTCCAGACCGTCGCGGCATCCATGATTGTAGCGTTCTGTCGGAAGGTTGCCGTGGAAAACTTTCTGGCTAGATGAAATAGTGATAGTCTTTGTCTCGCCCTGAAGGTTGGTGTATACAAATTCGTCGCCATCGCCCAGGGTTCCGCAACTGTAGTAGGAAGCTCCGTCCCAGGAGTTACCCAAGTTAATGCCCTTACCGAGACGTTTGTTCATGGCTCGGCCCTTGGAATAGTCAACCTTGGGGTGGACTTTGATTGTGTTAGAGTTTGATCCCTCGGATTCTTGGGCTTTGGCCAAACCACCGCTATTAGAATCACAGCCGGTCATGGCGAAGACAATGGAAAGCGCTGTGAGAATCTTCGAAATTTTCATAGGAGAGTCCCCGTTAAATGTGTCTTTTGTTATAAAATCTAAACATATTCTTGGAAAAGCGATGGGATTTGTAATAAATAGTTCGGTTACGGGGGTAAACGATATGAAAAATCACAGTTTGGTTACAAAATGAACCATTTTGGAAAAACTACAAAATCCAATCAAAAAAAAACAAGTTATATTGTAGCCAATTGAATTTGGAGATTTTATACCCTATGAAATCACATCTGCAGACAATCATTAGGAATTGTGCTGTTGGCACACTCCTCCTTGCCTCCTTCTCTTTGGCGGGTTTTAGCGACTTTAGGGATAGAGATGCATCCCGCTTCCAGACCCGTGAAGCTAAACAGTTCCGACCGGACAAGGACGTCGTGTCCGTTGTTATGCGTGAAGCTATTCCCCGTGGCGGTGGATACGTTTACCAGTATCCTCGTGAAAACCCGGAACCGGTTTTGACCGACAAGTTTGCTATGGAAGGCGCTCTTTCCATGGAAATCGAACTTATTGCCAGCGACTATTCCGGTGTGGCTATTTGTATTGCCGGTTCTGTCGACCTGGAACCGTATTACGAAGAAGGCGTGGTTGAATTCTGGCTTAAGGGCGAAAAGGGCGGTGAAAATGCTTTGTTCGTGCTGGTGGACGACGGTGTGAAGTCCGGTGGTGAATCCATGCAGGTTAAGCTCCGTTCCAAGAGCCTTGGTGAAATTACAACTGAATGGAAGCGTTTCAGCATTCCTCTGAAGCTCTTCGGCAAGACCGGTGTGTACTGGGATGCCAAGAACACTCGTGAAGTTATGCTTCCCTTCGCATGGTCCAACTTCAAGGGCTTCCGTCTTGAAGTCCGTAAGGATGAAAACGAATCCTTCAAGGTATGGATCGATGATATCGTAATTAAGAAGCATGGCAAGGCTTACGAAGGCCCGGCCTACTATCCGTTCCGTAACGAGATTTAAGAGGACTAGGATTATATGCGCAAATTATCTTTACTTGCAACAACCCTGCTCTGCTCCTCTCTTGCCATCGCTCAAGAGGAAGATCTTAGCGAATCCTACAACAGCGAACCTGCAGCTGAAGAAACTGTAGAATCCACCTCTGAGGAAGCCGTGGCTGAAGAAGCTGCACCTGCCGAGGAAATGGCTGCCGCTGAAGAATCTTCTGCTGCAGAAGAAGCTTCTGCCGAACCGGCAGTGGAAGAGTCTGCTCCTGCTGAAGAGGCCGTACCTGCACCTGAGGTCGAAGCTCCCAAGAAGGAAATGGCTAGCGCAGCTCCTGCTGCAGTGCCCGCTCCTGTTCAGGCTGCTCCTGCTACCATGGCTGCCGACAAGCAGATTGAGCTCATTGAGGGCAATTTGGACAACATTGCAGAAAACATGGAATCCACCCTCATGGGTAAGGATGACGCTCCTCTTGCAGTGTCTGGTTTCATGGCATTCCGCCTGAAGAACTTCCACTATCCCGATGCTCCGGCGTTGCTGGCTAGCGATATGGCTCGTACTTCTGTGGACGCTATCTTCAAGGCCAATATCGTGGCAATGCCCAACTCCTATATGACCTTGTGGACCAACCTCACGTTCCCGTTCGACCTGTCTGGCTTCTATTCTAACAGATTAGCCTCCAAGCCGACCAACGCTCCCAACTTCGACCAGCATGTGCTGTACGACCACTCCACCGACTACTACTCCTCTACAGTAGACGAAGAAATGAACCTGGGAGTGGACATCCGTGCAGGTGTCTTTGGTGCCTATGTTACCGCTGGTGGTGTGATTTGGGCAAATTCCTCCCCCCTTACTATGTGGGAACGTGAAACCAATCCTCGTTTCGCTTGGCAGTATGAATTGTTCGAAGACGAAAAGACTGTAAGTACCTACTACAAGGAAAAGGTCTTTAAGCCTGTTAAGGAAGGTGGTCGTGCATTCTGGACCAATCGTTCCTTCGGTGGTGTCTTCCTGAGTGCTTACCAGCTTCCTTGGAACTTGACCGCACAGGCTATGGTTTCTCAGCCTGCTGACATGGACATCGCTACCCGTGACGGTATCCGTATGTACGGTGGTCAGCCTGGTGAATTGGAAATGTCTGGTGACTACGACTTCCGCGGCGCCGTTTACCACGGTCGTTTGGCAAAGAACAAGATTGCCGACAAGCTGACTGTAGGCGTTAACTACATGGGTGTTGTTTTCGACAACGCTCTTGTCTACGAAAACGAATTCTACGGTTCCTTCAACAAGTTTAGCGCTGATCCGACTATTTCCAATACCCATGTGGCCTCTGTCGATTTCAAGGGTAACATTACTCCGGAACTCTACTTGATGGCTGATGTGGCATTCAGTGTGATTCAGAATGACGACTACTACGTGGCAGGAGGGGTTCAAAACGATACCAAGAAATACGAAAAGAACTCCTATGAGTCTTCTGTAGATGGTCCGTCTTTGGGTGTTTACGTAAAGGCTCAGAGCAAGTATGTAGAAGGTTGGCCCATGACCTTGGAAGCCATCTACCTTCAGAAGGACTTCTATTCTCCCTTCTCCATGACCAACCCCTCTCGTTTCTTGGCATGGCGTAAAGATGAATTCGCCCTTAACTCCGGTTCTCTCCGTTATACCCCCAATATGGCTGGTATTAACCTTAAGGTTGAACCGGAATTCAACCGTGGTCACTTGGATCTCCAGTACGGCCTCCATTCCCAGGTTGAAGAAGGTGCTGATGTTATTAACTTCAACTACCGTTTGAATGGCCGTAACCTGTGGGAATCCACCAACTCATGGACCAAGCATAAGCCGTTGTTCTGGGCAGACTCTGGTAACGCTCGCTCCAATGGTTATGCTGAACGTGCAGGTGTTCTTTACAATGCTAACAACTTTGGCTATAAGCAGAACCGTCAGCAGGGTGGTCTCCGCGGTGGTACCTGGGAAATGTGGGAAACTTTCACTGCCTATGAAAACGAAGAACAGTTGAGAGATTCCATCGTTCCCTCCCATATCAAGTGGTCTTCTTACCTGTCTGTTGCCGGTGGTTACGATATCGGACATTGGTTCGGCACAGATCGTAACATTGTGCTGAGTGGTTATGCCGCTGTTTCCAGCGTAGCAAAGACCTTTACTCCCATTGCTTTTGGTGAATCCAAGGATGTTCTCATGTGGAGCTTCTATGGCCAATTTGAACCTGCAGTGGCTGTGACTCCCACCTTCCATATGGTTGGTCTTCTCGGTTTGGAAACTTTCCGTTCTGAATACGGTTTCGTTCTCAATTCTATGAAAAACAGCATTCCAGATCCCACAGATGCTAAGCCCACCCATAAGGGTGATGTCTATGCTGCAACAATTGCCAAGGCTCCCATAAACATTGTGGAAACAGCCATTGGTCTTGGCTTTGACTGGGACTTCGCAGATCGTGCTGGTCTCCACGTTCGCTACAAGTGGGCAACACACTCTGATGAAGTCTTGTCTCAGAACGACTGGAGCGGTCACTACATTACCGCTGAAACTAAAGTTTGGTTCTAATGGAGGCGCGAGAATAATATGAATTTCAATAAAAGTGCTTCAAAGATGTTTACTAGAACATTAAGTGCCGTTGCTTTGACTTCTGGTTTGGCCGCCGCCTCTGTGGCAGGCAACCAGGAAGCTCTTGAAAGCAAGGTTGATTCTGCCAACGCCCACCGTGGTCTCGAAGTCACTGGTGCAGTTCGTGGCGTTGCCCAGGCTTCTTACCTGAATATTGATCAGGACAAGTATGGTAGAAACACCATGCCTGATGTGGAACGCAATGAATTCGTTACCGCAGACTTTAACTTTACCTTCCGTCCTTGGGAAAACGTTCGCGCAAATGCAATGCTTCGTCTTTACGGTGGCATGCAGGATTACTTCGCATCTGCTGCAAAGATCATCGAAGTTCCCTGGTTGAATGTCGAAGGTCAGATTGGAAACAATATCTACTGGACTGTAGGTGACTTCCGTCAGCAGTATTCTCCCCTGACACTTTTCGCTCCGAGCCTGGATATTCTTTACGAACCAACCGTGTTTGCCCGTAAGCGTCACATGGCCGAAAAGCAACAGCTTTTGGAAGGCAATCAGCGCAATCTCCAGGGTGCAAACCTCCAGTTCCGTATGGAATTGAACGAAATGCTTGGTGAAGTCCGCGCTGAAGCTTTGGTTGCCCGAATCAATCGAGCCCAGTTCCTGGATCTCACCGGTGCCGAAGGCAATATTCTTCCCCAAAGCACCATTCCGGGCGCTAGCTTGGGTTCTAACTACGACAAGTTCGTCGCCGCTGCCAACGTGGAACTCTTCCCTGTAAAGAAGAATGTCTATGTAGGTGCTACAGCAATGTACATCTTCGACAACGAATCTTCCCATACCTACGCTTATCGTCATCCGGATAATATCCCGGGCGCAGACTATCCGGATTCCTTGATCGCCTTGGATCCTAGTCTTGAAGATGCATCGGGTTACTACGAACGTGTTGAAATCAACCCCTACGAACAAAACACTCAGAACACTAGTGTGATTGCCGTTCGAGCAGGTGCTGACATTGCTGGCCTCATGGGTAACTCCAACCTGCTGTTGGATGTGACTGCTGAAGTTGCCATGTCTAACAACGATGGCTACGTAATCGTGGACCACGAAAAAGATGGCGATGTCGACTATACGTACTCTGTTAACGATCCGATGCAGGAAGGCGTTTCTGGTATGGCCATCAATGCCAACGTGAACGCAGGTTTCAAGACTGCTGGCTGGCAGGCTAAGTTGGAAGCAGACGTTATCTACAACGACAGCAGCTGGTTCAACAATTTGGCTCAATCTCCGAAGTTCTTTGCTCAGCGCGTATTGAACTCCGATCACGACATCAAGGATATTAAGAAGGGTATAAACACTGTTAAGTACACTGTTAACTCTCCTTACTACTCCACTTTCGATGCCTTGTATAACTTTGCTCCGAAGTTCTCTCCGGTCTCCATTACCATGAAGACCAATGACGATGGTTTTAACGTTCAGGGTAACAGTTATAACATTGCCCCCTATAGCAAGAATTCCTGGACTGCATTGACATTTAGTCAGGCTCAGTTGAAGTTGCTGGAACAGCTTTCTGACCCCACTTTGCAGATGATGTTGCCCAATGGTGTTGCAACTTCCAACCGCGTTGGTGCTCGTGGCAACCTGACCTTTGATCTGGGTGGCTGGCTTGAAGTTCAGGGCGTGTTCGGCACCTTTAGCCAGGTCGAACCTGTGGTTGGCTTGAGTGGTGTTTCCTACCTGGACTTCGGTGGTGGTGCCAAGTTTGACATTGCAAAGGTTCTTGGTTGGAGCAAGGCTCTTGAAGTTTCCGGTTCTTATAGGCATACAGGCCGCACCATGGATATCGAAGGCCAGGGTTCTGCCGAAGCTAACGTGGATTTTGTGAACGCAAGTCTCTATGTTCAGTATCTTCCTCGCTTGGGTATAACCGCTGGCTTCCAGATGGCAAACATGGAAATGAACGAAGTTCAGCAGACTGCAAGCGTGAACAGCTATGCAAACATTGCTCCTATCGTTCCCTTGTCTAAGGGATCTCAGATGCAGTGGATGGTCGGTCTTGACTACACCATCGACAAGAACGCATGGCTTTCTTTGAACTTTGGTATGGTTTCTGTGGAAAATACCTACAACCTCACTGCAGATGCAGACAAGGCGGTTAACCTTCCGATCTACGCTGTTGACGAAAAGGTTGATGGTGCTTGGCCTCAGACTTATACCTCTCAGTTCTCTCAAACAATTGTAGAAGCCTCCATTAACGTGGAATTTTAGTGGGAGGAATGAAAAATGAAGAATATTAAAAAGACCTCTGCCGTTTTCACTGCCGCTTTGATGTCTGCTGCAACGGCATTCGCTGCAGGCGATTCCACCGTTGTTGAAAAACAGTCCTCTTTGCTGCAGAAACTGGATTCCTTAAATCAGGCTATTCTCGGTCTCCGCGTTAGCGGTACCGCAAAGGCTGGTGCAGCAATCTCCTCTGCAACCTCTGATCAGTTTGCTCCGTATTCTGCAACTCAGGAAAACCAGGCTTACACTGATGTGAACTTGAAGTTCCTGGCTCAGCCCAGTGCAGAAACTCGCGTTAACGTTCAACTCCGTCTCCACAAAGACTGGCAGAGCGCTTACGAAGAAAACAACAATCCTGTTGTAGGTCACTGGTTCTCTTATGATGGTTTAATCCTGGACAAGCATGTAGATTTCAGCTTGGGTTACATGCGTGTTGGTTATACTCCGCTGACCATTTACACTCCGCAGATGGAAATCCTTCAGGAACCGGAAATCTTTGCCCAGAACCGCGTAGACGCTTTGGCCTTGCGTAACTTGGACACTACTTCCAACCGCCTGATGCAGGGTTTGAACGCAGCTTACAATAGCCGCGCTATTGGCCCTCTCGATAACATCTATGCTCAGGCAACCGGCGCCCGTATACGTAACACCGCTAAGAAGGGCGACCAGGTCTTCTTTGACTTTGACTGGTCTGACCGATATGCCTTGGGCCTTCGTGGTGGTGTTGAGGCCTTTGGTGCAAACCTGGGTGTTAACTTTGTCAACGTATTCGACCGTCGCTTGAGCACCCGTTCTCACGACATCGATATTCACGACACCTTGATCTACGATGACAACACTGTTGTTTCTGCTCAGTTGGGCTTTGACTCTGGAAAGTTGCTCGGTAACTTGCCTGTGACATTCGGTTTGAATGGTGAATTCGCCATGTCCTGGTGGAACGTGGATAGGGAATACCTTGTCAACCGACTTGTATACGATCATGCTATCAAGGAAGTCTCGTATCCTGATGCTAATGGCGCCATGGAAAGCGTGGTTTACGTTTCCTCTTCCGTTTCTACCACGCAGGACAAGCTTGAAACTATTCACTTGGATGACAGGTCTGGTTCTGCTTTCAATGTACAGCCCTACGTGAAGGGTGACATTGCTGGCGTAAATTTCAAGGTAGATGCAACATACTTGCAGAATGATGAAAATTTCTGGTCTGACATGGCTTCTTCTCCCAACTACAGAAGCAACACCGTTATTTTCAACTCCAATGCGTTGTATTCCAACATTCATGAGAATTTGATTTCCAGCCTTAGCTCTGGTAACCTTGAAAATCTGTACTTCTCCGTTTACAACACCAACATCCTCAACGCTCATAACTTGATGACCACTGGTGCTGCAGCAGCTCTCTCCGATGATTCCGAATCGGATAGAATGTACAATCGTTTGTTCAACAACTACAAACTGTCTCACTTCTATCGTAATGGCTATGATGCCAATGCTATGAAGCGTCTTGAAGCTCAGGAAGTGCTGAATACCATGGATCCTTCTGTTAACATGGCTCTGCCCTTTGGCATTGCAACTCCGGATCGCAACGGTATTGCCGTCTCTGTAGACGTAAACTGGAACGACGCGATTACACTGAATGCTCGCTTCTCCCAGATTGAACAGGGCTCCATCGGTGACAAGTTCACCACTCTCGGCGTTGGCGTTGGAGTTGATGTTGGTCGTGTGATTCCCTCCTTGGAACGTAAGCTCCAGGTTCAGGGCTCCTTTGAACAGACTTCCGAAGATTCTTTCCTGAAGCGTTCTTCCCAGCGTATTGTTGCTGGTGTGACCGCCGATATTTGGGGCCCCATTGCTTTGCAGGTTGGTTACCAGACTGTGAACAAGAAGTTTGAAGGCGATATCTACGGCATGGGTATTCCGGGCATCTTTGTTGGAAACGCCTTTGTTCAGAAGGTCGATGAAATGCTTCTCTTGATGGGACCCAAGGTTCGCATCGCCCCTGAGTCTTACCTTACCGTTCGTTACGGCATGTTGAGCAATAGCATTGATTTCAATGTTGGCGGCGTTGCCCCCCAGACTTTATCCATCGACAAGTCTCTTATCACTGCCGAAGTTCAGGTTAATTTCTAGTGAGGTTTAAAATGAAGAATAAGTTTTCTCTTTTAGTCTCTGGAGCTGCCATTGCTCTTGCAGCTTGCTCCTCCCTGGAAGTCAGCAATCCAGAAACTGGCAATTATCCTGCTGGTTGGAATGTTGCTGAGTTTCTCGAAGTAAATCCGGATCTCCGTTCTCTTGCCATTATGGATCAGGTTGCTAATCTCAACGCTGAATCCGGTGCTGCATCTGATGAAGCCGAATTCAGGAAAGATACTGCAACATATACTGCTGTGGCCATTAACTTTGCTGGTTTTACTGCTGAAAACTTTACTGGTTCCTCAGACCAGATGAAGCATTTGATCAAGTTCAACATCTATGGCATTAGCAACGAAGAAGAAGTTCTTGGAACTTTTACTTTGGATACTGCTGCTATTGAAAAACAGTACGTTGCTTACGGTCGTCGCGAAGGTCGCCCTGTGCGCACCTGTATGGATTCTGATAATGTTTTCCTTAAGGGTGATTGCCAGGCTGTCATGGATACCATTTATGCCAAGTGTACTGAAGATGATGTTGCTACCGGCGTTCCTGGCTGCGACAAGGTCGGAAAAAAGTACATTGATGACATCGTGAATACTGGCCGTTTTGACAATCATATCTTCTGCAGAAAGGGCTCCGACGTATATTGCCTCGATTGTACCGAAGCATGCGCAAAGCCTGTAGAACCTACTGTACCTGAAGAAGAAAAGACTCCTGAAGGCACTGACGAAAAGGCTCCTGTTGAGGAAGAAACTCCGGCTGAAACTCCGGACGAAACCCCAGCTGAAACCCCGGCTGAAACTCCGGATGAAACCCCAGCTGAAACCGAAACCCCGGCTGACGCATAAAAAGGTGGGTATAATATGAATCTCAAACTTTTCGTATCTACAATTGCTGTTGCCTGCGTGGCTATGTCCCAGGCTGCTGCTGACAAGGTTGTCGGCTTCTATCCTTACTGGAGCCAGTACTCTCAGTTCTATCCGAAGGATATCCGTTACAATACCGTAACTGACATCCACTACGTTGGTATCGCTCCTAGCGAAGACGGTTCTCTCGCTTTTGCTGATGAAAACGATGCAGAAAACTTCAAGACCTTGGTTCAGATGTCCAAGGAAAACAATGTTAAGCTCATTGTTTCCGTTGGTGGTATGGAAACCGAAGGTAATTTGAAGGCTATTGCTTCCTCCGATGAAACCCTTTCTACTTTCGTTTCTAACGTAAGTAGCTGGCTTTCTGAAAAGGGTGGTGACGGCATTGAACTTGACTGGCAGAATGTTACTGCGGAAGACGCTGAAGATTATGCCAAGATGGTTAACGCCCTCGTTGACGGCCTTTCTGGTGCAACTGTGACAGCTGTGATTTATCCGGCTGCTGGTATGGATGCCTACAAGGCTGAAGCATTGAATCGCCTTGCCTATGTGGACGTGTTCATGTCCGATCAGATGACCGAGGAAAGCTCCGAAGTTGTTCCTAATCAGGGCGGAACCTTCGTAAAGCAGACTCTGGATGCCGTTGCTGGCGCAGGTGTCAATGCTGAACTTTTGGTTCCGGTGGTCTTCCTCTATGGTAAGACTTGGACCGGTGCTCAGGGCCTCGGTACTTCCCATCAGGGTGTTGGTAGCGGTAACGAAGGTTACGTGACCTATGCTGAATTGATGGGCAAGTTTGATTCTCCGGAATACAAGGTTACCTTCGATGAAGCATCCCAGTCTGAGGTTGCTGTTAGCTCTTCCGAAACCATCGTGTTCATGGGCATTCCTTCTATGAAGGCTGTTGCTAAGCAGGTTAAGGCCGATGGTATGGGTGGTGTAGCTGTCTATGACCTCTCCCAGGATCATCACGAACCAATCGTCTCCTTGCTGGTGACCATTGGCTTGGAACTCCGTCCGGGCGTTAGCTACAAGGCCAAGAAGAAGTAATTTCTAAGCAAACTGAAATTGAAGAGAGGCTGCCTGCAGGGCAGTCTCTTTTTTTAGTCCTTTAGGGATTATCCGCCACGAACGTGGCGGATGTAAAAACCGCCCGCTATGCGGGTGGATTAAAGCTTAAGCATTTCAGAATTTTGAAAAAGGAATGTCCCCAAATTGGTAATGTTTAGTTGTTCAAGC
>JAZLKF010000068.1:0-1271 GCA_045597525.1 Fibrobacter sp. | reverse complement strand
CCCAGGTAAGGTTCCTCGCGTACCATCGAATTAAACCACATGCTCCACCGCTTGTGCGGGCCCCCGTCAATTCCTTTGAGTTTCACCCTTGCGGGCATACTCCCCAGGCGGTACACTTATCGCGTTTGCTTCGACACCCAGACTTCTGTCCAGACATCCAGTGTACATAGTTGACTGTGCGGACTACCAGGGTATCTAATCCTGTTTGCTCCCCGCACCTTCGCACCTCAGCGTCAGTCATCTGCTTGCAACCTGCCTTCGCCATTGGTATTCTTCCTGATATCTACAGATTTCACCCCTACACCAGGAATTCTGATTGCACCTCAGTAACTCAAGTCCTGCAGTTCTCAACGCAGTCCAGGGGTTAAGCCCCTGCCTTTCACACCAAGCTTGCAAGACCGCCTACATGCCCTTTACGCCCAATAATTCCGAACAACGCTCGCAACTTACGTGTTACCGCGGCTGCTGGCACGTAATTAGCCGTTGCTTATTCATGACCTACAGTCACCATACTCCGTTTCTCTCAGAATACTTATTCCTCAGTCATAAAAGGATTTTACAACCTTCCGGCCTTCATCATCCACGCGGCGTCGCTCCGTCAGGGTTTCCCCCATTGCGGAATATTCTTAGCTGCTGCCTCCCGTAGGAGTCTGGGCCGTATCTCAGTCCCAATGTGCCCGATCACCCTCTTAGGCCGGGTAACTATCATCGCCTTGGTGGGCCGTTACCTCACCAACTAGCTAATAGTACGCGGGCCGCTCCTTCAGCGGAACAAAAGTTCCTTTCCTCTCACTCCTCTAACAAATGAGAGCGTATTCGGTATTATCCACTATTTCTAATGGCTATCCCCATCTGAAGGGTGCATCACCCACGCGTTACTCACCAGTCCGCCACTCTAGGATTGAAGCAAGCTTCAATCTTGCCGTCCGACTTGCATGCTTAAGACGCGCCGCCAGCGTTCGTTCTGAGCCAGGATCAAACTCTCCATGATTATTTCAAAACCCCGAAGGGTTATGATTTCATAAATTGCTTAATCCAGCTTTTTTTATTTGCTGAATTGATTTCAAACAAGTTTAAGAACTAAACTTGCGGGTTTGCCAGATTTCTCTGGACTTTTGACATATAAAATATGCTACAAACAATGCTGTTTGTTTGTCTATTGTTTCCTTCCCTGAACTGTCAAACAACTTTTATCGTGCAACTCAGTGTTGCGACGGTGAAAACTAATATATACTCCAATTAAAAAAGTGTCAACACTAAATTCAAAAAAA
>JAZLKF010000067.1:0-22785 GCA_045597525.1 Fibrobacter sp. | reverse complement strand
GAACTTTTCCTTGACCACGTCCTTCCAATAATGATGGCCGTTCTCGTCGTAGGCCAGGACCGATTTCGTGACCTGTTTTGTCTCCATTTGCACTATACCTGCCTTTTTGTATAGTGTCAACTTTTTTCAGGATAAGACAATTGCAGGAAAAAACTTTCTGCAAATACCGTTTTTATGATGTTTTTAGGTTAAAAAAAATTATAACCTAAGCGATTAAAAAATTGTTCGGATTTAAATATATTTGTTGCAGTTAGATGTATTTATACTAATCATTTTGGGGTCACGCATGAACAAAATCTTTTCTTTCTGCAACGTTGCAGCAATCGCACTTACGCTAATCGCTTGTAATGGAAGCAACACTAGTTCCTCGCCGACAAGTCCAGACCAGAAAGAAAATGATGTTTCTTCCAGTAGTTCAAACAGGAATCTATCAGCAACAAGTTCTGCAACAAACTCAGGCAATGGATCTGCGGATTTAAATGCTCCAGCACAAGAAGTTGTTCAGGAGAACGAATCAAGCAGATTGCCCAGCATGTATGGAGAATGTCGCTCACCTGTTTATTGGAATCCTGCAGACACAGGAGCTATATTGATCAACTCCAATTCTACGGGCACAGAATGCGATAGTTTGGATATTGTGCGACCTGAGACCTGGAAATACGCGTTCAAATACACAAAGAACGACGGTCAAGACACGGTGTTTGGATACCATAGCTACTTGGTAAATGAAAACTGTCTCGTTCAACGTATCAGCACAACATTTACAGCAACGTCTCGAAGCCAAATCAAGAAATACGGTTCATCACTATTAGATCCTTCATATACCACTTTGTGTAAAGACGACGAATGCTTCACAACAATGAATATTGTCAACTCATTCAAGGAGATTCAGGAAGCGTGTCTTATCATCGCGGAGAAAGACGACATCCAAATGTTCAGAAATTTTGACGAAGTTGCTGTGGACACTGCCATCTATATCACGCAAAAGGAATACGATTGCAAATATAAGTACCTGTGTGATGAATAAAATTTGCATGGCCGCCCGAGGAAAACGCGGATTCTCCCTGATGGAAGTGCTTATCAGCTTCGGTATTCTGGTTTCTACCGGAGTTCTGCTTTCTGGTTTCTTGTACAAGGGTCCCGTGACGCAGAAAGCCCGCAACGAGAATTACGGCATGGAACTGGGCAAGGTAACGCTCCTTACCGAGAACGTTTCAAGCGACACGATTATACCCCACCGCGACGGCAAGGGTATCGCCTGGGAGGTTCTAGTCAAGTTGACTGCAGATGGGGACGAAAAATGCTTCAAGGCCACACCCGTCAGAAACAAAATTGACACCACGAGAACTTTGTTCTACTGTCGCTACAAGGTAAGCCATGGCAAGTAAGCGCGGATTCACACTGATCGAGTTGATAGTGACCATGGCTGTGTCTGGTATTTTCTTTACGCTGGCCATGAACATGTTCAGCACGGCCAACGGTTCCTTCGTAAGTTACAAGAAGGCCCACGAGGAATACTTCGATTACAATGTCAAGAAGGCCAAGGCCAACAGGATGCTTCTGGATAATACAGGCTCCTGCCAAGAAAATGGCGAATTCCATTTCACTGGAGATTCTGCGGATTCCCTGGATATGGAGTTTCCTTTTCCTCAGCCAAAGTGCAAGGATGTAGACCGCAAGAGAACCTTGGTCTATTTCCTAGGCGCCACCGATTCTACCTCAAAAGAGGTCGTTGGATATAGCCACTTCTATTTAAAATAAAATTCAGAACGCAAGAATAAAGGCGAAAAAAAACGACGCAGCCCGAAAGCTGCGCCGCTTCTTTTGTGGTCTCCTAACCAACAAACCACGATTTCAAAATACAACGACAACAACGAATAACAAAAGTTATCGTATGGCGTTAACACAAGTTCTTTCTTCTTAGCAGCGGCCCGCTTCTACCTTGGAAACGTAGCCAGATCCTCCAAACCTTAATGCGACAAAAGTCACACATCAACTAACCGCGGAAAATTTAGATTTTTTTACATACATAAGCAACAAAAAACCATGCAAATACAAAAAAAACATCTATAAATCACGAAAAAACGTGCAAAAAAAAGACCCCAGCGCACCTTGCGGTGAACCGGGGTTCTTTATTCACTGAGGAGTAGAATTACTCGATAGTGATGAGAGTGATGGTGCGCTTGCCAACCTTGACCGGCTTGCTTACGTCAACACCCTTCTTAGCCTTCTTAGCAGGATCGTTTTCGAAACCGGGCTTCAGCTTTTCGGAGCTGCGGTCCAGAGTCTGAACGGTTGCCTTGCCCTTGAAGCCAGGAATATCCAGCTTCAATTCGTAGTCGCTGTAGGGGCTCTTGTTGATCACGAGGAGGCTCTTCTTCTTACCATTTTCAGTGTAGTAAGTAGTGAGGAGGGATTCCTTGTCACCAGAGATGGTGGTCTTCAGGAGCTTGCCGCGAAGAGCGTCAGAAGCCATCTGGAATGCCCAGTAGCTGGGACGCGGGCAGTTCATGCATTCTTCTGCAGAACGGGTCAGGTAACCATAGTCACCGCCTTCCGGAGTGATGTCGTTGTGGATATCCCAGTACTGTGCGTTGTCAACATTTTCAGTTGCGAGCATAGCCAGGTAGTCAGCAACGAACAAACCGTTTTCGAGAGCGATGGTCTGCGGGCCCGGGTTGAAGTCAACAGAGTTCCATTCGGTGAGCCAGAGTTCCAGCTTCTTGTCCTTACCCTTAGACCACTTTTCTACAGTCTTGTGCAGACGAGTGTAGATCGGGGTAAGATCCTGCGGAGCAGAGAGCATAGCGAAGTCGTTTTCTTCACCGAAGTGCTGCGGGTAGTGGTGAACGATGATACCGTCAGCAATATCAGCAGTTTCCTTAAGAACGTTGTCGTTCCAAGCACCATCGAGAACGCCGAGCACAGCAACCTTAATGGTCGGGTCAACCTTCTTCATGGCTTCGATGAACTTACGAGCGCGCTTTCCATAGATGGTACCGCCGTCCTTACCATACTTTTCGTAGTACGGATGCCAGTTACCGTAGACTTCGTTACCGATTTCCCAGTAGAGGATGCCGGCCTTCTTGTCGATGTTGGTATGCTTAACCCATGCAGCAGCTTCCTGTTCGGTGCCGGAACCGAAGTTCACGGTGAACATAGCGTTGGAACCGGTCTTCTTCAACCAAGCGAGGAATTCGTCGGTATCGACCATCCAGTCGTGGTTGTCGAGGATTTCCTTCCAGTGGTCGTCATCAGCACGGAGACCACCCGGGTAACGGATAATGCCGTGGTTGATGCGCTTTGCATATTCCCAAGTCTGGGTCTTGAACTTCGGATTGTCGAGCATGTCGCCATCCCAAAGTGCAGCGTTGATACCGAAGAGGCCACCAGAGATGTTCGGGTTGATAACGTCGGAAGAACCCTTAACGTCAACCTTAACAACAGCCGGGCGTTCTGCAGCCTTGACTTCCTTCTGGTTGGTGAGCTTGATGTTGTCGATTTCGAAGCTACCGTTGGAGCCTTCTCCACCCGGCTTGAAGTCGAGAGAAACAACACCCTTCAGGTCGAACACGCCGTTTTCCTTAGCGGTAGGCGGCTGGTAGTACGGGAACTTGCTGAAGGAGCGGAACGGAACGATCACAGTGGTACGACCGCGAGGTACACCTGTGTTGGAAACGAAGAGTTCGTTGCCAGCGTCGCCGATCTGGACGGTGATGGACTGCCATGCACGTTCAGAGTAGACGTCGAACATGATGCCCCAGTGGTTGGTCCAGTCACGACCCTTAGCGTCGTGGTTTGCACCATTCTTGGTAAAGTCGAGAACGAAGTCAACCCAGTCGGACATTTCGAAGTGCTTGATGAACAGAGAGTTGCCATCCAGCTTGGAAGACTTGTAGGGCATTTCGATTTCGGCCTTGGACTTAGGACCGAAGGACGGTTCCCACTTGTCCTTAGCAAACTTGCCTTCGAAGTCGGAGATAACCATGTCCGGAGCCTTAGACTTCCAGTTGTCCCACTTGATATCCGGGTCAACCCAGTCGATGGTTTCGGTGAAGGTGATCTGGTCAACGAAGATGGTCACAGGAGCCGGCTGACCCGGTTCACCTGCGTTTTCACCCTTACCAACAGAGAAGCGGATTTCCTGGATCTTGTTCCACTGGATATCCTTGGCAACTTCGGCCTGCTTGTTTGCGTCCCAAGCCTTACCCTTGTCGCCGAACTTCTTCAGAGGAATCTTAACGAGCTTCCAATCGGTGCCCACCTTAGAACCTTCGATCCAGTCGTTGAGGCTGATCTTGGTCTGGCTCTTGATATCGTTGCCCTGGTTGTCCAGAATACCAACGTATACCTTTTCGCCACCGAGCTTACCCTTGATCCAGAAGTAGAGACCACCCTTGTTACGGACCTTGGACAAGTCAATGTACTTGCCTTCGCCCAAGGAGTAGGTCACACCGGACCAGTCGTTGTTATCGATGTAGAGAGCGAGAACGTTCTTGTTACCCGGAGTCTTGGAGTCAGCTTCACGCTGTGCGGAGAGACCACCGTAGCTGTAGCTGAAGCCCTTCAAGCCATCAGAGTAGAACACGCCGTTAGCGACCGGCTTAACCTTACCGTCGAGCTTAGCAGCGTCCTTCGGGCCGTCGATAACGTCTTCGTTTTCGTCCCAGTAGACAATCTTCTTCTTGGGAGCAGCCTTCTTGTTGCCCTTCACGATTTCGATATTGTCAACCCAGACTTCGAAATCCTTTTCGCCACTCTTGTCGATGGAGAAACGAATTTCAGCAATCTTGTCCCAGTCAATGCGAGCCGGGAATTCGGACTTACGGGTGTTGTCCCAGTAGAGACCACGATCCGGGAAGTCTACGAGAGGAATGGAAACCTTCTTCCAATCGGTAGTGACAGCGCCACCTTCGATGTACTTGTTCATGGGAAGAACGACCTGAGTCTTCTTGCCGTCAGTAACTTCTTCATCGATAAGACCGATCTTAACAGTTTCGCCACCCTTCTTACCCTTGATCATGAATTCAAGCTTGGAGTCAAGCATGAACTTCTGAAGGTCGAAGGTTTCATTGTAAAGGCAAACGGAAGCACCAGAATATTCACTGGGGTCCAGCTTGATGTTCAAGGCAGACTTGGACTTGAAGCCGCCATCCTTAGTAACAGTGATACCCTTGCTCTTGCCGCCGTATGCGTAGTCGAAGCCACCCGGACGATATGCATCGTCAAAGAACTTGTAAGGAACTACGCGAGGTGCTTTCGGCTGAGCCATTGTAGCTGTGACACCAAAGCTGAGAGCAGCGATGGTAGCAGCAGTCAATGTACGCTTCATCATATATCGCATCCTTTTGTTTATGATTAGTTTGAGTTTAAAATAAATCTTTTAAATGCAAAAAATGCGTACGCGAAGAGGTTTCGCGTACACACAAAGAACCAGTTACTTGGCTTCCTTCAGGAGCTTTTCAACCAGATCCGGGCTGAAACGATCCTGGCGCTTGCCGTTGATGTAGAAGTTCGGGGTACCCTGAACGCCAACCTTGGCGCCGAGGTCGAAGTCCTTCTGGATACGGGCGTTCATAGCGTCGTCGAGAACGCGGTCCTTGTTGAACTGTTCGATGTCCAGGCCAACTTCCTTAGCGACTTCAACATAGATGGAGTCACCGAGGCGGCTGCTATGCGGAGCCAGAGCGTAACGGAATTCCCAGAACTTGCCCTGCTTCTGAGCAGCGATGGCGGCAGCGGCTGCCGGACGTGCATTGGGGTGGAAGGACAGGGGGAAGTTCTTGTAGACGAACTTGATGTCGTTGGGGTACTTGGCCATGAGGTCCTTCATGACAGGAGCGATACGGCTGCAGTACGGACACTGGAATTCAGTAAATTCAACGATGGTGAGCTTAGGATTCTTGGCGCCAAATACCGGGCTGTCTTCTTCGGGAATGTCCCAAACCTTGTTGGCTTCTTCCATTTCCTTCTTGGCATCTTCGATAGTCATGCCTGCGCGCTTTTCGAGAATGTAAGCTACAGCTTCCACGTTGGATTCAAGCTCAGCAACTTTCTTTTCGAGAGAATCAATCTTAGCCTGCTGGTTGAAAGAACCACCTGCAGAAGCCTGGTTGCAAGCGACAAGGCCAGCAACGGAAATAGCCATAGCAACGATAGAGAGACGTTTCATGTTCATCCTTTAAATGGTTGACCTGAGGGTGCGGTCACCCCCTGGATTTTCGTTAGTTGAATAGAAATATATATAATAGCGAATTATTTAGCCTTGGGAAGTTTCTGCGAAAGTCAGGTTTTCGTAGTTCTTGATAGCCAAATTCAAGCGATATTCGTTGGGGAACAGGCAAACCAGGTTACGTTCCTTGTCGAACATGCAGTCCATGGCGTATTCCTCGGCAAACTTGGCCACATCCTTTTCGGGGCCGGCCACCCAACGGATACCGTGGGCCGGGACGCGGTCCAGGGAGACGTCGGCGCCATATTCACTCTGGAGGCGGAACTTCAGCACATCGAACTGCAGCTCGCCCACCACGCCAATGACGGGGATGGCAGACTTCATGGGTTCGTAAAGCTGGGTCGCGCCTTCTTCGGAAAGTTCAGCCAAGCCCTTGGCCATCTGCTTAGACTTAAGCGGATTCAGCAAGGTAACGCGGGCAAAGTGTTCCGGGGCAAAGTCAGGAATGCCAGTGTAGTTCATCTTTTCACCGTCGGTCAAGGTATCGCCGATGCGGAACAGGCCCGGGTCGTTAATACCCACGATGTCGCCTGCCCAGGCGTGGTCGATGACTTCCTTATCCTTAGCCAGGAATGCGGTGGGCGCTGCCAGACGGATTTCGCGGCCGGTACGCACATGGAAAACCTTTTCGCCGCGGGTAAAGCTACCGGAGCAGATACGCAGGAACGCCGTACGGTCACGATGCTTGGGGTCCATGTTGGCCTGGATCTTGAAGACGAAGGCACTGAAAGGTTCCTCACCCGGATCCACAGGGCGCTTGTCCGTATCACGAACCAGCGGCGGAGGGGCAAGATTAGCAAAAGCATTCAGCAACTGACGGACACCGAAGTTGTTCACGGCAGAGCCAAAGAACACGGGGCACATTTCGCCCTTCAGGAACTTTTCGTGGTCGAAGGGATCCATGGCGCCAGTGACCATTTCGTATTCTTCCTTGAACTGTTCCACCCAGTTCTCACCGCACATTTCCACGAGACGCGGGTCATCGGGACCGGTCATCTGGATGAGCTGCTGCTCCCCTTCTTCCTTGTTGAAGGTGTGGAAGGTGTTGTCGGCGATGGAGTACACGCCCTTGAACAGCTTACCCACGCCAATGGGCAAAGTGAAGGGAGCCACTTTGATCTTCAGGATGTTTTCGATTTCATCCAACAGGTCCAGCACATGGCGGCCATCAAGGTCCATCTTGTTAATAAAGGTAATGATGGGAGTGTGGCGCATGCGGCACACGTTCATCAAGCGGATGGTCTGCTTTTCCACACCGTTCACGCTATCGATAAGCACCAGGGCGGCGTCCACAGCGGTGAGGGCACGGTAGGTATCTTCGCAGAAATCCTGATGGCCCGGGGTATCCACCAGGTTGAACATGCAACCTTCGAAGGGGAAGTTCAGCACGGAGCTGGAAACGGAAATACCGCGCTGCTGTTCGATCTTCATCCAGTCGGAAACAGTGTAGCTGCGGTTGGACTTGGCACGAACGTGACCGGCTTCGCGGATCACGTTACCGTACCACAGGAATTTTTCAGTAATAGTAGTCTTACCAGCGTCAGGATGGCTGACGATAGCAAAAGTGCGACGTTTAGAAATTTCTGGATTCATACGCCGCCAAAGATAAAAAAAACAGGACTTTAACGATGATGATACGGATGGTTTTGCATCACCATTTGCACGCGGTACAACTGCTCCGCCGTAATAATCCTTGCGTGGTCATGGGTAAAAGTCAAAGGTGAAAGGCTCAACAGCATGTCCGCCGACTTCTTCAAATTCTCATCGATACCGTAAGCCGACCCGATTAAAAACACCACGTTACCCGGGAAGCGGTCCCGCAAGGTGTCGGACAACTTCACCGTGTCCATCAGTTTGCCTTCTTCAGACAAAATAACGCGCTTGAATTCACCCTTAGGGAACTTCTTCTCGAAAAGAGCAGCCTCCTGCGCAAGAGACTGCACGCGGTCATCCAGCTTGGATTCCTTTAATTCCACCACTTCCAGGGGAATGGCTCCCCCACGGAGGCGTTTGACGTACTTGTCCACCTCGTCGGCGATGTAGGCAGAACCTGCCTTACCAAAAACTGCTAAAACCCACTTCATGATCTTCGATAACTATGATTTATGAATTACGAATTACAAGATAAAGCAAGGCGGCAAAGCCGCGATTATAATCTCATAATTCATATTTCGTACTTTGTGATTGGTCGCGCTAGCGGCCGACGGAGAGGCGGTCGATGAGGAAATTGGGCATGTCGGCCTTGCGCATGCGCTCCTGGGTCTCGTAGACGTCGTAGTCCACACGGATCAGGCGGATGCACTTGGTCTCGGTATCCAGCAGGCACCAGCAGGAACGGGGGTCGCGGTCGCGGGGCTGGCCCACGCTACCCACGTTCACCAAAAGACGTTCGGTATCCTCGATGGTGTACTCGTACTCGTCAAGAATCTTTGGAATGGCCATGGGGCGGCTTGCCACGATAACAGGGCTGTGGGTATGGCCCACAAAGCAGTAACGGCCGGTAAAGTGGTCGAAGGCGTCCAGGGCATCTTCGAGTTCGGTGACGTATACCCAGTCTGCAGGGCTCAAAGGCGATGCATGCACAAAACAGATGTCGTTCTCTTCGTGAATGTAGGGCAAGGAGCGCATGAATTCCACGGAATCCTTGGACAAATGCTTCTGAGTCCATTCAATAGCCTGCTTGGCATAGGGGTTGAAGCCAGCGCTGGATTCGTACTTGATTGCCACACTGTCGTGGTTACCGATAATGCACACATCCATATTCTCTCGAGCCAAACGAACACATTCGTCGGGATCGACACCATAACCAACCAAATCACCAAGACAAATCCTACGATCCACGTTGTTATCCTTCATGGACTGCAAAACAGCCTCGAAGGCAACGGCGTTGGAGTGGATATCAGAACAAATTCCGTATAGCATGGGCTTAATTTATATAATTATGAGAAATGAGTTATGAAATATTAGAGTTTGTTTTATGTTTTATTTGTTTTTTTTCCAGTAATTTGGCAGATAATTAGACCATCCAGTCCAAAAGACGGGGTTAAAAATCTATCTTTACCCCCGTATGGAAAAGATTCAAGACAAGCTGAAAGTCAGCATTGCCTACACGCTTAAGGAAAGAACCGGGAGAATCCTGGAAGAAGTGCCCGCATCGCACCCTTTTACCTATATCCACGGGGCCAACAACATCATTCCTGGACTGGAAGACGCCTTGAACGGCCGTCACCTGAACGAATCTTTTACCGTAGATATCCCCTGCATTCTTGGCTACGGCCCCTACCGCGAAGACATGATTCTAGAGGTTCCCAAGGAGGAGCTTAGCGATATTGGCGAAATCTGGCTTGGAATGGAGCTGGAAATGAATCAGGACGAAGACATCCGAGAATTCCAGTTACCTGAAACAGCCGACGAGTTTATCGAAGGCCTGAACCTAGATAGCGACGACAGCGAAGATGACTGCGACGAATCCGACGGGATCTACATCATCAAGGAAATCAAGAAGGACACCGTCATCGTAGACGGTAACCACCCCTTCGCCGGCAAGGACCTGACTTTTGACGTGAAGGTCGTTGCCATTGAAGAACCCAGCTTTACAGAACTGGAATCCGGCTTTCCCGACAAGGCCGAAGACGAATTTGACGACCAGGATAACGACGCCGACACTTTCGGCGACGATTTTGGCCACAACCCAGACAGTTTCAATAGGAGATGGCGCTAACATGGCAACTACCGCAAACATGGACGAGCTGAAAAAGGCAGCCGGCGTCAAGGCCGCAGACATGATCAAGGACGGCATGACCGTGGGTCTTGGTACAGGCAGCACCGCGGCCCACATGGTGAACCGCCTTGCCGAACGCATCAAGACCGAAGGCATCAAGGTCACAGGCGTCTCCACCAGCTGGAGCACCACCCTGCAGTGCCGCGCCCTGGGCATTCCCCTGAAGGAAATGGGCGAAGTCTCCCATCTGGACATGGTCATCGACGGCGCCGACGAAATCGACGACAACCGCAACCTCATCAAGGGCCGCGGTGCAGCACACCTGCTCGAAAAGATCGTCGCATCCATGACCGACAACTATGTCATCATCGCAGACTCCGGCAAGAAGGTTTCCAAGCTGGGTGAAAAGTTCACCGTACCTCTGGAAATCATCCCCGGCGCAATCGCAGTTGTTACCGAAAAAGTGAAGCAACTGGGGGGCGAGGTCAAGGTTCGCATGGGTGCACCTGGCAAAGACGGTCCGGTAATTTCCGATAGCGGCAATCTCATCGCCGACGCCAAATTCGGCATTATCGAAGATGCAGACAAGCTAGCGCGCAGCCTCGAGCACATCGTAGGTATCGTGGGCCACGGTCTGTTCATCGACATGGCCACCAAGGTGATCTTGGCCGACGCCGAAAAGGGACTTATCGAGTTTTAGCGTAAAAAGCATAAAAGGTTAAAGAACAAAGGAAGTCGCGGGAATATCCGCGACTTTTTTTTGACAAATTCATTTTACACGTTTTTTAAGCACAAAAACGTGATAAGTTTCACAAACTTTACAAAAATATTGTAACTTTTAAATAACACAAAGGGCTAGGACGTTTGGTTTTGTTGGTTTAGGCGAAGTATGCCTCTTTCGCCGTGGAGTTTGTATAAATGAACCAGAATGTAATCAGTTACCTGATTATCATGGGTGTAGCCTCGTTGTTGAACTGTGCGTTCCTTCTGTATAAGTACAGAAAGCCCACAAATTTCTTCTACCCAGCCATTTTCGGCATTATCCCCATAGCCATTATGGGCAACATTTACCTGGCTCTTTCAACCAATATTGAAGAAGCCTTGCTGGCAAACAAGATTACCTACTTCGGTTCTTGCTACCTCCCCCTCTTCGTTTTCTTGGGATTTCTTTCCCTCTGCAATGTGAAGCTGAACATCAAGTTCAAGGGTATCCTGTTTGTTTTCTGCACGGTAGTCTATATTCTTGCTGCGACCACAGGCTTTAGCGACATCTACTACGTGAACCCCTACTACAAAATGATCATGGGCGTAGGAAACTACGACGTGGAAGCCTTCGGACCCGCACACGCCCTGTTCAACTTGCTGCTTGTGTTCTTCGTCGTCGCCGATATTTTCATTATCGTATACTCCATTATCAAGAAAAGAGAAGTATCGCTAAAAACGCTGCTGCTGCTGAGCTTGATTGAAATTGTCGACATCGCCTCTTTCTTTGTCTCCCGAGCATTGAGCAGCGACGCTCTGGTAATGCCTGCCGTCTTCGTAATTTCTGAATTCATCTTCTTGGCCATTATCAAGCTGGGCGAAGAATACGACCTTGACAACGCCATCTTGAATTCATTGCAGACAACCAACACCACAGGCTTTATCTACATCTCTCGCCGCAACAAGTTCCTTGGCGCCAACAAGCAGGCCCAAGACATGCTTCCGGACCTGAAGAACTACCGTATCGACACCAAGCTTCAGGACAGCGATTTTGTAAGCCGCACCATCCTCAAGTGGATCGACAGTATCCAGCAAAATCCCAAGAAGAATTTCTTTTTAATTGAATTCAACGGCAAGCACTACAGGGCTAGCCTGCAAAACATTGACGAAAGCGAGACCAACAAGGGATACCTGTTCGGTCTGGTTGACGACACCAAGACCCAGGAATACATCAACAAGCTCGACACCAGCAACACCATGCTGAAGCAAAGCCTGGATTCCCAAAGCCTGCATATTCATGCCATCCAGGAGCAGATGATCATCAACATGGCCACCATGGTGGAAAACCGCGACAGCAATACCGGCGGTCATATTCGCAGAACTAGCGTTGTCGTAAGAATCCTGGTCGACGAACTTCTGAAGGAAAACAAGCTGAACCTTTCAACCGAATTCTGCGACGCCATTGTGAAGGCGGCCCCTATGCACGACCTGGGCAAGATTGCCATCGACGACTTGATTTTACGAAAGCCCGGCCGATTTAACGTGGAAGAATTCAACACCATGAAAACCCACGCTGAAAAAGGCGCTGCCATCGTAGAAAACCTGCTGTCTACCATCGAAGAGCCTTACTTCGTAACCATCGCAAAGAACGTGGCCAACTACCATCACGAGCGATTTGACGGCAGTGGCTACCCCAAGGGTCTTAAGGGCGAGGAAATTCCCCTGGAAGCCCGCATCATGGCGGTTGCCGACGTTTACGACGCCTTGGTCAGCAAGCGCTGCTACAAGGACAGCATGTCCTTCGACGAAGCTTTCAGAATCATCGTGGAATCTATGGGATCTCACTTTGACCCCCAGTTGCAGCAGGCCTTTATCAACTGCAGCCATAGACTGGAATTGTTCTACAAGCAAGAGTAGAGCTCGAGGATTGAGTTTTGTGATCGATGGCGAGAACACCTCTCGTAATTCAAAACTCATAATTCGTAATTAAAAAGTCCCCCGCATTTCTGCGAGGGACTTTTCTTTAAGCTTTGAACTTAACGCTTTAAGCTAATTAAGCTTCGTCGTCGGAAAGTTCCGGAGCCTTCTTGATCACGTTGCGGCGGCCGTAGCGAACCTTGGACGGATCAAAAGTGGTTTCAACGGGAGCGACATCTGCTTCAGCGACAACCGGAGCAACAGGTGCTGCGGGAGCCGGTGCTGCTGCAGGAGCGGACGGAGTTTCAACCGGGATACGCGGAGCCAGCGGGCGGCGTTCTGCGGCGGGGGCTTCAGCAGCTACGGGAGCTGCAGGTGCCGGTGCGGCAGGTGCGGCAACAGGTGCTGCAGCCTGGGCTTCTACGTTGTTTTCACGACGAGGACGTTCGGGACGGCCTTCGCGACGGTCGCGACGATTGTTGCGATCCTGACGCTGTTCGTTGCGATTTGCGGACTGCTGCTGCTGAGCAGGAGCTGCCTTTTCGCGGTTGTCCTTTGCAGGACGGTCCTTACCGTTATTGTTCTGGCGATTTTCCTTGTTAGACTTTTCACCGCGCTGAGCCATTTCCTGTGCGCTGATCGGGCGACGGGAGTTGGGCTTCAAGTTCATGTCCGGTGTGAGCTTCTTGAAAATCGGGGTACGAAGCATAGTAAGGAGCTTGTTAACCTTAGAAAGGATAACAATGCACAGAATCACTGCTACGAGAGACAGTGCGATTGCGATGTATTCCATTCGGGGCACCTCATAAGTAAGGGTTGACCGTGCGTACAGGCTGGAAATAAACCCATAGGCAAGGTGACTGTATTCTAGTTAGTTAAAGGGGCCATCTTAAAAGTCTCCTGGGAGACATGCGCCTTCTAAAAGGCTTGACGGCCAGGGCTTCGGGCAAAGGCCTGCGAAGCGGGTTTAAAGTCCTCGCCGGAGCGATGGACATTGCAGTCACGGGGCACAATATAGATAATTTTTTCGATTTAATCCCAAATCTATTCACAAAAAATCCCCCAATCCAATGGACTGGAGGTGGTAGTTAGCCTAAAAAATCGAAAAATTAGGGGTTTTTACCCTTTTTATTGGCCCATATCCAGCTTTTCAAGGGACTTTTTCACCGTTTCTGCAGAAACATTCAAAGAATCCAGCCTGTGCTGAAGTGAATCCACACTCTTCTGGAGGACTGCGTTTTCCTGGGTCAGTCGGGCAATTTCTGCCTCGGCCTGCTTGTCGGAACAGCCGATAAAGGCAAGAGCCAAAAGGATAAAGGTCAACAATTTCATGAACTCAATTATAGTAATTGTAGCCCATTTCGTAGAAAGCCGGTTTATTTCTATCTTTGAATTAAATTCATAATCGGTATGGTCAAGATGAAAGAACAAGAACTTTTGATGCCTGTGGGAACCTGGGACATGCTGGAAGCCGCCGTAAAGAACGGGGCCAATGCCGTTTACTTTGGAGTCCCCCACTGGAATGCCCGTGGCCGTACCGAGGACTTTTCCTTTGAAGACGTTGGCGCCATGATCGAGTACGCACGCCGTCACGGGGTGCGAAGTTTCTTGGCCATGAACGTTCTTGTATTCGAGCGCGAACTGCAGAACCTGCCGGAATTTTTGGCGCAGATTATCGCCCTGAAACCCGACGCCTTTATTATCCAGGACATTGGCCTTGCACGTTTGATTCGAGCCATTTGCCCGGAACAGGAAATCCATGCCAGCACCCAGATGACCTTGGCCAGCGCCGAGGGCGTAAACCTGGTGAAGCCCATCGGATTTAACCGCGCCGTTTTGAGCCGCGAACTTTCTGCCAAGCAGATTGCCGCAGTAAAGGCAGGCACCGATCTTGAAATTGAAGTTTTTGTTCATGGAGCCCTTTGCGTCTCCTACTCCGGGCAGTGCCTGACTAGCGAAAACTTCGGCGGACGTTCTGCAAACCGCGGCCAATGTGCCCAGAGTTGCCGCCTTCCCTACCGCATTTTTGTGGACGGCAAGGAATACCGCGAAACCGACGCCCAATATCTGTTCAGTACCCGCGACTTGTGCGCCTTGCCTAAATTGGCGGAACTGCGGGAGGCTGGGGTCGAGTCATTGAAAGTGGAAGGCCGCTTGAAGAGCCCCGAATATGTGGCCGCGGTGACACGCGCCTACCGCAAGGCTCTGGATAATTTGCACAGCCGCAACCTGGGTCTGGAAAGTGCCGACCTGGAGCCGCTGGAAGTGTTGTTCTCCCGCGGTTTAACCACAGGCTGGCTGGACGGAGACAACCATCAGGAACTGGTGAACGGAACTTTCAGCAATCACCATGGTATGTACCTGGGCAAGGTGGTGAAGGTGGACCGCGGTTCTGTTTTCGTAGCTCCCGACGAAACCAAGGATATACCCCTCCCCTGCAACGGCGACGGCATCCTTTTTGAGGATTACCGCTTTGGCGTTAGCTGCGGCAGCCGCCTGTACGGCGCCGAACTTATCCATAACGCACACAGCAAGCGTGGCGACGGCATGCGAGGCATTGGACCCGTGCTGCGCCTGGACTTTGGCCGCGATTTCGACATGCGCCAGATTGGCCGCAACATGGACGTTTTCCGCAACGACTCCCCTGCTCTTGAAAAAGAACTGCGCAAGACATTTACCGACCGCAATCAAGAAAAGAAACGCCCCCTGAACATGGAACTTTCCGGTGAAGTGGGTCAGCCCCTGACTTTGAAAGTTTGGACAATTTCCAACGGCGTTCAGGTCAGCGCCACCGTGCAAAGCGATGTTATTCTTGAAGCCGCCAAAAATGCAGTAGACGAATCTGCGCTACAGGCTTTGGCAAAGAAGGAACTGGGCGGACTTTCCGCAACGGCATACGAGTTGGGTTCCTTCGTCATGCACATCCATAGCGCCCCCTTTATCCACGGGAAGGTACTGCGCAACCTGCGCCAGGCCGCCATCCAGAAACTGGAAGAAGAAATGCTCCAGTGGAAGGAAATGAACGTGAGCGCCCAAGGGGGCCGCGATTTCTTGCAGAACATTTCCGCCAAGTTCGCTGTAGAAGCCAAGAAGAACGCAGCTGCCGCAAACATCAGCGCGCCCGCCCAATTCGGCATCACCTCCGCTATGGCCAAGCCCACCATCAGCGTCCTGGTCCGCAACCCAGACCAGATTGCAGCCCTCAAGGGCCTTGCCATCGACAACGTGATCATGGACTTTGACTGGGGCGTCAAATACGACGAACCCCTCCAGCAGATTCGTGACCTTGGATTCAAGGCAGGCATGGCCACCCTTCGCATCCACAAGCCCGGCGAAAACCATTACCTGCGAAAGATCCTGGAGCTCTGCCCCGACTTCGCCCTAGTACGTAACCTAGGTTCCCTTTCCATCCTCAAGGACAGCGGCATCCCTCTGATTGGCGACTACAGCCTGAACGCCACCAACAGCGCCAGCTACCAGTGGCTTTTGGACCAGGGCCTCACCGCCCTGCACCCCTCCTGGGACTTGAACAGCGTGCAACTTTTCGACCTGCTGAACAACATCGACGGAAGCCGCCTGGAACTGACGCTCCATCAGTACATGCCAGCCTTCCATTCCGAATACTGCGCCTTTGCAAGGAGCCTCACCACAGGCCGCCGCTTCCCGGAATGCGGCAAGATCTGCACCCAGCACAAGGTTGAAATCCAGGACCATAAGGGCGAACGCCACTTCCTGCAATCTGACGCAGAATGCCGCAATACTTTGTTCGTAGGGCACCCTCAGTCTGCTCTGAAGTTGTTGCCTCAGCTCAGAGCCTCAGGCGTAAACCGTTTCCGTTTGGAAATGCTGAACGAAGACGCCGAAACCGTCCGTCGCAAGGTGCTAATCTACACCCAGGCTATCCTCGGGAAGATCTCCATCGAAGACGCCATCAAGCAGGCCGGCATCCAGGAAAAGTACGGCCTTAGCGAAGGCCAGCTGTTTAACGACAGCACCTGGCAGAACCGCAAGAAATGTGATTAAGCGTTTGTTTTCCCATTTACACACAATCTTTTCTTTTTATATTGTACGTCTGTTAGGAGGAGTTAATGAATACTAATATTATCTTAGCAACCTTACTGATCACAAGCATCTTTTGGGGCTGTTCAGAAAACAAAGACGTCAAACAATTTGACCAAGCAAAAAAAAATGTTCACAAAATAACACAACAGAGTCTTCAAGACGAAACTCCACCAGAAAAATTGGTAGAGCGGTTTTGTGAACGAAAGAACAGTAATGCGATTCATTCATGCATTGACTCATTAAATGCAACCATTCAGCACCAACTAGACAGCATATTTCAAACAGCAGACTACAAAGCCCAGAAGGATGAACATTCAAAAAAAATTGATTCACTAACAAAGAATGCACTACCCCCAAAAGCACCTTTACCTCCAAGTCCGGAAGGTGTGATTAGAATACTATTAACAAAGAAGATTTTGGGGGGATAAAAAAAATGAACAAAATTATTTTCGGCATCCTTTTTCTCATCTTTTATACAGTAGGCTCAGCTACAATATTCTGTGAAGATCTTGATGATTACGCCATTTAGCTATACTGGAGAATGGGTAAAAACATGTAATGGAAATACCGGATCTAAAAAAGGCTATATAAAATCCATTATTGGTTGCAACTTTTGCGAAGGAACTATCATAAAAAATCAACTCATTTTAGAAGAATCTCTTTGCAATGCTTCTTGCAGAGATACGAATACGACTTGTAGACTTGAAAATCACGCGAAACAAAATTGCGCAATAACATTTATCCAACATACAAGAAAATTATTTCACAAGAAAACAACACATTACATTATCAAAATAACGGAATTAAATTTAAAGCCTTATTCAAAATTTCAAGTGGAAATGTAGAAGCAGAGACTATTCTTGGATTCGAAAACATCATGTATGAATGTTCTACAAAGGGTATTTCAATAAAACTCGGTTTATACATTAAGCCCCCTAATGAAAAAATCAAGGTTAATTTGGATTCAGAAAACCAAGACCTTCTACATCATGAAAATATGCATAAGGAAATTTTCCAAAAGTTCGGAAACGGTTATTGGGAAAAAGAGTTGGTCATCAACAAAAACATCAAAACAAGTCAAATTTGCAACGTGGAAAAAAATTCTTTTTGGTCATTTGTTGAAAACAAATACAGAAATTTATTAAACAAACAAAATCAATGGGATGACGAAGATTCAAATAACATCAGCCACGAAAGAATAGACGTCAACACTGCAATTGCTCAACAAAAGGTAATCTGGTTTGCCCAACAATGTCATTAAAAAGGGATTAGTAATTATAACATTTCTAATCAATTTGACATATGCACAAAAGTCTGCCATAGAATTGTGCGTATCCTTTAAAAGTAATGTTTGCAAAGAGAATCAAAGTAACGAACCAACAGCTTACTCTATTCACATAAAGAATCTTGCACCTTCATACAATTTACCACACAGTTCATTGCCTGATTCGATATTTTGCGAATGTTCATCTTGGACAACTCCGACTTATCAACTACAAGGTCTACCTGGAGAGTCTCTTCCATTCTTTTCATTTGCAGTTTGTTCATCCGTCGGAGAAACCGGTATTCAAAAAAAAGTTATGCCCACACCCCCAACATTTGAAACAGAGTCTTCTATTGGAAAACAAATTCATTATGCAACGGGTATATCCTCAAAAAAGGAGATTATTCAATTTTTTGGAAAACCGATTATATTGGAATGGAGAACGTCGTTTAATTGCCAAGGCGATAGCCTTCAAAACCAAATTTTAACACATAAATTAGATGCGGTAATCGTTAGCGAATGCGATTAAAGGAGATCCCGGGTCAAGCCCGGGATGACAAAGGAAGTACCCGGGATGACAAAGGATGAGCCCGGGATGACAAAGGAAGTGCCCGGGATGTCAAATCAATCCGGAGAGGCCTTGGATTTTTTTCCAGCAGCAATGGCGTCTTTTGCCAGCTGATCCACCAGTTCATTCCACTTGACGCCTGTGTGGGCAGCCACCTTCTCGAACTTGACGCGATGCAGGTAAGGCTGGCAAGCGGCAACATACTGCTTAGCCACATGGCTCTTGGCCTGCCATTCACCCTTGGCCCAGCGGGCTATGCCCTCGTAATCGTGGCAGATGACGCCATTCTTGTCGTGGGCATCCAGCCAGCGCATGGCCTGGTAGCTGGCCATCACTTCGCCGTCGATGTTTCGGCTTTCGGCCTCGAAGGCCGTCAGGCCGTTTCCACGGGCAATTTCTTCGTCATTTTCCGTCACAACAAAAGCCCAACCGGAATAGGGATAGCCAGGCGAAAAAGAACCATCCACAAACACGCGGATTCCACCTGGGGCGGGAGCGACCATCCCAGAGATCCAGGCCTCTGCTTCGGCCTTGGTTCCAAAGGATTTGAACAGTACACCCTTAACGCCATGGGTCAGTTTTTCACATTCATCCCATGTGGTAACGATTTTGCTTTCGGTAGGGGTCTTTATCGCGTAGAACTTTTGCTTGGCCATGCCCCCAATTTAGTATATTTTAGCGCATCTAGATTTGGAGAACAAGTGAAGCCGTCAAAGTATTTTACAGACCGTTTCAAATACTTTTTTAAGCGATTCAGCAAAGAGGAATCGCTGTTCAAGTGGTTTGCAGAAAAGGCCGGCGGCGAATCCGGGGCATTCAATTTCCCCGAAGCCCTCAAGGGCAACCCCAAGACACTGGTGTTTCTCCCCCGCGACATGGAGCACTCCGCTAGTTTCATGCACGCCATGCCCGATGCGTTTTTCAAGAACGCCCTTCTGGTGGCTCACGAATCCCTGCACGCCCTGGTTTCTGCCAAGCGCGCCCAGGCTATCTACTACAGCGACATGGAATGCCGCTACGACGAGCCCGTGTTCCTGGAAATCGAACAGAAAATCAAGGATTACGCCCCCCAGGTGACCATCTACCTTGGCGACGCATTCCTGCCGAGGCTTTACCTGGCCAAGGTCAGCGGCGCACCCTGCAGAATCGGATTCTGCACAGAGAACTGCTACCCCTTCCTGAACCTGAGCCTCCATCCCGACAAGTCCTCCGAAGCAGCCTTGATCGCCCAGTATTACGGAGTCAAGTAATGCAGAAAGGTTTCTCCACCATCATCACCGAAAACGGCGGTTATGCGGATTTGCATCTGCATACCAAGCTTTCCGATGGCAACCTGGAAGTGGAGGAACTGCTGACCCTTTGCAAGCGCAAGGGCCTTCGCTGTGTTTCTATTACGGACCACGACAACCTGGACAGCTACAACCTGGCGGTGGAACCTGCAAAGGCTCTGGGTCTCGAAATCCTTCCCGGCATCGAGATTTCGTCTGTCTGGCAGGGCAAGGACATTCACATTCTGGGTTACTACTGTGACCCCACCAACCTGGCTCTGAACATGGAGCTCCAGGATTTCGCCAAGCAGCGCGTCACCCGCGTCAAGGCCATCATCAAGAAACTGAATGCCCTGGGTATCGACATTACCTTCGAAAAGGTGCTGAGCTACTGCAAGGGCAAGGTCATCGGCCGCCCCCACATCGCCATGTCCATGGTAGACGAAGAATACATCGGAAGTTTCTCCGAGGCATTCACCAAGTACCTGGGCGACGGTTGCGTTGCCTTCGTCGAAAAGAAGGGCCTCAACCCCCAGCAGACCATCCGCCTCATCGAAAACGCAGGCGGTATTGCAGTGCTAGCCCACCCCTACAAGTCCGGCGTCAGCGACGAGTTCATCGAGCAGATGGTGGAATGGGGCGTGCAGGGCATGGAAGTCTACAGCCCCTCCCAGAAGGGTGCCATCGGCAGAAAGTACAAGGAAATGGCCCAGCACTACGGCCTGGTGGGAACCGGCGGTTCCGACTTCCACACCGAGAGCGGCACCTACCCGCCCAACTGCACCAAGATGCCCTACACCGTGGTGCAGGCATTGCGTGAACGTCGCGAAAAATCCCGCGCAGAATGGTACTAGCCGCCATGGTCGCCTCTTCCAAAAAAACAGCGGCCTACGCCTTGATCGCAGCCCTCGTCTTGTTGATTTCCACAAGCGCCTTCGCAGAAGTTATCAAGCCAGGCAAGTACACGCTTCCCGCGGCACAAGATTCCATATTCCTGTCTCCCCTGGCCATCGACCCCGCCCCTCGAGAAACCGACGCAGGCCGTTGGGTACTCCCTCTTCGGGGAGTCATGCAGCGCACCTACGACATCGCCGGGCAAAAGTCCGAGTGGCTCCTGGGCACCTCCATCTTAGGCAACCCGGAACTGGCCCCCTTTGCCATGGGCATAAGCGCCCTCACCCGCCGCTACCCCAGCAAGCTTGCCGGCCTGTACACCACCCGACTGGGCTATGACGAAAGCACCCTCACCCTCAACGGCGAAAACGGGATCCTCTTCGAAGAACCGAAGGGTGTTGCGGTAGATACCCCGCTGGTGGATGTGAACTGGGAACGCCCCGCCTTTAGCGGCAACGCCCTGCGGCTGGAATTCAGGCGACTGGTTACCGACTCCATCACCCTGGACCTGGGCGTGTCCAGCCATTCCGACGTGAACTCCAAGGAATTCAGTTACGTGAACGTGGCCCACTCCCCCTTCTTCGCCCTGGGCCGTGACTCCACCCAAATCCCCTTTGGCGGCAGAAACATCGCCATGAACAGCATGCACATCCAGCCCATGCTCACCTGGCGATTCGGTTTCGGCAAGGCCTACGCAAAAATGAACTACCTGAGTTTGCGCAACGCCGACCAGCCCAACTACAAGGTAATCATCGACACCCTGGACCCTTCCATCCGTAAGTTCCAGACAAGCTATTACGTTACCGATATCAAGGCAAAAACCTACGGCGCAGGCGTCGAGTTCTACCCCGTCAAAAAACTGACCCTTGGCGCAGACATCACCTACGGCAATCACGAAATCAAGGAAGACTCCCTGCCGGCACTGCCCGACGCAAGCCCCCTTTACTACGACACCACCCAAAGAATCAACCACGAGACAATCCTTGGAAGCTTCGGTGTCAGCTACAAGACCTTCCTGAACCCCGCCATCAAATTCAATTACGAATTCTTGAACACCGAACGAATCGGTGCAAACAAAGTAAAGAGCAAGTATTTCCAGGACCGTGAAGTCGGTTACCTCCAGCTTTCAGACATTCTGTTCAACGGAACCACCGTATTCCGGGCACAAGCCGGTGCACAACGAAACAGTTCCTTGCTGGACACCGTGGACTTTGCACCTGCAGCCTCCCTGGATATTCAGGCGTTCCTCCCCTACAACCTGCGCATCAACGGAACGTTCCGTCACGACAACAAGTTTCCCGACGTGGGCCAACTTAAGATTCGCGAAACGGCAAGAATGGCATTCCCTAACAAGGACCTGAAATACGAGGAACGCACCCGTACCAGCGTAAATATCGGCTGGCAAAAAAGAGACGTATTCTACGGCATCGGATTCCGCGACGAATACGCCCAGAACATGATCAAGCCCAACTGGGTCAAGGCAGGTTCCATCGATACCACAACCACAATCGTCGACGCCTTCACCTGGCAAAACATCAAGGAAGTCAACGCCATCGACTGGATGCTGCAAGTGGGATTCCGCCTGGGCAACTGGAAGTTCTATCTGGAACGCGGTCAGACCCTGGACCGCAGCAGAAAACTCATCGATACCCCGGAACTTTACTACAAGGGAAGCATCCACTGGCAGAACCGATTCGTATTCGACCGCCTTGGTGTAAGCGTCCGTGTAGACTGGCAATGGTTCGGCGACCGCTACGACTGCACCGTCAACAACGGCAAGCCAGAACTAGAAAAAATGAAGCACTACCTGGCGCTGGATTTCGAAGCCAGAATGCAAATCCTTGAATTCGAACTCTACTCTCGAATCGAGAACTTCAACCACAGCATCTATATGCCGGAATCAGGATACACACCTGAAGGCATCCGCTTCGCCTACGGCATCGTGTGGACATTTGGGAATTAAATTAAAGGACCGCACCATTGAAGGCGCAACCCCTGTTTTTTACTACTTATAGGGTAAAGAAAATTTTTCCATCAAAAGCGGGTTCGTCGGGAAATTTCCTGCGTGTTAATAAGGAGCGCAACAAGCGCACGAAATGCGGAGGAATAATGAACAACTCAGAGAACAAGGCTAAAAGCAAGGCAAGACAGATCCCT
>JAZLKF010000066.1:0-12557 GCA_045597525.1 Fibrobacter sp. | reverse complement strand
CTTGTAGACTTGGTTGTCACGGAGGTCGGTCAAGGTATTTGCCGACGCATCGTATTTACTTCCATCCTTGATGCTAGTTCCTTCGCTCGATGAGCTCAGAATGACGGATGAAGATGAAGAACTTGATGATGCAACGGAGCTGCTAGATCCCGGGTCGGAACCCGGGATGACACTGGAAGAAGAGTTCAGGATGACTCTAGAAGACGAAGAATCATCATCATTTGACGGTCCGTTTGAAGATTCGCCGTCACCGCAGGCGGCAAGGTTCAAAGCCAGGGCAAAGGCACCAACTGCAATCGCACTAAATCCAAAATTCAACTTCATATTTTTCATAGGGTCCTCAAACCGCCCGTTTTTTTCAAGAAAGATTCCACGAATAAATTTACAAATCACTTCCTCAAATACCCTGCATATTGGAACAGACTAAGTCCAAATTCCGGAAGCACAGCAATCAGGTGGTCAAAGATATCCGCCTGGATTCCTTCGTAGGTAATCCATTCTGTCTTGTTGGTAAAGGCGTAAATTTCCAGAGGCAAGCCCTCGGGGGACGGCGGCAATTGGCGGGTCATCAAGGTCATGTTCTGAGCCACATCTTCTAAGGAACGCAGGTAGGCCGTACAGTAGGCACGGAAGGTTCCGATGTTTGTGAGATGACGGCTGTTCACCATATCCAATTCACTGGGCACGGCACCTTCCCCATACTTGGCGGTAAATTCCGATGCAAGCTCAGCACGTTTTTCATCCATATACGGCTTCAGGATTTCAATCTTGGAAAGGCGTTCGATTTCTTCGGGAGTCAAGAAGCGAATGCTTTGCTGGTCAATGAGCAGAGAGCGCTTGATGCGGCGACCGCCGGATTCTTCCATGCCGCGCCAGTTCTTGAAACTGTTGGTAATGAGGTCATAGGCTGGAATTACAGAAATGGTCTTGTCCCAGTTGCGGACCTTCACAGAAGTCAAAGTGATATCGATAACCGTGCCATCGGCATTGTGGCGTTCAATTTCAATCCAGTCGCCCTTGCGAAGCAAATCAGAAATATTGATCTGGATACCGGAAACCACGCCCAAAATAGAGTCGCGGAAAATCAACATCAGCACGGTAGCGGCGGCGCCCAATGCAGACAAAATAAACACAGGGCTCTTGCCAGAAACCTGGGAAACGATAACAATTGCGCACACGCAGAAAATAGCCAACTTGATGGCCTGGAAGATTCCGTGGAGAGGTCGGTTCTTGGTCTTTTGGTTGTTATCGTTCAACGCCTCAATCACATCAAAAATGGAGCAGCCTACCGCAAAACCAACCAGTGCAAACCACACGTTGGAGACTCGGGTACACAAGTCCAGAAGGGTGGATCCCGCAGGCAAAATTTCAGCAATTCCGGTACTGAATACGGCAGCCGGCATGAACTGCAACCCCCTGGAGAAAAAGTTCTTTTCTACCAGGAGGTCGTCAAACTTATTGGGAGTCTTTTCGGCAATTTTCTTGGCAATGGGATTTACCACGAAAAAACACAGTGCCATAGCCAGCACAACGATAATAAGCAATATTGCAAACTTGTAATCCATAGCCTAAAAATAAAAAAAATGCTAGATTATCGACCATGAAAAAATCAGTACCTATTACAGTGCTCACCGGTTACTTAGGAGCCGGTAAAACTACTCTCCTCAACTACGTTCTTAACAATCAGGAAGGCTATCACGTAGCTGTTATCGTCAACGACATTGGCGAAGTCAACATTGACCAGACCCTTATCGAAAAGGGTGGAAACATCACCAAGGAAGATTCCGGCAAGTTGGTGCCCCTTTCCAACGGTTGCATTTGCTGCTCCCTGAAGCAGGACATGCTGGAACAGATTGCCGAAATTCTTGAAACCGGCAAGTTCGACTACATTCTTATTGAAGCCAGCGGCATTTGCGAACCCGTGCCTATCGCACAGACCATTTGCATGGCAGGCTCCCAGCTCCAGAGTAAGAGCGGTGAACCTCTCCCCTGCCATCTGGACAGCGTAACCGCAGTGGTGGACGTTTGCCGTTTGGCCGACGAATTCGCCGGTGGCGACAAGCTTCTCCAGAAGGATCTGGAAGAAACCGACATTGCAAACCTGCTGATCCAGCAAATCGAATTCTGCAACACCATCATCCTGAACAAGGTGGACAGCCTTTCTAAGAAGGACTTGGAACATGTGAAGGCTGTGGTGAAGGCTCTGCAGCCCACCGCCAAGATGATCGAAACCAACTTCGGCAAGGTGGAAATGAAGGAAATCCTGGACACCAAGCAGTTTGACTTCGACAAGGTTGCCGAAGGTGCTGCCTGGGCCATCGAGTTGAACAAGATCGATGACGACCACGATGATGATGACGATGAAGACGAACACGAACATCACCACCATCATGACGACGAAGACCACAGCGATTGCGACCATGAACATGGCGTTTGCCACCATCACCATGATGATGACGACGACGATGATCACGAGCATCATCACCATCACGATGACGAAGACCACAGCCACTGCGACCACGAACATGGCGTCTGCCACTGCGGCCATCATCACGACAAGGACCATCCCCATGGAGACGAGTACGGCATTTCTACCTTCGTGTACGAACGCCGCCGCCCCTTCAACCGCAAGAAGTTAGAAGCATTCCTGGACGATTATCCTAACGCAATCATCCGCACCAAGGGTCTCCTTTGGTTCGCTGACGAACGTACCGAAAGCTACCTGTTCGAACAGGCTGGCAAGCAGGCTACCGCCCAGAATTTCGGCCGTTGGTTCGCTGCCGAAAGCAAGGAAACTCAGGAATACATCCTGGCCCAGAATCCCGACCTGAAGAAGGTCTGGGACGACGAATACGGCGACCGCATTATCCGCCTGGTGTTCATCGGCCAGCACATGGAAAAGAAGAAGATTATCGCAGTCCTGGACGATTGCCTGGACAAGTAATCCAACATTCTTCCCAGAATTAAGGAACGCCTCGCTTATGCGGGGCGTTTTTTTATGCGGGAAGTTTTTTACTTAACAGTTTCCTTGCCGAAGGGTTTTGTCAGCACAATCAATACCGGCGTAATGGTAAAGTCCGCCACCAGGGCAGTCACAAGGCCAATGCTTGCCATAAGCCCCACCCTAAAGAAGATGGTCACGGGGCTTACCATGTAGGCAAGGAACATCATGCAAAGAATAATGGTGGTGCTCACCATGCTCTTGCCCACGTCCCTGAAGGTGGCAAGAACAGATTCGCGGTAGTTCCCGCATCGTTCAAAGCAAAGCTTGGAATGATTGACAAAGTGGATGGTATCATCCACCGCAATACCGATGGCCATGGGAATCACCATCATGGTCATCATGTCCATGCTGAAATCGCAGAAGCCCATGACTGCGCCAATCACGAGAATGGGTGCCACGTTTGGAATCATGCCAATCAGTCCTGTTTTAACGCTCATGAAGGATGCAATCAATAGCAGGACTATCATCACAAAGGATACGCACACGGACTTGATTTCGCCCTTCACCAGCTTGTTATTCATGGAAGCCTGTTCCACGGCATAACCTTCTACACCCACGTCCGCCTTGGGGAAATAATGGCGAACAAGAGTCTGGGCGCTGTCGATATCAACATCAATCTGCTTGGAATTCCACTCCTTCAGTTCCACATGAATGTAGGCGGTGCTAAAATCGTCGGTAACGCCACCCACCATCACACGGGCTTTTCCTTCGGTGAACTTGGTCAAAGGCAGGTTTGACAAATCCGTAACGGCACTGTCCAAGGCGGCGAATTTTTCGGGATTCTTGAAGGATGCGGAATCAGAAACGTCGCCCAAATCAATCATCACGTTGTAGGAATAAACATTGGCCAGTTCGGAATCCATCAGTTCAACCAAGCGCTCTACAAAAGGCAACTTGGTGCCGAACATTTCCACATATTCCATATTCACTTTCAGCCCCATACATCCAATGGCGCTGGCTACGGCAACGGCAACAGAAGCCAAGGCAATCGGCAGTTTCATGTTTAAAGCCTTGCCGCCTATCTTCACCAGGATTTTTTCAATTCGGCCTTCGGCGTTTGCAAGTTTCGCGACCGCTTTTTTGCCCTTGCCGTCATAGCTGAACAGGATAGGCACCAGAATAATCACGTACAGGTAAACAGCAAAAACCATGGCGGCGCAAATGGAGCCAACGATTTTCATCACGGGCATTTCCACAACCAAAAACGACAGCATAGAAGCAACCGTGGTCACCACAGTAAAGAAGATGGGCCAACCCGTTTCCGTTACCGCTTCCACCAGGGCTTCATCACGATTTTTCGGGCGGCTGCCAAAGCAGGTTTCCAGGCGCTGATATGCTTGCTTGAAACTGTTTATATAGTGGATGGAATAGCCTACGCTTAAGGCCATACCCAGCACCAAGGGCAACGTAAACAAGGTAAAGTCAGGCTTAACGCCCAGCCAGCCGCAAATGCCAAATACGGAAGCCATGGCAAAGGCAATGGCCATCAGGGGCACCAGCACACCGAATTTGCTTCGGGTGAAAAAGGCCAGGCAGAAGATCATGATGAAAACGCCGATAACTACGGAACGTGCCGCCTGAGGCATGGAAGAATCGTTCTTCGCCACTTCCAGATAAGGTTCGCCGCCGGCGTTCAAGTCCCACTTTTCAGACTTAAACTCCGGGCGCTTCAACATGTCCGCTACTGCGCGGCCAATTTTTGCAGCATCATCTGCCGGATCCGTGTAACGTTCTAGACTCAGGTGAAGCAACGCCTCGGTACCTGCGGAGTTTTCGATGGAATGGATTTCCTTTGCCAGTGGAATGTTCGCCAGCATGTAGCGAGAAAGAGTATCCCGCATTTCAAGGATTGCGGAATCACGGACACTTGGCACGGATTCAGCGGCATTACCAACTTCACGCGCAGTTACCAGAACCACAACGCTGGCGTCGTTTCCGAAATGCTCCCGGAACTTTTCTGCATTGACCTTGGCCGGGTCCCCTTCCAGAAACCAGCCATCATTTGTAAAACTGAACTCAAAACGTAAAATGCCGGCAGCGGCAGCCAGTGTAAAAAGAATAATCCCAATAAGAATTCCACAACGATGGCCTGTCTGGAACTTACCCAAGCGATTAAAAATCTTGTTGATTTGTAGAATACGCATGAACCGCCAAAAATTGAAAACCCAAAAATAGTAAAGAACGACAGCATTACAATTCCCATTTTATCATTTTTTCTATTTTTCAAAAAAATTGGATTTCAATCATCAAGCTTTTATCCATGCCTAAAGTTTACCTCTTCTTGATCTGTCTTGTTTTTTTTGCATGCTCTTCAGAAAAAACAAAAACAATATCTTCCGTAGACATTGACATTGACGACCAAAGCCACCCAGGTTTACTGCACGTAAATACAGACAAGGCTATTGCAAATCTAGGGACCAACGATTCTAAGGCAAAATCCAATGAAAGCCCCCAAATGAAGGTTTCCTTTAGTTACGACTTTTTCCTTGGGAAACATGAAGTCACTTGTCGAGAATTCATTGACTTAATTGACTACAAAAGTATCGAAGAGTCCGTCAAGGATGATTGCACAAACGACTCGCTTCCAATAGCAAACATCACCTATTACGACGCTGTTCTTTTTGCAAACGCACGAAGTAAAAAAGAAAATTTCGACACCGTCTACACCTATCAAAAAGCATCCTTCGACAGCAAAGGTCACTGTTCCGGACTAGAAGGTTATTCCTTTCATCCCGATGTAAACGGCTATCGCCTTCCCACAGAAGCCGAATGGATTCTGGTCGCTCAATCCACTTGGAATAAGGAATCCGGTTGGACCTCGGAAAATTCCGAATACAAGGTTCACAACGTATGCTCAATCCAATCCAAGAACAATAATTTTTGTGATTTGAAAGGAAACCTTGCGGAATGGGTGAATGATTGGCTGGGATATTTCAGAGACACCACGATCAGTAATTTCGTCGGAGCACCCGATGGTGGCGGAATCGGAGAACGCATCGTAAAGGGCGGAAGCTACCGCAATTCCGCAAGTGCAATCCAGCTATATCATAGAGGAGACATCTACACCGTCACTTCCGCAACAAAAACTGAGTATGTTGGATTCCGATTGGCCTTCGGTTCCATCCCAGACCCTTCCTGGATGAACAGAAACGGACTTTCAGTACAAAGTCCCGCAACGTCCCTAGTCAGTTATTCATCTATAAAAAAACTGACGTCATCCTTCAAAACCAAACTTGCCTTTCGTAACGACGAAACAAGCCAACTAAATCTTATTGATTTTTCAAGTAACAATCCTTTTGCGAGGACAATTGCGGACAGCATCGACGCCTATCACCCCGACTTTTCTCCCGACGGGAATTACATTGCCTTTTGTGACGTGTTCGAAGGCATTTCTCAGCAATCCTCTTTGTACGTATATGATTTGAATTCAGAAAAAATCACAAAGCTCAATGTTGAAAGTGCCGCAATCCCCCGTTGGATAATCACGGACAAAGGCGACACAAGCATCGTCTATGTCACTAGCGCAGGCGGTAACAAGAATGAAGAATCTTTTGCCGGCAGCGAGACATGGATTGTAAGTTTTTCCAATGGAAGATTTGGAACACCGGAGAAATTATTCAATGGAAACTATCATGGTGGCGTAAGCAGCGATTTGAGTTTTGCTGTCTCCGGATCCACACTTCTTCGTGCGAGAATAAACGGAAAAGACACCATTTGGTACAACGGGGAACAAGCCTGTAACGCAAGTCTTTCCAAGGACGGACAAAAGAACACCTTGTTCCTTGATTTCGCCGGAAAAACCGGTATAGATTTTGTCGGCGAAAAATATTCCGTTCATCAAAATCTTTTAATTTCCGACAGCACAGGAAAGCTGATCAAAAGTATTGCCGCTCCTAAAGGATTTACTTTCGACCACACGGAATGGGCAACCAACGGGAACCAAGCCATTTCTGATTTTATCGTAGCGACACTTACAAACAGTGACGGAGCAAACAAGAAAATCGTCTTGATTGATTTCGCAACGGAATCTATTACGGAGATTGCAGAAGGTGGTGAATTATGGCACCCGGCTTTATGGACAAATACAAGCACCATCAATGCAGACGGATTCAAGCTAAGTCTGGACAGCGCAGGAATATATTATCCAGAAAATGCACGAATTCCCTCTTACGAACTTCGATCAAAAATGGAAACATTCTGGAGCAAGCCCGACTCATTTACCGCAGTCGCCTTCGGAAGTTCCAGAACATTGTTCGGCATCAATTCAAAGGAAGTGGAACACTTTAATCTGTTAAATTTTGGCTATTCAGGTGGAGACTTGTTCGGGATACAGTACCTGTTTGAAAATTATGTATTGAACCACATGCATAACGTCAAATACGTCATTCTAGAATCAGTCCCGATTATGTTTTGGCGAGTCAGAAGCATGGACTGGGACGAAATCTACAACCAAAACCCAGGTTTCCATTACGACGAAAACCACAATTTCTGGAAAGATGGAGTTCCTGAACATTTCATAGACGCCGTAAAAGACGCTCCGACATTTCTAAACAAGGAAACTCTACCCTACAATGCGGATTTCCTATTCCCCCCGAGATCCTGGGGCGAGGCAGAAGTCCTCAACTCCTTGGAGGGATGGTCCTTCAACATCAGCATTGTCGAGGAAAACTACAATATCTACAAGGAAATTGTCCAAAAGGCTAACGAAGCTGGCATCAAGGTTATCGCACTCATCATTCCTGTGCACCCTGATTTTCCAAGTCTCGGCTGTTACGGTGAATACGGCCCTCCCACCAAAATTGCCCAAGAAGTCCTAGACAGTTTAGCAACCCTGGATGTCGTACTGATGGACGAATACAACTGGGGAAACAACGATTACACCGATGAAATGGGATTTGACCTTGACCACCTGAGTAGCCTTGGGGCAACACACCTGGCTCATCGACTGGATTCCCTATTACAGACTTTGGAATAAGAACTTCATTGACTTAGTTAACGCAGAAAAAAAAACGGGCCGTAGAGAACACATTCCCTACGTGCCCGGACTTTTATAAGGATCTTATTTTTAGTGTAGCTTAGTCCTGAACGCAACGGACCGAGCTAGCGCTTTTCTTATTCCATTCACCTTTCATGAAAACGCTAGCATCGTTGTTGAACAAGGCCAGATCAGAGGCTTTATTTTTGTCAGTTGCAGCCTCACTGGCTAACCAGAAGTAAGCGCGTTCTCCTGCAGACATGAATTCATCGTCAGCGCCGCTCCTGTAGCCACCGGGGAGCGCAGAAAAGCCGAATTCATCAGTGCCATTGCCGTCCTTATCATTGCCGTCCTTATTCCAGCCACGGCCAGACTTGAGAGCAGTACCTGCGGTTGTTTTACCGCCCACAGCATTCACAAGTGTTTCAAGTTCAGCTTTGGAGGGCAAGTGCCAACCATCGGGGCAAATACCCTGAACCGTTGCCGGCAAGGTGCAAGTTTTACCATAGCCGCAAGTTTGTGGATTTTCAGCATCCTTGGCTAAAGCTACAGAATCAATTGCAGCAGACCTAAAGCGGGCGAAAAATAAGATTAATCCAGTTCTTTGGCTGTGATTTCAATCAATTCCGTTTGGCACAAATTTTGCAACAATCAATCGGACCAATCCCGGCCGATTTTTTGTTTTTTCTATTTTTAGAACGTAAAAACTAAACAGAGGTAACTATGCTTTTTAATTTCGACATGATTCAGGCTACTTACGCCCGTATTCCTGGTCGCGTGGCAGAAGCTCGCAAGCAGCTTGGCCGCCCCCTCACCCTGGCCGAAAAGATTCTGTACAGCCACTTGATCGCTGGCGCCGAATCCAAGACCTACGTTCGTGGCACTGACTTTGCCGAATTTAACCCGGACCGCGTCGCCATGCAGGACGCTACCGCCCAGATGGCCCTCCTCCAGTTTACAACTGCTGGAAAATCCAAGGTCGCTGTTCCAAGTTCTGTACATTGCGACCACTTGATTATCGCCAAGGAAGGTGTTGAAGTTGACCTTCCCAAGGCAAAGACCGACAGCAAGGAAGTTTATGACTTCCTCCAGTCCGTTTCTGCAAAGTACGGCATTGACTGCTGGCTCCCGGGCGCAGGCATTATTCACCAGGTGGTTCTCGAAAACTACGCCTTCCCCGGCGGCATGATGATCGGCACCGACTCCCACACCGTGAACGCAGGCGGTCTCGGCATGCTGGCTATCGGCGTTGGCGGTGCTGACGCTGTGGATGCAATGGTTGGCCTCCCCTGGGAATTGAAGTACCCGAAGATGATCGGTGTAAAGCTCACCGGTAAGCTCCAGGGTTTTGCCACCGCTAAGGACATTATCCTGAAGCTGGCAGGCATCCTCACTGTTAAGGGTGGTACCAACGCTATTATTGAATACTTCGGCGAAGGCGCTCGCAGCCTTTCTGCTACCGGCAAGGCAACCATCGCCAACATGGGTGCAGAAGTGGGTGCCACCTGCTCTACCTTCAGCTACGACGACTCCATGAGCCGCTACCTGAAGGTCACCGGCCGCGCAGACGTTGCAGCAGCAGCTGACAAGATTGCTGAACACCTGAAGGCCGACCCCGAAGTAGAAGCCGAACCGGAAAAGTACTTCGACCGCGTCGTGGAAATCAACCTTTCCGAACTGGTTCCCCATTACAATGGCCCCTTCAGCCCGGACCGCGCATTCGCAATTACCGACATGGCAGAATCCATCAAGGCAACTGAAGCCAAGCCGGAATCTACCCCGGTGGTTTCTGCAGCCCTCATCGGTTCCTGCACCAACTCCAGCTACGAAGATTTGTTCATGGCCGCAAGCATGATCAAGCAGGCTCTAGCCAAGGGTCTTACCCCCAAGTGCCCGCTCATCATCAACCCGGGTTCCGAACAGGTCCGCTACACCGCTGAACGCGACGGCCTCATTGACTTGTTCAAGCAGTTTGGCGCAACCATCATGACCAACGCCTGCGGCCCTTGCATTGGCCGTTGGGACCGTGCCGGTGCCGACAAGAAGGAACTGAACACCATCGTTCACTCCTTCAACCGAAACTTTGCAAAGCGCGCCGATGGCAACCCGAATACTCACGCATTCGTGGCTTCCCCGCTGATGGCTGTGATCGCCGCCCTCTCTGGCGACATCCGCTTCAACCCCATGACCGACACCCTCGTGAACATGGAAGGCAAGGCTGTTAAGCTGGATCCTCCTGAACAGTGCGAACTGCCGCCCAATGGCTTCGACGTGAAGGACGCCGGTTTCCAGGCTCCTGCAGAAGACGGCTCCTCCATTACCGTCTCCATCAACCCCGAAAGCAAGCGCCTCCAGGTTCTGGCACCCTTTGCTGCATGGGACGGCAAGGACATCGCCGGCGCACCCATCCTGATCAAGGCCAAGGGCAAGTGCACCACCGACCACATCTCTATGGCTGGCCCGTGGCTCAACTACCGCGGTCATTTGGAAAACATTTCCAACAACATGCTCATCGGTGCTGTAAACGCATTCAACGGCGAAACCAACAAGGTTCTCTGCCAGCGCGGCGAATACAAGGAAATTCCGGAACTGGCCAAGGTTTACAAGGCCAAGGGTACTGGCTCCATCGTGATCGGTGACGAAAACTACGGCGAAGGCTCCAGCCGCGAACACGCCGCTATGGAACCCCGCTTCCTGGGCGTCAAGGCCGTGATCGTGAAGAGCTTCGCCCGTATTCACGAAACCAACCTGAAGAAGCAGGGCATGCTGGCCCTCACCTTCGCAAATCCTGCCGACTACGACAAGATTCAGGAACAGGACGTGTTCGACATCCAGGGTCTCACCGCCTTTGCCCCGGGCAAGCCCTTCACTCTGGTTGCCCACCACAAGGACGGCTCCGTCGACAACATCACTTTGAACCACACCTACAACGATCAGCAGTGGGCATGGTTCAAGGCTGGTTCCGCTCTGAACCTGATCAAGTTGAACAACAAGTAATTTGGGAATAGCGGCGGAAACGTCGCAAAAGCCCTACAAAAAAATCCTGGGATAAAACCCAGGATTTTTTTGATTTTAAAATTATCGCACTGTATTCCATTTCTGCAATTTTATTTCTTGCAGCCCTTGGCCGCAAAGGTATTCAGGATCTTTGTTGCTGGCATCTTGGAAATTGCCTTCATATGGGCAGATTCCTCATCTTTTCCAACACCTTGGGGCTGTTCCACCATTTCTGTTTTGCCGTACTTCAAAACGATGGTAGCTCGGCTGGTAAACAAGGACTTTGCCGAGTTTGGCTTATCCGAAAAGTTCATTGTTGCAGAAAGTTCCGGCCAGCCTGAATTGCTGGAAATATTCAGTCCTGTTTCCATCAAGAAAGACTGTAAAGCACCGCACTCAGCAACACCTCCATCACAAGCCAAGCGATATTTGCATCCAGTTTTTGCAGATTGATAACTTACGGTCTTAGTCACTAAAGCAGACTGACGAACAAACCTAAAATTCATATCCGGCAAAACAACCACTTCGCCGCTAGGCATATTCTTCATCACAGTCTTTAATGGAAATGAAGCAACACCTTTTCCGTTGGTCTTTTCCGAAGCCAGATTTTTCTTTTCTTGAGTCAACACCACCGGAAAATTCGTGATAGGACCAGCAAAATCGCTAACCGTTACTACCAAGGCATTTTTTGTCATGGAAGCATCCATCTTTATGGTGGACATAGAAGACATCAGAAATTCTGTCAGTTCTCCTAAAGTAGATTCTAGTTTTAAACTGCCGGATATAGGCTGGAAATACGAAAGGTTTTCCAAAAGTTCTTCGTAATCATCCACCTTCTTTTCAAGAAGCACCATATCAGAGGCCATCTTGCGATAATTGCGGTCAATCATATCAAGGCGGATGATGGAATCCAAAGATTTCATCTGGTCTCGAGACTGATTTAAATCCAAAAGAATCTTGGATGCAAGCTGTTCCAAGTCAACGGTCACAGTGGATTGGAAAACTCCATCTTGCTTGGACGTGGAAATTTTAGCGCCCTTCAAAAGAACGTTGCTTGTGACAGACTTTTTACTTTCAAATGTAGACTGAACGTTTCCGTCTTTGTCTTCTGTCAAATGAGTTTCTACAGACGCCTTTACAGAGGAACTGATTTGCATTGCAGCACCTTCCAAGGCTTTTTTGTCAGCATCCTTCTGAGAAATCTTGGAGGTAGCCGTGTAGGTAATCACATTGGCAGCCATCGCCAACGCAGGAATAAACGAAGCCATTCCTAAAATCTTACGAATCATACTCATTACTGAATTTCCAGAATAACCAATTTTTTCGTAATGTTCTGCTTACGGACTTTCGCAAGGCCACTCAGGGCTTCATAGAATTCCCCATAAACCATTTGCGCGTCTTCATATTTTTCAGGATCAGCAAAAACCATCAGGTCATAGGTTGTCTTATCCTGAAAAAAGTTGACACTATACAAAAAGGCAGGTATAGTGCAAATGGAGACAAAACAGGTCACGAAATCGGTCCTGGCCTACGACGAGAACGGCCATCATTATTGGAAGGACGTGGTCAAGGAAAAGTTCA
>JAZLKF010000065.1:0-40156 GCA_045597525.1 Fibrobacter sp. | reverse complement strand
ACCTATGTAGGTGTATAGGGTGCTGTACTCCTCGTTCGTGGGCACATGCCAGCCCTCGGGGCAAATGCCGCGGTGGGGGCTATTGGGGGTACAGGTCTTACCGTAGCCACACTTGGTTCCTGCGTTTACGCTGAACTGGGCAGCACTATCCATCACGGCGCTCCAGGTGTACAGGCGACCATACTTATCGCAATTGGAAGCTTTGTTATCGTAGCACCAGCTGGTGGAATCGGAAGTGTAACTGCTGTAATTGTACTTCACGCCCTTATAGGCATAGTTCAAGTTCTGGGCCATCCAGGTCTGGCAGTTATTGTTGCCCTTGTCGCAGATCTTGATAGTCTTGTACACCTGGCCGTCGCGTTCATCCGTAAACTCGCCGTAGTCAATGTCTGGATTCAAGTAGGCCCATGCAGCCTTCATAGAAGAACTGCTTGCAACAGAGCTGCTAGATCCCGGGTCGATGCCCGGGATGACACTCGAAGAAGAACTACTTGCGACAGAAGAAGAAGATGTTACGGAACTTGAAGAGGCTACAGAGCTGCTGCTCTTTGCAGAGGAACTACTTGCAACAGAAGAGGAGCTCTTCTCGCTAGAGGAACTAACAACTGACGAAGAAGACTCCACAGAACAGGAGGAAACTGCGGAACTAGAACTTGCAATAGAACTGCTGGATCCTTCGCTATCGCTCAGGATGACACTGGAGGAGGAACTCAGGATGACTCTAGAGGAGGAACTCGGGGTGACACTAGAGGAGGATTCTTCAGCAGCATTTCCATCCCCGGACGAACCATTCGCAGAAGTACTGTCATCGCAGGCCGCAAGGCCCAAAGCCAGCACAAAAGCAACACTTGTCAATAAATTCTTTTTCATTTTCCATTTCCTTGCAAAAATTTCAGGTACCCTTCGAGAACAGCCTCTATTTTTATGCAGAATAGCTTGAGCGGATCTTAAAAGCCATGATGGCGAATGCTCCAGCCACGTTCATGCTGGCCTTGCGACCCGCCATAGGAATGGTCACCTTCATGGTGGTGGCAGCCATAATTTCGGGAGCGATTCCCAACTCCTCGTTTCCCAAGATAATCAGGCCCTTTTCCGGCCATGTTACTTTGTTTATATCAGGAATGTCTTCGCCGGTTTCAAGGGCGATAATCTCGTAGCCGTTTTCCTTGTGCCAGTTGATGCAGTCAAAGGGATCTTCCCAGCGCTTGATGGGAATCCATTCCTGACAGCCGCGGGCGGCACTTTTCACAGTCACATGATCGGGACTGCAGCTATATCCAGAAAGATGGACGCCTTCCAAGCCGAAGCAGTCGGTACTGCGAATGATGGAACCCACGTTAAAGGCACTGCGGAGGTTATGAACCAGCACCGCAAACTGGATGGGCTTTTCTGCAGCTTCCTGACGGTCACCTGGTTCCTGCTCCAGGTAAACATCTCGTTCAAAGCCAAGGCCTGCCCGGGTACGGAAGGTCTTGTACAAGTCAATCATCTGAGCCTGATTCTTGCCTACCAGAGTTTCTTCTGCAGGAAGCTTCATCCAACCGGCGTAGGTCTCGAATTCACGACGAGTGCGGGGAACGTCATCGCCCAACTGCAAAATGATGACACGCAGAAGCTCCGCCAAGCGCTTGTACTTGGAGGTTTCCTTAGTGGCGAGAAATTTCTTTTCGGAGAACATTACTTGGCCTCGGCGGCACCTGCAGGAATGTGTTCTGCGCCTTCGGCGGCCATGTTCTTGTCCATCTGGGTGCGGGTCAAGGCATTCACAGCTTCGGTCAAGCGGTCTATGGACTTGATCAGTTCATCCATCTTGGCTTCGCTAACACCGCCTGCGATTGCAGCGGCAGCCTGCGCCTTGACTTCGGCGACATTTGCAACGGGCTTAGCGGTTTCAGGAACCTTGCCCAGCCAAATGTCCGGCCAGCGGTCATTACCGGAATGATAAGTAATGCGGGCTGCAGTTTCCACAGGTTCGCCAATCTTCCACATGTAAAGTTCATAATCGAACATATCGTGGTCGTGTCCCTTGTCGGTTGCACCCCACACAAGCCACTTGCCATCGGGAGAAAGACGGGGGAAGTATTCATGACTGCGGCGGCCCGGCAGGTCCATAAGCTTTACATTCTTGGGAATGCCAAAGAAGCCCACCTTTTCCACCTGCTTGCCATCCTTGGCGCTAAACCACAGGATTTCGCTGGGAGCAGCAGTACCGCCGTTACCAGTGGGGTTCACGCGATAGAGTTTGGATCCGTCGAAGTTCCAGTCGATCTGGCAGCCGTCACCGGACTTGGTCCAGCTATTCTTTGTGAGATCCCAGACGCCAGTCTCGCGCATGGAACCACGGAGGGTTATGGCCAGGTGGTTTCCATCGGGACTCATGTTGGGTTCCTGGAGGATTACACCAGACTTATTGAAGGCGACCTCCCCATCCAGCACTAAGTTTTCTGCATTGTTATCCAGCGCTTTCGTAAAAACCTTGCCTGCACGGCTAAAGACGATGGTCTTGCCATCCGGACGCCAGGTACCCCAAGTAGCGTTTTCCACCACCTTCACCTGGTCAGAGCCGTCAATATTCATGGTCCACAAATCCCACTTTTCAGGATAGTTGGCATCGTTTTCAGGAACCCAGCCACCCTTGCTGCGGTTAAAAAGAACCTTGGATCCATCGGGGGAAATTCTGGGGAACCAGTCCACGTTATCGCTGTTGGTCAAAGCGTGAGCTCCAGTACCATCGGCATTCATGAGCCAAATATCATGATGAGAGTTTGCACGGCTTGTGGACCAGGCAATTACACCTTCCACCTTGCCTTTCAGGGCGTCCAAAGCCTTTTGTTCATCGGCGGTGGGGTCCACGGCAGCACCAGTGGGAGCACCCTGCTGGGCAAAAGCGGAGCAGGCAAGTGAAGCCACCAGGGAAGCCATTACAAACTTATTCATTTTCATAAAAACCTCAAAAACGGGCAAAATCCACAAAGAAATTACCAAATTTCACAAGAAAGATAGCAAGAACACCAAATAAATCAGAACAAAACACCCCATTTCAACCAAAAGATTGTTGATATAGAGCACACTTGTTTCTTTTCGTAAACACCAAAATACTTACAACACATCCTCATACTGAGTTATGAATATATCTTATGGAAAAAATGAGGATGTTTATGAAGTTTTTATCTATTCCCGCCCTTGCCTGCGCCATGACCCTCGGTTTTGGCCTTGCCAGTGCACAAACAATTACTCCCACCCGCGTGGGTCCTGTTAGCCAATACGGCCAGCTTATGACCGGCAAGAATTCCGCCGGCGAAGGTCGCATTTACGGTTCCTGCGAAGGTGTCAAGGACGGTGCCGAAGTTCAAGTTCGCGGCATGAGCCTTTACTGGAGCCTTCAGCCCCAGGCCGTTGAATACTGGAGCGAAGAAGGCATCGCCTCCATGGTAAAGGACATGAAGATCCAAATTGTTCGTGCAGCAATGGCTACCAGCGATCAGGACTGGTGGGGTTGCAAGAACTTTGGCGAATGCGGTAAAGATGGTGCAGAACACATGAGAGGCTACGCTGTCGATAAGGACTACCAGACCAACCTCATGAAGACTGTGGTAGAAGCAGCCATCAAGCAAGACATCTACGTCATCATCGACTGGCATTCTCACATCGCCAATACCGAAACTGAAAATTCCAAAGCATTCTTTGCTGAAATGGCTCAGCAGTACGGTCAGTACGACCACGTGATTTTTGAATTATTCAACGAACCGGAAAAACAGAGCTGGGACGAGGTCAAGAAATACGCTAACCAAGTGATTCCCGAAATTCGTAAGTACTCCGACAACCTGATTATTGTGGGCAACCCTGAATGGGACCAGAATCCCCAGCAGGCAATCGGAAACGAAGTAAACGACAGCAAGAAGAATACCGCCTATGCCCTCCATTATTATGCAATGAGCCATAAAGCCACAGGAAACCTCAGCTGGGGCGGACCTAGCGAAGGCGCCCGTGGTCTTGAAGCCATGAAGGCAGGCCTTTCCATTTTCATTTCTGAATGGGGAACTGGTAGTGCCGATGGTAAAGGTACTCCGGGTGAGTCCGAAAATCAGTCCTGGCAAGAATATGTAAATCAGTATAAGCTTTCCTGGGCAAACTGGTCTGCATCCCACATTAGCGAAGGCACCGCAGCATTTGCAGGTGGTTCCAACAAGAACAACCTCCAGTATTCCAGTTCCGGCAACATGGTGAAGGGATACTTGGCCACAAACCCCACCACCTACACCAAGTGTGCCGTTGGTGGTGATCAAGGCGGTCAGCAGGCAATTCACAATATGAATGCAGCAACATTCAACGTTGGTTTCAGCAACAGAGCTCTTGAAATCACAGGAACCTCCGCAGCAACAGTTGAACTGTTCGACTTGAAGGGCCACAAGCTCATGATGATTGACGGCGTTAGCGGCAGACTCTCTTTGGCTAAGCTTCCCGCCGGCCAATACCTTGTAAAGGTTCAGAGCGGCTCTGCAAGTTCTCACCGCATCATCAACCTCAAGTAATAAAATTCAAACGAGAGAGAAAAAGGAGACCCGGCATCTTGCCGGGTCTTTTCTTATAGGGCGCAATTTACTTTTGGGAAACCCAAAGATCCGGATGCATCAACTGCATTCCCAAGGCTTTGACTATTTTGTAATATGTCGATTTTTCGTAATCAATCAAAACCATATATTCGCTTATTCCAGAATTTGAGATGCTTGCAATTTGATATCCCGGATAAAAAGCCATTCCACATGTTCAAACACGCCATCAACAGTTCCCTTAATCGCCTTAACCAGATTTCCAGTCGAATCCATATAGAAGACATACTGATGCCAAATATAATGTTTATCTTTCGTAAATTCCACGCCCATTTTACCTCGTGTCCCTAGAAAAGACACAATGTTCTCTGCATTTCTTGAGAGCGATACATTGCATACTTGTTCATCATTGTACATTTCAACATTCACAGAATCGTCGTCAGAAGCATAGTGGAAAAAAAGTCTTGGAGCGCCTGTAACAGCAAAACTGTTATCATCGGAAACACCTCCATTATAACTTCGATTCATTATTTTTTGCGGTTCGCCAAAAACATTCTTGGAATACACAACCTGATACGTCGCAGAGAAGGACCACGCCAACGAGGAATCGCCGCATTTATGCCTTCAAGCTTATACGTTTTATATTCTGGAGTAGAAATATCAATCACATACAGCGCCGAAGGAGTCATAACACCTTCCGCTCCCGTAGAAAAAACAATTTTACTACCATCCGGAGAAAATTGAGGATGGTAAGGTTCAACGCCATCATCGACATTCAGCTGATTCAAGTCAAAGCTATCACCGTCTATTTCTAGAAAATTAAGAGCGTTTTCATTATCATCTCTAAAAACAATTTTCACCTTAGACGTTTTAAAATGCTTTTGAAAAAAAGATGCATCAACAAGAACATCAAAAGATTTCTGATCAGATCCAGATGGTGTATCAGTGCAACTTATCAAGAACAGAATCAAAAATAAAAGCAATATTTTCATAAAAAACTTATCGTTTATTGTCTAGTATAACAAAACAATCGTCCATATACGAAACAGTCCATTGACCGTATTCAATCAACTTCAGTATCAGAGCGTCCCAGCGAGCATAATATTTCAGTGGTAAAACTGCCCTATCGATTCCTGTAGAGTCAGCGTAGCGAACAAATCCTTCCGGATTTTCTGCAAATTGCAGATACTGTTCAAAGAAATCTGCAGTCTTCAGCATGAAACGTCCATCGATGTAAGTGGAATCAGTCGGATTCGTAAATGCCAGATAACCGCCGGCACGATCGTCGTTAAAGAGCCGCCCTTCATGAGGATGATTTTTCATCCATTCTGCAGCAGCCACAGGAACTCGCTGGTACGAAATCATGGTCTTATCGTATGCCAACAAAGATTTTCCCCACAGGCCAAGGACAAACATGACTACAACGATTGCAAAAATTTTTAGAACTGAAGATTCTGGGTCACCCCCCGGAATGACAACGTTAGAGAAAACCAAATTTTCTAAGTGACCAACAAAATAAAGAAAAACCGGCAAGAAAAGGACAAAGTTGCGCTCGGCTAGCAGAGCCAAGATAGCCGTTGTACAAAGTACAGCCAATTCAAGAAATTGATCACCATTGCGCAAAGCCTTGACCTTAATCATATTTGCAAACTGCTTTAATGCAAAGCCAAGTCCCATCAAGCAACATGCAATCATTAATAGAGAAGTCCAAAAATTTTCTCCTTCCACAAGCAAAGTCAGCGGAGAACGATTTTCTGCAACTTCTTTGGCAAAAATAGAGGCAGAGGAACTCAGTCCCACTAAACGATTTAGCAGTTCAAAGGGATAAGCCGCCAACAAAAAGCCATCATTGTGTAAGAATGGCATTCCAAACAAGGCAAGAACAAACAAAGCAAGTAAAGCGAGGCGATTCAAGTTGTTCCAATCAAAGTAAGCAGCAACTACCGTCAATGCAAAAATAGGTCCTAAAATATATAAGCCCTGACAACGGCACCAAACCCACTGTATGCACAAAATTCCTATTGTCGCAATCCAATGTTTTTGTGAGTCATCATACCCCTTCGCCAACCATGGCAGCACATTCCAGTAGATTCCAAGGAACAACAGGCTAAGCACAACAGGGCGCATTTCAAGTTGGTAGCGAAAAACAAAGATTAAAAGAATGCAGAGAACACTCCTTCGCCAATTTACAGCAGTTCCTTTTAGGAACAACGTAAAGACTCCCGCCCACAATACAGACTTGACTGCAACAAGTAAGGGCGCTCCTCCAAGATCATAAACAAACGCAACAAACTTTTGAAAAAATTCATGGACATTGACAACAGGTTCACGGACCGGAGTCCACGTTGTCACCCATTCCCGAGCACAGGCCAAATGCCACCAAATGTCCGTGTCCGTTAGCGGGAAAACAGAAAAGATTAATACAAATAGAGGGACAGTCAACCGGAAGCGACTCATTTCATCAATTCTTCCAACAACTTCTTTAGACGAGCCGTCAGCTGTTTTGCGCCATCACAGCTTAAATGGTCTCGATTAAAGGCCATTGCATCCGTATAATCATGATTTCCCATTTTATTTTCATCCATTAGAACAAAATAGGGATTTTCCTTGGCCAGGGAGTCAAGCCACTTCAACTTTTTTGAAGCGACACTTCTCTGAAGGCCATAAACTCCAAAACTTCCCGTTTTCTTATACTGTGGTGCTTGGGGAAAAACAATAGCAATAAGATACACCTTTTTCTTCGCCGCAATTTCAGCCAGTTCAACCAATTCATCTAAGCGGTCGTCAAGATATTTCATTTCCTTTTTGGAAAAGACAGAATCAAAGACAACCTCAACGCGAGATGACGTCCAAGAAACACTTTCCTTACATTGTCCACCTAAATCTGTGTACATCTGGGAACAGAAACCGCCTGCAGGATATCCATTTTCAACCGCCTGCAAGAATCCTTCTGGAATAGAATCAGCCCAAAAGCCATGATTTGCGTCATAAGCATAGCCGGGGCCTCCACTTAAGACCAAGGAAAGATGGTCCTCATAACCTCTCCAGTTATCCAAATCCAAAGACATCGTAATAGCTTTCAAGTGATCTGCGTGATTTAAGGCATAATTCCGGATAAAATACAGATCTCGGCCGGCATCAACGCCCGAAACACCCACATTAACCATTTTCATATCGGGATAAAGATCCGGATTGAGTCCCCATTCTGTTCTAGAGCTTCCCACAAGCAAAATTTCTGTTTCTTCAAGTTTATTCCAGTATATGCCCAACTTATTGCGGAACATCGCTTGTTCATTTTCGTGGAATTCCATCAAGTATTTTCCTGCGCTATCCAGGTTCAAAATCGGATCCGAAAAATCAGCAGACTTAATCCAAAGACAAGGATGCCAAAGTTCATCCCCCTCCACAAGAGTTATGATATTCTTTTGGTCAACATCAATCGCAACAATTTTCTTATGAGCTCCGTTTGAATTCGTCAATGTCGCTACAGCCACATTTCGACCTCCGCGAACTTTGCTTCCAACAGCCCACTCACTATGATCAAAGCTAAAATCATTTGGAGAGGGAATAGCTGAAATCAATTGACCCACACTATCTGCAAACAGAAGATATTTATGAGTTCCATAGCTATTTCCCACGAACTCACGGCCTGTCTTTCCGCTAAAATCTAGAAATAAGGTTCTCTTTGATCCATCCTGAGAGAGCGAGACATTACAGGCCTGTTCTGAATTGTACCAAAGATTATTGGAATAGTCCTTTGTGGAATCATCATAAATTCTAGACCTTAAAAGCCTTGCTCCAGATACCGCCAATGTGCCATCTTCGCTTACGCCCCCATGATAGGATCCATCATACAATTTTTCAGGTGTTCCGAATTTACCATTGGAAAATTTGACCTGCCATGTGGATTTTTCAAGCCATTTTGTTTCATCTGAATTTACGCCTGCATCAGAAACATAGACAATGACTGTATCACCATTATCAAGAATTTTCCATCGGGGAATAGCAGCACTTTCAACCTCCAACCGAACAAGGTTACTACCGGTTGCATTCAAATCTCGAACGTACAATTTCGAGATACCGCTTACACCTTCCTGTTTAGTACAAAAGGCTACACGTCGTCCATCCGGAGAAATATCCGGGTGATAAACATCTATTGTATCTGCAATAATGACAAGATCAAAGTAGCCTCCACCGTAGTCCACAAACGTCAAGTTTCCAGTTACATCGTCCCTAAAAGCTAGTTTCGTCAAATATGAACCAGTGACACCTTTCATAGTTTCCAAGGAAGCCTGTAAAGAATTATCTCCAGAGGTCGTAACCCTATCAATTTCTAAAGTCCTTGCATGGGGAATAGCCCCAAAGGCCAATCTAAAGCCAACATATTCGGCTTTAGTGGAAGACACCACCGTATAGATATCTCCTCTAGTGTAAACATACATATCCTGAGGATTGTTGCGATAACTTCCGCCTTTTACAACTCTCTCTCCCTGAGTTCCCTTGGATTCTGAACCGATAAAATTTGTCACCGTCGTATCAGCAAAAGGACCCATCCAATCATTGACCCATTCGGCGACATTCCCAGCCATGTCACAAACAGGACCCTTCATTGATTCAATGGAACAAACCTTATTTTTTTTAAAGTCTGAATTGGAACTATTCCAGCTTTCCTGCGGTTCCCAGTTCTGGTTAGCGACTAAAACCCATTCTGCTTCTGTAGGTAAGCGATATGCATTTACATCGGCCTTAAATTCAAAATTTTCTAACCCGATGCAATGACCCTTATCGTCCATCACTTTCTTGGTGTAGACATATGCAGAATCAAAGCCTTCCTTTTTACTACGCTCATTTGCAAAAAGAGCTGCATCGAAAAATGTTACGTTGGATACAGGATCATCATCAGAGGAACATTCCTCATCTCCAAACTCGTCACAGGTAATCTCGTGGTCACCTATAGAAAAATCATAATCAAACAAGACCTTCATCGCAGGTTTTTCGTTTGTCCTTGCCAATTTTTCAACAGTACCCAAATAGGTATGCGCACCCGTGGCTCTGACAAGAACCATTCCATTATGTAGAGAGTCCTTTATAAGTTCAATCTCTGAACTGCCGAAGTCATCTGTCCCATGTGAAGAATTAATGCCCTCGTTACTACACGCACAAAGCAAAAGCATTACTGCGTACAGGGCATATACGAAACATCTTCTTTTCAATCCACGTTGAGCTTGCATTTCTTTTGATAGCGGATCCATAAACAACAATATACATTATCGATTAGGCCAAAATATTTTTTCATTATGGGATTGCACAATTTAATTGAGAGTCTTCAGCAACGAATCCAATTTTCGAGAGAAACGTGCTGCACCCTCTATACATAAATGATCATAATCTGCAGCCATAGCATCGGTATAATCATGATTTCCCATCTTGTTTTCGTCTACAATGTACAGATGATTATACTTTTTTTCCAGATCTCTGTAATGTTTTATCGTTTCCATTGCTAGACTTCTTTGTACACCATGCCTTCCAAATGCCCCCGTCTGCGCATAGGCCGGAGATTGAGGAAAAATCACTAAGACAAGCTTAATACCCAAATCTTTGGTATCTTCAATAAACTGATCAAGACTATCCATGACATCGCTATAATAGCCCTGCGTTTTTTCCGTAAGTACTGAATCGTTGTCTATTTCATAGCCCTTCCATCCGGCACATTCTTCAACAAGCCAGCCATCTGTCTTCACATAGGAACTTTGATCTTCCTCTGTATATTCCAGAAATTCAACAATGTATGGCAAGAAGTTTTCCGGCAGACCGTTCTTCCAGAAGTCGTGATTTTTATCGTAGATATAACCAGGAGCTTGTTCAAAAACCATCCAATTTCTAAAATCAGGCGAATTAGATTGCAAATCCAAAGGTAGTTCCATCACAAGGACCTTCAAATTCTTAGCATGGTTCAGTACGTAATTTTCTGCAAGATAGATTTCACCCCATAGCTCACTTCCAGAATAACCAAAATTAAAAGCCTTATATGAGTTAATCCAGAGAGGAGCAACGCCTCTCTCCGTTCTTGAAGAACCAATCGCGATCAGTTCCAATGAATCCTTCGATTCCCAGAACATGCGCATCTTCACTTTCATGATGGCTTCGCTAGTTCCCACAGGATTATCATAATAAACGCCCATACTATCCAAGTTGTCTTTTGCAAAGTTCTTAATACTCTTTCGCCAAAGACTTGGATGCCAAAGCTCATCTCCTTTAACAAGTTCCGTAATCGATCCTTTGGAGAGATTCACCAAAGCAATTTTATCATGGGCACCATTTGCATTTGTCAATGAAACTACAGCAAGATCATCATCTTCGCTATTGGGATTACCAGAGACGGCCCATTCACTATGGTCAAAAGTATATCCATTGGGCGCCTTAACCGCATTCAGGATATTTCCACTTGAATCAGCGACAAAAAGATATTCATGCACCGCGTAGCGGGAACCTACATATTCCTTTCCTGTTTTACCGGCAAAATCCAGATACAATATACGATTGTGTTTCCCCTTGCTGAGGCTGACGTTACAGATTTGATCACCATCAAACCATACCGTATCCAACACACCTTCTAGACTTTCCATACGAGCCCTAAGGATTCTAGCTCCTGTCACGGCAAGGCTGTTATCGTTGCTAACGCCTCCATGATACGCCCCATCAAAAAGCTTTTGGGGAGTTCCAAATTCGCCTTCGGAGAACTTCACCTGCCAAGTGCTCTTACCGAAGAATTCTTCATCCAAAGTATTTACACCAGCGTCAGACACGTAGACAATTACGGTATCTCCATTGTCCAGAACACGCCATCTGGGAATTGAGGCCGATTCCACATCTAGCTTCACCAAGTTGGAACCCTTATAATTCAAGTCGCGAACATAAACGGAAGATTTTCCCGATATTCCTTCAAATGACGTACTAAAGGCAACCTTACGGCCATCTGGAGAAATATCAGGGTGAAAAACATCCAGGGTATCCTGAATTTCGACAATCTGCAAGGCACCCGTAAAATAGTCTACATAAGACAAGTTTCCTGTGACATCATTTCTAAAAGCGAGTTTCGTGCGGAAACTTCCCGTTTGACTTTTCACCTTAGAGGTTCCTGTCAAAAGTTCTGTGGAACTCGCCACCGTAATGCCGCTAGAGGAAAGCCAGGTTGCATCAGGAATAACACCAAGCGCCAAACGAAAACCTACATAATCAGCCCTTGTTGCCGAGGTTACCATGTAAACATCAGAGCGCGAATAAAGCTTCAAGTTTTTTGCGTCATTGCGAAAACTTCCTCCCTTGACGACTCTTTCACCAACGTTACCACCATCTACGTACCCCACGTAATTTGTCAAGGTTGTATCCCGGAAATAGCCAAACCAATCGTTCACCCATTCCATTAAATTGCCGGCCATATCGTAAATATTCAGAACATTCGCAGGTTTCATGCGAATTGGATGATAGGAAAAATCGGAGACTTCAGAAGTCCAGCCATACCTAGGATTCCATCCCTGTGATGCAGCGTAAATCCACTCGGCTTCGGTAGGTAACCGATAACCATAAACCTCGGGAAAAAAGCGCAAGCCTTCTAGTCCCGTACAATGTCCATCAGAATCAAACTTTAAAGAAAGATAGGTATAGGCAGTATCAAGATTATGTATTTTACTCAAAGCATTTGCATAGATAACAGCGTCATAGTAAGTGACATTGAACAAAGGCCAATTAGGTCCTGAACAGGGGAAAAGACTCCCTTCGTCCGCAGAAGCTGTCGTAATAGCGTCATTATACTCTTCACAAGTTACTTCATGATCCCCTATGTAATAGTCATAAGTGAAATCAACTTTCATTTGGGGACGTTCTTTTAATGGCGCAGAGGAGCTATTGGTTCCTAGCAGAACACTTTGTCCAGATGACTTTACCAAGACAAAGCCTTCCATAAGTTCATTTTTTATGTTAGACAGAGGTGCACCGCGTAAAGAATCACAGGCCATTAAGCCCAGTGACACTATAAAGCAAATAAAAAATATCGTTACACAGCGAAGCACCCTAAACTCCCCTACCCTTGTCAAAAACTAAGGAATAGACATGTAAAAGATAAAAAATGCTTCTGCATTTGTTAGCAGGAACTCATTTCAAAGTCCGCAATACGGAATCAATACGGGACGTAATCAGTTTTCCGCCTTCAATGCACAGATGGTCGTTATCTTGTGACATTTCATCGGAGTAATCATGATTTCCCATTTTATTTTCATCCATAAATACGAAATTAGGATAAGTTTCCCTCAAACTTTCCAGGTCCTCTATAATTTTTTCTGCCATACTGCGGCGTAAGCCATACCGACCAAAGGCCCCTGTTTTTTTATACCCTGGATGCTGCGGGAATACGACTCCAACTAGAAACACATTCCTGCTAGAAGCACTTTCAATCATTTGTCTCAGAACATCCAAAGACTTGGCTATATAATTTTGACCATCATAAACAGTACTGTCAAATTCGACTTCAGCCTTTTCTCCCCATCCACAACAGAACGTACTTGTAAGTCTTCCTCGATCCTCCACAAATATTTCTGGAGTTTCTATGCCCAAGGCACTTTCTGTGTACTCTAAAAGACCGCTGGGGTATCCATCCTTCCAATAGTCATGATTTTCGTCGTACACATAGCCAGGATAGGCCTTGTATTCACTGAGGAAGAAATTATCCACCTCCGTCTTGTACCAAAAATCAAGATCCAGAGAAATAATGACATAACGCAGGTTTTTGACGTGGGGGTAAACATATTTTTCAAGAATGTCGTGAGACATATAGAGCGAATTCGGAGTTTGAGCTAAATTTATGGCAAAATGTTCCTCACCAAATCCACTGGGGCTTACAGCATCTAAAGGTCTCGAGGATCCTACAATGACCACGTTTGCAGAATCCTTATAACGCCACAAAAGTTCCATCTTATAGCGAAGTATTTGCGGACCCAGTTCAGAAGATTCCAATAAGTAGGCGCCGGCACTATCGGCATTCAGGAGAGACTCCCCGTTTACGGGAGACGAAGATGCAACCCACAAGGAAGGATGCCAAAGTTCATCGCCTTCCAGCAACTCTGTAACAGAACCGTTTTCCACATCAACCATAGCCAGTCTATCATGAGCGCCCATAGAATTCGTCAAAGAAACGACAGCCAAATTCAAACGACCAACAGCGGCGCCACTCACAATCCATTCGCTATGATCAAAGGAATACCCTTCCGGAGCTTTTACCGCTTTATTCAAGACGCCAAGGCTATCCGTAATCAGCAAGTACTCGTGAGTTCCATACTTGGCGTCTACAAAATCCTGGCCCGTTTTACCGCCAAAATCCAGGAACAAAGTTCTCTTTGATGAATCTCGGCTGAGACTTACGTTGCAAGCTTGTTCTGCGTTATACCAGACAGAATCCAGATCATCCATTTTGGTTCTCAGCAAACGGGCGCCCGTTACAGCTAATCGGTCGTCGTAGCTTATGCCACCATGATAGGCTCCATCATACAATTTCTTGGGAGAGCCAAACTTTCCCTTGGAGAAAGGTACCTGCCAAGTAGATTTTCGATTAAAGTCTGACGGATCCTTGTTGTTTCCAGCATCACTGACGTATACAATTACAGTATCGCCAGAAGCCAACACTCGCCAACGAGGAATCGCAGCAGATTCTACATCAAGAGCAACCAAGTTGTCGCCCTGCGAATTTAAATTGCGCACATACAATTTCGACTTGCCTTCCAAGCCTTCAAATTTCGTGCAGAACGCAACTTTCTTACCATCGGGCGAAATCTCAGGATGATAGGAATCTATGGTATCCTTGATTTCCACAACAGAAAGAGAACCATTGGAATAATCAACAAAAAACAAGTTCCCTGTCAAATCATTCCTTGCCACAAGTTTTGTTCTATAGGTTCCCGTAAGAGCTTTCACTGAGCCTGAATTGGCTAGAGGGACAATTCTGCTATTACTAGCTGAACCATTAGAAGACATCCAAGTGGCGTTGGGAATTTTTCCTATGGCAATTCTAAAGCCTAGATAATCTCCCTTTGTAGATGATGTCACTGTGTAAACATCACCGCGAGAATAGAGACGAATGCTGGACGCTTCGTTGCGAAAACTTCCGCCCTTAACAACGCGTTCACCAACAGAACCTCCGTCGGGAGCTCCGACATAGTCTGTCAATGTGGTATCTCGAAAATAACCAAGCCAATCATTCACCCATTCTTTAACATTTCCTGCTAAATCACAAATTCCGTTATCATTTTTTGAAGCGTGACAAACAGGATGGGTTTTGTAGTCGGACTTTTCTGAATTCCAACCACGTTTGGGATTCCATCCTTTTTCTGCTGCAAGTATCCATTCCGCTTCTGTAGGTAAACGGAACCCTTCAAACTCAGGATGAAAAGCAAAGCCCTCCATACCAACACAATGATTATCCTCGTCTTGACGAAGACTTCTATAAGAGTAAACGGTATCAAGATTCTCTTGCTTACTTAGAGCATTGAGAAAAAGTATCGCGTCGTAGAATGTCAAATCGGCGGCCGGCAAATCATCAGCAGCGCATGGCACCGTCAATTCGTACTTTTCCATTACAGAATTAAACTGGGAACACGTAACCTCATGTTTTCCAATTGAAAAATCATAGGTAAAACGCACCTGCATTTTAGGACGTTCTTTTACGGGAGCAGAATCGTCATTGGTTCCTAGGCTGATTTGATTTCCCTTTGCAGAAATCAAGACCATGTCTTTATGTTCCGGATCATCAGAGGCAATAGGCGCATTAGACGTGTTTGTACTACAGGAACTCAGCAAAACAACTAAATTCCAAAGCATCACCAGCTTAAAAAAACATATCTTGGAACATTCTAATTTCATACAATCACTTTAGGGTTTTCAGCACAGAATCTAATCTTACCGAGTATTTTGCGGCGCCGAGAAAGCTCACATGGGTATTGTTATAAGCCTCTTTTTTACTGTAATCATGCAATCCATCTTTATTTTCATCAAAAATCATAATTCCCATGTTTCTTACGGAATCTATTATTGCGTGTGCGTTATTTCTACTGGGCCCAAAAACACCAAAAGAGTCCGTCTTTCTATAAGCAGGATTACGGGGTGTAATGGTCATGAAAAACTTGACCCCAATAGAGTCTGCATAATTTTTAATGTCGCGAATCTTTTGCAAGCTCATTTTCAAACTCGGAAAATCTAAGGTTAGCCTATCCAAATCAACAGCAACATAGGAATCGCCCCAAGAACTTGAAGGTAAAACAAAAGAACCTTCAATATACTCCTGGATAAAGCGGTCTGTAGGATAATCTATCTTCTGGGAGTTTTCAGCAACAGTTTCCACAGTTTTCTCATTCAAGAAATGAGCATCATAACGTAATCCGGGCGAGTAACTGAACACAACTCCAAAATGTTCTTCTTCATAACGAAATAAAAAACCTGGAGAAAGTTCCACCATTACAGCTTTTAAATTTTTTGCATAGGGAAACACATAATTAAAAAGTAAATGCTTAAACATGTGTATGTCAGTCAAGGTCACACCCATATTCAAAGACTTGTAGGTTTTGATAGAATCGTCAATAACCGCATTCAAAACCATAGAACTACCCAAAGCAACAAATTCAACGTCATTATGCATGGACCAGAACGCCTTCAGTTTCATGCCCAATTCAACAGTGCTTGCAGTCTGGATGTTGCTAGATGCATATTTGTAGTAAACGCCGACACTGTCCACATCCCCATTTTCTAATTGAGGACGTATCCAAATGTTTGGATGCCAAAGTTCCTCTCCGCTGGCAATATCAATAATGGAACTATCTTCAATATTTACAAGAACAATCTTTTCGTGAACGCCATTTACATTTGTCAATGCGGCAACAACAAAATTTTGAGGGACGGAGGAATATTCAACAGCCCATTCGCTATGATCAAAAGAATATCCCTTTGGAGCAGGAACCGTCTGTATCAAATGACCGACGCTATCTGCAATCAAAAGCATTTCATGAACGCCATATTTGTCCGCGGCAAATTCCGTGCCTGTTTTGCCGCTAAAATCTAAGAACAGTGTACGTTTTGATTCATCTCGATTCAAGCTCACATTACAAGCTTGTTCAGAATTATACCAAACTTCGTTTTTAGACGCATCACTCAAGGTTTGAGCGGAATCAGCAACCTTTGCACGAAGCAGGCGGGCTCCAGTAACAGCAAGACGACGATCCTGACTAACACCACCATGGAAAGCCCCGTCAAAAAGTTTTTCTGGCGTTCCAAATTTTCCATTGGAAAACTTCACCTGCCATGTACTGGATTTTTTAAAGTTCGATTCGTCTTTGTTGTTTCCCGCATCATCAACATAAACAATAACAGTATCCCCATTGGGTAAAACATTCCAACGAGGAATAGCTGCCGACTCAACATTCAATTTCACCAAATTGGAACCCGACGGCATTAAATCCCGAACATATAATTCCGACTTGCCCGAAATACCTTCGTACTTTGTAGAAAACGCAACCTTTTTACCATCAGGCGATATTTCAGGATGATAAGCGTCTATTGTATCCTTTATTTCAACAACAGATCCCAAACCATCGCTGAAGTCAAGATAAGCCAAGTTTCCAGAAACATCATTACGGAATACAATTTTACTCTGAATAGTTCCTGCTTTAGCTCGCAGAACATCCGCAGAAGTCATAACGGAAATTCTGCTTGTATTTGCCATTCCGTTGGGAGATATCCACGTGGGATTTCCAATTTTTCCATAGGCAAGACGAAAACCAACATATTCAGCCATGGTAGAAGACGTTACCGTGTACACATCGCTTCGATTGCTTAAGGTAATAGCATCTAAGCTGTTTCTAAAGCTACCACCCTTAATAACTCGTTCTCCTACACTTCCCCCATCAGGGGCTCCCATGTAGTCTGTAACAGTAGAATCCACATAGCGTCCCAACCAATCATTCACCCATTCCGACACATTGCCTTCCATGTCGCAAACATCATTGTCTTTCGAAGATTCCCGAGCAGTGCAAACATCATGGGGTTCACCATCAGAATTCGACTCATGCCAACCTGCAGAAGGATCCCAGTGTTTCGAAGCAACAAGAACCCATTCAGCTTCCGTAGGTAAACGGAACCCATCAACATTGTTTAAAAAATTGAGGAATTCCAAATTCACACAATGCCCGTCATCATCATATTCAGCAGCGGTATAAGTATAAACCGTATCGTAGCCTTCACTTTTACTACGTGCGTTGGCAAAGAGTATTGCATCAAAATAAGTTACGTTGACCACAGGCCTATCTTTGTCACAATCTAAAGTCAAGCTTTTCATCAACGAGTTAAATTCACCGCATGTTACCTCAGACTTTCCAATGTAAAAGTCATAAGTAAATTCCACAGGCATGGCAGGGCGTTCGTTTGCGTTCACATCAAAACGATTAACGCCTAAAACGGTTCTTGCTCCATTCCCATGAACAAGCAACATGTTTTCACCAACACTTTTGCTTCCAACATTTTCAATAGAAACTTTTGAGCCCACATCAGAACAAGCAAAAAACAAAACTGAAATCCACAGCAACAGGAATTTCATGTTATTACTTAAACAATGTGTAATATTACTCATCAAGAAAACCATCAACTCAGATCAATAAAATAGCATTTTCAATAATTAAAGAATTTTCAAGCAGTTAGGTTAATTCAAAATTCATAAGGAATCAGGGAGTTTTTTCTTTGCAATTTTTTGGTTATGGGAAATACCAGGAAATTCTGGAAAAAAATCCTCAGCCATACGATACCAAGTCAAGGCGCGAGGGGGCTCAGAATCCATATAGAGGTTTCCAATATTAAAAGCAACCAAGCCCATGTACTGAGAAACAGTCAATGGTTTAAACTCAAAGCCTGACCAATGCCCGTTTTTATATTTTTCGCGATATTCTTCGTCGGTATAGGAATAGCCCTGACGATTGGGTTCCAAATTCACGCAAGGTCCCTCATTTTCGCAATCATATTTCAAGAAAACATGTCCTGGCAGAAGAATAACCTGTAAAGGAATTTGACGAGCCTCAGCCACCATCATGGCAAGCCAGGAGAGTCCCATACAACCTGACTTTCGTTCTTTTAAAACTTGGAGAGGAAGCAGAGATTCCTTTGCATAGGACGCAGGACCAGCCCCAACAAACTCAATAGTCCAATATTCCCACAGAAGTTTCCTCAAGGATCCTAAGGTGTCCTTAGATAGAGCTAGACTACTGTCATAAAAATTGAGTCCCTCACGCCACTCTGAAATTGAGTCCAAACAAACTGGGGAACGGTCTTCGAAGACACAAGCCATAGTCCTATAACTTCCGCCATCTTTTTGGCCATTCCATAGCAAGGTCAGCAAAGCCAACGTGGCCACGAGAATAAAAAGTGGCCAAAACAGCTTTTTCATTACAGCTTATCCCATTCCATCGGAGATTGCCAGAAATCGCGAGCGGTCATCATATAAATCACTAGTCGCTTACTCTGCATATCTTTTTTCATTTTCATCATGCGGCTACGTACGCCAGGGCCGCCGCCCCAACTGGTAAGAACCTGAACATCCAAGCCAGTAGCAAAGGCAAGCAAAGAACCGGGGCCACCACTCTTTTGGTCTACGGATTCGAAGACGCCAGTAAAGGAGTCGCCCATCAAGAGAATCGGTGCATTCTTACCACCCTTATAAGTTTCAGTACCTTTATAAACCTTCATCACGTTCAAGGTATCCGCTGGATACTTTGCTTTTTCAGCATCAGGCAGATGAGCCACCAAGTCGCCTTCGCGAAGGGTATTGGTTTCCTGCAGATTCAAGGAACCAGGCTGAGCTCCGGATTCAGCGTACCAGCTGTACTGTGTTACGCGACTGGCCAGAAGTTCCATAGCAGCAAGTTCACCAGGCAAAGCCCAATGGGTATCGTAGCGTTGGTAACTGTAATGAGGCGGTTCATCCCCAATCTTGGCGGCCATTAACGCTGGATAAATATCCAACACGTCAATGCCTGCTTCTAGAAGTTCTTGAGTAAAGGCTCGCCCTTCTGGATTCACGCACAAGTCTGCGGCTGTACCAGGCACAATTTTTTCACCATAGATTTCTTCCTTCACGGGAACAGGAACCACCAAAAGTTGGATGCCAAGAGAATCCAGATGATTCTTCAATTCTACAATACGGGGTAGCGGATTATGGAGACTATCTTGGCCACTGATTCTGTTTGCCAACAAGTAATTTGCATTGCGACGGAACCAAAGGAAACCTCCATCCACCTTATTGCCGTTGACATCCACCTGAGCCCAGGCATTCTGTTCCTTAGGAAGTTTTGCCATTTGGTCGGCTAAGGATTTGTGGAACTTTGCAGTAGCTTCGTTTGCAGGGCAGGAGCCCTTAACTTCGTTCAAGGTCTGGAAGCGGAAGGTAGAAGAAGTATCCAAGTGACGATCCACAGGTATTACTTCGCCGGAATTGGCCAAGGAATCAGCCACCTGTTTAGCTCGAACAGCTTCGTCAGACATACGGAATGCAGGCACATCAAAACTAATCCACATGGGATTTCCCATAGGATTACCACGCATAACAGCAAAGGGTCTACCGCTTTCCCAGGGTGCTCCGGCGGTATGAGGTTCCAAATCCGTATTCAAAGTAGGATACCAGTAGGAGGATAGAGTTCGAGCCCAATTCATGGCGTCGTCTGAATTCATTTCTCCTGTCAGGTAATAATTGAAAATTTCAGCTGTTTCACCGTAGGATTTGTAATTCAGTTTGCCGTAAAAAGGAGCGCGACCATTCCAAGCTGCAGGAGAAACTTCCACCCACCATTCCACGGAACCATCAGTCATGGGTACACCCCACATGCGGGTTACATTCTGGAACGCGCGGAAGACTTCAGGTTCATCCCATTTAACAGCTTCTACGGAATTCAACACGATATTCAAGGAATCATTTCCCAACTGCGCGTACATCAGCTTAGCAAAGGGTTCCCAGGAAATAGGAGCGCGGCCATCGACAACAGCGGGGCGATTTGTAGAAAGGGAATCCAGCATGGGGAACGGATAATCGGCAAGGGAAACTCCGGCCATTTTGCCAACATAATTTTCTGGTTTTTCTTCCTTGCCGGCCAATCGGATGGGATTGTTATAGTAGGCAGCAAAGTCTAAGGCAGCAAGAGTCGGTTTTTCAACAACACGAATCTGCTTATTATCAGCCACAGTCACAATTTCAAAAGTGGTATTGGCACTAACCGCAGGCATAGGCATTGCCGGTGCCTGAGTTTCTATTTTCATATCAGCGGACACGTTAGATGAACCGCTAGATGCGCAGGCGGAAAGTCCAAAGGATACGGAACCGATAAGAGTTGCCAAACTGGCAGTAAAAATTTTGCTGCGATAATCAAACTTCATAAAAAATAAATTAGTAATTTGTGCAATTATAAATGCTCATTGCCCCTATTTCAAGCCCCACTCCAGGGTTATACTACCGGTATTTATCGAACACCCTTTACTTTCAATGAAAATGCCATCCCCAAAAGTTTGATTTTCGAAATATTTTGACAACAATAAAGCTGTTTCAGGTGTTCCATAGCAGGAAGAATTTTTATATTTGAATTTGTAGAAAGGAGGCTTTATGGCCGCACAAGGTGAACATAATAAGTGGATCGCCCTTGCCCTTTGCATTTTGCTGGGCTATCTTGGTTTACACCGTTTTTATGAAGGCAAAATCTGGACAGGCATTCTTTGGCTTTGCACTGCCGGCCTTTGCGGTGTTGGCGTTGTCGTAGATGCAATTCTCATTGTCATGAAGCCCGAGCACTACTAATGAAGAATTTATTTGTAATCGCAACTGGAAGTGCTGGTAAAATCCGCGACTTCGCCCACATTCTGGGCACTGAACATTACGAATTCAAGACTCTTAAGGACATCGGTTTCGACGGCGATATCGTAGAAGACGGCGATTCTTTTGCCGCAAACGCAATCATCAAGTCTAGCGTTACCGCCCAGTGGCTCGCCAACAAAGGTATTGAAGCCACAGTCCTTGCCGATGACTCCGGTCTTGAAGTTTTCGCTATCAATAGCGAACCTGGTATTTACAGTGCACGCTACGCAGGTGGCCATGGTGACGACGATGCCAACAACAACAAACTTTTAGCAAAGTTGGAAGGTGTTGAAGACCGCGCCGCCCGTTATTTCTGCGCACTTTCGTACCAGAAGATTGTAAAGGGCGACGACGGCAAGTTTACAGTTACCGAAGCAAAGATCTACGAAGGAGAATGCCGAGGTGCCATCAATCACGCTCCTGTAGGTGACATGGGCTTCGGTTATGACCCACTGTTCGTACCCGATGGTGAAACCCGTACTTTTGCCCAGATGGAACTGGAAGAAAAGAAGGTTATCAGCCACCGCGGCAACGCAATCCGTGCGCTGTACAAAGACCTGACGAACATGTAAGCCTCCCGAGGCTATAAAAAAATCCCGCTTTACCGCGGGATTCTTTTTTACCGTAAACAATGTGTTTCAAGCTAATCGTAACTAGTTACTGCGAAACTTTGAAGGCTTGGGTGCGGGGCGGGTTCTTCGGTTTGCCCTTACCCGGCTGAATCATCAGAACCTTTTCCATTCGGGTTCCGTCCATCTTCAGCACGCGGAAGGTATAGCCCTTAATGACCACTTCTGCGCCGGGAGACGGAATAATGCCCAAGGTAGCCTGAATCAGGCCGGACAAGGTTTCCACGTGGGAATTTTCCGGAGCTTCCAGCTCTACGCCCAGTTCATATTCCAAGTCCGACAAAGTCATCAGCGGATCCAGGATGTAACGACCGTCCTTCAACTTCTGCACATCCTCGTCTTCATCCACGTCGTCTTCGTCGCGAATTTCACCCACAATCTCTTCCAAGATGTCTTCCAAGGTCACAAGGCCAGCGGTTCCACCGTATTCATCCACGACGATAGCCAGCTGGTTACCAGTCTTGCGAAGTTCCGTCAAAAGATCGTCAATTTTCTTGTGGTAAGGAACAAAAACCGGGGGCATCACAATCTTCATGATGTCAAATGGTTCCTCGTGATGTTCCGTATACCATTCCAAAAAATCACGGTTAGAAAGTACGCCCACAATGTTGTCTACAGTATCTTTGTACACAGGCAAGCGGGAATGACGTTCACTGTTCAAGACCTTGATCAAGTCTTCCAGAGAAGTATCCACATCAATGGCGCACATGTCCACACGGGGAGTCATGATTTCGCGGACCGGAGTTTCCACGAAATCGAAGATGTTCAGAATCATCTGACGTTCTTCTTTTTCAAGGCCCTCGCCGTCTTCGCTATTTTCGTCGGACAAGTCAGCTTGAACTGCATCACGACGCTCTTCCGGCAAGAAACTAAGCTTGGAATCGTAACCCATGCCCTTCAGGGATTTCAGAAACACAGCATGACAAATCTTTGCAGGAATAGCAAAGGGCAAGCGGATGTAACGGAACAGAGGGATTAAGACAACGGCCAAAGTATCCGGCTTCAGGTTACCAAGCAAATTCGCAACAAACACCGTCAAAGTATAGATGCAAAGGCTGGCCACCACCATATAGGCTGCAAATCCCAAGAACCAGAAATCATGAATCCAGGGATAGGGCAACTGTTCAAAAAGGTAGAAACCCAGGACACCGCTTCCTACATTACAGAAGATGCGACCAATGGAAATGGTTTCGTTAAAGCCGCCCAGTTCAACCAAGGCTGCAACTTTTTCTTCGCGGCCTTCCCTATCCTTTGCATCGCGCTTGGCGTAGATGTCGCTAAAGGCTGCCTTGACTAGGGAGAAGGAGAACGAAACAAACAGGAATAAGAATAAAAAGGCTATAGCCCAACTTTCAGAATTATCCATTAGTCTTTCTCCTTATAGGGATCGAGACCAAGGAACTCACATTCGCGGGCGCGCATGACCTTACGGTCGGCAGCCTTGATGTGGTCATAGCCAGAAAGGTGAAGTAGTCCGTGGACAATAACACGCTTCATTTCTGCAAAGAAGGTGTTGCCGTATTCAGGGGCCTGACGTTTCACCTGTTCACGGGCGATGTAGATTTCGCCCAGCATTTCCGGTTCACCGGGGAATTCGGCGTGCCATTCAAAGGAAAGCACATCCGTCACCTTATCGAGGCCACGATAGTTCTTGTTCATTTCGCGAACAAACTCGTCGGAGCAAAGAACAATGTTCACGTCCTTTTCCTTGCCTTCTTCGGCAAGAAGTTTACGTGCCATTTTCTCGAACTTTTCCTTATAAGGGAAAGATTCTATATCGCCTTCCAACAGGAAGTCTATGTTGTATTCGGGAGCTGTAGACTTTTTAGCTACAGCTTTCTTTTCTACAACCTTCTTGGTTGTCTTTTTACTAGCAGGGTCCGGCATTAAATATTGTACCACTTTTTGAGAACGTCGATGATTGCCTCGGCTTGGGCCTTTCCAGTAATCTTGAACTTGCCCTGAGCCTTGAAATTGCCATTCATTTTGCGATAACGACGGAGAGAAACCTTCGGTTCACCAAAATCGCCAGTCTTGGGGTCCTTTTCCTGGTAAAAGAACATGACAGTGGGCCATGCTCCCTTGGAAAGGATTTCCTTGTCCAATTCCTTGATTACGTCTTCGCCAGATTCTTCGTCGCTAAAGGCAACGGTCAATTCTTCTACGTCCATAATTATTCCATTTTTTAGAAATGATTCATTCAAAGGAGTTCTTAAACTCCCTTAGGATAGACAAATAATAAATATTATTTACAATGGTTGGCTTCATATATATGAAGCATCACCCCTATTTTGCCCCCATTTCGCCATTCCTATGGGAAATTAGGGGGATTTTTCTACATTTGGCGGCGATGTTTACTTACCGCTACAGAGAACTTGCAGTTCCCCTTTCCAAAAAAGGGGAATGTCGTGCCACACTGGCCCGTGAACTGCGGGTTCACCCCGAGGAGATTTTTAACCTCCAGGTAGAGCGCTTTTCTCTGGATAGCCGTCGTAAGGGAGACCCCCATTGGTCCTACAACGTGATATTTGACCTGAAGCGTCAAGTCCGGGCCAACGGTAACCACGCCAAGGGTCTTGTTGAGTCCAAGCGCGAATTCGAATCCCTGGAAAACGACCCGCAGCGTAACACGGTTCCCATGGCAGGCCATGTGGATGTGATTGGTGCAGGCCCCAGCGGTTTGTGGGCTGCACTGCACTTGCTCCGCAAGGGTTTTCAGGTGGATCTCTATGAACAGGGCAAGCAGGTGGAAGAACGTTTCCGCGATATCCGCCGATTCCTTGTTGACCGAAAGTTCAATGCGTTCAGCAACGTCTTGTACGGCGAAGGTGGCGCAGGTGCGTTTAGCGACGGAAAACTGAATACCCGTAGCCGCAATCTGTTCTCGGATCAGGTTCTGAGAGACATGACAGCCTTCGGTGTTGACGAAAGCGTCATCACCTTTGCCAAACCCCATATCGGTACCGACCGTCTGGTGCTGATGTTACGCCAGCTCCGTGCAGAAATCGCCCGATTGGGCGGAAAGATTCATTTCAGTACCCAGCTTGAAGATATCGAAATTAAGGATGGACGCGTTTGTGGCATTAAGCTGCGAGATGTTTCTGCCCCCAATACTCAGGGGCATTGGCAGCCTTGCGAGGCCCTGGTTCTTGCAGTAGGCCATTCTGCCCGCAGCATTTACGAAATGCTTAACGCCCGAGGCGTCACCCTGGAAAGCAAGGCTTTCGCCATGGGCGTTCGTGTGGAACACCCCCAGATGCTCATTAACATGCGCCAGCTGGGCCGTGACGTTGACACAAGCCTTACTGGTGCCGCCGAATACTTCCTGGCAACGCCCACGTTGAACAAGACTTCCAGCGCCTACAGTTTCTGTATGTGCCCTGGCGGTGTCCTGGTGCCTTGCGCCTCAGAACCTGGCACCCTCGCCACCAACGGCATGAGCTACAGCAGCCGTAACGGCAAAACCGCAAACGGCGCCATTGCAGTACCCATCACTCCGGGTGCAGAAGGCTTTGACATCAAGACTGCAGGCACCCTCTTTGGCGGTCTGGATTTGCAGCGTAAAATCGAAGCAGACGCCTACGCCGTGGGAGGCAAGAACTACGCCGCCCCCGCACAGACCATCAAGAGCTTTTTGGCCAAACGCGAAGACCGCTCCGGCACCTTGCCCAAATCCACCTACCCTTGCGGCCTTGTGAATAGCAATTTGTGGGACTGGATGGACAAGACCATCTGCGCCTCCCTGGCCGAAGGTTTCCAGAATTTTGACCGCAAGATTCCAGGATTTATTGAAGAAGGCCTGATTGTTGCTCCGGAAACCCGCACCAGTTCGCCGCTGCGCATTACCCGCAACAACGACACCTTGGAAAGCGTCAATACCCAAGGGCTTTACGTTCTTGGTGAAGGCGCAGGATACTCCGGCGGTATTGTCACCAGCGCCGCCGACGGCATTCGCCTCGCCCACTACGCAAAGAAATGAACAATGAAAAAGGAACAATTAACAATGAAAATAATCACGCCTTCGGCGTGCTATTATAAGGGTGCGAAGCACCACTTCTTATAATTATTAATTGTTCATTGTTAACTGTTAATTGATTATGATTACACGCCAGATTGACCGCAACTTCGCAAACATGCGCCTAGACCGATTCCTCCGCAAGGCATTCCCCGAGGAATCTCTCTCCGTATTCTTCTCCATTATCCGAAAGAAGAAGGTCCGCGTCAACGGTGTGGTTGCCAAGGCAAACCAGATGCTCCAGGAAGGTGACCTGGTAAACATTTACGAAAATTTCAAATCCGTTTCTGACGAAGAAAAGGACATGAGCCGCGCCCAGTCCGCCCAGATCAAGGCAGAGACTGAAGCTGCTTACGAGGCTGGCGATTCCAACATCATCGCCTTCCCCGGCGCCGTAGGCTCCACCGCAAGCGCACCCGTGGCCACAGGTTTCGCCAAGAAGAAGTCCACCTGGGGTAAGACTTTATCTGGAGCCGAAAAGCAGTCCAACTGGGGTGCCCGCGAATTGGACATTGTGATTCAGACTGAAGATTACCTTGTGGTGAATAAGCCCTCCGGTTTGGCAAGCCAGCCCGGCTCCGGATGCAAGCCCGGCGAAAGTCTGGTGGAATACCTGTGGGAATGGGGCCGTCAAGAACAACTGGACTTTAAGCCCACAATCGCCCACCGCTTGGACCAGGAAACTTCCGGCATGCTGCTGGTGGCACTCCACGGTGACACCCTCCGTGACCTTACCCGTATGATCCGCGAACACGAAGTAGACAAGTACTACTACGCCCTGGTCAAGGGCAACCTGGACAAGGACCGCGGCACCATCAACGAAAAGCTTACCCGCACCGACGCCGCCAAGGGCAGCAAGATGAAGGTGGGACAAGATGACAAGGACGCCAAGGAAGCCATCACCCACTACCGCGTGAAGCAGCACTACATCGGTTACGACCTGGTTAAGATCAAGTTGGAAACCGGTCGTATGCACCAGATCCGTGCACATTTTGCAAGCATCGGCCACCCCCTGCTGGGCGACTCCCGCTACGGCGACTTCGCCTTGAACCGCGAAGTCAAAAAGGAACTGGGGCTGCATCGTCTGTTCCTTCACAGCTGCCGACTGGAATTCGACTGGAAGGGCGAAAAGAAAGTTCTAGATTGCCCCCTGCCCAAGGAACTGCAGGCTGTCATCGACCAGCTAAAACGCAAGCCCTACGAGCGTCAGGAAAACAACTTCCAGCGCAGCCGTCGCCGATAATATTTCAACTTCAAACCTATTACATATAACGTATTTATGTCAACCGGTCTTCTTCTTGTTCAATTAGGATCCCCAGCAAGTCTTGAAATTAAAGATATTGAAACCTATATCCACCGATACCTTGGGGATTGGCATACCATGGGCAAGAAAAGTATTTTCTGGCAATTGCTTTTGAAATACATCATCCTTCCGAAAGCCAAGTACACCAGCTACGGCAAGTACTCCAGGATGTTTGCCCGTAACAATTTTACCGAAATGCCCTTGGTCACTTACTCCAGGGAATTTCTTGCAGCCGTCCGCAAAGAATTTGCCAATTCTGAAGCTGTAAAACAAAATAGGATTACTAACTATAGTTCTATCAGCCTTGCTTATCAGTTCGGATGCAAGCCCTCCATCGAAGATACTCTCAAGCAATTCGAGGAAGAAGGCATAGACACAGTTCACGTTCTCCCCCTGTATCCTCAAAGGGCCGGCGTCACCACCCAATCCGCCATTGACAGCGTCTTGGAATGCGCCAAGAAAATCCAGTTCAAGGGAAACATTCTTGTTGCAAACGGATTCTGCCAAAATCCGGCCTGGGTCCGGGAAGTGGCAAAGACCATCAGCGAGCAAATCGAACCTGAGGACACCTTGGTCATTTCCTGCCATTCCATCCAAAGCTGGCGTGTAAAAAACGGACGAGACCCTTACCAGATTGATTGCGAACAAAGCGTACGTGATATTAGCGCTATGCTCCGCGAATTTGCAGGAGACAAGTACCAGGGTGAAGCCCTCACGGTTTACCAGAGCAGATACCGCAGCGGAAAGGTTCCCTCCAGAAAATGGCTGGGGCCCTCCCTGGTAGAAACAGTCCAGCACCTGGGCGCCCAGAAAAAGCCGATCATCGTTGTCACCCCGGTCTTTACTGCTGACAACCTGGAAACCATTTCTGAGGTCGATGACGAAATCGCAGAAGTCTACTACAAGGCCGGCGGCCCCCGCCTCAAGCGTGTGCCCTGCCTAGATGCAAGACCCAGCTGGATTACCGCCTTCGTAGAAGAAATCCTGCCGGCAGTCAAATTCGTCTAAATTCAAGAGCCCTTTATAAAAGGAATTCTTGGATTTTCTATATTTAGCACCGATTTAAAGTCGGTGCTTTTTTAGTGCCGTAAAAAGGAATAAAGATGAAAGTTTCTCTGAATTGGCTGAAGCGTCATGTGGATCTGCCGGAATCTGTGGCAGAAATTGAAAAGGCACTCACTTCCATCGGCTTGGAAGTGGAAGGCATCGAAGAACCGGGCAAGGTTTACGACAAGCTGGTGGTGGCAAAGGTGCTCACCTGCGAAAACCATCCGGACAGCGACCACCTCCACATCACTACCGTCAACAACGGCACTGAAACCATCCAGATCGTTTGCGGCGCACCTAACGTAGCTGCAGGCCAGACTGTGGTCCTCGCACCCATCGGTGCAGAACTTCCCATGAGCGACGGCACCGTCCTCAAGATGAAGAAGTCCAAGATCCGCGGCGTGGAAAGCTTCGGCATGATTTGCGCTGAAGACGAAATCGGCCTTTCCGACGACCACGGTGGCATCATGGTTCTGGATGACTCCATCCCCGCCGGCACTCCTTTCGTAAGCCTGGGCATGTACGACGTTTGCTTCGAACTGAACGTCACCCCCAACCGTCCGGACGCTCTTTGCCACCGCGGTGTTGCCCGCGAACTGGCAGCCAAGTTCGGTCGCGAACTGAAGCCCCTGGCCTACAACCTGGTTGAAGAAGCAGAAGCCGCTTCCTCCGCAGCATCTGTTGAAGTTGTCCCGGGTTGCGGTTGCTCCCGCTACACCGCCCGCGTCATCAAGGGCGTTGAAGTCAAGCAGAGCCCCAGCTGGCTGGCTAAGCTCCTCCACACCGTCGGCATGAACTCCATCAACAACGTTGTGGACGTTACCAACTTTATCCTCATGGACGTAGGTCAGCCTCTCCATAGCTTTGACATGGACCAGCTGAAGGGTTCCATGATCAAGGTCCGTCGCGCTGTTAAGGGCGAAAAGATCCAGACCATCGACCACACCGACCACGAACTGACTGAAGCAGAACTGGTCATTTGCGATGGCGACCGTCCCGTAGCCGTAGCCGGCACCATGGGCGGCGTGGAATCCGAAATTGTGGACTCCACCAAGAACGTTCTCTTGGAAAGCGCCTACTTCAACCCCACCATCGTCCGTAAGCAGGCAAAGCGCTTGGGCATTGGCTCCGACTCCAGCTACCGCTTCGAACGTGGCATCGACACCACCACCCAGGACGAATACAGCAAGTACGCTTGCGCCATGATCCAGGAAGTGGCTGGCGGTAAGGTTCTGAAGGGCTGCGTGGAATACACCGGCGAAGACCACCAGAAGGAACTGACCAAGATTGACCTCCGCGTTTCCCGCGTTGCAAAGATCATCGGTATGGACATCGCTGCCGACGTGATCCGCAAGCACCTCACCAGCATCAACCTGAAGCTGGCTGCAGAAAACGGCGAAACCATGACCTTCGAAATTCCGGGCAACCGTCCGGACCTGGAACGTGAAGTGGACCTCATCGAAGAAGTGGCCCGCCTCGTAGGTTTCGACAACATCCCCTACACCATGCCCAAGTTCACCATGCAGCCCAACGAACTGCCGGCTGTAGAACAGATGAACCGTAAGATCCGCAGAACTCTGAGTGCCATGGGTCTCCACGAATGCTTGAACCTGCGCTTCACCAGCAAGGCTCGCACCGAGGCTCTCTTCGGCACCGACGCATCAGACCGTCGCGCAAACCCTGCAGCACTTCTGAATCCCCTGTCTGAAGAACTGGGCGTTGTTCCCACTTCTCTCCTCCCCAACCTGCTGAAGAACGTTGCAGAAAACGAAAAGAACCGTCCGGGTTCCGTTCGCTTGTTCGAAGTGGCTAAGGGTCAGTTCAAGCGTGAACGTGCCGACGTCCGCGACAACGGCTTTGACGAATCCAACCTGGTAGCCCTGGTGGTTGCAGGTGCATTCGACGTGAACCCGCTGAACGATAAGCCCGCTCAGATCGACTTCGCCGCCTTCAAGGGTCTGGTGCAGTCCTTCTTCAAGCGCTGCGGCATCGTGGTGGAATTCCGCGTTCCCGAAAAGCTGGAAGCATTCATGCACCCGGGCAAGCAGACCGAAATTGTAGTTGGCAAGACCGTTCTCGGCACCATGGGCGCCCTGCACCCGTCCGTTGCAAAGAACTTCGAAATCGGTTACGAAACCTACGTGATGGAAGCCGACCTGGACAAGATGATTGTGGCAAGCAACAAGAAGATCACCTTCCAGGCATTCAGCCGTCAGGTTCCTTCTACCCGCGACATTTCTCTGGAAGTGGCCAAGGGCATGACTCACGAAGAGATCATTGCACGAATCAAGGGCCTCAACCCCAAGAACCTTGCAAAGGTTGTGCTCAAGAGCATCTACGAAGGCGACAAGATCGAAGCCGGCAAGAAGAACCTTGTTTACGGTCTTACCTACCAGGCAATGGACCGCACCTTGACCGACGACGAAGTCAGCAAGGCTCACAACAAACTTCGCGACAAGCTGGTGGCTAACGGCGACATCGTGCTGCGCTAACGCTTTGCGCAGTTATGAATTACGAATTATGAATTACAAGAGGGCCGTCAAGTAAAACAGCACTGTCTCTCTTGTGATTCATAACAGGATCGCCTGCGACTCTCATAACTCGTACATCATACTTCGTAATTAGAAAAAGCCCCGCAGTTCAACTGCGAGGCTTTTTCTATTTAAATCGTCCCGACGAACTAACCGACTAGCGCCGTTTTCACCTGCTGAATGAAGCTCATTTCCTCAGGAGAAACGTTGGTTTCATTTTCGTCTTCTTTGGAAGCACCGGCCACACGGAGCATGGCTTCCAGAACTTTACTCTTGAATTCGTCAGATTCGCCCTTCAAGGCGTTAACGCAAGCAGCGGTACGTTCCTTGGCGTTAATGTAGCAGCCATAGGTGCTATTAAATTCATCCCAGCTTACATCCGGGGTCAGCTCGTCGTGAATCTTATCCAGTTCATCACTTTCAGCTTCTGTTGCGGAAGAGGAACCAGGCAGCAACTTTTCATTTTCAGTTTCGTGGAAAAGGCAAGCCACCTGCCAGGAAAGAACTAAAAGAGCAAGATTCGGATTCATTTATACCTCGTAATGTTTGTTGTAAAGATATATAAAATCTTGAAAATTATGAGAATGCAAATCCATAGAATTTGACGATAAATCAAGAAAAGCCCCGTTCATCTATCATCATTTTCAATTTTTAACCCCACGATCCACCATTCTCGTAATTCATACTTCATAATTCATAATTTTTACTATATTCCAGCCCATGGCATACGTAGCAATGGCCCGTAAGTGGCGTCCGCAGTCTTTCTCTGACATGGTTGGTCAGGAACATATCGCACAAACCCTTCAGAACGCAATCGAAGGGGGACGTTTGCATCATGCATTCCTGTTTACTGGAACCCGCGGCGTAGGTAAGACCACCAGTGCCCGTATCCTTGCCCGCACCCTGAACTGCACCGGCGGCGACCCTCTGCACCCCTGCGGAGAATGCCAGAGCTGCAAGGACATTTCCAGCGGCAACCCCATGGACGTTTTCGAAATAGATGCAGCCTCCAATACTGGCGTCGAAAACATCCGCGATGTGATCGAACGCGTGCAGTACCCGCCTGTCATTGGCAAGTACAAGATTTTCATCATCGACGAAGTCCACATGCTTTCTACCGGAGCCTTCAACGCTCTTTTGAAGACTCTTGAAGAACCTCCTGAACATGTGATTTTCATCTTCGCCACCACCGAAGTCAACAAGGTACCACAGACTATTCTTAGCCGTGTGCAGCGTTTTGACTTCAAGCGTCTTTCTGTAGAACAGGTCCGCAGCCGTCTTCGCTACATTTGCGAACAAGAAAACATCAACGCTTCCGACGAAACCTTGGACGTTTTCGCCGAAAAGGCCGATGGTTCCATGCGCGACGGCCTCACCTACTTCGATCAGGCTTATGCATTTACCGGCAGCGAAATAACCGCCGACGCAGTCCGCAGCGTTTTGGGCATTCCTCCCGTTGAATTGTTCTTCACGCTCATCAACGCCATCGAAGCCCACGACCTGAAGGCCTGCTTCAAGATGGTAGACGACGCCTGCAAGCGCGGTATCGAATTCACCCCGCTGCTGGATGGTTTTGGCAAGTTCCTGCGCAATTTGCTGTACACCCGTCTGGACGCTTTCACTCCCGACGTGCTCAACGTTTCCGAAGAACTTTATACAAAGTATAAGAGCTCTGTACCGGGTCTCAAGAACGGCGATATCTTGCGAATCAGCAAGATGCTCATCGACCTGCAGGCAACGCTGCGCTACAGCACCAACCCCCGTCTCTTGGTTGAAACAACCTTCGCCCGCATGGCATGGCTGGATCATCTAACAGACCTGCGACGAGCCCTTGCCGCCATTAACGATCCGACAAAAGCCTCCGGTTCCGCCGACCAAGAGGCGTTAAAAAAAAAAGTAACTGAAGTCAGCAACATGCTGGACGCCCAGGAAGAAGCCCGGGCGATGAGACAGCAGCAAGAAAATCCCTTTGCAGCCATGCAACAGGGAATTGCAAGCGGTTACAGTAATTACGAAAACAACAGTTTCAACAGCAATGGCTACAAGGGAACCTTCTATTCCCGCTACGAGATCGCCGCCGCCTGGAGCTCCATTCGTACACGTATTGCCGACGACTTTGACTTTACCTTCTCCGTAGCATTGAACGACACGGTTCTTGAAACCGGAGACCAACAGGCCACCCCCTTCCCAGTGAAACTGACCTATGTAGGTGATACAGCCACCAGCGACAACTGGGGCATTCGTCAAATGGAAGAGCACCCGGAATACCTTGAACGGGTCAAGAAAATTCTTGAAGACTGCCTCCAGACTCCCGTCGCATTGTCCATCCAGACTCGAGCCTTCACGGAATCGGAACGCAACCAAAGGCGTCAGGCAGAAATGAGTCCCTTTGAACTGGACAAGCAGAACGATCCGGGGCTGTCCAAGCTTATCGAGGCATTCAACGCAGAATTGATATATTCAGCAAAAATGAAGAAGCAGGTCCTGGAACAGCAATTGTCTGAATCAGACCAGCAGATTCAGGAACAGGAACAAGATTAAAATTTTATAAATTAGAGAAGAAACCTAAAAATCAGAGGGAAAATCCTATGGATATGAGCAAAATGTTGAGAGACCTTCAGAAGATGCAGAGCAAGATGCTGAAGGCCCAGAGCGACCTTAAGGCACAGAGCTTCGAAGCAGAAGCCGGTGGCGGCATGGTCAAGGTCGCCATGAACGGTAAGGGTGTTGTCACCATGATCAAGATCAACCCCGACGCTGTGGACAAGGACGATGTCGAAGCATTGGAGGACCTGCTCATGGCAGCCATCAACTCTGCTGTCAAGAAGAAAGATGAAGCCACCCAGTCCAGCATCTCTGACATTACCGGCGGCATGAAGATCCCCGGCATGATGTAATTGATACTTGCCCAAACAAGCATCTGATTTCATATAAAATGCACCCCTTCGGGGGTGTTTTTTTGTATGCAACAAGCCCACTCTATTTTACGTTTTTTTGTTAATTTGTGCGTTTTTTCACATTTTTCAAACCACTCACCTACAATCCTATGCATTTCATCGGCAAATAATGCATTTCATCGGCAAAGTCGCAAAAGACCCTTTTCGGTTTTATACAAATTTTTTACATTTGGGCCGTAAAAAATTATATAGGAGAAATATGTCTAGGCAACTTGCTATTTCGGCATCTATGGCCGTCACAATGGCCCTTAGCATGGCAGCTCAGACGTTCGCAGGTCAAACATACACCCGCGAAGAAGCAATCCGTATTGCCATGGAAAAATCTGCGGATATCAAGTCTGCAGAAGAAGATTTGATCACTGCAAATTCCCAGGTGGAAGGTGGTTATGGTAATGCCTACCCCTCCATTGACTTGAACGCCACCGTCACCCGTATTTTTGGTTTGCACAACGTCAATAAAAGCACCAAACTGACCGATGGTTACACCGATTTCTATACAGCCCAGGGCAAAACCCCTTGGGTAGATATGGGAAACGGCCAAATGATGGCCACCGACTATAGCGGTATTTTGGCCGGCGCACTGGACGGCATGATTAGCAGCATGGCTGCCCAGGGTTATCGTTGGCAATCCAGCGTTAATCTCACCCTTACTCAGATTATTTACGCTCAAGGTAAAGTGGGTGTAGGTATCGATATTGCAAAGCAGGCCAAGCAACTCCAAGAAGTAAACTTGGAAAACACAAAGGCCAAGGTCCGCTACGATGTAGAAAGTGCCTTCAACCAGTTAATTTTCTTGGATTCTGCTGTTGCAATTCAGGAAGCAACCATTGAATTGACACAGACCAACCTTGACTTTGTGAACCAATCTCTTGCAAGCGGCATGGCTACAGAACTGGATCAAATTCGCGTTCAGTTAGCCTTGGACGGTTACAAGTCCGACTTGGAAAAAACCAAGAAGCAACAGGTTCTTGCCCGTAACGCTTTGTTGAACACGATGGGTCTTGACTACGATGCAGACGTCAAGTTCGCCGGAGATTTGCTGAATCCCGAAGAAATGCGCGCATACCCCGACACCTCTATGGCCAACGTCAAAAAGCGCCGTAAGGAATTGGTCATGTTGGAACAGTCCGAAACAATTCTCAATAAGAACATTGAAATCGAAGAAGGTGGCTACAAGCCTACTTTGGTAGCCGGCGCTCAGTTGGGTTACAAGAACAACCAGAATGAATTCTATAAGTGGGATGCACCCCGTTGGAGTAAACTCACTAAGGCTGCATACCTGAACCTTTCCATGAACCTTTTCAACGGTATGCAAACCAAGGAAAAGGTAGTTCAGGCAAAGTCCAAGCTCCGTAGCACTCAGATTCAGAGAGAAACTGCTGAACGCGGATTCCGCCTGCAGATTGAATCCTGCGCAAACACCTTGGAAGACGCAGTAAGCCAGCTTGAAATCCAGAAGCGTCAGGTGGAACTTGCCACCAAGAACTTTGACTTAACCGAAGCAGCATTCAAATTAGGCCGCGAAACACAGCTTAACTTGCTCAGCGCCAACATGAGCCTCCGCGCAGCAAAGCTTAACTACATGCAGGCCATCCTGAATTGGAATAACGCCTACAATGCTCTGCTTCAGGCCACCGGTGAATATTAAGAGATAAGAGGATGAAAATGAAAAAAGTTACAAAATCCATCATCACATTGGCTGCCCTTTCGCTCCTCTTCACAGGCTGCGACATGATGAAGAAGAAAGAAGAACAGCCGGCAGAAAAGAAAGCCTCTACTATTGAAGAAATCCAGGCTGAAAAGGGCAAGCCCGCAAAGGTTGTCAAAGCCACTACAGCAAAGCTCAACGACGTCCGTAAGTTCAGCGGTACCATCGAAGGTATGCAGCAGAACTACGTCATCTCTAAGATGAGCGACCCTCTGGCAAAGATCAACGTTCAGGTTGGCAGCAACGTCCAGAAGGACCAAGTTCTCGCAGAATACGTTTTCACCGGTGATAACACTGCATACCAGCAGGCTCAGGAACAGGTTGCCCTTTTGGAAAAGGTCACCGAACGTATGCGCGACCTTCACGCCAAGGGCGGTATTTCCCAGCAGGATATGGACTCCCAGGAAATGCAGTTGAAAATTGCAAAGATGGGCCTTGAAACCGCACGCCGCGCAAGCAAGATTCTTGCTCCGGCCTCCGGTACCGTCATCACCATGAACTACCAGCCCGGCCAGGTTCCTGGCGTAGGTGGCGTCCTCTGCACCATCGCTAAGCTGGACAAGGTAATCCTCAAGCTTAACGTTACCACTCAGGACATCGGTCTTTTCAAGAAGGGTGCATCCGCAACCATCAATCTCAATGGTCAGAAGTACGAAGGCAAGGTAACCCTTATTCCTCTGGCAGCCCAGCCCCAGACCCGTTTTTTCCCGGTTGAAGTCACCTTCAACAACAAGAAACGCCAGCTCCTCCCGGGCATGTACCTCAATGCAGAAATCAATGCAGGCCAGGTCAACGGCATTATCGTTCCCCTCGACGCAGTGGTCTACCGCAATGGCATGAACTACATGTGGATCATGGACGAAGAAGGCAAGGCAAAGCGTAAGATGGTTAAGCTTGGCGTTCAGACAGACAAGGACATCCAGGTTCTTGAAGGCATCAACGAAGGGGACATGGTCCTTGTTGAAGGCCAGTCCAGAATGAACGACGGCGACAAGATTCTCGTGGTGGAATAGTCCAAGGAGAGTTTCTGAATGATTAAGGCAAGTATTTACAAACCAATCACCATGCTCATGGTCATCTTGACCGTGGTGGTGTTCGGTATCTACACCTACTCCATGATGGTGGTGGACTTGATGCCGAAATTCGAAGTTCCTGTGGTGACTGCAGTGGTGGTCTACCCTGGCGCTAACCCAGAAGAAATCGAAACGACCATCGTTAAACCATCCGAAGAACAGGTGGAACTTGTAGACGGTATCGACTACGTCCAGGGCATCTGTATGGAAAATTACGGTATCATCATCGCCATGTTCAACATGGGTACTAACGTTGATGTTGCCGCTAACGATGTTCGAGCAAAGATTGAACAGGCTGCATTTGACTTCCCCGATGCTGCTCAGGCTCCGGTGATTTCTAAGCTTGACATTAACGGTCAGGCCATGATGTCCCTGTCCTTTACCGGCCCCACCAACTCCACAGAACTTCGCCAGATGGTGAAGGACAACATCGAACCTCTTCTCACTTCTGTGAAGGGCGTTGCCAGCGTGGACGTTTTCGGTGGTACCACCCGCGAAATTTCCGTGGAACTGGACAAGGAAATGCTCAAAAACAGAAACGTGGACATTGCCACCATGATGGGTCTGTACGGCGCTTCTAACTTGAACAACCCGGTAGGTGACCTTCGCGGAGCAAAGAAGAACACCTCGGTCCGCACTGCAGGTAAGTTCACCTCTCTCGACGAACTTCGCAATCTCGACATTCCCACAGCCACAGGTATAATTAAGCTTGGCGAAGTGGCAAACGTAAAGGATACCATCAAGGCAATCACCTCTGTATCCCGATTCAATTCAGAAAACTCTGTTTCTCTGGATATCAAGAAGCGTTCCGACGCCAACGTGGTGGAAGTTTCCAAGGGCGTACTCAGACGTATGGAAGCCATCAACAAGGATCTTCCGGAAGGTTACAAGCTTCACCTGGTGTACGACAAGTCCGAAGGTATTTCTGAATCTATCGACAACGTGATCCAGAACGTTATCCTCGCCATTATCTTGACTTCTGTCTTGTTGCTGCTCTTCTTAGGTAAGATTTCTACGATGTTCATCGCCGCTCTTACCATGCCTATTTCTGTGATCGGTTCTTTCACCCTCATGTACTTCGCCGGATTCGGCATCAACATGATGAGTTTGATGGCACTTTCCTCTGCAGTGGGTCTCTTGGTGACCAACTCCATTGTGGTGCTTGAAAACATCAACCAGAAGATGATGGACGGATTGGACGCCAAGGAAGCAGCCCTCAAGGGTACTTCTGAAATCATGGTGGCCATTATGGCATCAACCCTCACCAACGTATGCGTGTTCGTGCCTATCGCCTTCATGAAGTCCATTGCCGGTGTGTTCTTCAGAACCTACGGTCTTACCATGGTGTTCGCCACCTTGGTGTCCCTGTTGGTGACTTTCACCCTGACTCCCCTTATGGCGGCCTACCTGTTCAAGGGCAAGAAGCGTGATGAAAACGGCAACATCATCGAAGAAAAGCACAACATCATCGTTCGCGTCTACGATGCAACCTTCGGCAGACTGCTCGGTCTATTCCCGCTGATGATGAAGGGTGTTCGCTTTGTTTACATCAAGACTTTGAGTTTCGCTCTTTCCATCCCGGGATTCCTGCTGCAGATTGTAGGACTTGGCGCTCTGATTGTTTTCGTTGCTGGTTTGGCCATGAATTTCCTCAGCTTCGAAATGATGCCTAAGCAAGACGAAGGCATGATCAACATTACCGCCGAAATGCCCGAAGGTACAAATATCGAAACTACGGACAGCATCGCTAAGGTTATTGAAAACCGATTCAAGGACCTGCCGGAAATTGAACGTTATAACGTATCCGCCGGTGGCGACAACGGCTTCTCCACGGTACGTCAGGCAAAGATGCGTATCAAGCTTAAGAAGCGTGGCCAGGGTCGCGACCGCTCCACCGACGATATCGTAGACTCTCTGCGCCCCTACTTGGCAGACATTCCCGACGCCTACATTTCCATTAAGAGCACCTCCGCTTCCCAGATGGGCAACAACGGATCTGGCGATGTGGTGTTCGAAGTCAACGGTCTCCACGCAGACTCCGTGGTGAAGGCTTCCGAGATCTTCATGGCTGCAATTATCGACAACATCGACGGCATTGTAGAAGTGAAGTCCAGCTACGAAGCAGGTAAGCCCGAAATCCGCTTGAAGCCCAAGCGCCAGGCTCTTGCAGACTACGGCGTCACCCTCCAGCAGATGGCGACCTTTAACTACATTGCAGTGAGCGGTTACGAAGCTGGCACCTACTCTGAAAACGGTGAAGAATACGACGTGTACTTCCGTATGCAGGAAAAGGATCGCCTGACCTACGCCGACGTCGGCGACCTTCCCTTGCTGACACCCAAGGGCTATGTAGCAACCCGCGACCTCTTCGAACTTGAAACCGGAGCTGGCCCTACCAAGATTGAACGTAAGCGCAAGCGCATGCGTATCGACATTTCCATGAACCTTCTCCCCGGACACACCACTGGTGAAATCTCTAACAAGGTTATCCAGCTGGCAGAAAGCATGAAGGACAAGGTTCCGGAAGGTGTTTCCTACGGCTTCGGTGGTGATGCCGACATGCGTAACGACATGGTGAAGGAATTCGCTGCCGCAATTATCATGGCAATTCTCTTGACCTACATCTTGCTGGTAGCCCTCCTTGAAAGTTTCGCACAGCCCTTCATCATTATGACCACCATTCCTATGGGTGCTATCGGTGTGATTTTCTCCCTGGTTCTTACCGGAAAGTCCCTCTCCATGGTGTCCCTCATGGCAATCGTGATGTTGATCGGTGTGGTGGTGAACAACGCAATTCTTTTGCTGGACGAAGCAAACCGTTTGCTCCGCAGTGGAGCTATGGGCCGCCGTTCTGCAATGCTTACTGCGGCAAAGGCTAAGTTCCAGCCCATCCTCTTGGCAACACTTGCCTCCATTGTGGCACAGCTCCCGCTGGCATTTGCAATCGGTGGTGACGTAGCAGCATTGACTCAGCCCATGGGTATTGCTTGCGTTGGTGGTCTTGCTATTTCTGCAATCCTCACCATGTACTTGATTCCCACCTTCTTCTGGCTGCCCAACGCCATCTTCCACAAGGTGAAGAGTGGCGCAAGCAAGGTGAAGAACAAGATCAAGCGTCACAAAACTGCATAACAAGTTTTAGACATAAGAGAGAAGAGTCCGCGGGAAACCGCGGGCTTTTTTTATCGGTTAATCATTGGAATTAATTCGTCGCAGTCAACCCGTCACGGGCCTTCATTTTGCAAACAATAGTTGACACCCCGACGGCAAGAGCATTTGTATTTTGACCTTCCCTAAAAAAGGTTGACACTTTTGGGGTGTTTTTACTGACCGAGTTGACAGTTTCACTGATATGGTTTACACCTTTCCCTCGGTATCACGGATCTGGTTGACACTATCACCGATATGGTTGTCGTTGTCCA
>JAZLKF010000064.1:0-2002 GCA_045597525.1 Fibrobacter sp. | reverse complement strand
ACCGAGCTCACGGCTGAGACAGTGTCCAGATCATTACACCATTCGTGCAGGTCGGAACTTACCCGACAAGGAATTTCGCTACCTTAGGACCGTTATAGTTACGGCCGCCGTTTACTGGGGCTTCAATTCAACGCTTCGGTTGCCCTGACGTCTCCTCTTAACCTTCCAGCACCGGGCAGGTGTCAGGCCATATACTTCATCTTTCGATTTCGCATAGCCTTGTGTTTTTGGTAAACAGTTGCCTGGACTATTTCTCTGCGGCTCTCCTCTCAGAGAGCGACCCTTTTTCCGAAGTTACGGGTCTAATTTGCCTAGTTCCTTAGCCGTGGATCACTCGAGCGCCTCAGTATACTCAACCCAACTACCTGTGTCGGTTTGGGGTACGGGCTCTGGCTCGCTTTTCTTGGCGGATTTAGTCATACTCGCTTCTCCCGAAGGATAGGCTCAGGGGGCTATTCCGTCAGCCCTCGTATGAGTGACACCCGCGTCACTTTCAGTGCCAGGAGGTGCAGTAATATTAAACTGCTTGTCATCAGCATCGCCTTTCGGCTTAGCCTTAGTCCCCGACTTACCCTGATCCGATTAACGTTGATCAGGAACCCTGAGTTTTTCGGCGAGGAGGTTTCTCACCTCCTTTATCGTTACTTATGCCTACATTTGCTTTTCCATCCGCTCCACGGTGGCTCGCGCCTTCGGATTCACCGCAAATGGAATGCTCCCCTACCGATGTCGCAAGACATCCCATAGCTTCGGTAGTATGCTTATGCCCGATCATTATCCATGCCCGGCCGCTCGACTAGTGAGCTGTTACGCACTCTTTAAATGAATGGCTGCTTCCAAGCCAACATCCTAGCTGTCTCTGCAGCCGGACCGCGTTAGAACAACTTAGCATACATTTGGGGACCTTAGCTGATGGTCCGGATTCTTCTCCTCTCGGACATGGACATTAGCACCCATGCCCTCACTCCAGTGGATCATCATGTCAGCATTCGGAGTTTATCAGGACTTGATAGGCGGTGAAGCCCTCGCATCCTATCAGTAGCTCTACCTCTGCATGACTGCCACCAGGCTGCACCTAAATGCATTTCGGGGAGTACGAGCTATTTCCCAGTTTGATTGGCCTTTCACCCCTACCCTCAGCTCATCCAGAAGCTTTTCAACGCTTATTGGTTCGGTCCTCCAGAAAGTGTTACCTTTCCTTCAACCTGGCCAAGGGTAGATCACAAGGTTTCGCGTCTAGCGCATGCGACTCAACGCCCTTTTCAGGCTCGCTTTCACTTCGACTCCGCGGCTGAACCGCTTAATCTCGCCGCACACGACTAACTCGTAGGCTCATTATGCAAAAGGCACGCCGTTACGGCCTAGGCCGCTTCGACAGGTTGTAGGCGCACGGTTTCAGGTTCTTTTTCACTCCGCTGTTCGCGGTTCTTTTCACCTTTCCTTCACAGTACTAGTTCACTATCGGTCTCCAAGGAGTATTTAGCCTTACCGGATGGTCCCGGCAAATTCACGCAGAATTCCACGTGTTCCGCGCTACTCAGGTGGTAGATAGATTGTCAGGTCCTTCGCTTACGGGACTGTCACCCTCTATGGTCGGATTTTCCAAGGTGTTCTGCTCGTCGCTGACTTTCATGTCTCTACTCCTATAACCCCGCTCGTTGCCGTAACAACAGCGGTTTGGGCTGTTCCCTGTTCGCTCGCCACTACTGGGGGAATCACGTTTGTTTTCTTTTCCCGCGGCTAATGAGATGTTTCAGTTCACCGCGTTGACCTCCTTTCGGATACTGTCGCCAGTGGGTTGCCCCATTCGGAAATCTCCGGATCAAAGGTTATTTGCACCTCCCCGGAGCTTATCGCAGCTTATCACGTCCTTCGTCGTCTCTTGGAGCCAAGGCATCCTCCGTACGCCCTTGCTTTCTTCTTCTTTTCTTTGTTCTTTTTCCTTTATTGGCTCAATCAAGTTTCCTCGATCGATCCTCTTTTCCAAAATGTCAATGTACTT
>JAZLKF010000063.1:0-43766 GCA_045597525.1 Fibrobacter sp. | reverse complement strand
CACCGACCCTTTCAAGGGTGGCCGGTAATCAGTCCACAATGGCTTGAACGAAGAGAAAGCCAGCGTCATTAAGGCGCTGGCAGTAATAACCCCTTCTAGGGGTAGATCAAACCACCCCTCTTAGGGGTGGTTTGTGATTTTTCTCTCTCTCAAGAATTTATTTCAGGCCTATAGCGATAGCTCTAATATAGAAGTCTGCGGATTTTTCAAATCTGAATTCAATGGCCGCGAGGTCCTTTAGGACGTCTTCCTTAGTGATTGTATTGCCCCAGTTGGTTTCCTGTTTGAAATCTTTTGAAATGCTAACGCATTTCGTTTGACGCCAAACAGTTTTGGGTAAGACAGCTTTATAGAAGTTATTGTCTGTATATGTATTCAGTGAGTCTGAATTGATCAGTTCGACATAGAAACTTGCGGAAGATTCGTACTCAATACAGATGTTCTCCCAATTTGAGGCGTCGACGGACATGAATTTCTTGCTGGATCCCTCCATAGGCTTTCCAACCCCGAACCCGAATCCTGCGAAAGCGTATTCGTAATAGGATCCTGTTTCAACACTACCACTAAGGCCGTTGTTTTGTTCGATGATCTGACTGAAGAAATCAAGATCGGATTTGGGATCTTCCTTGACGTTCCACTCAATGCGAGAGTCGCCTTCAAAAGCGCTATCGTCAAAGTCGTACCAATCGCCTCCTTCGAAGTCTTTACCGCTCCATTGATAATCCGGGGGAAACCATTCGATGTCTCCCATCAAGCCCGCACATCCGTAGCCTGCGCCCTTGATGCTTCTGGTCTTGCAACCTATAATAGGATTCAATGAACTGGAAGAACTTGTAATCGGTTTTTCGGAGCTAGAAGAACTTGTAATTGGGTCTTCAGAATTGGAAGACTCGATGACAGGTATGGAACTTGATGATTCTGTATTGTCTGCGATTCCTTCGGGATCGATGGTGACTCCCGATACGTCGGAACCGGTGGAGTTGGCTCTAGAGCATGCGGTGAATGTGCCTACCAAAATTGCGGCGGATGCGGCAATCAGTCCTTTTTTCAATGTGTTATTCATGGCGTCCTCCATTGCGAACATTGTCGCTGTTTGTTAAAGTCTGGGTGAGTGGGAACATTTGCATGTTCAGTCGATAAACTCTTTCTACGGTCTTGCTTTCGGATGCGATAGCTGCGATTCTTCGTCTACATTCGGCTAATTCCTTTTGAATCTTTTCGTACACATCCTGGGAAATGCCTAGGGTGAGGCCGGAGAACTGACGCTCTTTTTGGGGTGTGTTGTCTAGAGCGTCTACGGCGAAATTAGCCATCTGCCGATGCATGTTTCTAATGGCCAAAGGAACAATGTCTGCATCAGCGGCTTTAATCACCTTGTCCGTCTGTGTATAGTTTCCGTCGAAGTCCTTTTGAAGAATGCCTGTCTTTGTCAGGAATTGCAGGGTGTCTGCCACTTCTGCCGCGGTAATCTTCGGGTTGCATTTATGAGCCATGTCGAGGGGCTTTGCTCCGGGCATGGCCGGTGCCACTTCACGAAGAACGGGGTTCTTCCAGGAATCGAAGTAGGCAAACTCGTCTGCACCCATGATTTTGACCTTGTTTGCCGATGCGATTGCCTGCATTAAGTCTATGGCGTTCTTCTTGTCAATGTCGTTTTTTGCGTGGCTGAAGGAAACCAGAGCGCGGAAGAAAGATAATTCAAAGCCGGTGAGTGCCATGGCGTTTGCTACCTTTTCTACTGCGACGGGGCTCAAGTTCTTTTTGCCACTGCATACGTCTTTCAGGTACACCGGAGATCCGAAACCAGCTTGTGCTGCAAACTCTCTCCAAGTGAAGGAAGATGTTTGCTTGCGCTCGTCGTAGTAATCTTGGATGTACTGACGGTAGTCTTTGTATTCTACTATTGCTTTCATGTTAATGAATATAACTACTTGTACTCTAAAAGTCAATGCCTTGAGTACAAAAAATTTAAATTTTTTCAAAAAAGCGCAAAAAAGTTTTGATATTACATAAAAATGATGAAATTAGAGTACAAAAAGAGCCCTGAAAGAGATGCTGTTTGCGGTTAGATTGGCGTTTGCCAAGTGTGTAAACTTGTCTTTAGTTCTTTTTTTATTATTCGCTTATATGACGTTCCTTCTTGTTGTCATATACGTGGCATTTATTGGCTTGGGTCTTCCGGATACAATTCTGGGGGCGGCTTGGCCCTTAATGCAAAAGGACCTTGGGGCGCCACTTTCTGCGGCGGGGTTTCTCTCTATTATTGTAAGCGCAGGAACCATTGTTTCCAGCTTGATAACGCCTACGTTGATTCGTAAGTTGGGAACGGGCAAGCTTGTTTCACTTAGCATTGCCTGTACGGCGTTGGCCGCTGCGGGTTATGGACTTTCCACTGATTTTTGGATGTTGTGTCTATGTGCTGCTCCCATGGGCCTTGGTGCCGGAGCCATTGACGTAGCCCTCAACAATTTCGCGGCCATTCACTTGGAATCCAAGCATACCAACTGGCTTCATGCTAGCTGGGGCGTGGGGGCTTGCCTTGGTCCGGCCATTCTTTCTATTTCGGTATTTTTGGGTGCAGGATGGCGTGGCGCCTATGAACTGAATGCAGTGTTGCTTGGTGCTATAGTGGTGATGATGCTTGTGGCGCTGCCATTGTGGAAGCGTGTTGAAAAGCCTGCTTCCCCAAACGGTGGCGAACGTCGCTCTTCCCAGGATAATGAAATCTCGTTGCGTGAAGCCTTGCGCATTCCGGGAATGAAACTTTCCTTTTGGACGTTTTTCTTTTACTCCGCATTGGAAATCTCTACAGGGCTTTGGTGCGGAACCTATCTAGTGGCGCGAGGCTTCTCCCCCGAAGTTGGTGCCTTGGCGGTTTCCATGATGTTCGCAAGTGTCATGGTAGGGCGTGTCGCCAGTGGATTTTTTGCAATCAAGTTTACGGACATGCGCTTGGTCCATGCCGGCATAGCCATTGTGATTGTTGGTTGCTTTACCTTGGTGTTGCCTTTGCCCTTATGGTTTACACCAGCCTGCATTTGCTTACTGGGCTTAGGCTGCGCCCCTGTTTATCCATCCTTGATTCACGCCACACCGGCCCGTTTTGGAACAGAACTTTCTGGCCGAGCCATAGGAATTCAAATGGCGGGGTCCTACGTTGGCTCCATCATTATGCCGCCTGCTTTCGGCCTTGTGGCATCTCATTTTTCTGTAATCCTGTGGCCGGTCTCCCTGGCAGTATTTGTGTCCTGCCTGTTGACTTGCCTTTGCTTGCTGGACTATGTGACTCGCAAAAAACTAAACAACGCCTTTGCTGCAGAACGTATTATGGATGTATTGCATCAGGTGGAAGAAATGAATGCCGCCCGCAACCGCCTCCGCAAGGAACGTCGCCGGGCCAAGCGAAAAGCTAAACTTTTGCAACAACAGAAGGCTTCGCGAAAAAATAGACCATTCTAGTTTTCTACATTTCCTTTCATGGCAAAGAAGAAAAAGTTTTTTAAGTCCCCGGCGCTGGCTCAGGCCAACCGCAGTAAGGAAGATCGCCTTCGCGAAACCTTGATGCAGGTTGTTAGCGGTGAGAGCCGTCTTCTGAATCGTCCTGATGATCTTTACGAAACCATCGGCAAGGGCCTGGATGATATTGAAGAATGCAAGGATCCCAAGGTTCAGCTGGAATTGTTGGCTTGGACTCTCCGTGCAGATTTCTGTGCATTCAAGGCTGAAGACGAAGAGAAGGAATACTGGGACAACCTGTTCTACGATGCAGGTACTTTCTTCGTGGAAATTGCCAAGGACTTCGAAGACAAGGATTATGTCGCTGACTTGATTCACGACCTGGCTGTGCGCCATGTGGGTGGGGAAGGCCGTTCCGTGGTGTTCCTCAGCTTGAGCGAAGTCATGCCTGCAGAGCGTTCTTCCAAGTTGCTGAATGAACTTATAGCACAGGAAGATCAGTTCGCTCTTGAAAATCGCGAAGATGTTCTGGATGCCACTTGCGACATGGCTGATTCCATTAACGATTCCGCCAACTACGCCAAGGCCGCCTTGCTTAAGGATCCGGACAAGAGCAATGCCACCATCATTGATATTGCCAACGCCTACTTTATGGCCGGTGACCTGGTCATGGCAAAGCAATGGATGAACGACGTGAAGAATCCAGGCAATGAAGACGAAGAAGCGTTCCTGGACCTGCAGGCTGCCATTGCCGACAAGGAAGGTCGCAAGTCCGATTGCTTGAAGATTGCTCGCCAGCTGTACGAAACTTTCCCCAAGATTATTAACCTGGGTCGCTTGGCGTCTTTGCTGTCTGACGGCGAGGCTGATGACTTGCTGAAACAGCACGAAAAGTTCCGCTGTGGAGCCTCCGCAAGTTTAGAGTTCATGCAGTTGCTCGCAGCCATGAAACGTTATGATCAGCTTTCCGGCTACGTCACACGTTTTGAAAATGACTTGACCACCATGGATGCAGACGAACTAAGCGAACTGGCAGAAGCTGTGGAAAAGGATGGTCAGAAGGAATTGGCTCAGCACATCCGCGACTGGACTGTCGAAGAACCGGAAGAAGCGGAAGCCTTCGACGACAAGGAATAATTATTCCAACAACATTTCCTGAGGAATGGCGCCTTCTATGACTAGGAGGCGTCTTTTCATATCCAGCCCCAGCCCAAAGCCTACGAGGGCTCCTGCTTTACCAATAACGCGATGGCAGGGGAGGATTAAAGGTATAGGATTTTCGTGGAGTGCGCCGCCCACGGCTCGGGTAGCCTTGGAACTGCCCACCATTTCGGCGACTTCCTTGTAAGAGCGGGTTTCGCCAAAGGGAATTTCCTTAAGGGCTTCCCAAACTTTTGTCTGAAATTCTGTGCCGTATAGTTTGTACGGAATGGAAAATTCATGGCGCTTGCCGGCCAGATATTCATTCAGTTGCTGAACAGCCTTGCGGTAGGCGCGGCTGACTGATGGAGGCAAGTTGGCGTCGACATCGGCCACGGCGTAAGTGCAGGCCTGAACTGCGCTGGGGCGGACTTCTCCGTTTTCTTCAGGGGAATAGCGGAGGCAGCATAACTTGGATTTCTCGAACACGAAGGTCCATTGGCCCCACAAGTTGCGGTGCCTGATTGTTGTGAACTTTTCGCTTGAGAAATCCATACGAGTGGTCATCGCAACGGGAATTCCTTGAATTCCTTAACACCGAATTCCTGTCGCAGGTAATCCCAGCGAACCAGACGGTTCTTCCAATAGTACTTGCGGTACAGACGGCGAGCCACGCGACTTGTGAGCTCATAAGGAATGGTGTGGTGGTCGTCCGCAACACTTTCCATGGATATGCGGAAGTCCAGCTCGCCATTCACGACGTCGACGGTTTCGCCAACTTGAACGTCAGGAATGTGGCTCACATCCACCATGGTGGCATCCATGCAGACGCGTCCAAGGATGGGACAGAGCTGCCCACGAATAAAGACGAAACCCTTGTTGTATTCGCCGCGGAGGTAGCCGTCGCCGTAACCGATGGCAATGGTTGCGATTCGGGTAGGCTGCTGTGCCATCCAGTAACCGCCGTAGCTAACAGTTTCGCCAGGCTTCACGTCGTGAATGTGACGGATGGTAGACTTGATCTTCATGACAGGCTTGATGGGCCACGGTGCTGGAGTTGCGCCCATGGGATTGTAGCCGTACAGGGCAAGACCCGGACGCACCATGTCGAAATGACTTTCGGGATGGGTCAGTGTACCTGCGGAACTGGAGCAGTGGCAAATTTCCGGACGAAGACCTTCTGCTTCCAGCACATCCACCAAGCGTGCGAATCGTTGAATCTGAATTTCGGTCTTGGGATTGCCCGGCATGTCTGCAGTAGCCAGGTGAGTGAACATACCTTCGAACTTCAGGTTCTTGAGGCTCAAGGCTGCGCGGATGTTGTTGAAGTCTTCGGCGTCGAATCCATAACGGTTCATACCGGAGTCGATCTTCAAGTGGGCCTTGCAAGTGCAATCGTTTTCACGAAGGAACTGGTCGAAGGCCATGGCGGTACGAATGTCCGAGATTGCTGCAGTCAGCTGGAATTCAACGAAGTAGGCGAAGTCTGCGGGAGTGCAGGGGCCTAGAACCAGAATGGGCAAGTCCATGCCGTACTGGCGCAAGATCATGCCTTCGCTGATGTGGGCGACGCCAAGGTAGTCTGCACCGCCGAACTTTGCGGCAAAGGAACAGGCGAGGCTTCCATGTCCGTAGGAGTCAGCCTTTACAGGCAAGAGAATCTTGGTGTTGGCAGGAATCTGGCTACGGATAAATTGAATGTTGTTGCAAAGGGCGTCGAGGTTGATTTCAATCCAGTTGGGGCGCGCAATACGATTAAGATCGGGAGGGGTTTGTAAAAGCTTCATGATGCGAGAAATATAAAATAGTGTACAGGATAAAGGGTAAAGGATAAGAAAAATGGGGGTGGATTGAAGCTGATTTGGATTTGTTGGAGGTCAAATGGCAAGGTCTAAATTGGAATAGATTAACTTGCGATATTTTTTAAGGCTCTTTTGTAAACATTGTGCATGAAAAAATGAGCGAGATATTTTTACGGATGCTAGTATTTATGCGTGTTCTGGAAATATTACTTTGTACTAAACATAGTTTACAAAACGACGGTTAAAGTTTTGTTTACCGATTGTCCCGTTCCTCACAAATTTTTTGTTTGTAATTTCAAGTTGATCAAGAAAGATTATTGCTCTTGTACCGAAATAAGGAGCGGTAACAGAACAAAAACCTGAACAGAAAAATCTTGGTTAAAAGTTGATCGGTCTCCTGAAACACAGCCCTCACGATTCGACTTAATTGTCCTTCTATCTAACATCGATAAATTAGTCCTGGGATTTGCCTTTGCAAAAACCCATCTCTAATTGTTGCTCCCTAAGAATCAGCTCTTGGGTAAGCTCTTACTTCTAAGAGCTGTTGCTTACCTATTACCCTGATTACAAACAAACTATTTCCCTCGCAAGAGGGAAGGAAGGATAAAATCATGAAAAAAACAAAACAACCCGTAAGGGAAAACGAAAAGGAAAAGCAGGATCCGATCGTAGCAATGCTGCTTCCGGAATCCGATAAGAAGATGGGTGCTATTACCAGCGCCTCCATTCTTGTCGCACTGTTGCTGTGCTTCTGGGCGACCACATATGAAGTGCTGATTGATGATACGATTTTTGTTGACAAATCCCAAAAGGAACTTACGACAACTATGAACATCATTGAAAAAAAGGAGGAAAAAAAGGACCCACCAAAGACTCCTCCCAAAAAGCCGAAGAACGTTCAGCAAAGGCATCAAGGTGGTGGTGGCAAGCCCAAAGGCCCGGGAAATCCCAAAGCTGCGGAAACTCGTGGTGTGTTGAAATTGCTTACCGCTCAAACTAGAAATGCCTCGAATTCTGTGTATGATCTCATGAATAACCAGAAGTTCGTCAAGGATATTGACAAGGTCATCAAGAACACCAATGGTCTTCAGGTAAACGGCAAAACACAGATTACCTCCCGCAGAGGTGTTGTGGATGCTGGTTTCAACGAAGGCATTGCTTCTGGTGGCAGTGGCGGTATTGGCGATGGACTAGCTAGCCTGATGAGTGGTTCTGTTGGGGCTATCTCTACAAAGGCTATCGGTAAATTGACTCCGCCTAAACCGAATGAAATTGATATGGGTACTGGAAATTCGTCCCGTTCTGCTTCGGATATTATGAAGGTGGTCCGCCAGCGTACTCCTGGCCTGCGACACATCTATAACTCGCATCTCAAGAAAAAACCTGGATTCCAGGGTAAGGTGACTTTGTCGTTTACCATTTCTCCTGGAGGTGAAGTAATTACCATTGCCGTAGTTTCGTCAACCACTGGCTACTCCGAATTCGATAATGAAGTCAAGAAGGCCGTGTCTCGTTGGACGTTCAGTAAGGTAAAGTCCGGTAATACGACGGTAACCATTCCGTTTACTTTCTCTGAGTAAAAAAGATGGTCAGGGTAATGGGGTTTTGGTATTAAACTTGGTTTATGGATTGATAAATTTTTTGCCGGTGGCCGCGAGACTATCGGCTTTTTTATATTTAGAGTCATGAAAGATCCTCGCATTACAAAGCTTGCTGAAAATTTGATTAATAATGCCATTGCTCTTAAGGCTGGCGAAAATATCCTTATTGAAACCACTGATACTCCCGATGAACTGAGTACGGAACTGATCAAGGCCGTTGCCAAGGCTGGCGGAAACGCTTTTGTCCATAACTACAATGGTCGCGTTCGCCGTGAAATGATCATGTCAGCTTCTGAAGAACAGATGAAGCTGTCTGCAGACTTGGCCATGGAAGAAATGCAGAAGATGCAGTGCTACATTTCCATTCGCGCTGCAGAAAACGCCATGGAAAATTGCGATATTCCCGGCCCTCAGATGAAAAAGTACCGTTTGGCGAACCAGGCTGTGCTGGACTACCGCGTGAATAAGACCCGCTGGTGCGTACTCCGCTGGCCTAATCCGTCCATGGCTCAGGCTGCCAAGATGAGTACCGAGGCTTTCGAGGACTTCTACTTTGAAGCCTGCCTAGCTGATTATCCCAAGATGGCAAAGGCTGCTCAGAATCTTGTGGACCTGATGAACCGTACCGACAAGGTACGCCTGGTTTCCAAGGGTACCGACTTGACCTTTAGCATTAAGGGTATCGGCGCTGTGCCTTGCTGCGGCAACATGAATATTCCCGACGGTGAAGTGTATACGGCTCCCGTACGCAACAGTGTCAATGGCGTGATACAGTACAATACCCCGTCCCTCTACGACGGTAAGCAGTTCGGTAACGTTCGCCTGGAATTCAAGGACGGCGCCATTGTGAACGCTTCCTGCGAAACTGGCTCCAACGAAGCTTTGAACGCACTGTTCAATACCGATGAAGGTGCCCGCTATGTGGGTGAGTTCGCCATCGGTTTCAACCCTTACGTGAACAGCGCCATGTGCGATATTTTGTTCGACGAAAAGATCGCTGGCTCCATCCACTTTACTCCGGGCCGTTGCTACGAAGACGCTCCCAACGGAAACGTCTCTGCGATCCACTGGGACCTGGTGCTGATTATGCGCCCCGAATACGGCGGCGGCGAAATCTGGTTTGACGATGTTCTGATCCGCAAGGACGGCAAGTTCATCGTGGATGAATTGAAGTGCCTGAATCCCGAAGAACTGGCATAGTTTATCCATAACCGTCGCATTACTGCGTTGTCTATCAAACATTCAAAAAAAACGGCCCGAATAAATCGGGCCGTTTTTATATTGCTTTTTTCTTTGGCGCTCGGCAATGGACAAGTGAATTTGTCCGCTGCACTCGCCTTACAGAAGTTGGTTGCTTCGCAACCTTTGCTTGCGCGCCTCGGTCATGTCCGAAAGAAAGCTTTGCTTTCTTCGTCCGCGACTCTCGGCTTACAGCAACTCAGCGATCTGAACTGCGTTGAGGGCTGCGCCCTTACGGATCTGGTCGCCGGTGAGCCACAGGGTGTTGCCGCAATCATCAGCCAAGTCCTTACGGATACGGCCAACGTAAACGTCGTCGTGACCAGCGCTTTCAAGCGGCATGGGGTAGATGTAGTTCTGCGGATCGTCCTTCAGGAATACGCCCGGAGCGTTCTTGAGGGCTGCACGGATTTCTTCGACAGAGACCGGCTTTTCGGTTTCGAACCAGACGGATTCGGAATGAGAACGCAGAGAGCTAACGCGTACGCAAGTTGCACTGGTGCGAACATCGGAGTGCATGATCTTGCGGGTTTCGTTGAACATCTTCATTTCTTCCTTGGTGTAGTCATTTTCAGTCATCTTGTCGATCTGCGGAATGACGTTGTAAGCCAGCTGGAAGGGGAACTTCTTGATGTGGGTGGTGGAACCGGTTTCAAGAATGTCCTTGTACTGCTGCTGGAGTTCTTCCATAGCAACTGCACCTGCACCGCTTGCACTCTGGTAGGAGGAAACGCGGATCTTCTTGATGTGGGAAATCTTTTCGATGGGGTTCAAGACCACGACCATCATAATTGTGGTGCAGTTGGGGTTTGCGATAATGCCGCAACCGCCGTTTTCTGCCTTGTGGAGAGGAATATCGCAAGCGTTCACTTCGGGAACGACCAGCGGAACATTGTCCATCATACGGAAGTAGCTGGTGTTGTCCACAACGACGGCACCGTTTTCAACGGCGATGGGAGCGAATTCCTTGGAAACTGCTGCGCCTGCAGAGGAGAGGACCAGGTCCACACCCTTGAATGCGTCTGCGCAGGTCAGTTCGACCTTCAGCTTTTCACCCTTGAAGGTGAATTCCTTACCGACGCTACGTTCGGAAGCGAGAAGCTTGAGGTTCTGAAGAGGGAAGTTGCGCTGTTCCAAAATGGAGAGCAATTCCTGGCCGACGGCACCGGTGGCGCCCATGATGGCTACGTTACGAATCATAGTTGTTGATCCTTAGTTATCGTTCTCAGCGTTCTGTTGCTGAGGTTGGTTGTTTGATTTTAAATTCTCAATGTCGTTCCAGAAGCGAGACAAGGCTGCGTTCATCTGGGCGATTTGGTTACGGGCCTGCTTGTACTGCACCAGCTGGTCTTCGGGATTTTCGCGAAGAGTGTAGTTGTACAAGGAGTAGGCTGCCAGGCGAACATTCTCGCTAGCTTGGATAAGTTCCGCATGAGCATCAGCTGCGTTACGAGGATGTGCCATACCCACCACTTTGCGATTCAAAGCTGCGGCATTGTTGTTGATGGCCAATGCCTGGCTGCTACGAACTTCGCGTTCTGATTCAGAGATGTTTGCGGCCATAGGTTCGAATTCATCGATAGCGGTCATGATTTCGCGCATTCGGCCGATGATGTTCTCTGCCTTGGATGTGTAAACGTCAAGACGTTCGGAAGATCCGTCTTTGCCACCTTCAATCGGCTGATTGGGAGAACCCTTGTAAACCTTCTTGTTTTCGAGAATCTTGCCGCCTTCGCCATTGGCAAATGCTGAAATATAATCCTGGTACTTGGCGTTTTCAGCGGCCAGTTCTGCAGGGTTATATTCCGAGGTGGGAATGAAGGTCGGACGATCCCAGTAGGCGATTCCCAGGAATCCTGCAAACATGAAAACAGAGAGGAAAATATTTCCCACTCTAGTTGCACGGTCTTCGCTACGGATGGCGAAGATAATTCCTAAGAATATAAGACTGGTGAAGGTAAGCAATAACCCGCCATCACAGTTGTACATGATGTAGGAGTTCTTTGCAAAGTAGAAGATGCAGTCCATGATCACAATGATCAGTGACATCAATACACCTAGAATCTTTTGAGTTCTGGTGTATGCAGCCGCAGACTGGAGAATCGCCGTAAAGGTGATTCCCAAGGGTAGGACAAACATCAATGCAATATCAGCTATCTGTTGGCTCATGGATCAGATCTACTCGTTAGAACGGAAGGTCTTCGTCGCCCTCGGGCATGGGTGCGTCGTATGCCGGTGCGCTAGACTGGCTGTAGCCGTTGGACTGGTTAAAGTTGTTGGACTGGTTGAAGTTTCCGCTCTGGAAATTGCCTCCGTTTTGGTTGCGGGGGGTCAGGAGCTGGAAAGTGTCCAAGCTGACTTCGGTTGCGTAACGCTTCTGACCGGTAGCCTGGTCGGTCCAGCTACGGTTGGTGAGGGAACCTTCGATGTAGAGGGTCATGCCCTTGCGGACACCCAGGCTTTCCATGGTGTCGGCCACCTTGCCCCAACCTACGATATTGTGCCAATCGGTCTGTTCCTTCTGTTCGCCATTGTTGTCGCGATAACGGCGGGAAGTTGCAAGAGAGAAAGATACACGCTTGCGGCCGGTAGGACCAGCGCTAATGACGGGGTCCTTACCAATGTTACCGATGAGCATCACTTTGTTTAAATATGCCATATAATTATCCTATTTTATTTTTTTGTCGCAGAGAAAGATAAAAAAATTGATTGTCACAAAAGTGTCAATTTTGGCAATTATTGTCTTAATCGCCTATTTTGCAAACAACTGACGACATTATTCACGCCAAATAACTATCTTGGTGATTGAAAGAAAAAATGAAAAATCATCTTTCTTATAGATCTTCACTATTCACTGTTCATTATTTACTGAAATATGGTTACTCTCGCTCTTTCTAATTTTGAAAAGACTTTCCCCGCAAATCTTCGCGGCAAGCGCCTCGGCGCCGTCCTTCACCCGGCATCCGTCTGTGCCGACCTGAGCTATACATTGGACTTACTCAAGTCCTACGACGGCAAACTGTTTAAGTTGTCTGCATTGTTCGGCCCTCAGCATGGTATCAAGGGCCATACCCAAGATAACATGATTGAATGGGAAGGCTACACCGATCCGGAACTTGGAATTCCTGTCTATAGCCTGTATGGTGAACATCGTGAACCTACCGCAGAAATGCTTTCCCATGTGGATGCTTTGCTGGTGGACCTGCAGGATGTGGGCGCCCGTTACTACACCTTCATCTGGACTCTTTACTTGTGCATGAAGGCCTGCGAAAAACAGGGTATCCCCGTGGTGGTCGTAGATCGCCCCAATCCCATTAACTGCGTAGACGAAGAAGGCCCGGTTCTGGACCTGAACTACACCAGCTTTGTGGGTCTCCATAGCATCCGCACTCGCCATGCCAAGACCATCGGCGAACTGGCCGAACAGTTCAAGGCAGAATGCTTCCCCAAGTGCGAACTTTACGTGATGCACATGGAAGGCTACGATAAGAAAATGTGGTATGATCAGACCGGTCTTCCCTGGATTTTGCCCAGCCCCAACATGCCTACCCTGGATACTGCAATTGTGTACCCCGGCATGTGCCTCTTTGAGGCCACCAACGTTAGCGAAGGCCGCGGAACCACCCGTCCCTTCGAAATTTTCGGCGCTCCCTTCATTGATGCGGTAAAGCTTTGCAAGTACATGAATGGCCTGAAATTGCCCGGTGTCTACTTCCGCGAAAACTATTTCCAGCCCACGTTCCATAAGGGTGCGGGCCAGATCTGCGGTGGTGCCCAGATTCATGTTCTGGATCGCGACAAGTTCCGCAGCTTCGATATGGCCATTAAGCTCTTGCAGTATATTTTTAATGAATATCCCAAGGATTTCGCCTGGAAGCAGCCGCCTTACGAATACGAATTCCACAAGCTTCCTATCGACATTCTGCTGGGCAACGGAACCTTCCGTAAGGAATTTATCGAAAGCTCGATTTAAGGGCCTTTTTACGGTAGAAAGCTTGATAAACAATAAATTCGCCGGGATGTTTCCTGGCGTTTTTTTATTGATGTAAATAATGTGATTTACTCAACATAAACATTGGTTCAGAGTAAAAAAAAATTGACAATGGCGTTTTGGTGGCTATTTTTAACATTGTAATAATTCTTGAGGACATTATATGAATAAATATTTGCTCATTTTTCTTTGCGTTCTTTGCGCATCTTCTGCAAGTTTTGCTAAGAAGAAAAAGGCTCATAAGGAAGTTAGTGAGCCTGCAGCTGTGGAACAGGTTGAAGAAAATCAGCCTGCAGAAACTCCGGCCGAAGAGCCTGCTGTTGTAGAAGCTTCTGAAGAAGCCGCCGTTGCGGTAGAAGCTCCTGCAGAAGAAACTCCTGCAGAAGTGAGCGAAGCTCCGGCTGAAGAAGCTGCTGCCGAAGAAACTACTGTTGCAGAAGCCTCTGAAACAGAAGAAGTTGCCGCAGAAGACGAATCTTCCGAAGAAGTAGCTTCCGACGATGAGGAAGAAGATCAGCCTAAGAAGAAAAAGAAGAAAAAATCCAAGAAGAAAAAGAAGTCTAAGAAAAAGAAGAAAAAGCACAGTGATGATGACGAAGGCTCCGATGAAGGTGCAATTGGCGTAAAGCTTGGCTTCCACGCCGGTCTTGGCAGCAATGTTCTTGAACTTGAACATGGCGCCAATGGATCTTTGAACCTGGGTCTTGGCTTTGCCTACTTCTTCACAAAGAATATGGCTGTTGTTTCTGGTGTAGATTTATCTACCCTGGTGACTCAGGTTAAGGTTAGTGAATATGTGGGTCTTTCAGGATGGACACCTGTTTACGAGGAACGTACTAAAACCAACGCAGCAATGAGCGTTGTTGTACCTTTAAAGTTCCGCTATGTTTTTGGAGACTCGTTCTGGGCTGAAGCTGGTACGTCTTTTTCGATGAGCGTGTATGGTCTCAGTTTAGATTCCTGGAAGGGCGCTGCTTCAAATTATGCCGCTGGCGTGGGTAACTTTACCATTGGTGTTGGTACCTACCTGGGTGGAAACAGTATCGGTCTTGAAATCGGCTACTACGACACCTTGAGCCTTGGTGTAACATTCACTACGGGTTTTTAATTCAAAAGTAGATTTGGTGTAAAAAAGAAATGTCCGGGCTAAAAGCCCGGACTTTTCTTTTTATCTCAGCTTCGCGGAGGTTTTCCGCGACGAATTCCAAAAGTGGATTACAACTACTTCAAGAAGTTCATGTACGGAAGCTTTGCTGCAAGTTCCTGCACCTTGTCGGCGTTAGCCTGAAGGGCGGAGCGTGCGTTCCAGGAACCGTCCAGGAACTGACCGCGAGGACCATCAGCCAAAGTGAGGGCGATGGTTTCGTCGCCCAGCTTCAGGGTGCGAGCGTCGGTGCTGGTTTCCAATTCCTTGGAGGGGTTGGCTTCGATCCATGCGAGAATCTTGTCGGCAGTAGCGTGGTCCACCTTGTAGCAGGGAACGCCAAGGGCAACGCAGTTACCGAAGAAGATTTCGGAATAGCTTTCAGCGATGATTGCCTTGATGCCCCAACGCTTCAGAGCCTGGGGAGCGTGTTCACGGCTGGAACCGCAACCGAAGTTCTGGTTGGAAACGAGAATGGTGCCGTTCTTGTAGGCCGGGTCACGGAAGGGGTGAACCTTGCCCTGGGCTTCGAGGCCTGCGATATCGTCGGCGAAAGCGTTTGCGCCAAGACCTTCGAAGGTCACGCACTTGAGGAAGCGAGCCGGAATGATACGGTCGGTATCGATGTCGTTACCGCGAACAGGAACGCCGGAACCTTTAACGATGTCAATAGAATTCATTTTTAAATCTCCTTGTTCCTATTACTTGATGTACTTGCGGACGTCGGTGACCTTGCCTTCGATTGCAGCAGCGGCAACCATGGCGGGGCTCATCAAAATGGTACGGCCAGTGGGGGAGCCCTGACGGCCCTTGAAGTTACGGTTGCTGGAAGATGCACTTACCTGGCGACCCTTCAGCTTATCCGGGTTCATGGCAAGGCAGAGAGAGCAGCCGGCTTCACGCCATTCTGCACCAGCTTCCTTGAAGATCTTGTCGAGACCGAGAGCTTCTGCTTCCACCTTGATCTTCATGGAACCAGGAACGACCCACATCTTGACGGTGTCGGCAACCTTGTGGCCCTTGATGATTTCTGCTGCAGCCTGAAGGTCGGAAAGGCGACCGTTGGTGCAGGAACCGACGAAGGCGATGTCGATGGGAGTGCCGATCATCTTGCCACCTTCTTCCCAGCCCATGTATTCATAAGCTTCGGAGATGACTTTCTTTTCGGAACCTTCGAATTCGTCGATCTTCGGCATGTTGTCGTTGAGCTGGATTGCCTGTGCCGGAGTGATACCCCAGGTCACCATGGGTTCCAGGTTGTCGCAGTTGATTTCGATTTCGTCGTCGAACTGTGCGTCGGCGTCGGTAGCCACAGACTTCCAGTAGGCAACAGCTTCATCCCACTTGTCAGCCTTGGGAGCGTAGGGCTTGCCCTTCAGGAATTCGAAGGTCTTTTCGTCGGGGTTGCAGTAGCCAACGCGAGCGCCGCCTTCGATAGCCATGTTACAGATGGTCATACGACCTTCCATGCTCATGTTTTCGATAACCGGGCCTGCAAATTCGTAAGCATAACCAACGCCGCCGTTCACGCCAAGCTTAGCGATGTAGGCGAGGGCAACGTCCTTAGCGGTAACGCCAGCCTTCAATGTACCGGTGAAGTTGATGCGACGGGTCTTGAGGGGGCTCATGGCCAGAGTCTGGGTAGCGAGAACGTCAGCAACCTGGCTGGTACCGATACCGAATGCGATAGCGCCGAAAGCGCCGTGGGTAGCAGTATGGGAGTCACCGCAAGCGACGGTCATACCCGGCTGGGTCACGCCTTCTTCCGGGCCAACAATGTGGATCACACCCTGTTCGCAGGTCTTGGGGCCGAAGAACTTGATGCCGTTGGATTCAGTATTCTTTTCGATATGGGAGAACATTTCTTCGGAAATGCCATCCTGGAGAGGACGGTTGCGTTCCGGGAAAGTGGTGGGAATAATGTGGTCAACGGTAGCGAAGGTGCGTTCCGGGAACAGGACCTTGGTGCCTTCTTCACGAAGGGAAGCGAATGCCTGGGGGCTGGTCACTTCGTGGCAGAGGTGGAGACCGATGAAAAGCTGGCACTGGCCGCTAGGAAGCTTTGCAACAGTGTGGCTTTCGAAAATTTTCTGGTATAATGATTTTCCCATATTGTGTCTCGTTTGTTGTTTTTTATAAAAAACCGCAGGTCTACTTTACGCAGGCCTCTAAAAATCGGGAGGAAATATAGCAATTTTGGTTGAAGACGTTGGCATTGTGTGATATAAGACCCGTTGTGTGTTCCACATCATATTGCTTACGAGTGTATACAGCTTTTACTTGAATTTTCTCGAAAAACCCCTATATTATTATATATTGGAATAAAAACAAGGAAAAAAACGATGAAATATTCATATTTGGCTCTTGCCGCCGCAGTATCTTCGTTTGGCATTTTGGGTTGTTCCGACGATAAACCGAATAATCCGTCCAATCCTACTGGGGATGCAAACTCCAGTAGTTCCTTCTACTCCGAATTTCCCGGTGTAGGCTTGTCTTCCGGTACGGTAGTTGATATTCCGGACCCGGATCCCGTTGATAAGCCCATTTCCGAAGATGAGAAAAAAGACGATGGCACCTCCTCTGTGGGTACTTTGCCGTTTAGTATCAAGGGTGTTGCAGAATTTGGTCCCTTCAGTGCGAATTCTTCGGTCAAGGTCTACAGCGTGGATCTCGCTACGATGACCGAAACTCCTGTTGCAAATGCGTCCGTTACGGATAATCTTGGCTCTTACGCGGTTTCCGGCACGTTGAGTTCTGCAATTGCTGTTGTTGAAGTAAGCGGTGTCTACTATGATTTCATCGGTAATACTCTTGGAGTTTCCTCTTCCTTGAAGGCCATTGTTGACCTCCGCGAACGCAAAACGGTAAATGTCAACGTTTTGACTCACCTGGAATATAGCCGAGTCAAGACTCACTTAGCTGCAGGTTTGAACTTTACAGCAGCAAAGGATCGTGCTCAGCAGGAAATTCTTGCAGCATTTGGTTTCAAGGCTGATTCTACCAAGTTCGAAGATCTGAGCCTCTATCAGATTACCGATGCTGCTGAAAACCTCTTGGCCACAACTGCCGCTTTCCAGTCAATGAAAAGTGCTGACATGGCTGAACTGTACCTGAATGCCTCAGCTCAGGATATTTCTGGAAATGGCCGTTGGGACGATGATCAGACTAAGGCTGCTATCGGCGACGCCGTCTTTGAAGTCGATGGTGACGAAGTCGGTGGTTATCTCTCTGAATACAATAGCTTTGCTGACTACCAGACTTTCAAAACCGGAATTAAGAGAGTTTGGGCTGCTGCGTATAACCTTGGCTCCTGCAGCGATTTGAACCGTAACGAAGTCAAGCAGAATGCTAACGCCTTCAGCGCTAACGCTTCCAAGATGTTTGCCTGCCGCGACGGTGGTTGGTCTGAAGCCTCTGCAGCCTTTGTTAAGAGTGCTGAAGTTGCCAAGGCAAATGGCGCCTGCAGTGACGCTAATGTTGGTAAGGTTGTAAGCCATACTGATGGCAAGCAATATGTTTGCAAGAACAATATGTGGAATGCCGCATCTGCAGCAGACATTGCTGCCGCTTCCATTACAACTCCATGTAATTCTTCCAACCTGTATGCAGTGACCTCCGGTGGTTCTATGCACTTTGTGTGCTTGAGCTCCGGTTGGACTAAGACTGTTAACGCTCCTGTTGACTACTCCAAGGGCCGCGCCATGAACAAGAAGCTTGGTCGTGGAATCAACTTTGGCAACTCCTGGGATGCCCCGGGTACTGGTGATGGTGGATGGAGCAATCCTATTGGTGATGGAGACTTTGCTACCGCAAAGGCTGCTGGTTTCAACTCCGTCCGTCTTCCTGTTCGCTGGTCGGCTGGTGTAGATGCCCAGCTTAACGGCGTTAAAGAAGATGTCCAGTTGGCTATCAAAGCTGGCCTTACAGTGATTGTTAACAGCCATCATCATGACAATGTTTATTCTGCTGCAAAGAATGGCAATTTCGATGGCGCACTTCAGAATTTCGCCAATGAATGGAAGAAGGTGGCTCAGGCCTTCGATTCCTTCTCTGATGATGCGGTCGTCTTTGAAATCTTCAATGAACCTCACGATATGACTGCCGATCAGGTTAAAAAGCTCATGACCACAGGTTACAATGCAATTCGTTCTGTAACCAAGACCAAGACCATCATGTTTGAAGGTAATGGTTATGCTAAGTTTGCCCAGATTCCGAACCTGGACCTGCCTGCCGACGGAAACATCATCGTAACTGGTCACTATTATGACCCCTATACCTTTACTCATCAGGGTCATGGTGATGCCTATAACTGCAACGCTAATGCTAACGATGGTATTTCTGCTATGGCTGGCCACTTTAAGAGCTATGCAGACTCCATTGCTGTTTATTTCCCGGATATCAACGGCGGCTCTGTACCGATGAATATGGGTGAATTCGGTGTAGCAAATAAGGGCACCTGCCGCAGTATTACTGATTCCAAGCGCGAGGCATGGGTTGATGCTGTGATTACCCAGGCTGAAAAATATGGCATGAGCTGGCAGTATTGGTGCTTCAAGAACTGCGGCGGCTTTGAAGCTTGGAATGGAAGCTGGCATGGCAGTATCCTCAACGTGTTCATGAAGAACCGTTAAGATATATTCCAGAAAAATTAATCCTCAAAAAAGAAGCCTCTGCATTGCAGAGGTTTTCTTTTTTTCATGACCGCCAGAAGGGTTTTACGGAACTACCGGCGTAGCCGATAGTTTTCTGATATACAAGAAAAGACCTGCGCACTGCGCAGGCCCTTGTCTTGGAATTTGTTGAGGATTAATATTCTTCCAGCTGGGTGTCGAATTGGTATTTTTCCTTGTAGTAAGCCAGCATGTCGCTTGTGCTTGTGAATGCTCCGTCGCGGATTGCGTTGCGTACCGCAGGATCTTGTTGGGACATTTCGACAATCTTTTCGTCAATGACTTTGAACATCAAAATGTTTGCAGCCATGGCAACGTGGTTCTGATTAAAATTCAATCCGTAGCGACGTTCCAGAGTCTGGAACAGTTCAGACTGGCATGCTGTTTCTGGGGGATTCTTCTTGGCTACGGGCATGTAGCAGTTGTCGATGTATTCCTGCTTCAGTTCAACAATGGTGTTGTCTATAGCGGGAATGTTTTTGCCTGGCTCATGAGAGGCCAATTCAGACTTTGGAGTCACGATGCCAGAGCATCCAGTGAGAAGGGTTGCGGTCATGGTAGCCAAAGCCAAAACACTAAACTTCATTTAAGATTCCTTTGTGAAAATCCAATTTTGACCAAATCCCTAATTCCGGCTACAAAGTTATTTATTTGTGGAGAAATTGGCGAGGTGGTGAAGGTAACATTTCTCTTACAAATTGGTTCGTTCGTGAGAATTGTCACAAGAAAATGATGCGAAATACACGGCGTAAGTGTTGTGGAAAACGCAACAATTATCGGTTACGGTGATGTGGGTTTAAAGGTGTAGAACCACTCGATAGGATCTATTACTTTGTACTTTACGTTGCCGATTCTTTTGGTTCCGCGTTTGTCGATGAGACCTGTAACTACGTGGGCGTGCGGACCTGTGGTGTGTCCTGTTGTGCCTACAGTTGCAATGGGGTCTCCTGCCATGACTTCCTGTCCGTCAAGGTACAAAAGCTTGTCGCAGTGCATGAACAAGATGACGTCTTTTTCACGCACAAGGCCGATGATTACGCCACCGCGTTCGTCGCGGCTTGTCCAAGCCTTGGCGGCGAAAGGTGCGAGGATTCTTGCGCCCTGACGGCTAGCAAGGTCGATGCCGTTGTGCTGGCGTTGGCTAGCCGTTGCGTTGGCGTGGTAGAATTCGGTAATGTAGCTTACGCTGTCTGAGACGATGGATGCCCAATACTTCCATGCGGCGCCAATGGAGTCTGCGGCTGTCTTCTGGAAAAAGTCTGGGCGAGAGAATTTGATGACTGTTCCGTTTGGTGGAATGTTGAAATTGTCCTTGCCCCAGGAGTTTTGCGGATAGCCGTTTTCTTCTAGGGTGACATCTACATATTGACGGATCATCTTTTCGTTGGTTACCAGCGCACTGAATCTACCGATGGCGTAACGGGCGATTCGTTGCATGGATTCCTTTCCGTCGAAGGTGTATTCGAAGAATGGAGCCACTGTGATTTTATCACGCTCGTGACTGCGGTCGCGCAGGTTTGAAATGCCTGCGTCGATGTTTGTGACAAAGACGAATGGAATAGCTATTGCAATCAGCAGGAATAGGGGAAAAGCCTGCTTAAATATCTTCGAAACGCCGTCTAGAGGATTTTTCTTTAGGATGCCAATCTTGTGCAGGATTGACAAGATCTTGGTGAAAGCCTGGCTATCATTTTTCCAGTCGCATTTGCGAATTTCCTTGCGGAAGGATTCACTTTTTGAAACAACCTTTGCCGCTCTTGGAAAACGCTTTTTTATGGGAGCTTTAGGCAATAGCCACAGCAGGGGAATCTTTTGCAGGCTTGGAGTATCTTCGAGATAAACAGAAGCCATTTCCGCGCTCTGAGCATCGATAACCAGCAGACGCGCCAGTAGTGAAATTCTGGAGGCTTCCTCTTCGCTGATTTCGCAGGGGAGGATTCCAATGACCTGTGGGGCGAATTTCTTGATGAGTTGCAGATTGTGGTAGAAGTTTCTGAACTGGGTGTCGTTTAAGGGAAGACTTCTGCCGCCTGCAATGATGCAGCCGGGTTCCTCTGCGGAAAGTTTGTCCAAGTCTTCCATTGTCAGGATTCCTTCGAATAAACTATCGCAGGTGAAGTTTGTGTTACCCTTAAAGTGATTCTTTCCAGAAAAATCAACAATAACAAAACGTGCGCCGACGTTCATCGCCAGCGCAAGGTTTTGCAAGGTCTCCAGAGGAACCTCAGAATCGCCGGGGAAGGCGAAAAGAGTCAGACCACCTTGCTTGTAGAGGTTGTCTAAAACCTTCTTCTGCATCTAGATGCCGAAATTAGGCCTTCTGGGTACCGCGGGGATAGGTGAAGCCAGCAGGAGGTGCTGCTACGAACTTATCCACCTGCAGGTAGAGTTCTTCTGCAGAAGAGGAGGGGTTGAAGTAGATTTCCTGGTTGCGGTTCTGGGTACGGCCCTTGAGGGGCTCGTTACGGCGAGAACGGCTTACAACGCCCAGGGGGAGTACTTCAAGGAGGGGGAGCAGATTGAAGTAGCGGAACAAGCTGAAGTTCTTCTGCCAGGTGGCGCGTTCTGCCAGGACGGCGAAGGTGCCGTCGAAGATGGACTTGGACTGGAGAAGTTCATCAGAAGTCATGGTGACCAATTCGTGATTGGTGGGGAAGTTGTTCACGAAGTTGACCATGTCGCCCTTGAGGTAGTTGGCGTCGCAGAGGAAAACGAATTTCATTGTTTTTACCCGTTTTTTTGAGTTTTTGTTGTTTTTTCCTAAAGATAATCTTTTTTAGAGGGCTTGTCAGTGGAAATAGGGGGGTGTAAGGGGGTGCAAAGACCAAAAAATGAAGATTTTTCAAAAATTTTACATTGTTTTTTGTGGAAAATCGTAAGTCGTTGATACTCAACGAGTTACGTTATGTTTGAAATATTTTTAGTTAACAAAGTGGCGTTTTTTGTAGCAAAAATGTGATTTTTTGTAAAAACTGTGATGTAAATCATTATATTTGATTTCATAAAACACGCAGAAACCCACTTGCGTGCTTTGATGATTTTAAAGCTAAAGTGGATGATGTATTTATGGGAGATCATAAATGAAACGTAAAAATTGGTCTGTAACGGCTCTTCTTGCCTCGGCAGGATTGCTGGCATCTTGGGGTATTGCCCAGGAAGCTTCCGATGTTCCGGCCGTTGAAAACGAAGCCCCGTCTGTGAACGGCATTCCGGGCGAATCAATCGATGAAGGCGGTAAGTTTGCCCCCATCAAGTTGGACAAGTATGTGACCGACGATGCGGACAAGCCTGCTCAGTTGAAGTGGTCTGTTTCTGGTAACAAGAAACTGAAGGTGACCATTTCTCCGGATCGCGTTGCTACCATCGAAACTCCGGACAAGTACTGGAACGGTAACGAAGACATTACCTTTGCTGCTACAGACACCAAGGGCGCCATTGGTTCCGAAACTGTGAACTTCAATGTGGAGTCCGTGAACAATCCGCCGGTGGTGGCTCAGATTCCTGACCAGACCATCGACGAAGGTAAGCAGTTCACCAAGATTCGTCTCGACGACTTTGTTACTGACCCCGACCATCCCAAGAACCAGATGCTCTGGGAATTCGACATCCAACCGGTGGGCAAGGATCAAGCTGAAGGCGATTTGAATGTTGAAATTGATCCGAATCGTGTCGCAACCATCGTGATTCCCGACACCAACTGGTACGGTGCTGCAAAGATCAAGTTCACCGCTACCGATGGTGAATATGCAAGCGATTCCAAGACTGCTACTTTCACCGTAAAGTCTATCAACGATGCTCCGGTCATGCAGAAGATTCCTGACCAGACCATTGAAGAAAAGAATGAATTCGAATCCATCAGCCTTACAGACTACGTAAGCGACATCGATGATGATGTTTCCAAGCTTAAGTGGACTGTGGAAGGCGGTAAGGATCTCAAGATCGATATCGACAAGTACGGTACCGCAAATATCAAGATCCCCAACGAATTCTGGAATGGTTCCGAAACCTTCGTCTTTACTGCAACTGACCCGGCTGGTGCCTCTGCCAAGTCCAAGGTTACTTTGACTGTAAAGTCCATCAACGATCCTCCTGAATTTGTACAGGATGTTCCTGAACAGACCATCGACGAAAAGCAGGAATTCAAGCCTATCGAACTGGATAAGCTGGTCAAGGATCCCGACCACTCTTTCGAACAACTTAAGTGGACTGTTTCTGGCAATAAGGACCTGAAGGTCAACATTGCTGGCAAGACTGCTAAGATCCTTATTCCGAGCAAGCTCTGGAATGGTTACGAATCTCTGAAGTTCAAGGTTTGTGACCCGGCTGGTGCATGCGCAGAATCCGAAAATACATTCACCGTTAACTCTGTGAACGACGTTCCGGTATTTGTGAAGGCAATTCCCAACCAGACCATCGACGAAAAGAAGCAGTTCGCCAAGATCAAGCTTGACGAATTCGTCAAGGACGCCGATAACAAGAATTCCGAACTCTCCTGGGAAGCTGACGTTAAGCACCAGGGTAAGGAACCGGAATCTGGTACTCTCAGCGTGAATATCGATGAATCCCACGTTGCTTCCATCGAAATTCCGGATAAGTACTGGAACGGTACTGCAGTTGTAACCTTTACCTGCACCGACCCGGAAGGCGCTTCCATCAAGCAGGATGTGACTTTGTCTGTGAAGTCCATCAACGACCTGCCTGTATTCACCAAGATTCCTGACCAGACCATTGAAGAAAAGAATGAATTCAATTCCATCAACCTGGAAGAATTCCTTTCTGACGCTGACCACGATATTTCCAAGTTGAAGGTTGAAATCTCCGGCAACAAGGATATCAAGGTTGATTACAACCAGAAGACTCGTGACGTGTCTTTCAAGACTCCTAACGAACTCTGGAATGGCTCTGAAGTTTTGACCTTTACCGCTACCGACCCGGAAGGCGGTGTTGCTAAGACCCAGATGAAGCTTACTGTGAAGTCCATCAACGATCCTCCCGTTATGAAGGACATTCCGGAACAGAACATCAAGGAAAAGCAGCAGTTCAAGGTTGTTGAACTTGACAAGTATGTTGAAGATCTTGACCACGCCAAGGAAAAGCTGAAATGGTCCGTTACTGGTAACCGTGATCTTAAGGTTACCATCGATGGCAGCCGCAACATGAAGATTGTTCCGCCGTCTCCTCAGTGGAATGGTTCTGAAACTCTCACCATCAAGGTTACTGACCCTGAAGGTGCTACCGATGAACGTACTGTAACCTACTCTGTAGAATCTGTGAATGACGTTCCGGAATTCGTAAAGCAGGTTGCTCCCCAGACTATCAAGGAAAAGGGCCAGTTCCAGCCCATCAAGCTGGGTGAAATGGTTCGCGACCTTGACCACAAGCTCAGTGACCTCAACTTCTCCGTTGATGTAAAGTCTACCATCAAGGGCAAGGAAGCTGGTCTTACTGTTGAAATCGATGCTCAGCAGGTTGCCAAGGTTGTTATTCCCAACAAGCTTTGGAATGGTGCTGATGAAATCACCTTCACTGTAACTGACCCTGAAGGCGCCAAGGCTACTTCTAAGGCTTTGTTCACTGTTGAATCTGTAAATGATATCCCGGTTCTCAAGAAGATTCCGGACCAGATGATTGATGAAAAGCAGGAATTCGCTTCGATTAACCTTGCTGACCTGGCCTCTGACGCAGACCATGCTTTCAAGGACTTGAAGTGGACTGTTTCTGGCAACAAGGATTTGAAGATTGACATTAGCAAGGATGGTGTTGCCTCCATTAAGACTCCTAACAAACTGTGGAATGGCTCTGAAAAGGTTCTCTTCACTGTCACTGACCCGGAAGGCGCTTCTGCCAAGTCCGAAGCTGTGTTTACTGTGAAGTCCATCAACGATCCTCCGGTAATGAAGGATATTGCTAACCAGACCATCAAGGAAAAGGGTGAATTCAAGTCTATCAGCCTGAATGACTTTGTTGAAGATGCAGACCATGACAAGAAGAACTTGAAGTGGACTGTTTCTGGCAACAAGGAACTGAAGGTTGTTGTTGACGCAAACCGCGTCGCAACCATCACCACTCCGAACAAGTACTGGAATGGTACTGAATCCATCACCTTTACCGTAACTGACCCTGAAGGCGCTGCAGACAAGCGTACTGTGACCTTCACCGTTGAATCTGTAAACGACCTGCCTGAATTCGTCAAGCCCATTAAGGATCAGACAATCCAGGAAAAGCGCGAATTTGCAATCATTAACCTGAACGATATCGTTAAGGATCCTGATCATAAGGGTGAACAACTCTCTTGGTCCTTCGATGTTAAGCCGGCTAAGGGCGCTCCGAAGAACTACACTCCGCAGCTCTCTGTGACTGTCGATGACCAGCGCATGGCTAAGATCGTCATTCCGGACAAGTACTGGAATGGTGCAGAACAGATTACTTTCAAGGTTGAAGATCCGGATGGCGGCAAGGCTTCTTGCACAGCACTCTTCACCGTGACCTCTGTGAACGACGCTCCCACCATCGGTCAGATCAAGGATCAGACTATCGACGAAAAGAAGGAATTTGCATCCTTCAATCTGGCAGAATTGGTTAAGGATCCGGATCACGCCTTCGACAAGCTCAAGATCGAAGTTTCTGGCAACAAGGATCTTAAGGTGAATATCGCTAAGAATGGCGAAGTTACCATCAAGACTCCGAATGTCCTCTGGAACGGTTCTGAAAAGCTGACCTTCACCGTCACTGACCCGGAAGGCGCTTCTGCCAAGGCTATGGCTGCCTTTACCGTGAAGTCTATCAATGATGTTCCGGTGATGAAGGATATTGCTAACCAGACTATCAAGGAAAAGGGCCAGTTTAAGTCCTTCAACTTGGATAACTTCGTTGAAGACCTTGACCACCCGAAGAACAAGCTGAAGTGGAAGATTGAAGGTGCTAAGGAACTTAAGGTTGCAATGGATGCAAGTCACAATGTTTCCATTAGCCAGCCCAACCAGTTCTGGCATGGTTCTGAAACCATCAAGTTCACCGTCACCGACCCGGAAGGTGCAAGCGACACCCGCTCCGTAACCTTCACTGTTGAATCTGTGAACGACGCTCCTGCATTTGTCCGCGAACTGAAGGATCAGTCCATCGACGAAAAGAAGCAGTTCATGGCCATCAAGCTTGATGACCTCGTTAAGGACCCGGACCATAAGGGCTCCGAAATTACCTGGACCTTCAATGTTAAGCCTGTAAAGGTTGGCGCTGCTGCTCCTGCAAAGGGCAAGAAGGCTAAGGAAGAAGAAGCTCCTGCTGGCGAAACCCTCTCCGTAAAGGTTTCTGTCAAGGAAGGTCAAAACATTGCTAATGTCGTTATTCCCAACAAGTACTGGAATGGCGCTGCTGACATTACCTTCACCGCTTCTGACCCTGAAGGTGCAACCGCTAGCAAGACCGCCCGCTTTGAAGTCCGTTCTGTGAACGACGCTCCGAAGATTTCTGAAAAGGCTCCTCAGGGCGAAACCATCCGCGAAGGTGGCCGCTTCAAGACTATCGATCTTACTACTCTTGCTTCTGACCCGGACCACAAGACTTCTCAGTTGAAGTGGACCATCTCTGGCAACAAGCAGCTGAAGGCCGACCTGCGTAAGGATAACACTGTGATTATCTCTGTGCCTAACGACCAGTGGAATGGTAAGGAACTGATTACCTTCACCGTTACCGACCCGGAAGGCGCATCTGCAAGCCACAAGATGATGTTTGAAGTTACCCGCGTCAACGACGCTCCGGTCTTGGTCAAGAAGATTCCTGACCAGAAGATCAAGGAAAAGGAATTCTTCAAGCAGATCAAGCTTGACGAATTCGTGAAGGATCCGGATAACAAGCCCAGCGAACTTATTTGGACCGTATCCGGCAACAAGCAGCTGAAGGCTGAAATCTCTCCGAGCCACGTGCTCACCGTTACTGCACCGGATAAGTACTTCTGGTGTGCTCCGGAATCCATCGTCCTCATGGTGAAGGACCCGGAAGGCCTGGGTACTTCTCAGATTGTCACCTTCGAAATTACTTCTGTGAACGATGCTCCTTTGATGAAGGATATCCCGTCTCAGAAGATTAAGGAAAAGGGCCAGTTCAAGGAAATCGACCTGAACAAGTTCGTGAAGGATCCGGACCACAGACTGGATGAACTGACATGGACCATCAAGGTTGAAAAGCCCAAGGCTGCTGCTCCGGCACCTGCTCCTAAGAAGGCTGCAAAGAAGCCTGCTAAGAAGGGTGCAAAGGCAGAACCTGAAGAACCTGCTGCAGAACCGGTTGATGAATTCCAGGTTGAAGTGGATAGCAAGAATATTGCCCGCATCAAGCTGCCCAATAAGTACTGGAATGGTGAACGCAACGTGACCTTCACTGTGAAGGACCCGGAAGGCGCCTCCAACTCCAGAACTGCAAACTTCCTTGTTGAATCTGTGAACGATGCTCCGGAATTCAAGCCGGTTCCCATCCAGACCATCGAAGAAAAGAAGCAGTTTGCTCCTATCGATCTTGCTAAGTACGTTTCTGATCCGGACCACAAGTTTGAACAGTTGAAGTTTGAAGTTGCCCCGGGCCGTGCTCTGAAGGCTTCCATCAACGCCAAGAAGCAGTTGGTCGTTACCACTCCGGACAAGTACTGGTTCGGTACCGAAAAGATCAAGGTTGACGTATATGACTCCGAAGAAGCTAAGTCTACCCAGCAGATTACCTTCGAGGTAACCCCGGTTAATGACGCTCCTGTAATTGGTAAGATTCCTGGTCAGAAGATCAAGGAAAAGGAAAAGTTCCAGGTTGTTGACCTGTCCAAGGCTGCAACTGACCCGGATAACAAGCCCAACGAATTGAAGTGGACTGTTACCGGCAATAAGGAACTTAAGGTTGACATCAAGGGTAGCCGTGCCCAGATTCTCACTCCGAACCCCTACTGGTTCGGTAAGGAAACCCTGACCTTCACCGTCAAGGATATCGCTGGTGCATCTGCTTCCACCACAGCAACCTTCGAAGTTACTCCGGTGAACGACGCTCCGACTCTCAAGCCGGTCCAGCCCTTCGTTATCGAAGAAAAGAAGACCTTCGCTCCTGTTGACTTCTCCAAGTTTGTAACCGATCCGGATAACAAGCTTGAAGAACTGGTATGGACTCTCGACAATGCTACCCCGGCATCTAAGAATGCTGCTCCTGCTAAGGGCAAGAAGGGTAAGGGCAAGGCTGCTCCGGCTGCAGGCCCGGCTGTAAAGCATGAAATCCTCTTCAACATTGATGAAAAGGGTGTGCTCACTGTAGAAATCCCGGACAAGTACTGGAACGGTTCTGAAACTGTTACCGTGAACGTCTTCGACCCGGCTGGCGAAAAGGCTTCTGTGGATGTCAAGTTCACTGTTAAGCCGGTTAACGACCGCCCGATCGTGAAGGAAATTCCTGGCCAGGAAACTCTGGAAGGCAAGTCCTTCAAGCCCATCAAGCTTGACCAGTATGTAACTGACCCGGATAACAAGCCCCATGAAATCAAGTGGAAGGTCACCGGTGCAAAGTTCCTTGCTGTTGAAATCTCTGCTGGCCGCGAAGCTGTGATTCGCCCGAAGAAGGCTGACTGGTTCGGCGAAGAAACTCTCGTGTTCACCGCAAGCGACCCTGCTGGTGCAATGGACAAGTCTATGGCTAAGTTCGTTGTCAAGCACGTGAATGCAGCTCCGATTATGCGCGATATTCCTGACTTCACCATCAAGGAAGATGACAAGCAGGGTGTTATTGCCGCTATCAAGCTTGACCAGTATGCCCGCGATAAGGATCATCGCTTTGATGAACTGAAGTGGACCTTCACTGGCAACAAGTTCCTGCAGGTTAAGCATGACAAGGCCAAGAAGATGGCTTTCGTAATGCAGCCCCATGAAAACTGGAACGGTAAGCCGGAACGTATCACCTTCACCGTGACCGACCCGGATGGCGCTTCTGCAAGCAAGTCCGCTCTCTTCACCGTGATTGCCGTGAACGATCCTCCCACCGCTAAGTCCCAGACTTACATGACCCAGGAAGGCGAAGTTCTTAAGGTTTCTGCTGCCGAAGGTCTTATGTCTGGTGTGAACGACCCTGATGGTGAAAAGCCGGTCATGGTTCAGCTGGTTCAGAAGCCCCGCAACGGTAAGATGACCCTGAACGAAAAGGATGGTTCCTTCACTTACCAGCCCAACAAGGGCTTCTCCGGCCTCGATGAATTCACCTTCAAGGTGAAGGATCCGGGTGGACTCTACTCTCAGGTGACTACCGCTGAAATCAACGTGTCCTTCAAGATGAATGACCTCCGCGGTGGCAAGAAGAAGGCTGAACCTAAGGAAGAGCCCAAGAAGGAAGAACCCGCTGCCGCAGGCAAGAAGGGTAAGAAGAAAAAACGCTAATCTAGGCGAATAACTTCTTGATTAAAATCCCGTCGGTTAACCCGGCGGGATTTTTCTGTTGTGCAACAGCAGTAGTCGCGGCGGTAATAACAGCAGTAGTCGCGGTGGTAATAGCGGCTGTAGCTTTTGTGCAAAAAAAACGACCGGTGTTAACCGGTCGTTTTTGCATGTCTTGCGAGACGTTTTTACTTGCGCTTAGACTTTGCGGATTTGGATTCGTACCATTCGTCGAAGGTGATGGAACGATCCACGACGCCATCCGGTGTCAGTTCCAGAACGCGGTTTGCAACGGTCTGTGCAAATTCATGGTCCTGGGTACAGAAGATGATGGGACCCTGGAAAGCGGTCAAGCCGTTATTCAGGGCGGTAATGGCTTCCAAGTCCAGGTGAGCGGTAGGTTCGTCCAACAGCAAGCAGTTTGCGTTGGAAAGCATCATCTTGGAGAGCATGCAGCGGACCTTTTCACCACCGGAAAGAACGTTACAGCACTTCAGGGCTTCTTCGCCGGTGAAGAGCATACGGCCAAGGAAGCCGCGGATGAAGGTTTCGTCCTGTTCCTTGCTATACTGGCGCAGCCAATCCACCAGGGAGAGGTCGCTCTGGAAGTAGGCGTCGTTGTTCTTGGGGAAGTAGTTCTGGGTAATGGTGTTGCCCCACTTGACTACACCTTCGGCAGTGGGAATTTCGCCAGCGATCATCTGGAAGAATGCGGTCTTGAGAGTGCCGTATTCACCAACGAGAGCTACCTTGTCGCCATTGTTCAGGTTGAAGTTCAAGCCCTTGCAGACGATGCCGTCACCGCCATCGATGTCCATGTTCTTGACTTCAAGCACAATCTTGCCCGGTTCGCGTTCCATCTTGAAGTTGACCCAGGGGAACTTACGGCTGGAAGCCGGCATTTCTTCAACGGTCATCTTGTCCAGGAGCTTCTTACGGGATGTGGCCTGCTTTGCCTTTGCGGCGTTGGATGCGAAGCGGCGGATAAAGGCCTTCAATTCTTCGATCTTTTCTTCGGCGCGGCGGTTCTGGTCCTTACGCTGCTTCTGGGCCAGCTGGCTTGCTGCATACCAGAATTCGTAGTTACCACCGTAGATGTTGATCTTGCCGTAGTCGATATCGCAAGTATGGGTACAGACGGTATTGAGGAAGTGACGGTCATGGCTCACCACGATCACCACGTTTTCAAAACGTTCCAGGTAGTCTTCCAGCCAGGCGACGGTATCCAGGTCCAAGTGGTTGGTCGGTTCGTCCAGCAGGAGAATGTCGGGGTTTCCGAACAGGGCCTGTGCCAGGAGCACGCGGATCTTCTGGTTGCCATCCAGGTCGGCCATGAGGCTGTAGTGGAATTCTTCAGGAATGCCAAGGCCCTTCAAAAGCACAGCGGCGTTGGAGTCGGCTTCGTAACCGCCGATTTCGCCAAAGCGTTCTTCCACCTTGATGGCTTCTTCACCCTGGGCGTCGGTCATTTCGGGAAGTGCGTAAAGTTCTTCGCGCTTCTTGCCCAGTTCGTAAAGTTCCGGGAAGCCCATCATGACGGTTTCCAGGACAGTGTTCTGTTCGTAGGCAAAGTGGTCCTGCTTAAGGACTGCGATACGTTCGCCAGGGTTCTTGGTGACTTCACCAGTGTTTGGTTCCAGTTCACCGCTCAAAATCTTGAGGAAGGTAGATTTGCCGGCGCCGTTGGCACCGATAACACCATAGCAGTTGCCCGGCTTGAAGGAAAGATTCACTTCCTTGAAGAGGACGCGACTGCCGTATTGAAGACTTACATTAGATACATTAAGCATTTTTTATAAAACCTTAGTGCTGGTTTGCCTTTTCCAGTTCGCGGGCGTTGATGATCAGCATCTGCAAACGGTTTTCGATGTTTGCGAAGCTGGTATCCGGATCGTAGTCCAGAGACAGCACCTGGATATGGGGGCAACGTTCCTTCACAGCCTTGGTAAGACCGCGGCCGGAAATGTGGTTGGCCAAGCAGGCAAACGGCTGCAGGATAATGTGGCTGTTGATGCCGTGCTGAGAGTTGTACAGGATTTCGCCAGGGATCAGCCAGCCTTCGCCAGTGTTGTAGGACGGGTCGATAATGTCGCCCACCATGTGCACCAGTTCATAGCAGTCTGCGTGGTGTTCGTACAGCTTGAAGCGAGCTTCCATTTCCTTCTTGACGACGTTGATGGCGTGGGTGTAAACCTTGGCGGTTGCACCACCGATAACGCGGTCTTCGATGGGATTTGCGGAGAATCCGCGCTTCAGCTTTTCGGCGCGAACCACTTCGTCAACGCGGAAGAAGTCGGTCATGCCGGGCAGATAGACTTCCATGCCGTTGTTCATCAGGTATTCTTCGATGAAGCCGTTGGCGCTGGGATGGTAGTTCATGAGGATTTCGCCAAGCACAGCCACGCGAGGCTTGCGGATGCCCTTCTTACGTTCCTCGGTGATTTCAACAGTGTTGAAAGCGTCGATGGTATCGCGGAAGAGATCGATGACAGCCTTCGGGGTGATGAGCTCGATCTTGGAAAGAATTGCAACACGTTCCATGACGCGAGGCATCCATTCGTCGTAAATCTTCTGGGTATCGCCCTTGTTTACTTCGTAGGGACGCAGTGCGCGGTACATGGTTTCGATGGCATCCATGGTCACAAGGCCCCACAGCATGTGGAGGCGGAAGTCCAGACCCAACTGGAAGCCCGGATGCATATTCTTGTTGTCGGAACCGGTAGTGATGATGGAAACATCCTTGAAGCCGGCTTCGTCCAAAGCCTTACGGGCAAGCACTGGGTACTGCACGGCGCGGCAGTTTTCGCAGTTCTTGGAAAGACCAACGGAAACTTCGGTCTGCTTGCATTCCGGATGATCCATGAGCCACAGCAGGTTTTCACCGATATTCACCTGGCAGGGGAAGCAGATGTCGTTATGGACAAACTTCTTACCCAGTTCGATGGCGCGCTTGTCGGCCACAGGAAGCTTTTCTGCCTTGAAGCCCTTGGCGCGCATGTAGGCGGATGCCAGCACGCTGAAGGCGGGGGAGAGGTTGGGCACCAGGATGGTGCGGCGTTCCTTGTCTTCCTTGGTGAAGGGAGTGGTGAACAGCGGTTCGGTGGATTCCGGCTTGTCGGGCAGGTTGGCTGCGCGGCGGGCCTTCACGGTTTCGATAAAGCTCTTGATACGGATTCCCACAGGGCCGCGTGCGTCGCCTTCGTCAAGCTTCAGCATCAGCATTTCCTTGTTGGAATCGCGGTGCATCATACGCATCATTTCGTCGGTCAAGATGGAGTCGTGACCGCAACCGAAGCTAACGATCTGGGCCAGTTCCACATTGGGATCCTTGGCGGCGATCATGGTAGCGCCGATCATGCGCAGATGGAAGGTGTTCTTGATTTCCACGCGGGTGGAGTTGGGAACATCCTGGTCGTAAACGCCGGGGAGGGATTCGGTGGTAAGCACCGGAATGCCCATGGCGGTAAAGTGGCTTGCAATGTTGTGGTTGATCAGCGGGTCCACATGGTAGGGGCGGCCTGCAATCACTACTGCGAAGGTGTTCTTGGCACGTACGTCGTCCAAGATCTTCTGGCCTTCTTCCAGCAAGGTGGTGCGGTAGTTGTTGAGGGCCTTTTCGCCTTCGTCCACAGCCTTGGAAATCAGCTTCTTGTCCAGACCCCAGTTCTGGCTGAACCAGTCGATGGTCTGGCTACGGCGGAGCTTGGCGTTGAACCAGTGGAACACAGGCTGGTCCATGGGAACATTGTAGTTACGTTCCGGATCGTCGGTGTTCTTACAAACGTTGGGATAACCCTGGACCACCGGGCAAACGGCAGTAGCGTTGAACTTGGTGTGGTCACTGGGAACTGCAACCATCATGGGGAAGAAGATGCGGTCCACCTTCTTGTCGATGAGGGAGAGCACGTGGCCGTGAACAAGCTTTGCCGGGAAGCAGACGGTGTCGGAAGGCACGCTATGGAGACCTGCTTCGAACATCTTGTAGTCGGAGCTACGGCTTACAACCACGGTATAGCCAAGGCTTGTGAAGAATGCCTTCCAGAAGGGGAGGCTGGCCCAGAATTCCAGGGCGCGGGGAATACCGATAGTCTTGGGAGTGCCGTCGGCGTTCTTCAGCGGTTCCACCAACTTGGCCGGAGCGTAGTCCTTTACCAGAAGCTGGTTGGTGCGCTTGATCATGTCGGGCACAGACATCATCTTCTTGTTGATCTCTGCAATCAAAGCCTTGGTCTTCGGATCGTTGGGGTCGGCGGTGACTTCGCCGCGTTCGCAACGGTTGCCGGTAACGAAGCTCTGGCCGTCGCTAAAGGTAACGATGGTACGGGAGCAGTGGTTGGTGCAGTACTGGCAGAGCTGACCCGGCTGGTTGTGCCAGCTGAAGGTCTTCATGGCGTCGAGGCCGATGAAGCTGGACTTCAGGTCCGGATTGGTCTTGCGCTTTTCTTCCATGAACTTCTTGGTGAGAAGAGCGATACCGATAGCGCCCATTTCACCCGGACGTTCCGGACGGATGGGCTTGAGGCCAGTGTACTGTTCAAAGGCACGGAGCACTGCGTTGTTCTTGAAGGTACCGCCCTGCACAACCACCTTCTTACCGAGGGTGTTGAGGTTGCGGATACGGATCACTTTGGTGAAAACGTTGTTAATAATGGAGCGGCAGATACCTGCAATAATATCTTCGGGCTGCTTACCATCGCGCTGTTCGGTGATGATGGAACTGTTCATGAACACCGTGCAGCGAGATCCCAGCTGAGAGGGGCTCTTGGCGTTGAATGCCATTTCGGCAATCTTTTCCATGGGAATACCCAGGGAACGTGCGTAGGTTTCGATGAACGAACCGCAACCGGAGGAGCAGGCTTCGTTAAGGATAATGCCGGTGACCACACCGTCCTGGACGGAGATGGCCTTCATGTCCTGGCCACCGATATCCAAGATGAAGGATACGTCGGGGCAGAGGCGCTGGGCGGCGTTGGCGTGGGCCACGGTTTCCACAGTGTGGTAGTCTGCGTGTACGGCCTTGGCGAAAAGCTGTTCGCCGTAACCGGTAGTACCAACACCCAGGATATTCAGCTTGCAACCGTACTCTTCGTAACGGTCGATAAGTTCGTTCATGGCGCGCTTCAGCACGGCCAGAGGTTCACCGTCGTTGGAGGCGTAGAAACCGTCAACGATGTTGTCCTGTTCGTCCATCAGCACGAACTTGGTGGTGGTGGAACCGGCGTCGATACCCAGGTAGACGTTGAGCTCACTACCGGAGGCAGGCTGCGGGTAGTGGTTGCTTGCCATCTTGTGGTCTTCCAGGAACTGCTTGTATTCGGCGTCGTTCTTGAAGAACAAGTCGGCTGCGGCCTTGGCCTTGTGTTCGGCCTGGCGGGTCTCGTTGAAGTGGACCAGGGCTTCCAGGGAACCTTCTTCGCGGTAGTAACATTCCTGTTCGGCAAACATGGTGCCAAGAGAGAGGGCTGCGCCCATAGCTACGAGTACTTCGGAATGTTCCGGAACGATGGCCTGTTCGTCGCTGATACCAAGGCGTTCCTTGAATGCGCGGACCAAGGTGGGGTTAAAGGTAAGGGGGCCGCCTTCGAAAATGACAGGGGGCTTGATTTCCATACCCTGGGCAAGACCTCCGATGGTCTGCTTGGCGATGGCATGGAAGCTGGACAGGGCGATATCTTCCTTGGCGATACCGTTGTTCAGCATGGGCTGGATGTCGGTCTTTGCGAACACGCCGCAACGGCCGGAAATTTCATAGACCTTCTGACCGCGCTTGGCAAAGCCTTCGAAAGCTTCGGTCTTGATGCGCAGGAGTTCTGCCACCTGGTCGATAAATGCACCGGTACCGCCGGCGCAGACACCGTTCATACGCATGTCGCTGGCGATAAGCTTTCCGGTGGTGGGGTCCTTTTCGAAGAACACCACCTTGGCGTCCTGGCCACCAAGTTCAATGGCCACGCGGGTGTCGGGGTAGGTTGCACGTACGGCGAGGGCGTTTGCCACCACTTCCTGTACGAAAAATGCGTGAGTTGCCTCGGCGAAGGGTTGACCGCCACTACCGCAGAAAGCTACGCGGAAATTCTTGCCCGGGAAAAGACCGTGGGCTTCACGCAGCACCTCATGGACCTTTTGGGCCTGCATGGCGTTATGGCGCTGGTATGTATAGTGCAAAAGCTTGGAGGTTTCCGGATCGACGACGGCAATCTTGACGGTTGTAGAACCGACGTCAACACCGACCCATAAATCATTCTTTGTATTACTCATAGTGGGCACAAAGATAGCAAAAAGTGTAAAATGGAAAGCCTAAAAAAGGGTGAAACTTTTACTATTTTGGGGCGTATGAACTACCTTGCACTTGATTACGGTGAACACCGCGTAGGTGTGGCTTTTGCCGACTCCGAACTGAAATTCGCCTTTGCCCGCGAAACAATCGACCAAAAAAACACCAATCTCTGGGTCCGTTTGGATGAACTGGTGAAAGTGAACAAGGTGGATGCCTTTGTGGTGGGCATGCCTTATCACCCCGATGGCCGCGCCAACGGCAAGAACGTGGTGGTAGAAAAGTTCGTGCAAGACCTTAAGGAAAGATTCCCCGGGCTGCCGATCTATACCCAGGACGAGTCCTATTCCAGCGTGCAGGCCCAGGCGTGCACCTCCCACTTCAGCAAAAAGAAAAAGCAGAAGAACAAGGCCGTAATCGACCAGCTGGCAGCGCAGATTATTCTGCAAAGATGGCTTGACGAAAATTAAAAACCGATCAAGAATTGCGGTTTGACAAAGAAGCCTTTTGACGTTGTTCCAAAGGCTAAAGAGTAGCCGATACTGTCTGAATCGTCCCAAAGTATAGCTTGATTATTGACTTTGTCACCCCAGTATTGGTAACCAAGGTCAGCTCCTATGGTAAAAAGGAAATTATGGAAATTCATTGCGATTCCAATGCCGATTGAACCCACAAATCCAACGTCGAACTTGCTGTAGGATTTGTCTTCTTCGATGTAATTGACGTTTTCAATAGATAAGGATGGACCAAGAAAACCTTCTACGAATAGGGATGTGTTTCCATGAGGGGTGTATCGATGCCTGGCTTTTGCCTTTGTAATATCTACGGGTTTTTGAGAAATATTTAAGTAGTATCGATAACCCATGGGCAATGCCATCGTTGACTTGAAACCGTTCCATTGAGGGTCGCTCATGAAACCTGCGTCGCCAAACATCATTACGGCTGCATAATTAACAAGAATGGATCCGTTTTTCCAATTTTCCTTTTCAAATGTGTAGTCTATGAAAAGAGCCTTTAGTGCGATAAGGATAATGTCGGCTGCAATCGCGGGGTTGAGCCAACTTGTGAAAGTCGGGGGAATATCCTCTGGATAGACGAAATCTCTGGTGATTCGTCTTTGGAATTCCTCTTCAGTTTCTTCTCGTTCGGGGAGTTTTTCTTTATTCTTGAAAAAGTCACTGTTTACCTCAAGGACAACGTTTCCGCCGTTGGAGGTGTCGATGAACACGGTGTCTCTTAAGGCAGGAAGGTAGACGGTGTCGGTGATGTGCTCCTGCACATAAATTGTGTCTACAAGATTTGCTTGCGCGATGGTGTTTTCCGCTTCGTTTGCGAGGAGCATGGCGGGCAAGGCAAGGGTAATGAACATAATTGAAAAATGCATTTTCTTTAAGCTCATAGAATCCCCACACTAACGTTTATTTTGGTGTCAAGTTGGATGCCTCGAGTGATGTAGAATCCATGCCCCTTTAAGATTTCATCATTAAAAGTGGGAACGTAATTGTATGCCAAACCTCCCAAAAGAGCTAATCCCATTCGGTCGCCTCTTCTTAATAGACCGAAGTGTGCAAAAGCCTGCGCACCATGATGGATCTTGTGTTCGGAATGAGGTCTGTCGTTGATGTAGTTGGTGTTGTCCCAGCTGTTGTCGTAGTTGGATTTTCTTTGGACGTAATGGGTTCCAAATTCAATGAACTTTGTAGCTGCTGTTGGACGGAAACAGTAACGGTAGGCGAATCCAAATGTAATTTGGCTAATGTCTCCGGAATAAATGGAATTGAATGTGTCCGAGTAGCCGGTACTGTCGGGATATTTCTTTGCGTAAGCGAAACCCAGTAGGAGAGAATGCTTTAGGGTGAAGGGTATCTCAAGGGCTATGTCTACGGCAGGGTGATCGAGTGTTGAAACGAGTAAGCTGATAGCATCAACTTGTAAAATGAACGAGTTCTTGTGGAGGCTGGAGTCGTTCTTTGGTATATAACGTGAAACCGCAGCCTGCTCATTGGAGGTGATTGCCATGCTGCTGTCACGAGTCTCCGGTGAATTATTCGGAATTCTCTTGCTGTCATTGACATAGATCGTGTCGATGATGGGTGCTGGCTGAATATAGACTGTGTCGCGATAAATTTGTTTAATAATAACTGTGTCACGGAATGCTGAACCCGTTGAACTTGCGACAGCCGCATCCTCTTGACCGAATGCTGCGACACAGAGCCAAAGAAAAAATAGAAAACCTAACTTCATAGGGAAAAAATAAGAAAAAAACGTAAGTGTGGACTACGTCGTGATTTAATCAGGGGTCGAATCTAGAAAAAGGGCCGCACCTTCACTGGTGCGACCTTTCTCGAATTCGTTCTTGTAGCAGATGTTTAGCCCTGTGCGAATCTGCTCAGGAAGCTTGCCAGGCGCTCGTTTCCGGACTGGTTGAAGACGAAGTCGGGGGAGCCCTGCTCCACGATAACGCCCTGGTCCATGAATATTACTTTATTTGCAACATCACGGGCGAATGCCATTTCGTGGGTCACGATCACCATGGTCATCTTCTGGTCGGCAAGTCCCTTGATAATCTTCAGCACTTCGCCGGTAAGTTCCGGGTCCAGGGCGCTGGTGGGTTCGTCGAAGAAGAGGATCTTGGGCTGCATGGCCAAGGCGCGGGCGATGGATACGCGCTGCTGCTGGCCGCCTGAAAGTTCGCAGGGGTATGCCTTTTCCTTGGAGGCAAGGCCCATCTGTTCCAAAAGTTCGCGGCCACGCTTGCGGGCTTCTTCACGGTCCATTCCCAGCACTCGGATGGGGGCGATGGTCAGGTTCTGCAACACCGTCAAATGGGGGAAGAGGTTGAAGTTCTGGAAAACAAGGCCTGTGGAAAGACGGATTTCGCGGAGCACGCTTGCGGGGGCGTACTTGGCGAGGCCCTTCTTGTCGGTGCCGACGATCATGTCCTTACCGTTGACGCAGACGGCGCCTGCGTCCATGGTTTCCAGCTGGGTAATGCAGCGCAGCAGCGTGGACTTTCCAGAACCGGAGGGGCCGATAATGGACAGGACTTCGCCTTCTTCCAGGTCGAAGGATATATCCTTCAGAACGTGATTTTCACCGAAGGATTTCTTCAAATGTTCAACTTTCAAAACTGCGTTCATACTCACCTTTAACCTTTTATCCTAGATTCTTCACTTCGTTCAGAATGACACCGAGACGTATCACTTATAATAGTTCAGCTTCTTTTCCACATAGGCGAAAAGACAGCTGAGCAGAAGGTTTGCGAGGTAGTAGAATACGCCTGCCACGAACAGCGGATAAATGCTGGCGTAGGCGGCCTGCTGCTTTTTGGCCAAGGAGAACAGTTCCGTTACGGCGATTACCTGGGCAAGGGAAGTGTCCTTCACCAGGGTAATGACTTCGTTTGCGCTGGCAGGAACCACCTGCTTGATCACCTGGGGTAAAATGATGCGGAAGAATGTCTGACCCTTAGTCAAACCCAGCATGTTTGCTGCCTCGTACTGCCCCTTGGGAATGGCCTGGATGCCGCCGCGGAAAATTTCTGCGAAGTAGGCGGCGTAGTTGATGCTGAACGCTGCCACCACCGCCGGGAAACGGTCGAAGGAAAAACCGATGCCGGAATACTCGCTCATGTAGTAGCTACCGAAGTAGATGGCTACAATCTGGAGCAGCAAGGGAGTCCCGCGCATCACGGAGATGTAGAAACTCACCGGATAGCGGATAATGCGGAACTTGCTCATCTTCAGGACTGCCACCAGCAGGCCCAGGGGGATGGAGAAAAGCAGGGTCAACCCGAAGATGGCCATTGTGGTGCAAAAGCCACCCCAGAGAATCGGAAGAAGAGTAGTTAAATCAGACATACAAAATTATTTGCCGAACCACTTGGCGGAGATTTCAGCGAACTTGCCGTCGGCCTGCATTGCCTTGATTGTTTCGGTCACGGCGTCGCGGAGAGCCTGGTCCTTCTTGCGGAAACCGATGGCGTATTCTTCGTCGCTGAGGCCTTCTTCAAGAACCACGTAGTCCTTGGAGTTCTGGACAATCCAGTACTTTGCAACGATTTCATCCAGGAACACGGCGTCAACGCCACCCTTTTCCAGGTCCATCAGGGCAGTCTGGTTATCATCGAAAGGTACGATTTCTTTGGCGGCCTTGCCTGCGTCGGAAGCGTCCAGGAGCTTTTGGGCGGTGGAACCATTCTGTACGGCGATCTTCTTTCCTACGAGTGCGGCGAGGTTAGCAAGGGACTTGTCCTTCACGGTGAAAATCATGCGGTTCTTCAGGTAGGCGTCGCTCAGGTTCATGGCGGCGGCACGTTCCGGGTCCACGGAGAGGCCGTTCCAGATGCAGTCAATCTTGCCGGTGTTCAGTTCCTGTTCCTTGGCGTCCCAGGAAATGGGCTGGGTCTTGAGCTTAACGCCCAAGCGATTGCAAACTTCGTTAGCCAAGTCGATGTCGAAACCGACGATATTGTTGTCCTTGTCGCGGAAACCCATGGGAGGGAAGGAGTCGTCAAGACCAAGCACGAATTCACCGGCGACCTTTACCTTGTTTAGGGATTCGTCGGCCTTGGAATCATTCTTCTGATCGTTACAACCGAGGAACATGGCGCAGCAAGCGATGGCTGCAATACCTGCGAAAAACTTCTTCATAATAAATCCTTTTTTTTTGCGGAAAACCGCTGTGTAACATGAAAAAATGTAGTAAAAGAATGATTTTTTCAATATAACTCAAGCGGATACTGCCTGAAAAAGAGCTTATCTAAAAACTCTATTAAAAAATCAACAAGTCCAAAAAAACACGATAATTCATCTTTTAATTGGCCATATTATATCATAGGGAATCCTTTTTACTAACAAATCATGTCCACTCACATAAAATAAATAAGGAATTTCGTTAAATTTTACAACGCACAAACCATCATTTTTTAACATTATACTCGATTCGTTAAATAAAATGTTTTTGCAAAAAGATTCTGTTCTTACATTCTCATTACTATTTTCTACTAAACTAAAAAAAGTAACATAAAAATTGTAATTACATACTTTCCGTCTTTCAACCGATTTGCCGAAAGAATAGCGATATTCTCTTTCATTTTTTTTCTTTACAACAAGACTTAATAATTCATTTTGCGTCATAGATACGGGCTTTATGTCCTGACACATTTTTTTAAAAAGGTGTGGTGAAACATACGATTCTAACAAAGGAGAAAATATTTCGTTTGCAAAAGATATTGTGTGTAATAGTAGAAATAAAATGCAGATTTTAATATTCATCTAAATCTACTCCTGGCATATTTTCTTCATCCTGAAAATCTTCAGCACGTTGTTCCCATTCAGCGCGATTGTCGGAGTAGCTTTTATTTGCAGCTTCTGCATTACCACCATTTTTTTTCAATTCATTATCAAAATCAAACAGATGCTGCAAAACTTCATGTAAAAAATAGCGCGCGTTAGCAAATTCAGCTTCTCCACCAACTACATTTTTACCATCCTTTTTGAATGATCTAGCAAAAGCCACTCCGCCAAGAGAATTCATATCATCATTGAAGTCGGGATCTTGATAAACTTCATCAATTTTTCTCAAATAATAATAATTAGAAGACTTATCTAATTGATCATATCGAGCTCTTGCTTCAGGGGAAAGCTTTGACACGAAAGAGGCGACTAACCCTGGGGTAACGTTATCTCCTTCTGCATAAATAAAAATATTCCCATCAGGATCCACCCCATTCACAGGATTCACACCATTCCCCGCATAAAGATACGGGCTTGCGAATTGTCTCTTGGGGTCTACAGAAATCCACATTCCCAGCATCGGGTCCAAATATCTTGCGCCGAAGTAGTTCAGCTCGGTCTCGTCGTCGCGTTCTTTTCCGGTGAAATTTTCAGTAACTTTTTCAGTTGGTTCCGAGAGCGTTACCTGTTCACCGAAGGCGCGGTAGTCGTAAGCGGCGGAGATTTCAGCGGGGGTATTGGAACTAGAGACCTTTGCTACCAGCATGGTGGAGCCAAGGTGGTTCTTCAGGTAGAATTCGTCAGCCTGTTCGTTGTCGATGCCGTAGCGGCCCAGGCCCTGGGGCATATTGACAACGACCTTCGTTTCGCTGGGAGTGCCGTTGTGGTAGTTTTCGCGGACTTCAGTGCCGATGCCTGTGTAGTGGGTGACGAGTTCCCGTTCCCAGTCGGCGCTACGCGTATTCTCAAGTACATTTCCTGATTTGCTTTCCATCCTGAACTCCACCGGCATTCCTCTCCAATCATAGGAAATTTTCAGGGATTTGAGGCATCTTCTTTAACACATCATAATCAGAAAACACCATGCATTCTATTCGCTCAAAGCTTTCTTAATTTTACGTCTATTTTTTAGCAAACAAATCAAAACAAAGCCATAGTAAAAAAGATAACCTCCAATTCATCATTCAACCACTGATATTTTATTTGTTTTCTTATTTCTTGTACAGACATGGTTTCCACAGATGAAAATCATTTCGAATGGAATTGGGTGATTATTTTCATAGCTAAACAAATATTCAATCTTGCTTTGAACAATCCCATCTTTCGCAACAGAATCTTTTATTAGGTTCTTTTTTTCAATTCGATAAACTTTATCATCCATTAACAAATTCATATTTGACGATGTTTCAAAAATCCCTTTTATATGACCATCAGAACTGTCGATTGACGCTAGATAATACTGTTTTCCACTACTTGATACAGTAACAAGATATGATTTATTGGATCGAAGACCTCCCAGCCAGCTTTCAATATACAATGAATCCGCTATAAGGTTTAAGTTACACTTATCATCTATTGTGAAAATTCTTCTTTTTGGACGAGTTTGTTTATTTGGAGAAAACTTGTTTGGTGAAAAAGCAATCAACTTGGAATTGATGATAAAGAATGACTTGGATAGCAAAGAGTCACTGACTGGACAGGTCCATTGTACGTCCCCCCTTTTATAAAAAGAAAGTATTTTCTCTTCCATTTTTACAAATGAATCCCTAAAATCCGATGTAATATTTTCCCCAATCACTTGATATTTTCCACAAGAAAACGGGGAGGAGTAAATCCGCATTTCAGAAGAGACGAATGCTACAACATCATAGCGAAATTGTTCGATTTTGTAAACACCCGATTTTAATTCCGGACACTTAAGTAAATCGAATAGGATGGACTCATCTGCAAAGACTGATGTCATGCCCAAAAATAGAACCAAGAAACTATTCACGATTCTCATTATTATACCCATCTACTAAAAATTGAGCCGCTTGTTTGAAAGCGTCGCCATCATTAATCAACCCTTTGTTTTCTGGATTAACTGATATTTTTGACAGTTGGTCGCTCCAATTACCGGAAAAACATGAAAAAACTCCAACGTGCTCATCGCCAATTCCATCTTTAACATTTCTTAAATTAAGAAAAGTATTGTCACCAGGTGTTATTGCTGGATATAATGAGGTGATCCCATGTGATACGGTTGCAGTATATTTCCCATTTTCAATAAATTCAAGATACTCATCTTCGTTTGTAACAATTTTCATAGCAAAATCGTTTCCAAATGTATTCCTTCCCCATTCCATGGTTTTATGAAAATCTTTCATCAAATCATTTGGTTGTCCTTCAACAGCCCCATACACTTGGTTGTGAGTAAAAACAACTGCTATTTGATAAGGTTCTTTTCCATTTAAATCATTAAAACGAATCGGGTTATACCCGTTGCCCATGTACAAATAAGGACTAGGGAAGAATCTCTTGGGGTCAACAGATATCCACGTGCCAAGCATCGGATCAAGCATTCGCGCACCATGGTGTAGCGCTTAACCGCAACTTGGACAAAAAACAGGAAAGCTAATAAGGTGTATATTTGCAACCAAGGAGCCACCTTATGGCAGAACAGAACGAAAAAGAAACAGGGAAGCGTCGTCGCCTGAGCGCGGAAGACAAGGCTAGAATCATGAGCATGATCCTGATCGAAGGTAAATCCATTCCGGACGTTGCCGACGAGTACAGGATAAGCCCGAACAAGATACACGAATGGCGCAAGGAGCTGATAGAG
>JAZLKF010000062.1:0-204996 GCA_045597525.1 Fibrobacter sp. | reverse complement strand
GAACTTTTCCTTGACCACGTCCTTCCAATAATGATGGCCGTTCTCGTCGTAGGCCAGGACCGATTTCGTGACCTGTTTTGTCTCCATTTGCACTATACCTGCCTTTTTGTATAGTGTCAACTTTTTTCAGGATAAGACAATCTATGATTCAAGAAATCAAATTAAAGAATTTTCTTTCTTTCAAAGACGAAACCACACTTAGCTTTGAAGCGTCAAACGACTCCCTCGGAGAGGAATCACAGATTGTCCAAATGAAAGACGGAACCAGGCTGCTCCGTTTTGCAATTGTATACGGCTACAACGCATCAGGAAAATCCAACCTTATTCAGCTGATTGAATTTTTTCGTTTTTTCTGGAATAGCAAGCCAAGCAATCCTGAACAAGGAACCCCCGTTGTCCCATTCAAGCTAAGCCAGAAATGTCTAACCGAACATTCTTTTTTTGAAATTGTGTTTTATGTTGAAAACGTAAAATACTGGTATCAGCTTGAACTTGACCAGCACAAAGTGTATCTTGAAAAGCTTTCGTACTACAAAACCACACAGCCGATAATGCTTTTTGAGCGCAAATTAGATAACGACAAAACCAAAATAAAGTTCAACGCAAACGCAGTAAAAGTCAGTTCCACCGCAGGCGAGCTCATCGAACTGAATTGTTTGAAAAACATTTCAGCATTTGTCGCTAGAAATCAGGTAAATGTGGACATTCCACTCATTGACGTCGCCAAAAACTGGTTAATGTCTAAGGTTTTCCAAACAATCACACCTCGCGTCGATCTTACAGATTACGCCAGATCTAGATCGGTTGAGATTCCCGAGCTAAAGACCCATTTGCAATCTTTCTTGAACAGAGCCGATTTCAATATCTCTGATATGGAAACAAAAACACATAAGAGACCCATTACGGAAGCAATGATGAGGTCAATTCTTATGGACAACACCATTCCAAACGATGTAAAGAAGCAATTAGCTCTTGGCGGAATTATAGAGAACCAACAAATGATATTCACCCATTCCGTTCTCAATGGAAGAAAAAAAGAATTCTATCCAATGGATGAACGAGATGAATCTATCGGTACACTAAGAACACTTGGCTTGGAAACCGCTCTTTACGAAACAATCAAAAAGGAAGGGTTTTTGGCAGTAGACGAAATCGAGACATCTCTACATGCAAAATTGCTAGAGGCAATCCTTTTCGAATATCTAAAGGAACCTTGCGAATCTCAGATGATCGTTTCTACACATAACGATGGACTGCTTGATTTAATCGATGATTTGATTAGAAAGGATTCTGTATGGTTTGTGGAAAAGCAAAAAAATGGCGTTTCTGATTTATACAAGCTCACCGACTTCAGAGGACTCAACCGACTATCGTCTATTCGCGCGGCATATCGTAACAAACGTTTCGGAGCAACTCAATTTAGTGTATGAGAGAAAGAACGCTAGCAAAAGCCACTCCTGAACAATCCTTTTTTGCGAGAGCAAAGAAGAACGTTTTCGACGATTCAGATTTAACCGCTAAAAACGGAATCAAAGAACTCCGTCCTCTTGACCCTTTTGTTATTAGCGGCGGATAAAATACAGAACGATTTTATTTCCAACACATTTCTTCTCTTACGGACTTCAAATTTAACGTTCAACCAAAATACTTTGGGAAAGAATCTCAATATTCGACATTGTTTCCCAAAAAAATCCGTGAGATTATAAAAGATAATCCTGATGCTAAAATATTCTGCGTATACGATCTAGATACAATTTACGGAGGTTCCGAGAAAAGCAAACGGAACTACGAAGAATTTCAGGAAAAAATCAAACCTTTCGTAGAATCTGGACAAGTTAAGCTTTGTCCTTCCATGCCCTGTTTTGAATACTGGTTATACCTACACTTTGATTCAAACATCAAATGGTTCAAGAATTGTTCTTCTATTATCAAAGTATTAGAACCTTTGATGAAACCCTATTTCCCGGAAGTTCACACAGAGCTGTCCAACATCATCAAAAAACAAAAATACCTACAGTCTTCAGAATGGGTGAAGCAATTATGCAGTGGTAAAAAACTTGATAAGGCGGTTAAAAACGCTAAAAAAATTCACGTATCCGTTCTGAATCAAGGAAAAGAACAAGAACAATCTCACAGTCTTGTCTATAAGATGTTTTGCTGAAAAAGGAAAGAAGTTGCTTGTAGAACTTCTTAAGAAAACACTCTTCTCAGCTTCTTAAAAGTTTTGTCATTTCTTGGACAAACAATTCGGTCGGGAAGAAATACTTACAATCGGGATGGGCACTTACACAGCACGACTCTCGATTTATCTACGCAGTTATAAGGGGCCGAAACAATAATTCACCTCCCAGCAGAAACGCAAATCCGTTTCCGTCCCAAGCAAGGATTTCTTGATTTTCAGTTTTTCAAAAACCTGAGCAGTTAAACCATTAGTTCACTCAAGAAAACACTTCATCCAATTTTTGTTGTAAGGTCCCTTCCTTTGCAAAAGGTAACGCATCCAATTGTCTAAAATTATGTTTCAAATCATCCGTATTTACGGCAAAACCCAAAATAAAACTTGTCGCGATTTTATAGATGATTTCCGTCGGAGCTAAACCATAAACTTGTTTTTCAAAGATATGTTTCAATCGTCCCTTGTCATCTGGAAACAGCATCTTCATTTTCTGACTCTGGTACAGCCTTTTGACAATTTCAGTAATGTAAAGTCCAGACTTCATGTAAAGATCGACAAAAGTTTTGTTCTGATCGTCAAAGCAACCTGGATTTTCCTCCTCCAGCATATCAACCATTCTTTTAACAACATCTTTGGGTGTGAAAATTTGATTGGTCTTCTGAGGCGGAATATAATCGAAAATATCTTCAACACTCTTTTCGTCAAAGTAGTCTGCAAGTTTTTTCTTTAAAGCAAGAAATTCCTTCACAGAATCATTAAAGACCACGGAGTCAAAGAGCTGTCCCTTAAATTCTTTTTCTTCTCCAGTTTCAGAGTCTTTATACTTACCACCATCTCTCAAGAATCGAAACTGTTCTAAGGTTATGCTAGTAACCTCAGTAAAGACATTATCAGGAATATTTTGATCAAAAGTCGCCAAAGTGACGGTTTCATCACCATAGGCCATAAGGAACGAAGGAATCGTACGGGAGAATCCTCTTAAATGGTCTCTAACACCATCTTGAATAGAGTCTCGTTCGCGCTCCTTGATTTTGGTTTCCACAGTCTTGACCGTTTCTTTAATGGAATCCTGAGTAAATTCATTGATTGCTGAATCCATTTCATTTTTGAACTTGGTAAAAGCATCTTCTTGCTTTTTCTTGAATTCAGTTTCAATTTCAGCTGTTGTTTTTCCCGTCACGTTACGCTGTTGCATAGCAACAACGCGTTCTTGCTCAATAACATTTGATTCTATTTTAAATTGTCCAACAGTTTTGTCAATAATGGTATCTACTTTTGAATTAAGAGTACTTTCCACCTGTCGAGCGACTGATTTCGGCATATCCGTATCGCCATAGCTTCCCTTGGCGGTTTGCACAACATTTTGTACAACAGTACTCTTTACTAATTCCTTGAGTTTATCATTTAATGAATCTGGTTTTTCAGATTCCTTGACTTCTGTGATTGTGTCCTCGACCTGCTTTTTCACATCGTAAAGTTTGGGTCCAAAAATATCAGAGGCTACTCCAATAACATAATCATCTGTCAAGTTGACTTCACCATTTTCATCTAAGGACAAGTCCTTCTTGACCTCATTAGACAATACAACGGGTGTTTTTGACTTTGGTTCTTCAACCGCTTCAAATTGGTTGATTAAATCGACAACTTCCTTCGGTGCAGAGAAAATATTTCCGATGTTCTGGAACAGGAAATTACTCATGAACCCACGACGAACAACTTCAACGGACTTAATCTTACGAGGAATGGTAAGAACTTTTTCTGCATCCAGCTCAATCAGCTCGCCATTTTCATCTTCGCCAATAACCGGGAAGAAATTCAGCAGTTCCCGAACATTATTCTTTCTTGATTCAATATCGCCCTTTCCCGAAGAAGTATTCGGAGAAAGATCGTTAGCAAATTCTTCGAAAATAATCAGAGTTCGTGCAGGATCAAAGTCAAATACATAGGCATTTTCTTTACGTTTGTATTCGGAACCTATATGGAAAAGACAAGGATTTTGAGCTCTAAATGCAGCCTGCATGTAAAGAGACGGAGATTTCACATTACTAAGCATTAGCACAGCTGTCCACTCAGGAATGGTAATGCCAGTAGTCAACTGACCAACAGACAAAGTGATAGTCTTTTCATGTTCAGCAATCGCCTTCTTGACCTTATCGAAAGATTTCTTATTTTCTTCAGCATCATCAACACGTCCATCACCAGCTGCAAGGACAATTTCATAATCCTTGAATACAGGATGTTCATGAAGTTTTTTAGCCATGAGTTTTGCGCTTTCCACTCTATCCAAAAGCCAGAAAGTATGCTTAAGTTCATTGCGCAATTCTTCTGTAGAAAACGGAAATTTGGTTTGCTTGGTAAGAGCGTCTAAAAACTTATCAACCGACGAATTATGAGCGAATTTTCCATTTTCAACCTTGAAAAATTCATTAAGGTCAAAGGCATATTCTTCCGTTTCACCATTTATCTCTATTCCCTGAGAAAGTTCATCACGAACAATCTCGGACATTTGATAAGTATAAAGATTTAAGGTCGGAAGCGTTGCATAGGGATTTTCCGTTTCAGAAGCATCATCCCAGCCATGTTTACTTTTCTGCTCGTCAGCGTAAGTATAGTTGAAGATTGCATCATCGGCAAACTTGTTATTTGCAAGAGCTTTAAAGGGAGTACCAGAAAGATGAAGTGTAAAATCACGTTTTATTTGATCAAACGCCACATCAGTTTTGTATGTGTCAACACCTTCGTGAGCTTCATCGATTACAAGTAAATCCCAGGAAGTCTTCTTGAGTTCTTCTAGTTTGTTGAATTTACCACCAAAGTAGATTGAGCCTTTCAAATCTTGCAAAGAGGCAAAATAAATGAGACCCATCGCCTTTTTATTCTTAAGTACACGGGATTTTTTATCAAGAGCGTATTCCTTGTAAGGAATCACCAGGTTTTTATTCTTGATTCCGTCCACATCACTTACAAAGAAATAACCGGATTGGCGTCCAATAAACTTTGCATAATCTGCATACCAGCTATTTGCAATTGCAGGTCTATTCGTTACGATAAGGACATTCATCGCGCCCATACGCTTCATCAAATCATATACAGCGAGAGTCTTGCCAAATCGCGGCTTCGCATTCCAGAGGAATTCCGCCTTGTCATGTGTATTCCTGTAAGCCAAGGCCATAGAAACTGCAGATTCCTGCTCTGCACGAAGATTGTAGGGAACAATATCTTCCGTTAAATCTACGATACCCCGACTTGAACGAAACTCGTAGAACATTGTGCGGGAATCATTGGGTGAAATGAAAAACCATTCGTTTCTGTCATCTTTGCTAAAGTATTCATTCCCCAAGTCCATGGGCTGTTTTACATCTTTCTTGCGCAAGTAGGCATGGAATAGTTTGTCATTAAAAATCACTCCAGAACCATCGTCAAAAATGGCGTTACCTTGCCACTCCACCTGAGCCTTCACGCCAGCCGTATGAGTTTGCTGATATATACGCTCTTCAACAGTTTGTTCTGTATAGCCAATCTTGATATAGCCATCATGATAAGAAATACCAGGAGTGGTATAGGCGTAAATCATCGGAACAACAGGTTTTGTTGTCTTAATATTCGGATTTTGCATAGTCATATTATTCCATCTCCTTTACATGGGTTTCAATAAAGGTTCTTTCTTCAGGAGATAATTCGTACTTGTCGTAAAGTTGCTGGTCGATGTCGGCAATAGATTTTGACCAGTCAATGTCGGAATTAGAAGAGAAGTCTTGGAGAGGGATTTTTTTCCACACAGGTTTATTGCCATTGTGCGTGACTTTCAATATGCTCAATAAGGTTCGTGCGAACTTGGTCTTAACATATTTCAAGCACGCCAAAGCCTCCTCCTTAGTTGAAAACTTTCCAATACTGATGAAAGTTTCTGTATTACCGACTCTAGGTAGACCAATTAAAGGATCACTTAAGGTTTCCCCAAACGCACCATTTCCATTTACTTGAGGCACGAAAACCTTATAAAAATCAAGGTTATCAACATCATTGACATAATCTTTTCGAATCCATTTATATGAACGCTTTGTATCTCTGCCCAAAATTTCAATATATATTTTCCCATCCGATGGTTTATTATCAAAGAATATCTCTGGAAGGCGCTCAAAAATATTGGACGTCATATCATAATCATGACCTTTACTCAGTCTTCCAACATTCTTACCGTCATCATCTTCTTTATAACGTGCTTCAGGATGATCTTTGTGCATAGCTTCCGTCAGCCTATATGATGTTCTAGAATAAACAATTTCTATAAGACTTTTAAAATCATCTTTTGAAGAAACCTTTTGCCAGATTGTGTTAGCTTCAGGATATTGAGCATAAGCTTGCATCGCTCCAAACACGGACTTTTCATCACGATAAGTAATAGCAATACCGCCTTTTATGGGCGTTGATAAACCTGGAAAAATTTTATCACTATCAGGCTCATAAGTCAGTACCTTAAAATGCTCGTCATTGAGCATTTTTTCATTCCATGCTTTAGGCGTTGAACCCGCATTAAACAAAAACCTTGCAGGATGAATGAGTTCAACCTTTTCGGCAACTTTAACCGCAGCATCAATGAATAGATTGTAAACAGGAGGTGCGTAATTTTTTGAAGAACCCTCTAAATTATTTGATTTTTGTTCTTCCTGATACGGAGGATTTCCAATTGCAAAATCAAACTTCATTTTTACGACCTCCCTTAATACTTTTATAGGTCAAAGATTTCTGCCTTGTCCAATCAAAAATTCTGCATTCTATTTCTTCGGACTGTAATTCTTTTTCGCCAACTGCAAAGTCAAATATGCCAGTCTGTTCTTCTTCTTTAAAACTGTTCCCAAACGGGACTGTTCCTGTGATGCCATCCATCTGCCAAAAATTCCAGACGATGATATTGGTGACTTTTCTAAGCTCAGCATCCGTCGGTTCGCGATTCCATCGATTTTTCATATAGTCCACAAAGGTCACCAGTAGGTTAATGCGCGCTATAAGCAAGTTGTCGCCTTGATATTCGTATCCATAAACGCTTTGGAATGCCCTGTAAGTCCATTTGAGCCAATCTTCTTCATTGTCCGTATTTTCGTTGACGACTCGCAATTTGCGATCGAGAATTCCTATACGCTTTTTAATGGGAATAATCTCCGCAGTTGTGGAGTCGTATCTGGAAACTATGTAAGGTGCTTCGCCGCAAGTAATTTCAATGCGCTTTGAATCCACATATTTCTGCCAATCGCCTTCATTTGCAAATTTCACTTTTGTCGTTGTGGGCTTCCAAGATTGGTCATCTTCTACATTGAACACATTCTCACGACCAAACCACTCTGCATCACAATGGTTGTTCATCTTGTTGCAAATCCAGGACGGAGTGAACACTTCCGCTTTTCCGCGAGTTCGTTCCGCCTGTGCTTCTCGTGACTTTGCAACTCTGGGCTGAATCAGATTTGGTCCTAAATTCCGCAACATGGCTTCGGTAATTTGTTCAGCCTTGCCATATACAATCCCACTCTTTGTAGTGATTGTTGAAGCGAATACGATATTTCTTCCCGTTGTCTTATCTTTGACAAGGGACTTTAGCACGACAGAAACGGGATAGTTATTTATATCAATAAGCTTCTTCATTTGACTCCGCATCACCCCGTTTACGGAGATTTGAAGAAGTCAAAGAATTCAGCTAACAAAAAAAAGGCGTGGAGTCGCTGAAGCATTTACTGTACTTCGAGGCTCGCCAAAGCCTTTACAATCAATAAACGCAAACGACCCACGCCCCAATCGGGACGTGAGCAGTTTACCCTATTCTCATTGTAATTTGGAAATTTGGCGATTTCGAAGTAGAGACTAGAGCAAATAACTCAATAAAACGGGCGCTCAACCCACGCACCGCAGGCTCGAGGGCCATTGGTCGCAGAAGGAGCTATGTATAGAGGAATATAGGTAATTTTTGCGAAAAAATTTAACTCATTCGAGTATCCAATTGCATAAAACACCATTATCCAGGAATGCCTTGATGTAACAGCGGAGTAATTCTTTAGAATATTCCTCGTATATTGGGTTGCGGCATTTTTTACGGTCATTGACAATAACAACTCGTCCAACATCTTCCATCTGACCTAGCAACAACCGAAAATCCGATTCCGAATCTATATGGGTATCCAACCACGACACCTTAATGGTGCGCGTTAGTTTACACGCGGGGTCATCAAATAAGGACCGATCATTAGGATAAGAAATCAGCAACCGCCCTGGAATTTTTTTATAACGCAAGCAATCCAGCTCAATGGAGTCAGTATCCATCAAGTTGAAAAATTTCTGGTAGCAATAGTTTTCTGACATATCAAAACCAGAACCAAACGGGCATACCCTCAGAGTTGGCGAATTCCAGCGCCTCTATGACTTTCTTTATCGCTTCCTTCTGAAAATCTTTCTTGCAATATTGTTCAAAGTCGCGAGCCATATTCAACGCGTCTGCAACGAATTCTTGCCTCAAAACGCAATCTTCACTTAAATCAATGAATACATCGAATTTTTCGCTGTAGTCAAAGAACAATGTGTTCATCAACGCACAAGCCTGAGTTTCGGTAAGCGACCATTCCTTAAAATTGCCTGTATCAGGATCACCGTTTTGGCCCATATCAACTTCTAAGACTTGCTTGTTCAAGGGAACATACATATAGTGCAAACTTTCTTCAGATTTTCGCATAATCACATTTCCTCTCTTTTTAAAATTCTAAAGTGAGTCGCCTCGTTAAACAGACTGTGTGTTTGGCCCTGTTTTTTTGCCTTTGGCATTAATATAATTTCTTGCATCATTGCCGTTAATGTCCAAAAAACGTTCCTTGCCTCGTTTTTATGCATCTTCCAGTCGGCAATATCCGCCTATAAACATCTTGGAAACGGAGTGTACTCCGGAAGAAATATCGTGGATTTGCGAAGTCTTTGACGATGTTGCCAGAAAAACGCAATCAAAAGACTTTATCGCAGCGATCCACCGCATTCACGACAAGATGCCAGAAGATGTAAAAAAGAGCATGGAAGTAGATATAGAGTATGCCGAAGCAGAAATCATTGATTGAAGCTTTCTGCGAAGGAATATTTTAACCACCTCTTCTCGAATGGTGCATTTTTAGATTGCACAACTGTCGAACATTTACCACGATAGAGTTACCAGAGCCAGTTGCGTTTATTGGCATACCACATAATTCTATCATCGCAATAAGCACCTATGGTTGTTGTAAAACGAAAGATGAAAAAAGACTGATGCATTTAGGTGTAGTTGAGATGATAAAAAATCTTCATCCGAAAATTGTGGTTGTGTATGGTTCCATGCCGCCGGATGTTTTTTTTTGCAATTTACCAGGCAATGTAAAGTTTCTGCGTTTTGACAACTGGATGAAAGAAACTCACAGTTAATTGCGTTAGGGATGGTTACCCGTATGGGCCGAGACTTGCGAAGCTCGGCTCGGTGAGCGAAGCGAGTACAGCCCGACCCCGGCGAAGCCGGGGCACGCCCAAAAATTGAGAGCAACACGAACACTTGTGTTCGTACTGCCGAGACGCATGGGCGGGCGTTTGCGCCACGCCCAAGGACCTTTTACAAACAAGATTTGTAAAGTATTCAAAATTTGTATTTACGCAAAACTTACAAGAACGTAACCGGTTAGTTAATCAGCAATTTTTAGAGACCCAACGGCACCTCGGCACGCTTGGAGGGCTTTTAAACAGGGGTTATGGAAGTTTTGGCACGGCTTTTGCATTTAAGTAGGCATGAACTGTGTGGAATCAGAAATAACTAACATGAGCGCTTCCGAGCTGGAGCATCGCTGCAAGCGGCTTCGGAACGTGCTGGAAGAAAATGACCTTTCGTCAACGGTGGGCGTCAATCACAAGGGAACCGATCCCTTGCCTCTTGTGATTCGCCCCGACGAATGGTCCATCATCGAGAAGGGTATCGCCCAGCGCGCCCGACTTTTCAACGCCCTTGCCGCGGATATTTACGGCGAGCAGAAGCTTTGGAAAGAGGGCAAGTTGCCGGCGGCACTGCTTTTCGCAAACCCTGAATTTTTGCAAGTGGCCTGGAAGGTAAAACCTGCAGGCAACATCTATGTGCATCTTTCCGCGTCGGACATCGTGCGGCTTGAAGATGGATCCTACCGGGTGATGGCAGACCATCTGCAAGTTCCCGATGGTCTGGGCCGGGCGCTGGAAAACCGCATTGGCGTGAGCCGCGCCTTCCCGGAACTTTTCCGCAGCATGCGCACGGAACGCTTGGCCGGCTTCTTCAAGAAGTTGCTGGATTGTTTGGACGGATTGCAGGCAGAAATCGGTTCGGGCGCGGCGGGTTCAATCGCTGCAGGTTCTGCGCGGGGTTCGTCGCGGGCAGCAAGTGGCGAAGGTCGCGTAGTGATGCTGGCCAGTGGCCCTGACAGCCCCCGCCGTGCAGAAGACGCCCTCCTCGCCCGCTACCTGGGAATTCCCCTGGTGGAAAACGACGACCTGGCCGTTCGCAACTTGCAAGTGTACATGAAGACCCTCATGGGCCTCAAGAAAATCGGCACCATTTTCCGCCGTGTGGAAGACCGCATGTGCGACCCGCTGGAACTGCGCATCGACAGCGGCGAAGGTGCGGTGGGCCTTATCAGCACTGTAAGGGCTGGCAATGTGGCCATTTCAAACTTTTTGGGTTCCGGCGTTCTGGAAACTCCCATGTTCACGCCCTACCTGCCAGAAATTTGCCGCACCTTGCTTGGCGAAGAGCTGTTGATTCCCGATGTGGAAACGGTCTGGCTCGGCGACGAATCCCGCCGTGACGAGGTGATGCGAGAACCGGAAAAATGGATTTTCAAGAAGGCCTTCCCGGAGAAGGTTGGCATTAACGGAAGCGACGGTCGCGACGCCCGCAGCGATGCGCCCAAGGCATACGCCGCCATGACCTCTACGGCGCAGCTGGCCCTGTTGCAGACCCTGGAAGAAAATCCTGAAGCCTGGATCGCGGAGCGCTACGTGGAAGTTTCTACGGTGCCCGCCTACAAGGACGGAAAGTTTGTCACCGCAAAGGCATCCATGCGAATCTTTGCAGTGAACACCATGCAAGGAACATCTGTAATGCCGGGTGGCCTCGGCATGTTCCAGCTGGTGGACGGCAGCCGCGCAACGTCTGCCGCAGAACCTGCCGACAAGGAAATCGGAGAAAAGGACATCTGGGTTCTTTCCGAAAAGCCTGTGGCAAACTTCTCACTTTTAGCCCCTGCGGATCAGGTGGTCATGCCGTCGAGAGCTGGAGGCGATTTGCCTAGCCGCGCAGCAGAAAACCTGTTCCGCCTCGGGCGCGATCTTTCGGCTTCCAACATGATGGCGCGAATCGCCCGCGGTATCGCCGTGCGACTTTCCGACGAATCCTGGATGGAAATGCCGGAACTGCCTTGGATTTTGAAGGCGGGAATTTCCGATGGTTCGTTGTCAGGAATGGCACAGGACCCTGAAAACGCATTGCGCTACTTTATCCTGCGCAAGGACAACAAGTACGGCATGCAATGTTCCCTCACGGAAATCCGCGACTTGGCAGTACAGCTCCGCGATAGGATTTCTGAAGACCTGTGGCTTGCCTTGAACGGATTCGGCGTGGCGGAAATGCCTGCGGGAAACGGTGCGGCAGCCCTATTGCCTTACCTGAAGTCTGTACTTTCCGACAGTACGGCGGTGGCAGGCCTTGCGGCAGACTCCATGACCCGCGGCCACGAATGGCGTTTCCTTGAAATGGGTCGCCAGATTGAAAGCGCCATCCGTACGTTGCAATTGATCAAGAGCCTCTTGAGCCGTTCTCCTGCCGACGAGATTACGGAACTGCGATTGCTGCAGGCCGTACTTGAAATCGGTGACGGCCTCATGACGTACCATCGTCGCTATGGCGGTCGCCTGCAGGTGATACCGGTTCTGGACTTGCTCCTTTCCGACGAATCCAACCCGCGAAGCGTCGCCTACCAGATTGCCCGCCTCCGCGAAGAGACGGAACATCTGCCGGGAAACAACCAGGGTGAAGCAGCCTTCTCCCCGCTGGACCTGGAACTGATGAGATTGCAGGCCGACCTGCGCCTGGCCAACATCGAAAGCCTCGTACAGGTAAACGGCAACGAACGCGGAACTTTGACCAAACTGGTAGATGAAAAGATTTCGGCCATCGAGCATGTGGCTGAACTGATCAGTAGACTCTACTTAAACCATGCACCAAGAACTGGCGTTGTTCACGCCATGGCAACAGAAGTGTAAGGAGTTTAAGATGCCTATTTATCAGATTGATCACGAAACCATCTACGACTATACACTGCCCGTATTGTATAGTAACCATTTGGCCTACATGCTCCCTCGATCCGTGCCTCGCCAGAACTGGATTTCACATCGCATCGAAGTGGAACCCAATCCCACCGCAAGGCAGGAACGACTGGACATTTACGGGAACAGGGCATTGGCCTTCAGCATTGAACAGGAACACGAACATTTCAGATTCAAGACAACTGGTGTCGTGGAAGTCAAGGCCGAAGAACCGCCCACCCAAAGCCCCGCCTGGGAAGATGTGGCAAAGCTTTTGAAGTGCCCTGCCGACAGCGACACTCTGGAAGCATCCATGTATGCCTTTTCTTCTCCCTTTGCAAATACCGACGATTCCGTCCGGAATTATGCATTGGAAAGTTTTCAGCCCGGCCGCCCTATCTTCGATAGCGCCAAGGAACTGATGACAAGAATTTTTACGGACTGCGCATACACACCGGGCGCAACCCGTATCGGAGCCCAGCCACAGGAAATCTTGCGTGGACGTAAAGGCGTCTGCCAGGATTTCGCACACCTGATGATCGGATGCTTGCGTTCGCTGCACCTGCCCTGCCGTTACATCAGCGGCTACCTGCGAACCCATCCGCCTAAAGGCCAGCCGAAGCTGATTGGCGCTGACGCCACTCACGCTTGGGTCGCCACCTTTATACCAGGCCATGGCTGGGTTGAATTTGACCCCACCAACAATGTTCTCGGCGGTGACGAGCACATTATTCTGGCGTGGGGCCGCGACTTCGGCGATGTAAGCCCGTTGAAGGGAGTCATTACCGGAGGCGGAAACCCGATCCTTAAAGTCGGTGTTAATGTTGATTACAAGGAAACATTATGAAGTTCGATAACTATAACACAGAAGGATTCTACGACGAATTGTGTCTGCCCGACGGAACGCCCCGCCCGGCAGCAGAGCCGCTCATCACCCGCATCAATGAATTGCCGGAAGGTGAGCTGCAGCGTCGTCAGAAAGTTGCAGAATCGGCATTCTTCGACAACGGCATCACCTTCGCAGTCTATGGCAATAAGGATGGAAAGGACAAGATCATTCCTTTCGATGTCATTCCCCGCATTGTCAGCGCCGAAGACTGGAAGCACCTTGATGCTGGCCTTCGCCAGCGTACCGAAGCTTTGAACTGTTTCTTGACGGACATCTACAACGATCGCAAGATTCTGCGCGACAAGGTTGTGCCCGAAAGCCTCATCAACACCTGCACCGCTTACCGCCCGCAGATGGAAGGCTTTATACCCCCCAGGGGTATATGGGCACACATTACCGGGACTGACCTGGTTCGCGATACCGATGGCACCTTCTACGTGCTGGAAGACAATATGCGTTGCCCCAGCGGTGTTTCCTATGTGCTGCAGAACCGTCAGATTCTCAAGCGCACTTTTCCCCAGGTATTCACCCATTGCAGCATCCGCCCTGTGGATGAATACTGCACCCGCCTCCGCAAGGCCCTGGAATACCTGGCCGATGGTGTCGCAGAGCCCAAGGTTGTTGTGCTCACACCGGGCGTGTACAACTCCGCCTACTACGAACATTCCTATCTGGCACAGCAGATGGGCGTTGACCTTGTGACCGGAAACGACTTGGTGGTGCAAGACAAGAAAGTCTACGCTCGCACCACCCGCGGCCTGAAGCAGGTTCACGTGATCTACCGTCGCGTGGATGACGAATTCTTGGATCCGCAGGTTTTCCGCCCGGATTCCTGCCTGGGTGTTCCCGGTTTGATGGAAGCTTACAAGGCCGGCAACGTGGCTCTTGCCAACGCCCCTGGCTGCGGTGTGGCTGACGACAAGGCCATCTACACCTTCGTTCCGCAGATTATCAAGTACTACCTTGGCGAAGAACCCATCATTCCCAACGTTCCCACCTTCGTCTGCGAAAACCCGAAGCACATGCAGCATGTAATCGACCACATCGAGAACATGGTGGTAAAGGCTGCCAGCGAATCCGGTGGCTACGGCATGCTGGTTGGCCCAAAATCCACCAAGGCCGAATGTGAAGCCTTCAAGGAAAAGATCAAGGCAAATCCCCGCAACTACATTGCACAGCCCATGATTTCCTTGAGCCGCGTGCCCTGCATTGTTGATGGAAACTTCGAAGGACGCCACGTGGATCTTCGCCCCTACATTGTGCAGGGCAAGGAAACCTACATCCTGCCGGGCGGCCTTACCCGCGTTGCCCTCAAGAAAGGTTCCATCGTGGTGAACAGTTCTCAGGGCGGTGGCTGCAAGGACACCTGGGTCATTGCCGAAAACGAGAAGGCTCCTGAACTTGGCCAAGCCAAGCAATGGATGGAACAACAACAGCAGCAATAAAATTGATAATTGAAAATTGAGAATTAACAATTAATAATTATCGCGGCTTCGCCGCCAAACTAAACAATCATCAATCATCAATTATCAATCTTTAATTATAAAACGGAGTTTTTACATGTTAAGCAGAGTTGCAGATTCCATTTACTGGTTGGGCCGTTATATTGAACGTGCAGAAAACGTGGCACGCGCCATCGATGTCAATCTTCAGTTGCAGCTGGACTTGCCCGGCGAAGAACGCCCCTGGGAACCGGTGATCCAGACCGCCGGTAACGCCGACGCATTCTTCAAGAGCTATGCCCACGTTTCCACCGAAAACGCCCTGACCTTCCTTACCTTCGATAAGGAAAATCCCAGCAGTATCATTTCTTGCGTTGCTGCCGCCCGCGAAAACGCCCGCTGTGTCCGTGAGCGAATTTCTTCGGAACTTTGGATTGCTATCAACCAGTTCTATCTTAAGTTGAACGATCCTGAAACCCAGAAGCAAGCCCTGGCCGCACCCCACGCCTTCTACTGCAGCGTAAAGGAATTCAGCCAGCTGACCGTAGGTATTATTCAAGGCACAATGACTCATGACGTGGCATGGAACTTTGCCCGCCTCGGCACCATGATTGAACGCGCCGACCAGACTTCACGAATTTTGGATGTGAAGTACTACATCCTTCTTCCGGATGTAAGCATGGTGGGCATGGCCATGGATACGGTGCAGTGGAATGCGGTTCTCAAGAGTGTGGGCGCTTACGAGATGTTCCATCGCAAGAATTCCAATGTGACGCCCCAGAATGTGGCTGACTTCTTGCTCCTGAGCGAAGACTTCCCCAGGTCACTTCGCTACTGCCTGGAGCAGGCTGAAATCAACCTCAAGAATATTGCCTTTCCCGTAAAGAGCAATGCGGACTCTCTCCGTCTTCTCGGGAAGATGCGTTCCGATATGGCTTTCTCCACCATCGAGGAAATCATCAAGAGCGGTCTTCACGAGAAGATTGAAGAAATGCAGGTGAACCTTTGCGAACTGGGAACCCAGATCTGGAAGGATTTCTTCTGCTAGGGCCGCGCGGTTCCTAAAAAATTGCTGATCCACACAGCAAAAAGGCGCTGTCCATTCCATAAAAAAGCGCCGCGGCAGGGATTTGGTAATGCACTTCCCTGCCGTTTTTTTTCAAACAATGCCACGTTTTATATAAAACAACAGCTTTCGACAAAAAAACGGAACGTTCAATTTTTGAACATTCCGATTCACGATAAAATTCGGTTTGACGGAATTTTATTTCTTTTCTTTTGCCGCAGAAGGATCCTTCAACAAGATTCCGGCAACACTATGGTTGCGGACAAACGTTTTTTGAGATACAGCCTGAACATCAGCTGCCTTCACCTTATCCAACTGATTAGCCCACTGCAGGAAAATCTTGTAGTCGCCATACATTTCGTACCAGGCGAGCATAGTAGCCACATTTTCCATATCTGTCAGACTACGAATCAAGCCAGCATAAGTGCGGTTCTTTACCTTCTGGAACTCACGATCGCTGACCTGTTCTGTTTTCAGTTTTTCCAATTCTTCCCAGACAATTTTTTCCACTTTAGCAGGATCAGCATCAGGGCGCATATTGACGCGAATAGCAAATTCAGAAACATACTTGTTGGGACTATTGCTTGCGCTGGCTCCTACCGCCAGTTTTTCTTCTTCAACTAAGCGCTTGTAAAGTCTGCCCGTGCGACCATTCAACGCACCTTCAGCAATATCCAATGCATACAAAGTGGGGTCACCTACTTCGGGAGTTTTGAAAACCAAGGTAAACAGGTTTGGAGCATCAGGACGAGTCACAATCAAACGCTTTTCTCCAGCCTGTTCCGGATCACGAACAGTAATGGGAGAAAAGGCTTCGCCCGTAGGAATATTGGCAAAATACTTCTTTACCATTTCCATGGTGGCCGTAGTATCCAAGTCTCCGGCAAGAACCAAGATGGCATTGCGAGGCTTATAGTACTTACGATAATGTTCGTCAGCCATTTCACGAGTCAAGTTCGCAATATCGCTGGGCCAGCCAATAGTGGGCACACGATACGGGAAAGCCTCGTAAATCATGGAATTCAAAGTTTCATAAAAGCGGCCTGTAGGCTTGTCATCGTAACGCATGCGACGCTCTTCACGCACCACATCACGTTCGGAATAGAATTCGCGCAACACAGCATTCTGCATACGATCTGCTTCTAGCCACATGAACAATTCAATTTTGTTCTTAGGAAGAGTAACGATATAAGCAGTCATCAAATCCGTAGTAAAGGCGTTCAGGCCAGTACCACCGGCAGCCTGGTAGGTGCTCCACAATTCGTCCTTCACAAAAATCTTGCGATGTTCGTTCACCACAGAATCATGTTCCGCAGTCAATTTGCGGACAGTTGCTGTATCACCGGCAATTTTTGCTGGGCGGATCAAAGCCTGCAAACTATCTTGTGTCGCCATGAACTTTGCGTCGGCAATGCTATCTGTAATGCCAACCTTCTTGGTGCCCTTGAACAGTTCATGCTCCAGCATGTGAGCAAGGCCAGACTTTCCCGGAACCTCGTGAACAGATCCGGTCACATAGAAAAGGCGACAGCTCACCGTAGGAGCCTGCTTGTTGGGATGCAAAAGAACAGTCAACCCATTGGGGAGAACCTCCCTATGGACAGCAAGATTTACATCAGCAAAAACATTAGAAACGCAGCAAGCCATGGCTGCGCACACGGCAAAACTCTTTGAAAAGAACTTCATATTCCTAATCTAGCAAAAACGGGACGCTCCCTTTTGGAAACATCCCGCAGAAAATGTATGTCGGAGCCTTTTTGCAACTAAATTTCCGGCAGGTTCAGTAGTTCCGCCATGTCATCGGCATTGATTTCAAAATCAAGATCCATGTTCTGTCGGATATATTCGGCATGAGTAGACTTCGGCAAGGTAATCAGATTCAACTGCAAGCAGAAACGATTTGCTAACTGAGGTACAGAAACCCCGTATTTTTTCGCCATATCGCAAACTGCAGGTACATTAGCCAATCGACCCGTCGCATTGGGAGAATAAGCTTCCACGCGAATACCATTGTAACGGCAGAACTCAATCAAATCCATCGGAACATGACCAATATGGACTCGAATCTGATTCACCACAGGCATTACCTTGGCATTGTCCTGAATATTTTTAATATCATCGATGCTGAAATTGGAAACACCAAGACAGCGAATTTTTCCCCATTCATGAGCCTCTTCCATCGCCTTCCAGACCTGGAGATTTTCAGCAAAGTAACTGGGAGCATTGGGATCTTTCATCTCGATCCATGGCTTTGGCCAGTGAATAAGCATCATGTCGATGTGGGGCGTAGCCAGACGTTCAAAACTATCCTGGATGCTTTGCTCAGCACCCTTGTAGCTTTTTACCTCTGCAGGAATTTTTGTTGTCACAAACAAACTTTCACGATGAATGCCCGCCTTTTCGAGGCCAAGCTTAATGCCTTCGCCCACACCAGATTCATTACCGTAAACCGCGGCAGTATCAATGTGCCTATAGCCCATTTCAATAGCAGCAGAAACAGCAGCCGGAGCAACTTCATTGGGAGTTTGCCATGTTCCTAAAGCAATCTTAGGAATACGGACATTATTACTTAGTTTGTAAGTTTCTTCGATAATCATATCAAGGAATATACTCCATTTTATGAAATGAAGATAAACTTTTGCAAATTTTTAGAAAGATTTATTACCTGGAAGACCTGCAATTTTCTTCTTGGGAAGCCTTAGCCGGGTCATAGGGGTCCACATGGACCATGGCATCAATGACATTTTCGCCAGATTCAATAATACGGCGCTCCACTTCCTCGGACAAATCATGGGCAGCAAGCAAAGTCATATCTGCATCCACCACAATATGCAAGTCCACATGAAGGTCGCTACCTACGAAACGGGTGCGAAAACCATGAATGCTAATTACACCAGGAGTCGATTCCGCCACCTGACGAAGTTTTGCAGCCACCTCTTTAGAAGCACCTTCGTCTGCCACCTGATGAATTCCAGGCCATGCTATTTCGTAACCGGAATGCAAGATAAAGAAGGCAACAATGATTGCACCCACCGCATCGGCAAACCAAAGTTCGGGAATCAAGATCCCTACCCCCACAGCGATCAACACGGGAATGGAACTGAAGGCGTCACTGCGGTGATGTCCTGCATTGGCAATCAAAGCCTGACTACGAATTTTATGACCAGCACCTCGGGTATAGCGGAATAAGCATTCCTTAATTAGGATGGACAACAAAGCCATCACAGCAGCAATCCATTCAGGACGCGACGCAGCCTCCTCCCCTTCGCGCAAGCGTTGAACAGCATCGTAACCTAAGCCAACACCAACGGCACAAACAGCAACACCGATGCCCACTGAAATCAAAGTTTCGAAACGGCGATGTCCATAGGGATGATCAGCATCCGGCGGGGAATTCCAAAAGCGAGAGCCAATTATGACTGCAATGTCGGTAACAAAGTCAGAAGCGCTATGAATGGCGTCGGCAATCAATGCCTGAGAACCCCCAAAGAAACCTGCCAGACCCTTTCCAATGGAAAGCAACACATTCCACGCCAAGCCCACCCAGGTCACTCTGCGGACTTCAATGCTATCGTCTTGCTTTGTTATGCGCGTCATATTCAAGTAATTTAACAAAAAAGCAACTGGGATAAAATCCCAATTTTTTCCATTTTATAAGCAACCAAGAGACATTATTATGCATCCAAGTTATGTATTTGGTAAAACTAGTGCGGTTTTTATGAAGAAATTCTTGAAATTTTTGCTGTTTTTGATCATTTTAGGAGCAATCGCCTTCGGTGCAAAGACTAAGTTCTTTAACCAGGGGGCAACTCTCCAGGCAGGGCCACTTACTAGCGCCAAGGTTACTCTCCAGACCATTGTCACCACTATTTCGGCCACAGGGTCCCTGGAACCAGTGGACCAAGTGGATATAGGCACTCAGGTCTCCGGAGACATCAGTAAGATTTACGTGGACTTTAATTCCAAGGTAAAAAAAGGACAAATTATTGCCGAACTGGACAAGTCTAAACTAAAGGCCACCCTCGACCAAGCACAAATCGCCTACAAATCTGCAGAAAACGACTTCAACTACAAGAAATCCACCTACGAACGTGTGAAAAAACTGGCAGAGTCCCACAGCGCTAGCGCCGTCGAACTGGAAACCGCCGAATACAACATGAATGCAGCCAGCCTTTCTATGGAACGCAGCAAGAATGAGGTATCCCAGGCAAAGTTGAACTTGAGCTACGCCACCATTAAGAGTCCCATTAATGGCGTCGTTCTGAAACGAGCTGTTGACGTGGGTCAGACCGTTGCAGCATCCATGAGTACCCCCACCTTGTTCATTATCGCAAAAGACCTGAGCCAGATGAAGGTCATGGCAGCCGTTGACGAAGCCGATATTGGCCAGGTAAAAGCCGGGCAGAAAGTAACCTTTACAGTCGACGCCTTTCAAGAAGAAAAATTCAGCGGCGTTGTTCAGGAAGTCCGCCTGAATCCAACAACCACCTCCAACGTAGTTACCTACACTGTGGTCATTACAGCAGACAATCCGGAACAGAAGCTTTTACCCGGCATGACCGCAACATGCACCATCGTCACCAAAGAAGTGACCGACGCAGTTTCCATCCCGGTGAAGGCATTGAAGTTCAAGCCTGCAGAAGGTACCCCCATGATGGATCCAAAAGACATGCCTCGCCCGCCCAGACCTGAAGGCTTCGATCCACCTCCGCCATCTGACATGGGTGCCGGAAACTTTGGTGGCAAGAATTTCGCTAAGAAGAACGGCAAGCCAAGACTGAAGGGCGACATGGTTTGGATCAATATTGACGGAAAGGCTGCCCCACGACGCTTAAAAATCGGAATCAGCGATGGAGTGAACGTAGAAATCCTCAAGGGTTTAAGCCTGGGCGATTCTGTGGTGGTAAGCCAGGAATCCTTAGACGCCAAGAAAAACGATCGTCAAGAAACAAATAGCCCATTTATGCCAGGACCACCCAAAGGCTCCAAAAAATTCAAAAGATAATTGAGAAACAAACTGTAGAAAGAACCTCGCCGAACCCTCGGCGAAGTTCTTTTTTTAGCAATAATTTTTACACACCTAAATCATTCGCAAAAAACAAGGAAATTTCTAAACGCATTTTACACACTTTTTTGATTTTACGCAAAATTTCGCAATTTTAGGAAATATACCGAAAATATTTCAAAAACGGCAATTTTGAAAATTCACCCTAGAAAACAGGGTGTTTTTATCTTTTTATTTACACACCAAATGCAATTTTAGCGGTTATCTTTGTTTCGTGTTTGATTAAAAGGAGAACTCATGAACTTAAAACCAATCTTTTGCGGATTTCTCGCATCTGCAATTGCAGCATTTGCCTGGACCATCAATGGAACCGTTACAAACGAAGCAGGCGCAGGGCTTGCAAACGTAAGTATCAATTCTTTCAACTACGCCGGCGTAAGCGCAAAGTCCGATGCTTCCGGCAAGTTCGTCCTCAGTAACGGAGAAAGCATGGCTATCTCCGGCACGAACGTTCAAGGCTCTCCCTCCGTAAAAAGAGACGGTTTCATGCTGACCATCGCAAATCCTGCAGGCAAGTCCTTTAAGGTTTCCTTGATGGATGCCCTGGGCAAGATTCAGATGCAAAAGGAAATCAACTCCCAGAACACAAGCATTGACATTAAGAAATTCGCCGGCCAGAAATTCATGCTCCTGAAGATTTCCGGCAACAGCATCAACGAGAACTACATTCTCTCTCGCGGCGCACTGATGAAGGCTGGTGATCCGCTGGCCTCCTTGATGTTCACCCTTGACGGCTACGAACAGACCGTTTACACAATGAAGGCTGAAGTTGAATCTGGAGTAAAGATTGTTATGAAGGCAGCAGGCTCAACTCCTAAATCAAGCTCATCGTCAACTCCAGTCATCGTTTCCAGTTCTTCTGTCAAATCCGAAAGCAGTTCGAGCAAGATTCCCGAATTTATCGTCAACTGCGCAGGAAAAACCTACCAGGCCGGCGACCACAAGATGAGTGTAAACGTAGACGGCAAGAACCGCACTTTCATTATGCACGTACCTAGCCAGTACAAGGGCGACAAGGCTGTGCCTCTGGTTGTGGACTATCACCCCATCGGAGGTAGTGGTCAGGGTCAGCTCAGCGGAACAACTTACAAGAGTCTGACCGACCAGGAAGGCGTCATCTCCCTGTATCCCGATGGCACCAGCGGAAAGTCCATGATGGGCGCTGGCTGGAACGTGGGACCATGCTGCTCCTTCGATGACGACGTAAAATTCTCTCGCGAAATGATCAAGGCCGTCGAAGAAAAGGTCTGCATTGACACCAAGCGCGTTTACGCAACCGGCTTCTCCATGGGCGGTGGCATGAGCAACCACGTGGCTTGCTACATGTCCGACGTTTACGCTGCAGTTGCACCTGCCGCAATGGACTTGAACAAGACCAACAGCGCCACCTGTAATCCAGAACGCCCCATTTCCATCATCATGTTCCGCGGCACTAGCGACGGCGTTTGCCGTTACCAGGGTGGCGACAGCGGTTTCAATGACGGTCTAAACTTCCTGGGTGCCGAAGGCAACTTCAAGTTCTGGGCAGAAAAGAACGGTTGTACCGGTAGCCCCACCACCAACAAGGATGGTTGCCAGGAATACTCTAGCTGTAAGGATGGCACCAAGGTGGTTCTGTGCACCAAGCAGGGCGGCGGTCACGAACAGGGTGACGGCAGAATCGGCTGGCCCTTCCTGAAGTCCTTCACCATGCCGTAAGTTTCAAGCATCTACTCCTTCCTTCCCCAAGTTTGGTTTTCTAGGGGGAAGGGAAAGGCCCCCGCGAAAGCGGAGGCCTTTTTTGAATTGCCGCCAAATGTTTTGGGTAAAAAAAGAACCGAGACCTGAAAGGGGTTTCGGCTCTTAATCGTAGCGCTTGTTATGGCGCTAATCATGGCGCTAGTTTTTTCAAAACTAGCGCTCGATTCTTCGGCTCACCTATGCAGAAATGCGAGCATTTCTGCGCAGGATTCGCCTCTTAATCGTTCATCATATGATCGAAGAACTTGCGGTAGTTGTCCTTGTCTTCGGTCTTGCGGACGGCGATAGCGTCCTGGGGATGACGGTTCAGCATACCGGTGATCATCTGCGGGATGATGTAGCCCCATTCATACTTGGCCTGGAGCGGGAGGAACAGTTCCTGGTAGGCGTCGAGAACCGGGCGCAGATCGTACTTGGGGTTCTTCAGGAAGCCAAGGAGAAGTTCGGTGGTGCAGTTACCAGCGCCACGACCCATGCCGGAAACAGAACCGTCCAGGAAGTCCACGTGGTTGATGATAGCCTGAATGGTGTTGGAGAAAGCCAGCTGCTGGTTGTTGTGACCATGGAAACCGAACTGCTTATTCTTTACTATACCCTTGTAGCGCTGCATTTCCTTATCGATGTCTTCCTGGTAGAAGGCGCCGAAGCTATCTACGAGATACAGAACGTTGGCCTTGCATTCTTCGTTCACCTGGTGCAGAGCTTCATCCAGTTCCGGACCGCGGTCACGGCTCACAGCCATGATGTTCAAAGTGGTTTCGTAGCCCATGTCATGGAAGGCGTTCACCATTTCGATACCCTTGTCAATGTTCTTTACGTAAGAGGCTACGCGGAACATCTGGTAGGGGCTTTCAGAAGCAGGCTTCACAGCGTCCATGTTGACGCGGCCCACGTCGGCCATCACAGCCATCTTCATCTTGGAATCGATACCATCCTTCACCTTCCAGAGCAGATCGTCATCGCAGAACTTCCACGGGCCATATTCCTTGGGGTCAAAGAGATCCGGAGAGTTCTTGTAACCCATTTCCATGTAGTCAACGCCAGCGGCGCTGAGGAGGGTGTAAAGACGACGGACGAATTCCAGGGAGAAGTCGTGCTTGTTGACGAGACCGCCATCGCGGATGGTGCAGTCGAGAACCTTAATGCTTTCGTAGTACATAAGCTTCGCAGTCATGAATTATGAGTTACGAATTACGAGTTTTTCCAAAAACGTAACCTTTTTTCACAACATCCTTTTTTAGTTAGGGTTTTGGTTTTGTTTTATGGGGGCAAAGGTAGATTAAACACTAGACAAGGTCAAGGGGACAACAGCAAAACACTCCAACAACCATCATTATCAACGAATATTTTGCGTAGATTACAGCAAAATCGTCATTATTTCATTGAAAATCAAACTGTTACAACATTGAACGACGCCATGTAACTTGAAAAAACGCATATCCAGCTTTATATTCCGCTAGGTTTTTCACTGGCATCAAATTCTTGGAAGCAAGACATGTAATTTATTTTAACGCATATTTTGCGTAGATTAAAGAATACAACGAAAACAGACTGCAAAACCTTTCGCAAGGTCCAAGTACAGTTTTACAGAAAAAAATCAGCCTTTGGAGAGGGTCAGAAGAACTGCGCCGGCTAGGATAATGAATGTAGCCAGAAGCAGCTTGACGCGTTCCTTGGCGGTCTTGTATTCACCAAATACAATAACACCCCAGCAGAGGTTCACCAGCAAATTCAGCTGAGTGAGAGGGTAACCGACGGCGTAACCCAAGGCACCACCTGCAGCAATGGGCGCGATGGCCCAGAAACAACCGTGCATGCCGAATACCCAGAGGGCACCAGTACCCACGCAAATAACACTGGGGACCAGAGGGAAACCAAAGGATTTCTTGCGCTTCAACGTAAGGATGGCAACTAGAATCTGGCTGCCAACAAAAATACCGATGGATGCCGGGCACATGAATTCCAAGTCCGTAAGTTCAAGACCATTGGCTGTAGCAATCTTAAAGGGAATGAGGTAGGTACCAAAGACAAAGCCACCCAGGAAGGAGCGCCAGTTCTTGAAAACAGAACCGCCGGTAGACGGAGTCAAGCGGGACAAGCCCACCAGGAAGCAGATAATCGCCGGAATGGAGAACTTGAAATCGGAGGTTTCCCCAAAGAGTAGAACTCCAGTCAAGAAGGACGATAGAATACTTACGCCCATGGCTCGAACGCCAGCGCCAGCCAAGTCCGCTTCGGCCTGCACCGCCCAGAAACTGAAGGCGCCGCCTGCCACCCACAGAACACCGCAGAGCAGTCCGATGGGATTCAGGTTGAAGGTTCCTGTCACAAAGGCGATCACCAGAGAGCAAAGAAGCGCACCCGTGGTCATCATGGAAAGGAAGGACCAGGAAGAGTAGGAGGACCACTTTTTCAGGGGCACCATGTAGGAGCCGAAAATGACGATGGCGAGCAAGGCGCCGATATAGCTATTTCCCAATGCAGAACCCCGCAAAGATGGATTGTAAAACGTCTTCGGATGAGATTTCGCCGGTGATGCTCTGGAGAGCGCGGCGAACGATTTGCATTTCAAAAGCCAGCAGTTCTACTGCGGGATTGGAGCGCAGCTGCGCAAGGACGCGGTCGATGCCTGCTAGAGCTTCTTCAAGGCTCACCTTCTCACGTTCGCTGGTAATCCAAAGGTCTTCGGAATTTTCGCGATTCTTGAACAGGCGGACGTTAAGGACGGACTTAAGTTCGGAAAGACCAGTTCCTGTTTTAGAAGAAATGGACAAGGATTCCAGATCCTCGCCTTCGCGAGGATGACATGTCAGAATACCTTCGCGAGGATGACATGCGGGAATGCCGGCGCCTCGGCTCTGCTCGACGACCATTAAATCCGCTTTGGTATAAAGAACCAGGTCTGGCGTCACGTTTGCATCAACTGGATTCTTCGCTTCGCTCAGAATGACGGAATCGGCGGTTCCATCTACCAGCAAAATCTTCATGTCCGCTTCGGCCAGAATCTGCTTGCTCTTTTCCATGCTGAGGGCATCCAGAGCATCGGCAGCCTGTTCAGCAAGGCCAGCTGTATCCACCAGACGGATCTCGCCTCCATCCAGGAACAGACGTACTTCCACGAAGTCGCGGGTGGTACCAGCAATGTCGCTGACGAGAATGCGGTCTTCGCCAAGCAAGGCGTTCACCAAGCTGGACTTACCAGCGTTAGGTGCGCCGTACAAAACTACTAGAGGCAGGCGTCCTACTTCTGCTTTTCCGCGGAAGCTATTTAAAATATCCTGTACCGACTGGCGAATGCCTACAAATCGGGTTTCCCAACCGGCGTAATCCGGATCCGCTTCTTCTTCAGCAAAGTCCACGTCTAATTCTAGACGAGCAGAAATATCCTTCACCTGGGCTGTAAGCGTCTGCACCTTGCGGGACAAAGCGCCTCCAAGCAAGCGGTGAGCATTTTCCAATTCGGAACGGTTAGCGCTATGAATCACATCGGCAACAGATTCTGCCTGAGTCAGGTCCATCTTACCGTTCAAAAAGGCACGACGGGTATATTCCCCAGGCTCCGCCAAGCGAACACCTTCCACCATACGGCAAGCCTGCAACAAGTCACGCACAATGAGGGGATTTCCGTGAGGGTACAGCTCCAGCACGTCTTCGCCAGTGTAGGAATTAGGACCTTCAAAATACAAGTAAAGAAGACTATCGATCGTAGCGCCGGCGCGGCACCCGTTCGGCAATAAATTTTGGTTCCCGTTCGGCATATCGGAAGGCCACTTGGCCGTACCTAACTTTGCCATGTGGGACTTCAGCCCAGCCTCTGCTTTTTCGCCAAACAAAGCCTTTACCACCAAACGCACCTGAGGACCGCTCACACGGATGGCGGCCACGGCACTAACGCCATTGGGGGTCATGGGGGCTACGATAGTCTTTTTTTCCATACATCTAGAAAAATAGAAATTCCATGGGCAATGTTCAAACTCCATACGGTCTTTCGCCTTTCAATTGTATTAACTGTTGCATCTTTTTCTAAATTCAGGTGCATGAGTCAGTTCAAGATTATTTCCCGCCCTTTGGGCACCGTTCAATGTTATGTGATCCAGCGCGACGATGGCGCCGAGTTTGAAATTCTTAGCGGCTTTGGCGGCGGCCTCAACGCATGGCGCGTTCCCACAGGCAAGGCTGGCAACGATGAAGGCAAGCTTCTAGATTTACTTTTCGGTTACCGCGATGGTTCCACCATTCATCAGATTGCTCCCGACACCAACGCAGGCTGCCGCCTCACCCCCTTCCCGGGTCGTACCGCCTACGCAAAGTTCACCTGGAACGGCGAAACCTACCAGCTGGTAAATAACGTGAGCTGGGCACCCCACGCCCTCCATGGCTTCTTGACCAATAAGGAATGGCAGTTCGAAAGTTTCGAAAGTGACAGCGAAAAGGCCGTAGCAGTGTTCAGCTGCGACTGGCCGGGCGCTTTCACCGGATTCCCCTTCCCCTACCGCGCTACAAACAAAGTAACATTCACCGGAGAAACCGTTACTGTTGAAGCATCCGTCCAGAACATCGGTAGCAAGGACCTGCCCTATTCCGAAGGCTGGCACCCCTACTTTATGCTGGGCGAAAAAATCGACGGTCTCACCATGGAACTGCCCGAAAGCAAATTGGCCCTTCTTGACAGCGCCGACCTGCCCACCGGCAATTTCAAGGACGACACCCGTTTCATAGGCGGCCGTAAAATCGGCGACGAGTTCATTAACGATTGCTTCTGCCTGGGTGACGAATTTTCCAAGGCAACCGCAGCCGACGAAAAGATCGCTACAGCCTCCTTGAAGGGTGACTTTGGTTCCCTGGACATCTGGCAGCGTTCCGGCAACGAGCAGTACAACGCCATCCAGATTTACACTCCTCCTGACCGTATGAGCATCGCCATCGAGCCCATGACCTCCGAACCGGACGCTCTGAACCACCACCGTGGTTTGATCGTCATTCCTCCCGGCGAGACCCGAACTTTCAAGTTTGGTTTTAAGTTTAGCGAAAAATAAATTTCGAAGCGACTTATTACAATGTGGAATAAGAAGTCTCAACGGCTTCTTATTCTTTTTTTTGCTAAAAACGTCATTTTTGATCAAAATTCGCAATCTACATCACAAAACATTATTCGTCAAACGTTGAGTTTTTTGCAACATTAAATTGATTCCCCTCACACACCAAGGAGACCATCGCCCTCTTTTTGATTTATTTTCATAGAGGATATTCAATATATGGAGTGTTTATGAAGCTTTTAAAAGCCCTTTTGTCTTTAGGATTGGTACTTACCACATCCACAGCACTAACTGCATGTTCCGATGAGCCTACCAAGCCTAGCGAAACAACCAGTCCCGACAACGAAAACCAGACAGCAACGCCTGGCGCATTCAGTTACCTTCCCGTAACAGAAAACGCTACAGTTGGCGCACAAAAGCTTTACAACTTCCTTGCAACCAACTTTGGATCCCGTACAGTTTCCGGCGTGCAGACAGGCGACGTGAATGCAGATCAAGTTTTGGATCTTCCCGATGTACAAGCTGTTTTTGACGCCGCAGGAAAGCATCCTGCACTCGTTGGCTTTGACTTCCTTTTTGCAAACGGCGTAAATGCAGATGATTCCTGGTACCAGGGTTATACTCAAATGGCAGTTGATGCCGCCGCCGACCTTTGGAAGCAGGGTGGTATCCCTGCATTTTCTTGGCATTGGAAGGATCCTAGCCACACCATCGACGCTTTCTACAACAAGAAAGGTAATGCCAGCGAATATACTGAATTCGACTACTCTGCAGGTTTCATAGCAGGAACAACCCAGTGGGATGAAACCTCCGAAACATACAAGCAGATTGTGGAAGACATTGACGAAATCTCCGCCTACTTCCTGCAACTGCAGGAACAGGGCGTTGCTGCCATTTTCCGTCCGCTTCATGAATCCGGTGGCGCATGGTTCTGGTGGAGCGCAACAACCAAACTGCATCAGGGTGCAGAATATACAGCCCTCTATCGCCTTGTATACGACCGTATGGTCAAGGTCAATGGCGTAAAGAACCTGGTTTGGGTATGGAATGCAGAAAAGTCCATCTTCAAGGATGCAACATGGGATCCGGGTAGCGCCTACTACGACGTATTCTCCGTTGACATCTACAACAAGTCTTACGACTACCAGAGCAACGCATCCGTCTTTGCCAATATGAAAACTCTTCATGGCGACAAGATTCTTGCCCTTTCCGAAAACGGTCCTATTCCCGACGCATCCCTGATGCACCAGGACAACGCGGTATGGTCCTGGAACATGCCTTGGTACGAAACCTGGGACGGCAAGTACGTCAGCAAGACAAAGAACACCGTATGGGCAGCAAACCTGAACGATCCCTGCGTTTTCGCTCTTGAAGACATGCCCGGCTGGGACAATTACGTAATCAGCAATTCTCCGGCTCCTGCCTGCGCAGTAGGTTATGCACTTGCCGACTTGGATACCGCCATTGAAAAGACTCCTGTTGTACTGCCCGATGACATCGCAACCAATGGTTACCTTCAGGTTGTCATGACCGCAAGTTCTCCGGAAGACACTGTTCGCGGCAACATTGTTCTCCACAAGGGCTCCGTGGTAGATTTGTCCAAAGCAACAAAGCTAACCTTCAACGTCGACAACTCCAATAACGATGACGGATTCTGGTTCACCATCGCATTCATGAATTCCAAGTGGAAGTGGGCTCAGCCCGATGGCTGCTGGATCAACGGTGGTGCAGCAGAGCCTTGCGAAATCGACCTTACCACAACCGCCGCAGAACAGGTTGTTATCGAAGGTGATGAACTGACAGCTTACCTTGCAGACATTTCCACAATCTATCTGGAAGTTTCTACCCCGGGTGTAAACGGCACCGCCTTCTACGACGATATTACAGCAGACGACGGCACCGCATTAAGCAACTTTGATAAGCCTGCTAAAGTGTCTGTTGAGCAGGGACAATTCGTAGAAGCAACCATTATTGGTGGCGCACAGTAAGGGAGAGAAATTTCAAATGAATAATTTAACCAAAATTGCAATTGCGGGCATGATTGCCGCAGGTTCTGCGCTGGCCGCCAACGGTGATGGCTACAAGATGAGCATTTGCGCCTCTGACAAGAGCAAGCTCTGTTACAACGACAAAGAAATCTTCCTTAACGGCATGAACATTGCTTGGTGGAACTTCAGCCAGGATGTGGGTAAGACCTCTGATGGCAAGATCCACACACTAGACGAAAATGCGGTTCGTAAGGACCTGAAGGACCTTCGTGCTGCAGGAGGCAATTCCATCCGTTGGTGGCTTTTCACCAACAACGCCTTTGACCCGTCCTTTGACGCAACCACACACTACGCCACAGGAATCGAAGAACAGACCATCAAGAATGTGGGTCTGGTTCTCGACATCGCAGAAGAATATGGCATTGTGGTGGATCTTTGCCTCCTTTCCTTCGACATGATGAAGAAGGATTACGAGAGCACAGTAAGCTGGGGCGGACGTTTCGACTTCACCGCCAACGAGCTGATTCTTAAAGATGAAGCGGCCACTCAGGCATTCATCGACAAGGCCGTCCTTCCCCTGGTAAAAGCATATAAGAATCACCCGGCACTCCTTGCCTGGGAAGTCTTCAACGAGCCGGAAGGCATGACCAGCACCGAAAACTTCGGCAGTGGCTGGGGCACAACTCTTGTGGACATCAAGTACATCCAGCGCGTCATTAACATGACCGCAGACGCCATCCATAAGGAAGCACCCAACAACCTGGTTTCTAACGGCAGCGCCCGCTTTACCATGACCAGCGACAAGGGTGGCACCAACTACTACTCCGATGAACGCCTGATCGCTTCTGGCGAAGGCAAGTACCCGAAGGGAACCTTGGATTTCTATCAGGTTCATTACTATCCTGAATGGAACCCCAACAGTGCAAGTCCATTCCACAATCCGTACAGTTACTTTATGCTGGACAAGCCCATGGTTGTCGGCGAATTGCCGGGTGCTGACTGGGTTAACGTGAAGACCAACGGTGGCAACCTCAGTAGCGATCCTGCAGGTTCTCGTCAAATGACCATCGCAGACGCTTACACCTACGCTTTCAAGAACGGTTATTCCGGCGCATTGGGCTGGACGCTCCACGAAGAGGCTGGTAATGAGTTCTACCTGAAGGCTATTTGGAGTCTTGAAAATTCTGCAAGCGCCCTTACTGCAATCTACAAGTTGGACTCTTCTAAGGTCAAGATCAAGGACGAAGCCGTTTCTAGTAGTGGTCAGAATGGTTGGATGAAGGTGACCTACGCCAACACCGATGCAAGCGAAGGGGCAAATCTTACGTACAAGTTCACCACTAATCTTTCTACAGCAAAGGCCATCACCTTTACTGTAAAGAACAATTCCACACTGGATTTGCAGTACACCATGGCCCTCAAGACCAATGCCAGTGACAAGCACCAAGCTTGGGGCTGGTACAATGGAAACAACTACTGTGATGTTGCTGCCGGTGAAACCGCAGAATGTTCTTTCCCCATTGCGGATTTTGCATATTGGGAAGATGATTATCCTATCACGGAAAATCTGGGCAGCTTAGCTGAAGTCATTATCAAGTTGACAACCGGCGACTTCAGTGGTGACGTTCTGATCGACAATGTAATCGTTGACGGTGGTGCCATCGTCATCAACAATTTCGACACAGAATTTGATACATTCTCTCCAGAACAAGAGACCATCACCAAGGTGGAAACCTTCTTTGACGGAAGTCCCGTCAAGCCTCTTGCACTGAAGGCTGTTGCAGCACACTCTGCAAAGATGTCTATTGTAGGTAGCCGCATCATGCTTTCTACCGCTTTCGCAAGCGAAACCTCCGTGGACGTATTCAGCATGAACGGCAACAGCATTGCAACCCTGTTCCACGGTACCCTCTCCGCAGGAACCCACGCCTTCGACATGAGCGAAATGCCTAAGGGTCAGTACATTGTCCGCGTGAAGGGTGCAGGCATCGCCGCTACACAGCCCGTTCGTCTCAAGTAAATAAAATTCAAACTAACCAAAAACGCCGCGAGAAATCGTGGCGTTTTTTTTGTTGGCTCGTTGTGTTTTTTTCAACCCTAAAAACAATAAATTTCTTACAGTCGCTCATATTTCGCACAGAAAAATTATTTTCACCCTAAAGGTCGACAAAAGACGACTTTCAGGAGTGTTGAACATGTTCGGAATAGAAAAAATCGGAAATATTTCCTTAAGCCTTTCCACCGGTATTTCAGCAATCATAGCAGTATCTGCCCAGGCAGCACCCATCCGTTTGGAAGCGGAAGATGCCGTTTTGCCAGACGACCACAAAGTAGAGGTTGTTTCCGATGCCGCTATTTCCGGCGGTTCCTACGTTGCCATGAAGGAAGGCAACCTGGAATTTAAAGTTATCGTTCCAGAAACTGGCTATTACACCCTTTGGGCTAACTACATGCTGCCTACAGGCGGTACCGACAAAATCCAGAACATGACCATCAACGGAGTTTCCTCCGGTCAAATTTCCTTTAGCATGAACGATGAATTCAGCACTATCAAGGGCGCTGGAAAAATAAAGTTGACCAAGGGCGAAAACACTATCGGTATCGTTCATTCCTGGGGCTGGGTGAACCTGGACTACATTGAACTGACCGAATACGAGCCCACCCCTTTTACACTTTCCCCTGTACCTGTAACTCCCGAGCCTACAGAAAGTGCCCAGAAGTTGTACAACTTCCTGCTGGCAAACTTCGGCAAGCGAACCATTAGCGGCGTCATGACGGAACGCCCCTTTGAAAATGACGGAAAATACACGCCCCAGACTTATGAAACCCAGACGGAGCTGAAATACATTGCCGACGTCAGCGGAAAGAACGTGGTGCTGGTAGGTTTTGACTTTATTCACGCCAGCGGCAGCGGCTCCGACGGAATGTGGCACCAGGGCTACACCCACGCCACATTGGAAATGGCAAAGTACGTCTGGAAACAGGGCGGCATCCCTCAGTTTAACTGGCACTGGAAAGATCCCATGTGGGAAGTGGAAGCCTTCTATACGGAATCCAGCGACAATACTCCCTTTACCACCTTCAGCATCGGCAAGGCCTATGACATCGAAGGCAAGAAATGGAAGACAGAGTCCGACGAATACAAGGCCATTGTCCGCGACCTGGAAATGATTGCCGACAGCCTCTTGACCTTGCAGGAAGCAGGGGTTGCCGCACTCTGGCGCCCCCTCCACGAAGCCAGCGGAAAATGGTTCTGGTGGGGCACCGACGGCGCGGAAGCCTGTGTGGCCCTGTACCGCCTCATGTTCGATACCTTCGTCAACGTCAAGGGACTCCACAACTTGATTTGGGTCTGGACCACCGACGAAGCCAAGGACGCCATCGACTGGTACCCCGGCGACGAATACGTGGACGTTGTAGGACGCGACTATTACTACTACCCTCGCGAAGCTAACCATTCTAGCCTAGTGGGAAGTTTCGAAACCGTCAAGGAACTGTTCGGTGGCAGAAAAATTGTAGCACTCAGCGAAAACGGTTCCGTCCCCTACCCCGACGAAATGAAGGAAGACGGAGCAAACTGGAGCTGGTTCATGCCCTGGTACGGCGATTACGCCATGGACGGCTGGGCAAACGATAACACCAAGGAGACTTGGAAAACCGTCATGAACAATGACTACATCATCACCCTGGAAGACATGCCGGGCTGGGACAAAGTTGAGGCCGACAAATCTACAGAAGAAGTCATCATCGTTCCCAGCAAGATTATTGCAAATCGTAGTCAACTTATCACCAACCCGCTGAGCATTGATGTCATAGGAAACACCTTCCAACTGAATGTTTCTACAGCAGGCCATGGCGCCGTAGCACTCTACGACCTTCGTGGAAAACTTGCCATGAGCATCACTCGCGGGAACATCAACGCAGGAACGCTATCCGTTAGCACAGCCATCCTGCCCCGCGGCAAGTACATTCTCCGCGCCTCAGTTGGCAGCACTTCTTTAAACAAAGTTGTGAACGTCCAATAAAGCAGCGCTGTTCGCCATCGCGAACTTCAACTATAAAAAATGAAAACTGCCGTTTGACGCGGCAGTTTTTTTCAGTTTTTTTGCGGTTCCTTACTTTTCCACGTTGCGGACCATCATTATTTTTCCGCTATCTTTTAGCATGAACACGCCCTTGCCCAAATTGCGAACCTTGGCACCTTCGCTTTCACCCAAATAATTTCCGTTAATGTCAAAGACCTTATAAGTTGCGGACTTGTCAAGTTCCAGTCGCATACCTTTGTTGCCGATGGCTGCGGTAGTATCTACACGACTTGCAAAATCCAGCCAGTCGATATTCACGTAGGAGCCGTCTATAACAAGCTTCAGCACATGTTCGCCGACAGCGATTTCTGTAGTCTTGAAGGTAATTTCCTTGTAATCACCCCAGCCGCCAATGCTATCCACCTTGACGGTATCCGTAATGGGTTTATCATCTATTTCCAAATGGAATGCACTCCCCTTTGCGGCGCTAGCCACGCGAGCTGTTACAGAGAAGCCTTCTGCATCGGCCACCTTCACGGTGTATTTAAGCCATTCGCCCTTTTCAGTGTAACCGATTACGTAGGAACCCGGTTCTGCAGTAAGTTCTTCAATGTCTACGCCATCATTGCGGTAAGCCTTGGACTTGTTTTCAGGATCGTTATCCAAATAAGATTTTCCAATGGAGCCCACACCAGGTTCATCGTAGTTTTCTGCTTGAAGCTTGCCCGGAATTTCTGCAGCAACACCCTTGAAAGGTGTATGAGGAGACGGCGGTACAGAAACACGGTTCATATGTTCCAGCATCACCTTGGCATAGCGCTTGCCAAATTCAATGTAACCGGCGCGATTAAAATGATAGCTATCGCCAGCGCTTCCGAGACCAGATGAGGAAACTGGCCAGGCATTGTCCATCACCTTGGTAATACGCTGCACCTGGCTTGTGCTAAAACCCTTGCAGCAGCCATCTTCACGCATTTCGCCAGCCAGCAGCGGCACAGTATCGGAACTAAGTCCTAGATCGGCCAGCATGTCATCGCGAATTTTCTTGAGGTCCTCGGCCCAATGGTTATTGTTCCAGTCCGATTCACCCTGATGCACGATAATGCCCTTGATGACACCATCCTTTTGGGCAATCTTTGCAAGGTCTATAATTCGTTTGTACAAATTGCTATCGTAAGCTTTCGCCCAGTTGATAATCCAATTTTCCTTTTGGCGGTCAGGGTCTTCAAGATAAGCCTGCCAGTTATCCTTATCAAACAACTTAAGCGCAGTGCCACCCACAGCAACAGAAATGATACCCACCGTTACATCGGGCAAGGAATCCACCAAGGTACGACCAAAGTAATCAGCCACGGAAATGCTAGGCGGATTATCGCAATTCGCCAACTGAGATGTAGCATCGGTCCACACACCCATGGTACGACCCTTTGCGGGGCAATCCATGGAGGGCAAAAGTTTGAAGCGGGGGTAAGGCTTCGTTTCTGGTTCTGCAGCACCAGCAGCACCCGCCATATTGGATTGGCCAAAGGCAATATAAATGTGAAAATTCGGGTCTGGTGCAGCATTCACATTGGAAGTTGCACCAAATAGAAAAGCTCCGGCCAAAGCCAAAGAAGAAATCAATTGTTTTTTCATATCAATCCCATACACGTCACCGTGCAAAACAACTCTCAAAAACACCACTTAATGAGAGTTGACAATAAATCAATATGAATATAGACGTGTTTTTGTGATTAACAACACGTATGATTTCATTCCTTATGGAACATTTGTCCATGAAGCCCTTAGCAAGGCCTCATAGCACACGCTGTGTGAAAAATTTTCTATACCAAAATTCTATCTTTACCAAAAAATAATTTTGGTGTTAATATGTCTGAAAAGCATCCTTTGTACTTTACTATCCACGGCCATTTCTACCAGCCGCCTCGCGAAAACCCCTGGACAGGCGTTATCGAAAACCAGCCCAGCGCTCGACCTTTCCACGACTGGAACGACCGTATTGCTAGCGAATGCTACAGCCCCAACTCCGCAAGCCGTATTCTTTCTCCTAACGGTCGCATCGTTGACATTGTCAACAACTACGATTTCATGAGCTTTAACATGGGTCCCACCCTCATGGGTTGGATCCGTACCAACGCTCCCGCCACCTACAAACGCATCCAGGAAGCCGACAAGCGCAGCATGGAACGTCTGAATGGTCACGGAAACGCCATCGCCCAGGTTTACAACCACATCATCATGCCTCTTGCTTCTGTCGAAGACAAGAAAACCCAGATCCATTGGGGCATTGAAGACTTCAAGAGCCATTTTGGCCGTATGCCCGAAGCCATGTGGCTGGCAGAAACCGCAATCAACTTTGAAACCGTAGTAGAGTTGATTAAGGCTGGCATCAAGTTCACCATTCTCTCCCCCACCCAGGCAGACTCCTTCCGAGCCTTGGCAGAAGATGGCTCCGCCATGGACGGAGAATGGCAAGGTTGCTCCAACACCGATATCGACACCACCCGCCCCTACCGCATTTACCCCCGCGATAAAGAAGGCAACCTGGTTTGCGACGGTTACCTGGATGTATTCTTCTACAACCCCTGGCTTTCTTCTGCCGTGGGCTTTGAACACCTTTTGCGCGACGCTGGCACTTTCGGCCGACGCATTCATGACGCCTGGGACGAAAACCGGGTCGAAGCCCAGCTAGTTAGCATTGGTACCGACGGCGAATCCTACGGCCATCATGAACCTTTTGGCGACATGTGCGCCGCCTGGCTTTACAACCACTACGCACCGGAAAACAACATGGTTCCCGTGAACTATGGTTGGTTCCTTGAAAAGTTCCCGCCGAAGCACGAAGTTCTCTTGAAGAACTTCCACAGCGAAGGCTGCGCTTGGAGCTGCGCTCACGGCGTAGGTCGTTGGTATCGCGACTGCGGTTGCTCTACCGGCGGTGGCCCCGATTGGAACCAGAAGTGGCGCGGTCCTCTCCGTGACGCATTCAACCACTTGAAGAAACTTGCCGACGACGTATTCGTTCGCGAATTTGCAAAGATCTCCAACGTGGATCCCTGGGATGCCCGCAACAACTATGTCCAGACTCTGGTTGTTCCCGAAGACAAGAGCCGCCTCAAGGCATTCTTGAATGCAACAGTCAAGAATCCTGAAAGCGAAGAAATGTGCGCCAAGGCAATCCGCCTTTTGGAAACCCAGAAGTTCTGCCTGTTCAGTTTCACCAGCTGCGGTTGGTTCTTCAACGACATTGAAGGTCTGGAACCTGTCCAGAACATGCGCTACGCTCTTCGTGCCATTGAACTTTTGGAGCCCTTCCTGCCTCGCGGTCACCACATCCGTAACGAATTCATCAGCATTCTTGCCCGTGCCACCAGTAATGAACACAAGTGGAACGGTGCCGAAGTCTTTACCCGTTACGCCGAAGAACACGTTCCCGTGGTGGTGAAGGAAATGGCAGAACGTGCCGCCATTTTCCACCTGAATCTGGAAGCCGGTTACGAGAATGCCGACGACCGCATGACAGCAACAAAGATTGCAAGCAACGATTGCCAGACCTTGGTTCGTGCGGAATACAAGGACAAGTTCATCGGTGAATGCCGTGTGGCATCTGTCCTCGCCATTACAGATTCCCTGGGTCGCATCAACATTGTGGTAGCTGACGGCGAAAACGACATTAACGAACTGAAGTTTGTGGAAAACCCCAACGTAAGCACCGAGGATTTGCAGAGTATGCATCCTACCGCCTACGTGGTGCGTATGCGCGACTTGATGAGCGACTCCTTGCGCCGTATCAACCAGAGCACAACGCGCAAAGACTTGACTTCCATTACCAAGTCCTTCTCCAACTTCGCCCTATCCCACGGACTTTCTATCGACAGTTTGGCCGACCCCGACCATACCCTGCCCGATACCTTGCGCAAGATTCTTTCTTTGGAAATCAACTCCAAGATTCACCACATGGCCCTGCAGTACCTGAAAAAGGATGACAAGAACCTGTTCGATGAAATCCGCAACTTGATCGACGAAGCAAAGCGTTTGGAAACAACCTTCAGCTTTGGCGGCACCGGTCGAATCTTCTTTGCTAGACTGGTTGAGCTTATCGACGCCGTTTCAGAGAAGTACAACAAGGCTACCGTGGAGCATATCACCGGTCTTATCACCGTGGCAGACTGGCTCCAGTTGGGTATCGACAAGACAAGCCTCGAAAACAAGGTATTCCCCTTCTACAAGGAATACATCAAGGAACCCGAGGGCAAACTTGCCGGTCTCAAGCCCATGTTCAGCTGGTTGAACTTCGAGGTATAAATGTACAAGATGTCCGAAAAGCCGATGATTACGGCAGAACAGATTCAAAAGCGAATAAGCGAACTGGCAACAGAAATCGCTCAGGCTTTTGATTTTGACGTGATCCTTTCGGCATTGACGGGCGCATACATGTTTACTGCAGATCTCAGCAGAGCTCTGGCAAACACCAAGCACCGCATCGCCTTCATCAAGGCATCCAGCTATGGTTCTGGAACAGAATCCAGCGGGAATCTTGAAGTCTCTGGGCTCGAGAAAATCGATTTGAAAGACAAGCGAGTTCTTCTGGTTGACGACATCCTTGACACAGGAAACACCCTGAGCACCTTGGTTTCCATGCTAAAGAATAGAGGTGTCGAAAGCATTCGCACCTGCGTTCTCATGAACAAGGAAGAGCGTCGTACCGTAGATTTTCATGCGGACTTTGTGGGATTTGAAATCAAGAATGAATTTGTGGTGGGCTACGGTCTAGACTACAACGAAGACTACCGAACCCTTCCCGACATTTGGACACTTATTGAAGCATAGAGTTAACGAATTATGGCAAACAACGATTTTGATGACGTAAGGCTTCATGCCACCCAAACCATTGATGCTGTAGGCAGAAGCTACAGTAAAATCAGCCGCGGCAAGCGTTTTATTATCAACCTTGTCATTTGCTTTGTATTTTTTGTCATCGGCTTCATTACAAGCAATGTCATGAACAGCGTTCCTAGCGAAGGCACCATTGAACGTGTGGCAGCCCAGCCGGATTTGCCCAACAAGTGCAAGTACCGTTATGATCGTGCCATGGAATACGCCATTATGCACGAATGTGTTTTTGCAAAAGGCACTCCTCGCAACGACGCCACTTTGATTCAACGAATCAACTATTGCACCTGCGCCCTCGAAGGCGTCCAGAAAAAGAAGCCCTACCAAAAGATGTTTGAGAACAACCTGGTAGACTTCACTTTCAAAATCCGCGAAGAAAACCTTTGCCAAGAAAACAAGGTTATCCCGACTCTGGAAAACGAAGAAACGGTTAAAGAAAAGAAATGACCCTAGAAGAACTTGAAACTCGTATTCGTGAAGAGGCTGAAATTCTGCTGAAGCAGGAACCTCTTTCTGTTTTGATGATTAAGGAACAAGTTATTTCGAGAAAGAATTTCTCGGAAATGCTTTCTGTTACTTTGTCTTGTCAGTTGGCCGGTGAAGTCATTGACCGTGCAGAATTGGAACGCATGTTCAACGCACTCTACGCCAGATATCCGGAATTGGTTACAAGCGCTTGCAAGGACTTGCATGCCACCGTGATGCGCGACCCCGCTTGTACAAGTTACTTGGAACCCATGTTGTTCTTCAAGGGTTTCCAGGGTCTTCAAGCTTACCGCGTCGCCCACGTTCTTTGGGAGGAAAACCGGTCCTTCCCCGCCAAGATGCTCCAGAGTATTATCAGCCGTAAGTTCGGTATGGACATTCACCCGGCAGCCAAAATTGGCTACGGCCTTTTGATTGACCACGCCACCAACATTGTGATCGGCGAAACCGCGGTAATCGGCAACAACGTTTCTCTGCTTCACGGAGTTACCTTGGGTGGTACCGGTAATGAAGTTGGCGACCGTCATCCGAAACTTGGAGCAGGCGTCATGGTGGGCGCGCATGCCCAGCTTTTAGGAAACATCCATATTGGCGATGGCGCAAAGATCGGCGCCGGCGCAGTGGTAGTGAGCGATGTTCCCGCACACACCACTTATGCGGGAGTGCCTGCAGTTCAAGTGGGTCGTCCTCACGATGAAATGCCTAGCTTCAACATGCAGCAGGACTTCACAAGAGACGCGTAATTTCAATGAACAAGAAAGAGCGCATCTCATTCATCGCCCAAAAGCTAGACGAGCTGTTCCCCAACCCGCCCATACCACTGGATTTCACCAGTCCCTTTACGCTGCTGGTTGCGGTTGTTCTAAGCGCTCAGTGTACAGACCTTCGCGTAAACCAAGTAACGGCAGAACTTTTCAAGAAGGCAAATACGCCTAAAAAAATGGTAGCCCTAGGTATTGATAAAATCGCAGAGATTATCAAGCCTTGTGGATTCTTTAACACCAAAAGCGTAAACCTCTATAACATGGCAGCAGCCTTGCTGGAGCGCTTCGGCGGCGAAGTGCCCCACACCTTCGAAGAACTGGAAAGTCTCCCTGGCGTGGGTCACAAGACGGCCAGCGTCATCATGAGCCACATTTTCAAGCTGCCCGCCTTCCCTGTGGATACCCACATCCACCGCCTCGCAGAACGTTGGGGCATCAGCGACGGCAGCTCCGTCGAAAAAACCGAAGCCGACATCAAAAAAAATTTTCCCAAAGAAGAATGGGAAAAACGTCATTTGCAAATCATCTACTTCGGGAGAACCTACTGCAAAGCCCGCGGACACAAAAAAGAAGATTGCCCCATCTGCAGTGGACTGTAAAGCAGAGCAACACCTGGCGTACACCGTTTAAAACTCGTGGCTAAGTTTTCGGTAATTATCCTTTACCTTTTTGACATAGTTGTATGTTTCGCCACTCATCAGCAGCCAACGTACAAAGTCAATATACCTATAAGTCTTATACAACCGGGCCTGTCGATAACCGCCATTGTAATGAGCCAGCATCAAGTTAATATCCCCGTTGTATTCCTTATGGAGCATGGATAGGAACTTCACACCGATCTGAATATTGTCCTTGGCACTCATCAGATTGTATTTTTCAATTTTCAGTTTTTGCGCAACGCCTTTAGCAGTAGCAGGCATAATCTGCATCAGCCCCATGGCGCCCTTGTTGCTTTTTGCCTTTACGTTATATTTACTTTCCTGGCTAATAACAGATGCAACAAGTTTGTAATCCACATTATACTGTTTGGAATAAGTCAAGATATAGCTTGTATAGTTCTCAACGGTCTCAGGACTCAACTTGCCATTTACCGAGGCAATGTACTTCTTAAGCTTTTCGGGAGAATCCTGCTTATTAAAAAAAGTCAAGACAAAACTACTGTTGGCAACTTCGTCAAGGTAATCCTCTACAGCGGGGAGCACCCCACCGCAAAACAGAAAAATGACGAATACCGCCAGCAGGAATTTTTTAATTCCGTTATCTTTTTTCTTTCGCCTAGACAAATTCGCTATTACTTCTGTTTCAGCAGTTCGTCAAAGTAACAGATGGTCTTTTCAAGACCCTTGCGCAAAGGAATGGTAGGTTCCCAACCCAGGGCGCTCTTTGCCAAGTCAATATTGGGGCGACGCATCTTGGGATCGTCACCGGGCAGAGGCTGGTAAATAATCTTGCTCTTGGAGCCAGTCAATTCCAGAACTTCCTTTGCCAATTCCAGCATGGTAAATTCACCAGGATTACCGATGTTCACGGGGCCAATAATCTTATCTTGATTCATCATGCGGACAAAGCCTTCAATCAAGTCATCCACATAGCAGAAGCTGCGGGTCTGGCTACCATCACCGTAAATGGTAATGTCTTGCCCCTGCAAGGCCTGCACAATAAAGTTGCTGACCACGCGGCCATCGTTAGGCAACATGCGGGGACCATAGGTATTGAAAATTCGGACAATGCGAATGTCCACATTGTTCTGGCGATGGTAATCCATGAACAAGGTTTCTGCAACGCGCTTGCCTTCGTCGTAGCAGCTACGGATACCGATGGGATTTACGTTGCCCCAGTAGTCTTCGGTCTGGGGATGCACTGCTGGGTCGCCGTAGACTTCGCTGGTGCTTGCTTGCAAAATGCGGGCCTTCACTCGCTTTGCCATGCCCAGCATATTGATAGCGCCCATAACGCTAGTCTTAATGGTCTTTACCGGATTGAACTGGTAATGCACCGGGCTCGCAGGGCAAGCCAAGTTGAAAATACGATCCACTTCCAAAAGAATCGGTTCGGTCACATCATGGCGAATCAATTCAAAGCACTTGTTGTCGCGGAGATGAGCCACATTAGCCATGCGGCCAGTAAAGTAGTTGTCCAGACAAATCACTTCATGACCGTCATTCAAGAGACGTTCACACAAGTGACTTCCTAAAAATCCTGCCCCACCAGTTACCAAGCAACGCATAGCGACTCCTTTAGTCCTCGTCTCCATCACGATCTTCGCTTGCAGACTCGTCGCCACCATTTACAGCAACAATTCGGATTCCACGCAAAGTCAGGAACGGGTCATACTTATCAATCAAATTTGTGCGACGGGCAATCATCTTGCCCCAACCGCCAGTAGCGTAAACGGGCATATCTTCACAGCCCGCCTCCTTCTTAATCTTTCCAATCAAGAATTCCAGCTGGGCCAAAAAGCCGTACAAAAGACCAGCACGAATAGCATCGTCGGTATTATCCGCAATTACGGTCTCCGGCCATTCAATAGTCACCGGAAGCAAACGGGCTGCCTTTTCGGTCAAGGCATCCAAACTTGCGTTAATACCAGGAATAATCACACCACCAGCAAAGGCGCCATCCTTCAGCACATCAAAAGTAGTTGCTGTACCCATGTCTACGATAATAGCGTTCTTGAAGCCCTCTTCGCGCATGGCAAGCACATTGCACAAACGGTCTGCACCCGCCATGGACGGGTTCTGGTAATCGATCTTTAAGCCCATGCAGTTCTTGGCGTTCACCACCTGCACATGTTTTTTTAACAAGGAGTCCAAGGCCTTGATCCAAGGGCGTTCCAAAGCAGGCACCACCGTAGAAAGGCCTACGTAAGAAATTTCACTGGGCTTGATCTTGGAAAAACCCAGAAGGCCACCTACCTTGTTCATCACTTCGTCAGAGGTGGTTTCCTTGCGGGTAGTAAGGCGCCAATAGTCAACAACCTTGGTACCCTTGAAAATACCAACCACCGTATGGGAGTTTCCCACATCAACTACAAGTGTTACTGAATCCTGCATGGTCAACCGCGGGAACTAAATTCTCATGGAAATGTCCAGAGCCTTAACGCTATGGGTCAAAGCACCCACGGAGATAAAGTCCAGACCGAGAGTTGCGATTTCCTTGGCGCGTTCCAGGGTCATGTTGCCGGAGCCTTCCACCAGGCACTTGTCGCCGCTTTCCTTAATAATCTTCAGGGCTTCCGCCATGGTTTCATTGCTCATGTTATCCAGCATGATCACATCTACGCCCTTATTCAGAAGTGCGCGCAACTGGTCGAAGTTTTCCACTTCCATTTCAACCATCAGGTTCTGGGTGTTATTCTTCTTCACAACAGCCAGAGCTTCAAGCACGCCGCCTGCAGCAGCAATATGGTTGTCCTTCACCAGCACCATGTCAAACAGGCCCATACGATGGTTGGAACCGCCGCCTACGCGAACTGCATACTTCTGCAAAGTTCTAAAACCGGGAATAGTCTTACGGGTATCCAGAACCTTGGTCTTACCGCCCTTCAAGGCTTCCTGGAAAGTGTGAGCAACAGTTGCCACGCCAGAGAGCTGCTGGATGAAGTTCAGCAAGGTACGTTCGCCGGTCAGAAGTTCGTGGGTAGTGCCATCCAGTTCAGCAATCAGGTCGCCCTTCTTCACCACGTCCCCATCCTTCTTGTGGAGGGTCACGGTAGCGTTTGCCTTCATTTCCTGGAACACCAGTTCAATAATGGGGAGACCCGCCACAACACCGTCTTCCTTAGCAATGAGACGTGCGTGCTGCTTCTGGTCGGCAGGAATGGTCCACATGCTGGTCACGTCGCCAGTGCGAACGTCTTCTGCCAAAGCCAAGCGGATCATGGTCAAAGCATCTTCTGTAGGAAATACCGGAGTGGAATTATCACCGTACATATTTGAACCTTCGGTTTAATTAATAGTTAACAATTAACAATGAACAATATTTACACAACGGCGCAATGCGCCCCTTTTATAGGGCGCCAAAAGCGCGACTATCTCAATTGTTAATTCTTCATTTTTCATTGTTCATTCAGTAAAAACAAACTCTGTTTGTTTTTACTGTGCGCCCTTTCCTGTTAAAACAACATAAACAGTACGCACAAGAATCTGGAAATCCAAAAGGAGGCTCATATTCTCGTAGTAGTACATATCATACTTCAGCTTGATCTTTACGTCTTCGGTGCTGGTATCGTAATGATGGCACACCTGAGCCCAGCCAGTAAGGCCCGGCTTGATTTTAAGACGGCTGATATAGAAAGGAATTTCTTCACGAAGCTTGGCGATAAACACGGCACGTTCCGGACGAGGTCCTACCATGCTCATGTCGCCCTTAAGCACACACAAAATCTGCGGAAGTTCATCAATACGAGTCTTGCGTAGGAACTTACCCACCTTGGTAATACGGGGGTCGTCCTTGGTAGCCCACTGGGCACCAAACTTTTCGGCATCGGTACGCATGGTACGGAACTTGTAAACCATGAACGGCTTACCGTACAAACCAATACGTTCTTGGGAGTAGAAAATGGGGCCATGGTCTTCCAGCTTGATGGCTATTGCAGCAATCAAGCAAACAGGCAGGGAACAAATACCCAGGAAGGCGCCAAAACCAATGTCGATAAAGCGCTTGATCTGAACCTGCCAAGGCGGCATGGTAAAAGGCAGCAATTCCTGAAGTTCAAAACCGTATACAAGATTGGCCTTGAACTGGCCATGAATCACGTCGTAAAGTTCAGGAACAAGATAAACATGGAGAGGTTTTTCGCAGAGCCAAACCAACACGCGCATAATTTCTTGTGGAGAGTTACTTTCATGGGCAATGATAACACCTTCCACCTTGAACTTGCTTACCAGGTTAGGCAAATCTGAGTACTTACCCAGCACAGGAAAACCTGCGAATTCATGATCCATCACCTGGAAACGTTCATCCACAAAGCCAACTACACGCTGTCCACGAGCAGGCGTCTTCGCCAAAGCTTCAGCAATCTTTCGACCCGATTCTGTAGCACCAAGAACCAGAATGTTGTTGCAGCCGTAGCCCATGCGCATAAACCCGCGAAGAACAGCATAGACCAGGAGTCGTAGTGCGATAACGAGGGTCATGGCGAAACCACCATAGATAAAAATCCAGGGGAATCGTGAACCGTAGAGATAACCGCTGATTAAAGGTTCGTGGGTAAACACCTTGTTCATGAACTCAGTACCGAACAAACCGATAACGATAAGTACGATACCCAAGGCAACAGCACGAAGCACCCTCAGTACCTGATGGGTTCTAGACTGCAGAAGCCATGTTCTATAAAGGCCAGCACAAGTAAAAAGAACCAGCCACCCAATATTCAAGGCAAGACCCATTCGGTAGTATTCCGAAATGGATCTAGTCGGATCATACTTATCTACAATCCAACCGCTATGAAACTGGACCCAAAACGCCAAGCCAAAGCAAATGGACAACGCCACAAAGTCTGTAAAGACTATGAGAGCACGTTCCAATGTAGCAGCTCGAATCATATATCACACCAATGCAACAAATTCAAAGAGAGGGTCGGGAAAACCCGACCCCATATTCTTTATGCCAAGAAACGGATAACCTGGCTCTTTTCAACGATTTCTGCAAGAGCGTCAATGGCATCAACAGCCTTAGAAGCCTTGCTATCCAGAGTCTTTTCGGTGATAACAACCACGGAAACCTTGCCCGGGTCATTCACGTTCTTCTGGATGATAGTTTCGATAGAAATGCCGTTTTCTGCCAGGATGCTGGTGATCTTAGCCAGAACGCCGCATGCGTCACGGGAGGTGAAGCGCAGGTAGTAGCGGGCACTGGTTTCGGAAATGGGAACCAGGGTGGCGGAATTTTCGACGTTGAACCAGCCCATGGGCAGAGCCTTGCGGGAACCGCAGTCGGTGGAACGGGCCAAAGAAACCAGGTCGGCTACTACAGCGGAAGCGGTGGGCAAACGGCCTGCACCTGCACCAGTCTGGAGGGTTTCGCCCAGGTTGTCGCACTGGAGGTAGACAGCGTTCAGCACGCGGTTTACGCTGGAGAGCTGATGGTCCATGGGAACCAGGCAAGGATGGACACGTGCATCCACACGGTCACCTTCACGGCGGTAGATACCCAGAAGCTTTACGCAGCAGCCAAGTTCCTTGGCGATGGCGATATCCTGGGCGGTAATCTTGGAAATACCGGTAACGTGAATCTTTTCGAAGTCCACGCGGTGGCCGCTGCAAAGAGAAGCAAGAAGTGCGGTCTTATGAGCAGAGTCAATGCCTTCGATATCAAAAGTCGGATCGGCTTCAGCAAAACCGAGGCGCTGTGCATCCTTCAGGACTACATCAAAGTCCAGGCCTTCTTCAGCCATGCGGGAAAGGATGTAATTACAAGTACCGTTAATGATGCAGCTGAGATTTTCAACGGTAGAACCCAGGAGACCTTCCTGAAGGCTACGGATAATAGGAATGCCACCGCCAACAGCAGCTTCAAACAGAACATGCAAGCCCTTCTTTGCAGCCAGAGGGAAGATTTCGTGGCCATACTTAGCCAGGAGAGCCTTATTAGCAGTAACCACATGCTTGCCGTTTTCGAGAGCGGCAAGAATCCACTTGCGAGGCATATTGTAGCCACCAGCCAGTTCCACCAGCACATCAATATCATTGCCGGCGATCATTTCGTCAGCATTGGTAGAGGTCTTGTAGCCCTTAACCTTGTAAGGAGCAACTTCTTCGTCGGACTTGGCGCAAATGCAAGCCAGTTCCATTTCGACGCCGAGTTTTTCCTTGTATTCGGCAATCTTCTGTTCCAAAATCTGAATAACGCCACCACCGACGGTACCAGTACCAATAAGACCAATGCGCAACATGAGCGCCTCCATTTTAAAATTTTACTGCAAAAAAATAGAAAATTTCAGCATTTTCATCCCGTACCAAAGAGTTCAAGGTAGCCTAAATCACAAGGAGTTCAGCGACAAACCCCAAGAACCATCATAACTCCACAAGTTATTTGCAAGTAAATAAAAAGTTTTTATATTTGGGTCCATGGAACAGCAATCTGTAAACCCTGCAATTGGCTCCATTCTCGATGAGCAAAAACTAAAGAACATCGTCTACCCAGCACGATTGTTCCGAGCTCGTTTGAACGAAGAATTTTTGCGAGCAAACCGCACTTGCAGACCGTTCCTCTATATCAAAATTTACGCCCACCAGTACGATTTCTTCGGCTGGGGCAACCCCAGCCAGACTGTGGAAAACACCTGGAGAATCAGCATTCTCACCATGTTCTCCCATCTGAAGTTCATCGACGTTTTGGGATTCCTGCCCGACAGTAACGGTATCGGTATCATCCTTTTGAATTCCGACTTGAACAAGCTGGAATCCATCCGCAAGGAAATCTTGCACAAGCTTAACGACGCAGGTCTTATCCAGTCCCTTCGAATCAAGCCTAAAAAGCCTATTTTCGAAGCATACCTCTACATGGGCTCCCAGGAAAAGACCAATCTTGAAATGCAAAGCAAGATTGACAACTTCAATAGCAACAACGGAAGTTTCTTCACCTTGCAGCGTCTGAACCTCGACCACATCTGGCAGCATCCGCACAAGATCCGCTACCGCCACGTTATCAAGCGTATGGTAGACTTGACCTGCACCAGCATGGCAATTGTCCTGTGTTCTCCCCTTCTGCTTTTCTGTGCCCTTGCAGTTAAGATCAGCGACCCCAAGGGCCCAGTCATCTTTAAGCAAACCCGCGTAGGTAAGAACGGAAAGCTGTTCACCATGTACAAGTTCCGCAGCATGTACGCCGACGCCGAAGAACGCAAAAAAGCACTTATGGCTCTGAACGAAACTGGTGGCAAGACTTTCAAGATGAAGAACGACCCTCGAATTTATCCTTTCGGACGCATTCTTCGCAAGTTCAGTCTCGATGAACTTCCCCAGTTCTTCAACATCATCAAAGGCGACATGTCCATCGTGGGCCCCCGTCCGCCCATTCCTTCCGAAGTGGCAGAATACGAGCCTTGGCACCGCATGCGTTTGTCTGTAACGCCAGGCCTTACTTGCATCTGGCAGGTCAGCGGCCGCAGTAACATCAGCTTCGAAGGACAGATGCGCCTTGATAACGACTATATCCGCCGCGACGGAAAGCTGGGCGACGACTTCAAGCTGATCCTTAAGACCTTCAAGGTTGTGTTTAAGGGCGAAGGCGCTTATTAAGACCGTGTTGGCCACACTGTCAAGATTATTCCATACGACAGGCCAACACTAATTCAAGAATACAGTGCGTACTTGATAGAGATTTCTGGTTCTCTTGCAGAAACACAGTGCGTACTGGAAAGGCGAATCAAGATAACAGCGCGTACTTGATAGAAAATTTTTAAAAGCCTTATCTTAAATCGAATAACGAGCTTAGCTCATCGTAGGTGGGCCTTTTCATCTTAAGAAAAACTTCTTTTTTTTCGCTAATTCCCTAAATTTCTTAGATTTACGGCGTATGGGAAAATTTCAAGGAGTAAAGTTCATGAACAAATTTGTTCTGCCCGCAGCGCTGGCATCCGCCGTCGCCGCATCTGCAGCATCTATTACAGTAAATCCCGCTTCCACCAAGCAAGAAGTTCTCGGTTTCGGCGGCGGAAGCGTCTACTATCAAAACTGGATTGAACAGCTTTCTGCAGCTGACCAAAAAAACCTTTTTGACACCGCTTTCTACGGCCTGAACCTTTCCCTCCTACGTATCGGCAACTGGCTTCAAGACGACAGCAAGGCATCCACCGTTGATATGGACGCCATCATCGTAAAGGCAGCCAAGGAACGTCGCGGCAACAACCTTAAGGTGGAAATGTCCAGCTGGTCCGCTCCGGCAAACCTGAAGAAGTCCAATAGCGTCAACGGCAACGCCGCCAGCGAAAACGAAGGCACCCTGAAGTCCTCCAACAGCGATCAGTACGGCAAGTACGTCTATACCGAATTCGCCAACTGGTGGAAGACTAGCCTGCAGACCTACGCAACAAAGGGCATCACCCCGGACTACATCTCCTTCCAGAACGAACCGGACATGTTCGCCTCCTACGAAGAAACCCTATTCGAACCCTCCGAAACAAACCAGAAGGCCGGTTACGCCCAGGCTTTGAACGCTGTCTCCGACGCATTCAAGACTTTGCCCAACGCCCCCAAGATCATTGGCCCCGAACCTCTGGGTATCGGCTACAACAGCTTCCAGAAGTACATGGCCGATCTTGACGACTCCAAGCTGAGCGGCTACGCCTACCATCTGTACAATGCTGGTTCCGGAAACGACAACTCCGGCAACAACTACCTAAATCCCGAAAATTTCCGTGAACCCATGTCGGCTATTGCAACTTCCGTAAGCGGCAAGAACAAGCCCATCATCATGACGGAATTCTGCCCCATGGAAAACGAACCTCGCGAAGTGGACATGGTGGGCCTCGCCCACATCATGCAGGTGGGCTTCACCGACGGTAACCTGAACGGCTACATCGCCTGGGAACTTTTCTATGGTTACCACAGCCAGTTCATCGGCGTCTGCCCCGGCGCAGGCTGGGATCTGGACGGCCAGGGCAAATATGTCTGCGAAGGCAAGGAAATCAAGATCTTCCCTGAATACCATGCCATGCGTCACTACTCCAAGTTCGTGAACCCGGGTTGGAAGGTTGTTTCCGCCAGCACCGCCGAAGCAAACCTGAAGACGGTCGCCTTCACCAACGCAACAGCAGACTCCGTCACCGTTATCGCCATCAATACCGGCAAGAGCGCCATCACCTTGGAAAACGCAGCTCCCAACGGTTACTCTCTTGACATGGCAGTACAATCCAAGGAAAACGGCGCCAAGAGCAAGACCATTACCGCAGCAAGCTGCACTATCCTTCCTGCACGTTCCATCACTACTTTGGTTTTCCGCAAGGGCGTTCCCGCTCCTGCCGCTACTACCTGCAAGGACGAAACTACCGATCCTGACTACAACGAACCGGTCATCGTACCGGCCGACGACATTGTAATTGTAGACTACTCCAAGACCACAGACGTAAGCACTTGGGCCGCCATGCACGACGACCTTACCCCCGTCACCCACATGACAACTGCTCTTGACGGTGTCACCGGTTACGCAAGCGTTCCCCTGGCCGGTTGCGAACAGGGTAGCGAAGATGAAGGTTTGTGCGGTTACAGAAACCAACTTTTCAACATCAGCACCGAAGGAGCCGCAGCCCTCAAGAACTGTTCCAAGCTGGTAATCACCATGCGCAGTATGGATTCCGAAAACGCCTACGTGAACGTGGGCGGCGCAGCAGGAAGCAGCTGGGTCGACTATGAATATGGCAAAACTGCCAGCGCCTCCAAGTGGAGCGAAACCGCAGTGAAATTGGACAAGGAAGGCGGCAACGGTTCTACCGCTCTGACCTTCAACAGCAACGCCAGCGGCATCTACATTGCAAAGATTGTAGCTACCGGTTGCACCACCAAGTCCGGCATTCAGCCTTCCTTCAATTTCCAGGTGAACGACAGCCACATGGCAGCAAAGCTCTTCGACCTGAACGGCAACCTGATCTGGAGCGGCATCAAGACCCAGGCCCTGGGAGCCAACGGTGAACTTCTGCTGAACGTACCTCAGGGCACCTATCTGCTGAAGACCAACGCAAAGACCGTAAAGGCAATCAAGAAGTAATATCCGCAAAAGAACAAAGCTGAATCTCAACTCATCAGTTTTGTAAAGCTTTGGCCCCGGTTACCCGGGGCCTTTTTTTGAATCTTTATGCCAATCATTAAAAAAGGTCCGCGACTCGTCTGAGTCAGCGGACCTTTCATTTCCCTTTGCCTGAAAGACTAGTTTTCTTCCAAAGCTTCCTTGTATTCATCGACAGTTGCAATGTATTCGTCGATCATGTCTTCCTTGGAGTCCAGGTGGGCAAGAATCTGTTCCAGGTGTTCCTTCTGGAAAACAGCCTTCAGCTGGCGGGAGGCGTGACCGCGGTAGCCCCATTCCTTGAGGATTTCGTCGGTGACGACAAAGGAGTCGTTCATGGAAACAAAACGCATGGGGCCATAGACAGCCCAGTTGTGTTCCATCTGCATGCATTCCGGTTCCTGGAGCTCAGGATTTGCCATGAAGCGCTGGATGTGGCGGGTACGGACATCCTTGATCTTGTCGATACGCATGTAACCCATAATGAGGTACTTGTTGCGCATTTCGGAATCGCTCAGGCCTTCGTAGCGAGTGCCGAACAGAATGTAGCGGCTCTTGGCCTTGAGGATGGCATTTACGGCCTTAACATTGTAGCAGCTCATGAGACCATAGGTGCTGGTTTCATAGTTGGGTTCATAGAGGAAACCCTTGCCATTTTCGTTCAACTGATCGCGTACAGGCATTTCGGATTGATGGCTAGTTTCTACGTAAAGCAAGCTACCAGCGGTGTTGCCGCGATAGTCCTGCCAACCATCAAGATTAATCTGGCTTTTAGGCATTTTTACTTTCCACACAAAAAAAGTTAAACTTTGACAACCCCGAACCACCGCCCGGAGTCGCCCCTAGATATAAATATCACAAGCGGACCGCACCACCGGTCCGTCGCTTTACATATTGCAATTTACAATTTGCTTACTAAAAAGTCAACGACTCTGCGGAAATATCACGCATTCCAAACAAAAAAGCGCCTTTTTCGAAGAAATTCGCCGTATCCGTGGTTAAAAAATCGGTTTTTCCATTTTTTGTAAGGCGATTTTCAATCTCCGGATGGCGTTTCAGGTAGTCCACCGTCTTTGCAGCAACGATATCCCCTTGGAACACCAGACGCACTCCCTGGGGCAAGGCCTTGCGGATCGCTCGTTCCAACAGCGGGTAATGGGTACAGGCCAAAAGGATGGTGTCAATCTCGGGATCTTCCCTCAGCAGAGCATCCACCTCTTTCTGGACAAAGTAATCTGCACCCGCAGATTCACTTTCACCGTACTCCACCAGAGGCACCCACATAGGGCAGGCATGCTGGGTCACCTTCAAGTCCGGATAGAAGTGGTTTACCTCAATCAGGTAGCTACCGGAGGAAACCGTACCCGCCGTAGCAAAAATACCGATATGGCCGGTCTTGCTAAAGGATCCGATTTCCTCTGCAGTGGGTCGGATGATCCCCAGAACGCGACGATCCGGAAACTCAAAGGGCAGCACTTGCTGCTGGATACTGCGCAATGCTCGGGCCGAAGCCGTATTGCAAGCGAGGATCACCAGAGGGCAACCTCGGGCAAAAAGCTCACGGACGCACTGCAGGGTGTAGCGATAAATGGTCTCATAGCTTCGAGATCCGTAAGGGGCACGGGCGTTATCCCCCAAGTACAAGTAGTCGTACTGGGGCAGAGACTTCTGCAAGTCCCTCAGAATGGTCATGCCACCAAATCCAGAATCGAAGACGCCAATCATTTAGTTAGAGCCTTCCTTAGCGGCAATCATTCTCTCGCGAACCAAGGGTGCCAAATTGTGTTTAGGATCCAGCTTGGGATCTTCCTTCATCATGGCGGCCACATCGACGGGATCCAGGATCTTCACATTCACCTTTAGAGGCTTAGTATCCTTACGGGCTTCCCAAACAGCGGCGGATCCGGTAATGACCAAAGGCAAAAGGATACCGTTGTTTTCGTAGGCAAAGCGGAAGGCACCGCTTTTGAAGGGGCCGATTTTTCCGTCTTTACTGCGGGTACCTTCGGGGAAAATGAACACGCGAGGAGCACTACCGCTTTCTGCAATAGCAGCACGAACACCGGCGGCAGCACCACCCTTTTGGCGATCCACCAGAATGCAGCCAATACGGTGCATCCAGAAATTCAAGAACGGGATCTTACCCAGGGATTTCTTGGCCACAAAGCCGATAGTCTTCTGGATTGAAAGGAACACGATGGGAATATCTGCGAAGGAGCTGTGGTTGCCCACAACGAAAACCGGACGGTTCCAGTCCACCTTTCCCAACACAGCCTGGTTCTCGATAGTCAAATCTACGCGAAGCATCTTCATGCAGAAATCCGCAAAGAACTGAATGCGGTCATCAACCCAGGCGTCAAAGCCCTTCTTGCCATGGATCAGCAGGCCAAAAGGGACACGAAGCATCTGGAAGCACATATAGCCCAAGACTACGAGGCCAACATAAATTTTGAAAAGAATCAGAGGCATATAAAAATCCGAGTAATGTTTTTCTTTAGGCAAAAAGCGAGACCGTTTAAATTGACAGAGACGCCCTTTCCAATATCTCCTTTTGCAATATAGCAAAACAAGAAAAGCCTCGGCCCGAGTGACCCCCACATAATACAGCCTGCGCTCCTCATCCAGCTGGCGTTTTTGCTGCTTGCGAGCTCCAGAACAAGCCCCGGGTGTCAACTTTTCAGCCAACCCGGCGTAATAAACCACGGCATACTGCAAGCCCTTGGAGGCGTGAACAGTCTCGACATGAACCCCGTTCTCCACAAACTCCTCCTGAGCCCCCTCCTCATCACCTACGACGCCAAGGCTATCCCCCGCCACCGGGATCCCGTAATCCTTCAGGGCCAATTCATAATAAAGTCGCTGACGGTTATAGCGAACTAGAATGGCGAAGTTTTTCCACTCCAAGTCATAATTCATGCGCAGTTCCTTAATGGAAGCAACGATTTTCATCATTTCCTCCACAGGATTATCCGACTCCCAAACTTCCGGTTTGCGATTCTCAAGATAAATGGGATTTCCGCCGGAGCCCTTCGAGTTTCCTGCACGAAGCACTTTGCGCAAGTGAATGGGCTTGTTGGTAAAAATTTTGTTGGCCAAGTGCAGAACGTTGGGAACAGAACGATAATTCCATTCCAAACGAATCAAGGTACTCTCCTTGAAGTCATCGCGAAAGCGGTTGATGTTTCCGATATCCGCCCCACGAAAACCGTAGATGGCCTGGTCATCGTCTCCCACGACAAAAAGCTGCTTGCGATCCCCCAGCAGATTTTTCACCAGCCGGTATTGGGTCGGATTAATATCCTGATACTCATCCACCAGGATTTCATGCCACTGTTCCTGAAAGAACTGGCGGGCTTCCTCGAAATCTTCCAACAACTTAATGGCCAGATAAATCAAGTCTTCGAACACCACTTGGCCAGTGCAGAAAACTTCTTTGCGCAGAGGTTCCAACTTTGCATTCATCGAAGTGCTATAACCAGGCGCAAAAAGATTTTCCCGAAGTACCGAGCCCGGCTTGATTTTCACCTCCACCAGTTTCTGCAAAAAATCCCTATTGGCATTTTCCGTGGGAACCGGCATTTTCTTGAAGCCAAGAAGTTCATAGGCAAAGCTCTCAACGGCAGCACCTTGCCCAGAGTTTGGAATTTTGCATTTCAACATGTGCAACGCAAGAGAATGGAAAGTGCACAGTCTCACCCCCGCATTGGGGAACAGCTTTTGTACACGCTCCCGCATTTCCGCGGCAGCCTTCGCCGTAAAAGTCAACGCAAGAATTTTCTCCGGCACCACGCCACACAAAATGCGGTACTGGATTCGCTTCGTAAGTACAGAAGTTTTTCCCGAGCCAGCTCCAGCAAGAATCAAGAGTTGGGCTCCATTTTCATGATCATGCAAAACAGCAGCACGCTGGTCTGCGTTCAATCCGGCCAAGATGCTCTCTGCATCCATAATGCCTCATTTTGAAAGGGGCAAAGGGCACGGCATTACTCCCGCGACCACACGCCACCGCTATCTAGAAAAGGAAGGACTTACGCGTCCTTACCATTAGCGTCGTCTGCGACGGAACCTTCAGATGCGTCAACCGCCTTGGGCGAGCCACCATCCAACAGGAACACGAAGGCTCCAAACAGACTGAGTACAAGACTTACAAAGTAAGCCAGCAGCTGGATCACTACAGATTCCAAACTTGCCACACCTGCGCGGGCAAATAGCGACTGGGCCAGCAATTCTCTAGGGCCAAAACCGCCAATAGAAATAGGCAAGGCGCTAATGATTGCAACCAGTGGAATGTAGTAGAAGTACCAGGAAATACTCAAGTCCACACCCACGGCAATGCCGCAGAAGAAGTGAACAAAAATTCTCAGTGCCTGGGTCACCGCAGAAAGGCAACTAATGCGAGCCCAAAGCTTCACAGAACGGAACTGCTGGAAACGTCTAAACATGTGGATCAAGCGTTCGTTCACCTTTTCGGGGAAAACCTTCGCCAAAGCCTTGCAAACCAGGTTTCCTAAACGGCGGCTGAACAAAGAAGCGAACAAGCAGCAAAAGCCAATAAAAATCCAGACAGAGGGCACAATAAATGCACGCTGGGCTTCGTCATGAATAAAGAACAATGCGCCCATGGCAAGGGCAAACAAAGTAATAAAGAACAAGCCAAACAATCTGTCAAAAACCGTGGCCGTCAATCCAGCGCCAACAGAATCCTGACCACCCTGCATACGGATGTCGTAAATCTTCTTGGCGTCGCCACCTACATTACCAGGCATAAAGTTGTTGAAGAACAAGCCTACGTGGTAAAGTTTCAGCAGGCGACCGTAGGACATGTGAATGTCCTGCTTTTGCAACAGCAACTGCCACTGACGGCAAGCGGTAAAGTTCGACACCGCAAGGCACAGCAGGGCAAGCACCAAAGGCACAACGCTCTTGCCCGTAAACAAATGGTACAGGTCGTCCACACTCCAGTCGGGAGCCATCACGATATTGCGGTACACAAAGTAGGCGGGAACCAAAGTCACCACCAACTTCAGGCAGAAAACCAAGAAAGACTTCAGTTGCTTATTCATCTACAACCTGGTCCACCTGATGTTCAATCACAATGTCTTGCAAAAGATTGAGGGTCTGTTCAGCAGCCACGTCCCAACGGAATTCGTCGGCGTAAGACTTAGCATCTTCCTCTAGGCGAGTACGCAAGTCATCATCACTGTAAATGCGGTCCATTTCAAAAGCACAAGCAGCAGTATCGCCAGCCTGGAACAGCAAGCCGGTTTCACCGTTGCGAACGCTATCCCTTAGGCCAGGAACATCGCAGGCAATCGTCGTGGTACCAAGCTTTGCAGCCTCCACCACAGTCAAACCCCAGCCTTCCTTATAGCTGGTCTGCAAAAGAGCCGTGGCATTTTTCAGCAAGGCCCGCTTACGCGCCGCAGACACAAATCCCAAAAGTTCAACGCGGTCCTTAAGGCCACGCTGATCCAGCCATGCAGGAATTTTCTTCAGTAGCGGGCCATCGCCAGCCACCACAAGCTTCACATCCTGATGCTTTTCGGCAAATTCAGCAAAGGCTTCCAAAGCTGTCCAGATGCCCTTGTAGCGGTGCACGCGGGAAAGCCACAAGAAGTAGGGCCCGTCAACGCCTTCATCTACCTCGGCAACTTCGCCAGCGCAATCTACTTCTGCAGAGCCGGCGCAGTCATCGGAACCGTTATAAACAACAGACACACGATCTTCGGAAACACCGATTTCGCAAAGCTCACGCTTGGTACTGGGGCTAACCACCACAAAGGATTCCTTGCGGTAGAACAACGGAATAATGCGTTCAAAGAACCACACTCCAAAAGCCACCGGGAAAAAGGCCTCGTGGAAAATGGAACCGCGCCACAAGTGATGCATCTGCACCAGAACAGGTTTCTTCTGCAAGTAGGGCGTGAACAGGGGAAGCTTGTTCAAGTCCTCCACCACCACGTCAAATTCAAATTCACGATCCAGCTTGCGGATGTTCATGGCCACAGTCAGCTGGAAGAACAAGTCGCCGCCCTTACGCACAACCTGAATGCCATCTACCACCTCACGAGGCTTTGCACCGGGGAAACTGGTAGTGAGCAGTACCACCTGATGGCCCATTTCAGCAATCAGGGAAAAAATACGATGAAGATGTTTTTCGGCACCGCCGGCGGCGGGGTGCAAACGATCTCTATAATTTACGACAAGAATTTTCAACGTTTATGACTTAGGGCTTACGACCCAAGACTCCAATGCAAAGCTGAGTGTAATGCATAATGGAACGAGTAGCCAAGGAATCCAAGATGGAGTCCTTCAGCTTTTGGTACCCAGTTCCCTGGAGCGGATATTTCGGCAGTTCGATACCCACCTTGAAGCAAGCTTCGCGAAGCATGCGATAGTAAAGGTTGGGGCGCATCCAGTCACCGTATGTATAAACGTTTTCGAACCCGGCATCGTTCATAAGCTTTTTCAGCTGAGGCATGGTGAACTGCTTTTCCCAACCGGCGAACCATTTGTCCATGGCAATCAAAATATGCTTGATGACCGTGTAGGGGTGAACCGTCTGGGGCACGTCGCAAAGACAGTGGCCACCGTGCTTGACGATGCGGAAGTTTTCCTGAAGCAGGGGCAGAGAATCCTTGAAATGTTCTGCAAGGCCCTGATGGAAAACCAAATCAAAAGTATTGTCGGGGAAAGGAGACTTGAAGGCATCCCCACGAACCAGGTGGAGATTCTTGATGTCGTACTTTTCCTTGAGGGCGTTCACGATCTTGAGACTGTTGTCGGCAAAATCCAGCACATAGACTTCCGCTCCCAGGCGGGCAAGTTCTGCACTATCACGACCGGTTCCGGCACCAACTTCAAGAATCTTCATACCCTTAAGGTCGAAGTTCTTCTTGATTGCCTCCAAAACCGACGGGGACGAAGGATAAACCTTGTCCATATCATTCTTTTTTTGCCAAAATTTATTCCAAACAGACTGATCGGGCTCTTTAATCGACATAACGTGGGAAAATATACGAAAAAACAGGGCACCATTTGACGAAAACAAAGGGGCAAAACAACAATAAAGGCCAAATATAGGCAAGTGAAGGATAAAAATAGCCGGTTTCAGCCTAGTCATAATCCAATGACATTTATATATTTTATGACAATAAATTTGTAATTTCACAAAATTATGACAATTGAAGCTCTAAAATCCCAGGTTAAAACCACAAAAAGCAAGTTTTTTAGGCGAAACTATGCAAAATTTTACACTATTGGCACGCAACTTGCTTTAAAAAATGCGATATTAAAGGAGTAAGGTTCTAACATGCATATTGATTCTACTGATACTACTCTTAAGCGTTACCTAGAAGACATTCGTCGTACTGCACCTCTCTCCCGCGAAGAAGAACAGATTCTTTTCCAGAAAGCCAAAGAAGGCGATAAAATCGCCCGTAAAAAGTTGATTTCCGCCAACATGCGTTTCGTGTTGAAGGTGGCAATCCAGTACCGTGGCTGCCCCATTCCTCTGCCGGACCTGGTTAGCGAAGGCGCTATGGGCCTGGTTCGCGCAATCGAATCCTTCGAACACACCCGTGGTCTTAAGTTCATTTCTTACGGCGTTTGGTGGATCAAGGCATATATCACTCGCGCTATTAACGAACAGGGAAACCTGATTCGTCTTCCTGCAAACCAGCACCTTCGCGTGCGTAAGGCTTTGCACGAACAGTCCCGCGGTAAGGAAATTAACGAAGAAATCCGCGAACTCATCCAGATTGGTCAGCGCGGCGTTTCTTTTGACAGCCCTCTGAAGGCAGACTCCAAGGCAACCTATGCCGAAGTGCTTCCCGACGGCGGTGCTTCCAATCCCGAAGCAGAATCCGAAATCCAGAGCGTCGAAGCATTGGCACGCGACCTTATGGAACAGCTGCCGGAACGTGAAGCCAAGGTTATTACCGGCATCTTCGGTATCAACCAGGAAGCTCCCCAGACTTTGCGCGAAGTGGGCGAATCCATGAACATCTCCCACGAACGCGTGCGTCAGTTGCGTGACCAGGCACTCCGCCGTATCCGCAAGTACAACAGCAAGGAATTCCTCCAAGAAAAGAAGGACGCTTTCTTAGCAGCCATCAATAAATAGCGAGCCGAGAGTCGCATCCATGCTTGCATGGATATGACCGAGGCGAAGGTTTTATGGACGCGAAGCAATTCAAGCTGGCTCCACAAGATTAAAAAAGACACCTCTTCGAGGTGTCTTTTATACATCTGGCAATCGCCAGGGAAAAGCAAAGAAAGTTATTTCTTCTTGCTGTGTTTCTTACGGCGAACGCCCCACTTGTCCTTCATTTCTTCAACGATTCTCTTTTCCTTATAACGGATCATCATCTTGAACTGGACTGTGTAAACGCCACTACCCACGAAGCGGCCATTGTGATCCTTGAAGTTCCAGTTGACGAACACCTTCTTGTCTGTGCTCAAGCAGTTGCCGCCAAACTTCGGGCTATTACAAGGCACCGTAATAATGGTATCGTTCACATACTGTCCAAGGTGGTCGCTAAAGTTTATGATGACGGAGATGTACACGTCTTCGGGCTTCAAGCTATCAAGAGCTGTAGGATCGAAAGTACCGTCGTTCGAGATCTGGGCGCCATCGAGGAGACGAGGCACGAAGCGTTCACCCAATTGAATCAAGTGGCCGACATGACCCTGCTTTTCCATATCCTCCTTGGTAGTGGTACCTGGAACATAACGGAGATTTACAGAGCTAGCGGTCTTCAAGGCATACTTGTCGTCACCTTCGCCGATTTCATCGTTGACGTCGTAGGAACCCATCTGGGCTGCATCTACCAAGTGATTCAGCAAGCCTCCGATAATGACAGCCTGCGGCTTTTCACCAGCAATGTTACCAGCGTTATCCCTGATCTCGCCCAGCTTACCACGCTTAACCAGCAAGGAATCGCCCGGCAGCAAAGTCACATCCATACCATCCAGGATCAAGGTTGCAGAGAAGCCATCCTTAGACCAGTCGATACGAGAGGGGTTCAAGTCAATTACTTCGCTACCATGTATGTAAGAGAAGAAGTCCTTACCCTCTTCAGGTTCCACAACAGGTTCGGTGAAGAACACAACCAAGGTATCCTTAGTCTTGCCGTAGCTCAGAGTTGCGCTAGATACAAGAGGCGGCATCTTGTCGACCTGGGAGGCGGTGGCTTCACTTACGAAGGTTTCGCCAAAGATCTTGTAGTAGGTATAGGCAGTTACCGGCGGAAGCTTGTCGTTAATGCTAGTCACGCCCTTAGCCAGCGGAGTCACAGAAGTAACCTTCCAGACAACTCGAGAAGAGTCCTTGGAATCAACCACAAGGCTAGAAGGATCTGCCTGCAGGTAGGTAGTCATACCGCGGCTGCTGAACCAGGGGAATGTGAGATACAGCGTAGCATCGATTTCTTCAGCAGTGAGCTTTCTATCGAATACGGAAACGATTTCATCGAGAACGCCATCACCATCCGTATCCCAGTATTCCGCTTCCAGGAGAGAGGGGAATCGGTCTACCACAGTAACGGGAACTTCACGTTCGTATTCATCGGAAGTAATGTGCTGCAGGTTATCGAACACCTTGCCCGGATAGAGAGATACGCTATCCTTCATGTCGCCGGCCAAACCGAAGTCCTTAGCAACAAGGATGATGATATCCTTGGAAGGCATGTAGACCTTATCAATCTGATCAAACTTCATAGCGCAAAGGCCATAGGTTTCCAGCTTGGTGGTGGTCTTGCAAACTTCCTGCTTGATAAGAATCAGCTTTTCTGCATCGTTCACATCAGGCGGGATCAAGTTGATATTGAACTGCAGGAACAGGGAGTCGCTGCCATCCTTACTTGTATCGCGGATTGCGTAGGCATCCTTGATAACGTTGCTACCCACTTCAACCAGATTCGTCTCGCGGGTAAAGGAAGCTTCCATGGAGCCGTTCTTGTGGTAGGAGACCACAACCTTTGCATCCTTGGGGAATTCACCCATCTTCGGAAGTTTGTCTTCAAGGTCGGTCACATCCACATGGACACGGTCTCTAGTTTTATTCAGCTGGGTCTTCGCAATGTCGCAAGCAAAGCTTTCGCCATTTACAATCAGCCAGACAGCATCAACTTCGTAGTTGCTAGAGATGGAGTCCTTCAGCAATACTTCGACGTAGTCCAAAAGGTTATCACCCTTGGTGTCCTTAATGTAGCCGATGTAGGAATCCGGAATAGGATCGTAGAACTTAATGTTATCGATGACAACCAGATTGTCGTTGCCGAGAATCTTGATAACACCATCCTGAACCACAGAGTCTGCGGTGACAAAGATGGTAATGCTGCCGTCGTTATTAATCTTCATATTTTCCTGGACTTCACCAGTGCTTGGATTCACCAGATGGACACCGTTGTTGCCTACAACTCTCAGTGAGTCGGCATCACCAAAGTATTCCTTGACCTTATCGGGATCCAAGGTAATTGCAACCACGCTACCTACGCGGGCTGAATCAATCCCCTTGTCACTTCTATAGACGAGGTTCAAGGATTCTCCCTTAGGATCGTTGGTAAGCAGGTACTTGTTGCCGCCAATTTCAACAACATTGGGATCGTCGCTGTTGGGATCCACGGGAACCAGAACCGCACCAGAAACAACAGAGTCACCTCTATCGAAGGATTCTGCAGTGGGATAAGAGTCCAGAGGATCGTCATCGTCATCAACTTCGTCATCAGCGCCATAGTAGAGGCGAGAGCTAGAGGAAGAACCCAATTCGTCGTCACCAGAACCATTGCGGCGAGAGCTAGAGCTACCGTTATCGTCGGATCCAGAACTACCAGGTCCATTGCTGGAGCTGCTGTTGTTCTTGCATTCTTCGTCATCGTCTTCGCAGCCAGGGTTAGATCCGGAGCTACCTACACCTTCACCAGAACTGCTGCTATTTGCACATTCTTCATCACCCTCTTCACAGCCTGGGGTAGATCCGGAGCTGCCCGGAGGATTAGAGCCAGAGCTGCTGCTATCTGTGCATTCGTCATCGCCTTCTTCGCAGCCGGGGTTAGATCCGGAGCTGCCCGGAGGATTAGAACCAGAACTACCCGGCGGATTGCTGCCGCTGGAATAAGAGCTGGAACTAGACTTGTTGCTGGAGCTGGACTTTACGCTGCTAGAGGATTCCTCGTATATAGCTCTAGAAGAAGAGCTATGGCGAGAGCTACTAGACACAATGATAGTAGAGTCGGTGGCACCGCCGGTACGGTCACCGTCCTTGACTTCAAGAGGAGCCAAGTCATCCAAGAAGTTATCGATCCACTGAACATGGACCAAAACATTGTTGTCAATACGCTTGTTGCGATTACCAGCAAAGTCGATAAACACCATGTGGCCAGTGTTACTTGCTACAAACAAATGACCATGCTGGTCTGTGGTACCCTGGTCCAGGCGCCATCCAATATAACCGTTATCATAAGTACGGTTTCCGGTAAACCCTCTATCACCAAAGAAGTATTCACGCAAGTCGATATAGGCAACGACCCTTGCGTCGGGTTTGCCAGTAGTCTTGTTGGTGAAAGGTTCGATCTGGACAATTCTGGAACCACCAAACACGAAGATTGTCTTGGAATAGGGGTCATAGGTACCGCCATGGGCACCTTCCAGGGAGTCAATCAAAATCTTGGTTTTGAAACCTGTAATCACTCGATCACCAGCTTTTCCACCATACTTACTTTCTTCGCCATTCTTAATTGTATACCATGTGGTATCAGAGAAATAACCGAAGTATGCGCCTGCGGCTTTGGATTTTCGATTGCTGGCAGAGCACTTGTTGCAATTTCCATTCTTATCACAGATATCTTCACAACCACCCCCTGTATAGGAGGAATAGGTGAAGTAAGCTACGCCGTTGGCATCCCAGACGATAGTGGCCAACTGGTCGTCCTTTCTGTAGTTACTTGCATCAGCGGTCAGTTTGACTTTATAGCCTTCGCTACTGAAGCTTTCAGGGCTAGCGTCCTTACCTGTGGGGAAACGATACAAGGGACCGGGAATGCCAGCACCCCAGAGAATCTTCTGGGTGGGGTCCACCATCAAGTGCCAGAAACCACTGGTTCCATTATCATTATCTCTGGCAGTCTTTACTAGGCACTTGCCGCCAGCAGCGGTTTCCTTATTCACCATGTAGACAGGATGACCCTGACCAGCCACCAGCAAGTGCTTTCCACCGGGATGGTGCACAATACCATCGGCACCGTTGACACCATCGCTCATGGTGCACAAGGTCTTCTTATCCGAAGGCTTCATCAGCAAGTAGCCTTCACCATCGTAGGTATAGCTGATGCTCTTAACACGGTCGTTTTCCTTGTACTTGGTGTAGTACAAGGTGGCGTTGGTAGGAGCCTGGGGAATAAGGTCACCAACCTGTTGAATCCAAATACCGCTAGCCGGGTTTTCCGGAGTCGGGTATGTGTTGGCAGGAGCATCGTAGTTGAAGTACGAAGCCATAGCAGTAGATGCCATGAGCATCGAAATGATTGAAATGATTTTATTCGTCATTTTCATCTTACTACCCTCTGAAAGATTCCTCAGCGAAACTAGCGCTTGCTAGCGGCTACGCCCCATCTGAAGATTCTTTCAATTTTTAAATCCTTTTCTGCGCCGTAAACTTTGACCTTGAACTTCGCCAGGTAGACACCGACGCCCACCTTGCGGCCTTCGTCGGAACGCATGTTCCAGCGGACATAAAGCTTCTTGTCGTTTTCAAGGCAGTTACCGTCAAACAAATCCTTATCGTCGCAACTAACTTCATCTGCAGTGCCACCTACGTAGGCACCCAGGTTCGTATAAACATGCAGTTCCATAGAGAGGACTTTCTTGTCAAGGTCAAGAACAGAAATCCCCAGGGAATCCTTCAGCACCGTTGCAAAGTTGATATTCATAAGCACGCCCAGCGAAGAAGTTTCCTTGTCTGTAGGTTCACCGTCGATGCTGTAGAAGTTGAAGGCGCGGGAACGCTTCTCCAGTTCCATGGCGCGGTTCAAATCGGCATAGGCGGTAGTCTTGACGATTACGCGGGGGTCGCCGTGAACCAAGACTGCGGGGGACTCTTCTAAAACCTCGTTGCCGAATTTATCCTGAATGCCACCGACAAACTTATTGAAACGTACGGAGTCGGCAGGATTCATGCGATCTTCAAGTTCCGTACCTGACTCCATAACGAAAGTCACGGTGCGGTCGTGGTTGCTCCACTTGGCGCCCTGGATGTCGTAGTTCACCCAGTGTCCATCAACCAAGAAGCTGAAGCACTCACCGTCCAGTTTGAATTTCTTGCTGTCCACCGGTTCGGTGAAAGTAACGGTAAACTTGTCCGGTTCCATTCTCTGGAAGGATTCCGGGTACAAGAAGTTGCTGAGGAACACCGGCGGCATGCGGTCGTTCATGCCCAAAGTATCAATGACTACAGAAGTATCACCTACGATGATTTTGGTGTTTTCCACCACGGCAAAACCGTATTTGGGAGACTTGTAGTAGGAGGCATCTACTTCAGTAAGCAGTTTGCGGACGTCGTACTTTTCAAGGTCTACTGCGTAGCCCAGAATCTTGCCGTCGTCAGAGAGAGTCATATCGTCGACACTGGGAGTAATTGCCAGCAGTTCGTTCTTGGAGTTCAACCAGTAGAAGGTGAGCTTCATGTTCTTCAAAGCTTCGCGGGAAATGGGATTGTCCAATCCCAGGGAAACGCTGTCCATCTGGCCGTCGCCGTCGCGGTCGTAGAAGGCGTTGTTCTCGTTGGCGTAAATGGCGCCGGCGTTATCAAGAGGAACCTTCTGGTTGTTCTTGGCGGTGGGAATACCGTCGGCTGCAGTCAAAATACCGTCGGGGCACTTCTTGGAATCACAGGAGGTGTTGATCTTTACGCTGTCGCCAACGCTGACCTTACCCGGTTCCATGATGAATTTCCAAACATTCTTTTTCTTTGCGATAACTTCCACATCGTAAGCCTTGTCGTTGAACAACAAGCCCTGACCTTGGGTCCAGGATGTATCTACAACTTTACTGAACTGCAGGGCCAAAGTATCCTTGGCGCCGTCACGGCCCTCGATGAGGGTAGCCTTCAAAATGACGACGCCGATGCTATCCATAAGGGCCACGGACTGGTCATCGCATTCATCTCTCACGATGGAGCACACATTGGCGCTCACTACACCGGAGGCGCTATCGCCCTGCAGCGAGGTTACCACTTCGGGCAAAGAGTAGACCAGCTTGTCGCCAGATTTGCGAGTTGCTCCGTCATAAGCCACAAGCTTACCGTCGGTGGGCCAGCTGTACTTGAAAGTCCTTACAGTATCAAACTTCATGGAACCTTCAAACCACACGCGGATGCTGTCACCTACACCATCGCCATCGGCATCGAAAATTGCAGAGCCACTGATAGAAGGGCCATCGGGATTAATAAACTTCAAGTCGCCAGGGAACGGGGCTTCCACCTGGTTTACACCTTCATAGGGAACGCCGCCCACGGTGAAATCGCTGTGGTCAGCCTTTTCAGCTACGATCATGAAGGATGCCACGCCGCTTTCCATATTCAGCAGGAGGCCCTTTTCAGTTTCCATGGATTCGCCGGTTTCCTGCAAGTAGCGCAAGTGCTTGGAATCACCCGGATCCAGGTAGAGGCTAGCATTAAAGCCCTCGTCCAAATTGCCGGTCTTAGGACCTTTGGTCACAAAGGCCTTCACCACCACGTGGATAGTATCGCCCACCTTGGGAGTGTAGATGGATTCACTTGTGACTTCTTCGCCCTTGATGTAGTACCTGAGTTCCGGAGCGTAGAAACTGAATACACGAGAGACCTGGGCATCCGAGGCGCCAGGAGCAAAAATACCCATGTGAACATTGTCGATGGGAACGCTTGCGGCAACCTTAACGCGAACCACACCAGTAGAGCCAGAGTTCATGGCCTTCAAGTTCTCCACCTGTTCTGTGGTGCCATCGATTGTCAGGCTCAGACCCTCAGACCCTGCCTGGGGAACGTAAAGCTTTACATCCTGGTTTTCCTTGGCGCATTTTTCCTCTTCCACGTACTCGGAGCACTTCTTTTCATTTTCGGTGCCTTCGTTGAGAATGCGGGTCTCGTCAAGAACAAAAAGCTTTGCAATGGGCTTTTCCGAAGAGATGCGATAGTACTTGCAACGTCCGTTGTACAACGCATTCTTTTCTGGAGTGTAATTGCGGCAATCCAACTCCTCGGTTACAGCTAGAGACAGCGTTGCAAGGCAAAGCAACGTAATCAAAATAAGCTGAAACTTATGGAATTTACACACACACATCTTAAGCCTCCATAGACTCATATAAATGTATGTTTTTTTTAACGAGTCCCAAACCTAGGGGGCCTTTTTTTGTGACAATTCTCGCAAGTTTTTGAAAATCTCCTATTCCAAGTTGGAACAGGAATTCATGATGTCGGTGACGACGTCATCCATGAAAATCCAGCCGCGATTTTGCAGCGTCAAAAACCTGTGATTTACAGCACAGTCGGCCTCTGCGGCGGCCTGGTGAACCAGGCGGTTTTCCTTGGCGAGAAAGCCCTTGTCAAACCACTTGGAATAATGATTTTCCTTGAGTTCAAAGCCCTGCATTTGCAGTTGCGTAAGGTCGAGGCCGCAACTTTGACGAAGGCTGAGCCAGACTATTTCCGACAGCAGGTCCTCGCGGTTCAAGGCGTCTACCGTAAGGTCAGATTCCTTGGCGCCGTTACGGACAAAATCGCGCCAGCGGGGGTATATTTCGGGGGCATAGAATCGGCTAGAGCCCAAGAAACTGTGGGCTCCAGGACCAAACCCGATGTATTCGCCGCGCTCCCAGTAATTGCGGTTGTGGACGCTTTCGAAACCCGGTTTTGCAAAGTTCGACACCTCGTAACGGTGAAAACCCTTGCGCTCCAGAATGCCTACCCCGCCCTGGTACATGTCTTCGTAAAGGTCCTCGTCGATAGAGAGGGCGCCCTTGGCGATCTTCTGGCCAAGTACCGTGCGCTCAGAAACCGTGAGGCCGTAAAAGCTCAAGTGAGACAGCGGGTAGTCTGAAAGCCTGTCCACATCGGAGAGGAAACCTTCTACAGTCTGGTTAGGCAAATCAAACATGAGGTCGCCAGAGACCTGCAGGCCCGGGATTGCAGTCAATAAATCCAGGGCCTTTAGGCCGCACTCTACAGAATGGGAACGCCCCACAAGTTTCAGGAGAGCCGGGTCAAAAGTCTGGAGACCAAGGCTGATGCGATTCACCCCAAGGTCCATGGCGTGCCGCACCGATTCTTCGTTGGTGGATTCCGGATTGAACTCCATGGAGACTTCAAGAAGGGAGCCAGGGGTTCCTGCCCTTGCGACTGCGACGCCTGCATCTCTAAGACAGTCAAAGATTTGCGTTAGGCACTGGGGTGGTAAAACGGAGGGTGTGCCGCCACCTAGGTAAAGGGTACGGGCGGAGGCCAGAAGCCCTGGGCGGGACTTTTCGAACAGCTCTATCTGAAGGCAAAGCAAGTCCGTGTATTCCTGAAAAAGCTTTTGTGCCGCTTGGGAAGGCTGCATCGCTTGGGAAGACTGCGCGGGCACCGGCATCACGCGGAAATCGCAATAATCGCAGATTTTCGCACAAAACGGCACATGTAGATAGATTCCCAGCATTTTAAGCACAAACCTTACACATTTTACGGAGCTTTGCTAAAAATTTTATTAGCTTTTTGAGATAAATAATAGATATTTGACGAATATGAACAACGAAGAAAAAGTCACATGGAAGCAAAAATTCAAGAAGAAGCTGCCGCTTCTCATTTTCTTGACGCTTTCAACTGTGATTTTCTTCTTTGCCTCCACCCTGCTTTTGGATGATTCCTACAAGGATATTATCCTTATTGCCATGATCTGGGCTTTGCCCCTGTTTATTCACTAGGGGGGTGCGGTATGGCGTTTATTACTCGACAGACTGAGCGAAAGTTTAGAGGCGTTTGCTACTACGTCCTGAGCTGGATTGTGGCCTCCGTAGGCATGGCTGTGTTGCAAAGCTACGGTATCGGCGGCAGCGTGGATTCCTTCCAGGTGCTGTTCATGCTGCAGTTCGCCTTGTTCATGGGTTTTTCTCACGGCATTTACGACGTGGTGATCTTGAAAGACGAAATGGACGGCCGCTCCGTGTGGACGGCGTTGTTGATGCGCTCTTTCTACTTTGCATTTGCCATTGGCGCCAACTTGATACTTTGTCTGCTGTTGTTGCGTTCCAATGCCGAAGAGGGCATGGTGAACGAAGAAGGCATGCAAAATATAATGGTCATTGCAAAGACCACCAGTTTCCAGGTGCAGTTCGCCATTTTCTTTGTGGTGGGCTACATCATTACCTTTATTCGTTCCGTGCACAAGAAGTTCGGAAAGCGCGTGTTCTGGAATACCCTGCTGGGCAAGTCCCAGGCGCCCACTGAAGAAGACTTGGCCTTCATGTTCATCGACCTTAGGTCTTCTACCAGCCTTTGCGAAGAAATGGGCAACATGAAATACAGCAACTTCATCAAGGACTACTACAAGCTGCTTTCCAACTGCTGCGAAGAAAACCACGGCGAAATCTACCAGTTTGCAGGCGACGGCGTGTTTATTACCTGGAAGACCAAGGACTGCTCCAAGAAGGCTCGCCCCCTGGATTTGTTCTTCGACTTCAAGGAAGCCCTTTACCATACCCGCCGCAAGTTCATTCGACGCTACGGACATGCCCCCGACTTCAAGGCTGCAGCCCACTGCGGCAAGGTGATTGCTACAGAAGTGGGCAACTTCGGTAGCGAAATGGCTTACCACGGCGACGTGCTGAACGCCACCGCCCGAATCCAGACTCTTTGCGCCAAGCTGGGGCAGGAATTTTTGATTTCCGATGAGCTTTTCGACAAGCTACCGCTTCCTCTGCCCCACGGATTCAAGCGTAATAAGGAAGGGTCTTTTGAACTTCGCGGAAAAAAGAAAGAAATTTTGATATTTTCTTTAAAAACTCCCTTGACAGACTACGACAATTAGTCTATATTTGGGTCACCTCGCGGGAATAGCTCAGTTGGTAGAGCACGACCTTGCCAAGGTCGGGGTCGAGGGTCCGAGTCCCTTTTCCCGCTCTAAAACAAAAGAACCACTCTTCATGAGTGGTTTTCTTTTTTTATAGTCTGAAGTGGGGCTTGGAGCCGAAGACCCCTCGGGGTCGGGGCGGTTCCAGGGGATAATTTCTGAAAAAGGGTCTCATTTACGGGAAAAAACTGCAATTTTGATGCATTTTTCCCGTAAAAAATTAGTTTGTTATCAACAACGCCGGCCAAACAGGCGCACCAGACACCAAAATTTCGCCCAAACGGCCGAGTTTTGGCTCCATTTGGGTCGTGAACCGGGTAATTTTTCAACTATCCCACCCCGACGCCATCAATTCTTCGCCCCACGTCATTAATTTATTCATAAAATTACGGGAAAAAAGGCCTCGTGGCGAGTTTTTTTCCCGTAATTTGACCCTATTTTTCAAATTTATCTCCCGAGTCACTTCAAATAGCGATCAATGACAGCCTGAATCCTTCTTGAATCTAGCGGTCGCGCTTTTGTCTCCATCGTAAACACAAAGTTCTTGCCCAGCACCAAGCCATTTCTTTCATATACATCCAGCTTTTCCATAGTCTCCCCCACGTAGTCGGCGTCGTCCATCTTTCCGAAGTGCTCCCAGACGAACTCTTGACGCGTACGCAGGTTTAAGCATGTAAAGTCCGGAAAGACTTTCACCCGCCGGGCGCATCCCGCAGCAGTCCGTCCCGCGGCATCGCATCCTGAGGCGTCCCGATGAACACCCGAGTCGCCCCGCCAATTCATTTTGTAGGGGAATTCATACCGATACGGCACCCCGCTTGCCGACAAAGCGTTGGCGATCATCATCTCAGACTTCGACCGTACTTTCACACCGTCGACAGACATCAAAGTCGCACCCTCCAGGCTCTTCCCCCTGTAGCGGACACTTTTCCACGCCGCCGCAATCTGTTCTCTCGAGGGAAACAGAGGCGAAACAAATTCCTGAAGTTCCCGCCTCACGGAAGCATGAACATTGTAGCAGTCACCGGGATGGTACTCTTGTAACAAGCGCGACAACGCCTGCTGCTGTTTTTGCAGGCAACCCAAAACAAGCTCACAGTACTTCTTCTGAGCAAGATTCGTTATGCTGGAGTATTCCGACAAGGGCAAGTACCTCTTGACCCCGCCAGCATAACACTGCCACTGCGTTTTCCCATGACTTTTAGAAACATAAAGCTCCCCCTCTGGCAGTTGTTCCAGGTACTCCTCCAACGAGCGTATTGCAATACCGAGTTCTTCGAGGCGTTCAAGAACACAAGGCAACACGCCGTCATTACGTAAGTCGATCGTACACGTCATTTTTCCACAAATCCTTTTGAGATGATACAAACTGCGTGATATAAGCGCCGCCTCCGAAGCAACAGCCGGGGCAAGCACGATAAAACGATGTACGAAATGATGTATGAAACGAAATAAAAACGATGTAATAAAAAATGCCAAAACGGCACCGGCCTCATAAAATAGCAAAACAGCAAAGGCTACCCCCCCCCTAAAGGAGGCTACTTTCTTAAAAAAAACACATTTTTTTGACCCTACCCGTTGCCAAGCGGTAATTATTTAGCTATATATGGGTCACCTCGCGGGAATAGCTCAGTTGGTAGAGCACGACCTTGCCAAGGTCGGGGTCGAGGGTCCGAGTCCCTTTTCCCGCTCTAAAACAAAAGAACCACTTCTAGGTGGTTCTTTTTGTTTTATGTACGCGTGGATAGGGACCGGATCCCGAGAAGAGGGTCCGATATTATTTGTTCCGTGCACGAAGTGCGTGGGAGCAAATAATCGCTCGGGGCTCCTTGGGAGCCACGAGCCCGCAGGGTCAAAGACCAGCCTTGCAAAGCAAGGAGACTGGGATTTGACAGTCCCTTTTCCCGCTCTAAAAAAGACGCTGCAAAGCGTCTTTTTTTATGCGAAAAACAGCCCCGGGGGGATAATTTCTGAAAAAGGGTCTCATTTACGGGAAAAAACTGCAATTTTGAGGCATTTTTCCCGTAAAAAATTAGTTTGTTATCAACGACGCCGGCCAAACAGGCGCACCAGACACCCAAAATTTACTCAAACGGCCGAGATTCGGCCCCATTTGGGTCGTGAACCGGGTAATTTTTCAACTATCCCACCCCGACGCCATCAATTCTTCGCCCCACGTCATTAATTTATTCATAAAATTACGGGAAAAAAGGCCTCGTGGCGAGTTTTTTTCCCGTAATTTGGCCCTATTTTTCAAATTTATCTCCCAAATTGGCAATTTCGGGCTTAAAGTCTTTTTTTACGAATGCTCGTGGAGTTGTTCTATAATTGGGATTGTGGCGAACCAGCACGTCGGTTTTTGCATCGATCACATTGAATTTTGAAGATGAAACCGCAACGGATTTATTCGCAGATTGATCCATAGACTGATCGGCTGCTAATGCGCAAACAGACAATAGATGTACAAAAAAACACCCGCGAGATTATTCTCGTGGGCTTTACTTTTTTCGTTAGTTTTGTTTTGAGTTGTTGTTGAGTTTTTGTAGCGTTGAATTAGTTAACGGGTTTAAACATCACTGCATTGAAACGAACGCGAGAGTTGCAAAATTATGCTTGCATAATTTTATAACCGAGTGCAGCCGCGGACGCCGTAGGCGTCAAAAGCGTCCGCTACGACGTCTACGCCCAGGAAACCGGCAAGGACGGCGAAGTCAAGCGCTCCTTCGATCTAGAGATGCAGATGGAGGACACCAAGGAACTTCCCAAACGGGCTCGCTACTACCAGTCTGTCCGCGACACCAACGACCTGCGCAAGGGTGCCATGTACAAAAGTCTCAAGGACCAGTACGTGCTCTTTATTTGTCCCGACGACATTTTCAAGGAAGGCCTGCCTATCTACAGCTTTCAGAACTATGCGACAGAAAACAAAAAAATCGCCTTGGACGACCGCACCTTCAAAAATTTCTATATATTTAACCAGTACGAGAAACTTCCGGATACGCACCCGCTAAAACCGTACCTGAAGTATTTTGCTACAAACGCCGCCGAATCCTCGGAGACAAGGAAAATCCACACCAAGGTGGAATGGTACCGTTCAGACGAAAAGACACAGGAGCGCTATATGACATGGGAACAGGAAATCCAGCTTGCCGCAGAAGCCGCTGCTGAAAAAGAACGCGAGCGCAACGAGAAAATCATCGCCGAGAAGGATGCCGAGATTTCCGAGAAGGATGCTGAATTGGCTGCGCTCCGAGCAGAAATAGAACGCCTCAAAAGCGAAAAATAAATTCAAGGGACCCCATGCGGGTCCTTTTTTTGTGGGCGGCCCGGCACTCCCGTGCCGTCGCTTCCGTTGAATGTCACCCCGGCCCCCGAGCCGGGGCCTCCTTTAAAGGGGCCTCCTTTACAAATGGCCAAAAGTCTGCGCCCCAAGGGGTCACGATCGCTGCCGCGATGGCCCTGCCAACATCGCCTCGGCAATGAGAACGCCTGCGTTCTCGCAGCTCTCGGCTCGTATGGCACTGTCGTGAAACGCAACCAATAGGTTGCATTTTTTTTGATAAAAAGTTTGTTTGATAATGCTTGTTTCGGGAGAAAATAGACTATATTTGGTGTGGGATTAATTTAGGAGGCTGTCGTCGGAGCCCTTATTCTCTGATGCTATTAAATTTTTTGTGTTCCTCCTAAGAAAACAAAAAAAAGGAGGAATCATGATAGATAGAAATTTTGAATTGTACGAAAAAATCCTGGCTAAGGAAATAAAGGACGAAGCAATTCAAATTCCGAAATCTCTTTGTGAAATACTGAGCAAACATTATTTTACGGACAAAGCCCTTTTGTTTGATAGTACGAATCGTCAAGTATCTCTATTTGTTGATGCGAAATTGTTCAATACGCAATCGGAGGCGTATCGAAAGGACGTCGCAAAATTTTGGCGCCTTTTTGATATGATAGAATTCTTGTGCGAAAATGATTATATGGCTATAATGCCTTATTTTCCTCTTCAGAAAGCAAGCAATATAAATGTTGTGTGGAAAGAATGCTCTAGCGTTCAAATATCTAATGGTAAGATATTTTTAAATAAAACTGACGAGTGGAACGGTTTAGATATTACTAGAAATGGTCAGCCGTTCTTGAAGGGCGTGAAGTTCCCTCCCCAGTATTATGACAAATTGGAGAAATGGTTTGGCGACGCATATGTTTTGCCAAAATTTGAAAAATTGATTGCGAATGATTTTAAATCGGATGAAATAATTCGTAGTGAAAGGACTCTGTGCTGGGCTCGTGTTGCTGGAATTGCAGCTATTTTGGGAATTGTAGCTTCTATTATAACATTGTTTGTCTGACAAAAATCATATTGTAAATTCAAGAAGAGCCTGCGTTAGCGGGTTCTTCTTCTATGATTATTCCACAGTCACGCTTTTCGCCAGATTCTCGGCTGATCGACGTTGTTCCCCCTCAACGTAGCAATATGATATGCCAGCAGCTGCAGCGGTACGCAGGTCAGTATAGGCATAAGCATGGGCAATGTTGATGGCACGCGGATCAGGTCGTCTGCGAATTCATCAAGCGGATGGCAGTCTTCTGTCGTTATAGCGATAACGCGGCCGCCACGGGCCTTGATCTCGCGAATATTTGAAATAATCTTGTCAAACAAGGCGTCCTTGGGCGCAATTACAACCCCAAATATTCCTTCATTATCCGTTCATAATACGCTTCGGCGTTGTATCTTGCCTGGGCGGCGCTTGCAATCCCTGCGTAGTCAAATTCTGCCGCGAACATCTCCGAAATCTTTGCCTTCAGATCCTCGACATCCCCAGACACAAAGGTCATGCCGCTTACCCTTTCCTCGATCAGTTCCGGGATGCCGCCGATACGTGCGCCAAGCACGGGAGTGCCAAGGGACTGTGACTCGATCACCGTCAGGGGATTGTTCTCGCTCCATTCTGCAGGCAGCACCATGAAACGGGTCCCTTCCAGGATGGGGCGGAATTCGTCCCAGTTCTTCTGACCCACGAATTCGATGTTTGCGCAATCCTTGTACTGCGCCTGCAGTTCCGGCAACAGCTCCCCGCCGCCGATCACAATCAGCTTGTAGGGCAGCGTAGCGGCAGCCTTGCACAAAGTAGGAACACCCTTCACGGAATTGACACGGCCCAGGAACACATAGTAGTCTTCCTTCTTCAGGGACGGATTCTGCACCTTGCTTACATCGATGAAGTTGCAGAGTACATGCATCTTATCGGCGGAGTAACCGCCCTTCACCATGGTATCCACCGCGACGATAAATGCCTCCCGTGGGAGGCTGGTCCCTGAAAGAAATCAGGGCGATGCTAAGGCAAATGTATGAAAAAAACTAAAACAAATCAAGATATAAGACTGAATTCTTCTGATTACATGCGTTATCTAAATCAAGTTTTACTTATTTGCAGACCGTAGTTGACACGGGTGGTCCAGCACTTTCGCGATTTAAGAATGAAAAATTTTACGATCTTTTTTCAAAATCCTGGGGACAATTTACGGCAAAAAAACGTGTATATACGTGAATGGCGAGTTCTAGTCATTTCGCAGGGTGATTTGCTCTGCGTGCAGAACAAAGAATAGTTATGAACAAGACAAAATCAAGACGTCGCCGCAATCACGACGGATTCTTGAAGTACATCTACTCTCGGCCGGAAAACACCCGGGCACTATTCCGTATTGCGGCCCGCAAGAACCGAAACCTTCGAAAAATCCTGGCGGAGGTGGACCTCTCCACCTTGGAGGAAATACCCGAGGCATACAACGACGTAGATGAGCGCGGTGAGGCAGATATCGCCTTCAAGGTAAAAAGCAAGTTAGGAACGGATATAATCTTTGGAATCCTGTTGGAACACAAGTCCTCGCCGAGTAATGATATCCTTGCGCAGATCGGCCGCTATACACTAAAAGTCATGGTTGACAAAAACAATCCGGACCTGGCAAGTCTCCCTACGAAAGCGATTGTCGTGTACAACGGAACGGACAAGTGGGATCCCTTCAAGAAATACAAGAACATTCGTGCCAAGTTCAAGGGGCGCGTCCCGAATTTTGAATTCGCCTTCGTAAACCTTGCGGATATCGATGATAGTCTCTGCCTTGCGGATACAAATGCAGAAGCGGCCATAGGCATCATTACCATGAAGTACGCATTTGACGCGAAGAAATACCAGAGCATGCTCCCAAAGATCGAGGACCGGCTGAGGACTCTTAGCTTCAGTGAGAGCACTACCCTTATCGGTAAAATTGAATTATATTTAGGAGAGTACGTCAATGAGAAAACATTGCGGAGGTTGAAAATGGCATTTCAAAGTATTGGAAAAAAGCTCGGCTTTGTAAGCGCAGGTGATGTACGACGCGCCCTTGAGCGCAAGGTTCGCAGGATGGAGTCGACAAACAAGGCAAAGGACGCAAAGCTAGCCGAGCAGGATCAAACCATCGCCGAACAGGCGGCTGAATTGTCCGAGAAGGACGCTCTGATTGCAACACTCCGGGCGGAAAACGCACGACTTAAAGCAGTGTAATCCTCCCTTTTTTAAGGGAGTCGTAACGTAGACCATTCCGTGGCAAGTGCCTGGGCCTTTTCTATGGTGTGAGAGTTTAGCCCTTTTTTCCAGTTCCGCGCTAACGTATTCCGGGCCATTGTCACAGCGAATATGTAAGCTTCCCCATAATTGTCTGCCACCCATTTTTAGGACTGGATTAAAGAGTGCAAAATCATCCAGTTCTTGCCAACCGGTATTCCATTGGAGCAAGGTTGTCCAGGGCAAGGTTGGCGTTCTCTTCCTCAAGTTCCTTCGTCACCAAAGGTAGCATTTTGACAACGGCTTAATGAAACCCCGTGTCAATTGATTTTGCAAATAGCATTCTTCCCGTTGCCAGGCAAGACCGTCAAGGGCTTGCCTGGCGCTGTTCCCCCCTGCGGATTGCGGGGCTTTCTTGCTCCCGTCTGCTAACAAAACAGCCAGGGTTGCGTTAGCAACTCTGGCTGTTTTATTCCTTTTACCCTAGGTTCTACAGTTCAAACGCGAATCCCAAGTACTTCAGCAGCGGATTCTTGGTATCCTTTTCACTGAGGAGGGGTTCAAAACCGTTACCTACGGGCCATTCGATACCGATGGCGGGGTCATTCCAGAAAAGGCCGCCTTCATCTGTGGGGTCGTACAGGCGAGTGCACTTGTACACGAAAGTGGCGGTTTCGCTGAGCACCACGAAGCCGTGTGCAAAACCCTCGGGAATATAGAACTGGCGCTTGTTTTCGGCGCTCAGAACCACACCTTCGTACTTACCGAAAGTGGGGCTACCCTTGCGCAGGTCCACAGCCACGTCGTAAACTTCGCCTTCCAACACGCGGACTAGCTTGCCCTGGGGATTCTTCTTCTGGAAATGAAGGCCGCGAAGCACGCCCTTCTTGGAACGGGATTCGTTATCCTGAACGAAAACCATGTCGAGACCGGCAGCGTCGAATTCCGCCTTGTTGTAGGTTTCCATAAAGTAGCCGCGATGGTCTCCATAAACCGTGGGCTCCACGATGGTGACGCCTTCAATACTTGTCTTGATGAAATTGAACTTACCCATTGTTAATCTCCTTCACGTGTTCTGTATCCTAATACAAAAAAAGTTTTTTACCTCAACGGATTTTTATCGCTTTTATACCACTTCATGAATTCGGCGATGCCGTCGTGCAGACTCCAGTGGGGTTTGTACCCGCATTCAGTCTCCAGCTTGGTGGTGTCGGCGTTGGTCTGGTATACGTCACCCGGTTGCATGGGCAAGAATTCCTTCTTGGCAGGCTCGCCGTAGGCGTTCTCGATTTCGCTGATGAAATCCATCAGCTTTACGGGATTGCTGCAGCCGATGTTGTAAACCTTGTAGGCGACCCCGTTGGGACAATCTGAAGCGACAAGCGTACGGTCTACCACGTGGATTGTGCCTTCAACGATATCATCGATGTAGGTAAAGTCGCGGATCATGTCGCCGTTGTTGAACACCTTGATTGGCTCACCCTTTGACGCTCGTTGCTCTTTTTGCTGGCGGCATAGAGGCTCATGGGAGAATCCACCTTGTCGTCTTCGCTATAGGGAACCTTGCTGTTAAGGCCGTAAACGGAACTGGAGGATGCGTAAATCAGGTGCTTGACATTGAAGTTGCGGCATGCTTCCAAAATATTCAAGAAACCCACCATATTGCTTTGCATGTAAGCATAGGGGTTGGTAATGGAATAGCGGACGCCAGCTTGAGCAGCGAGGTTTACCACTTTGTCAAACTTTTCAACTTCGAAAAGCTTATCGATAGAAGCCTTGTTGTAAGCTTCCCCTAACTCAAGGAGCCAAATTTCTTCTTTTCGATAGGCTTTATAAACTGCTTTCGCAAGTCTCGTATGCTGTGGAAAAATAACTCTTCGGATTTTGACAACTTTCCCTGTTCGCATTTCAGGTTCAGCAACTTTAGCGTACAAATCAAGTCCGCAGATTGAAACAACTTGTAATCTTTCGGCAACACCTTTCTGTATGAATAGGTGGACAACTCCGCCGAAAGAGCGAAGTTCAGGATGCGATTCAGTTCATGCTGTCCATTATCGTAGTACAGGATTACATCTTCAAAGGATTGAAAATAATCCAGGTTCTCACGAAGGAACAAGGAGATTTCCTTTGACATCCGTCCTTCCAGCGAGAACACGTCTTCTCCGGGCCTTTTCTCGAACACAAAAGTCTTGTACTGAATGGGAGCCTTGAGGGTGAAGAAGAATAGACTAGAAAATAACGATCTTCGCACATTTGGAGTGAACTGGAAGAAAATATTTTCACGCCGAATCAAGGGCGCTGCGTGCAAGACAACGTCTGGATTATTCGTCAATAGCGTGACTTTCGCATTGAGCTTATCTAGGTTTTCTTGTATGCTGCTGCACTGATTGTGAAAAATCATAGTGACGATGTAATAAGGTGCTTGTGGGTCAAACATACCGAAATCACCACTTTCATCGACAAAAATGCTTAACGCTTTGTTCACGCCCCCCCCCAGAAAGCAAAAATGGCGGGACAGTCTGCCCGCCTAGTAGGTTGAGCCAGGGTCTCTCGACCAGCTCATGGTTATAATATACAAAAATAAACGACCTTGTCAACAAATTTTACAAACAGCATTCATTTTGCAAACAACTGTTGACATCGCCATGGGCGGCTCGGCATTGGAACTGCCCCCGACAAGATCGGGGATAGCGTCGCGCTGCGTCATCCTGAGTGGCGAGCAGCCGTGAAGTGCAATCAATTGGTTGCGCTTTTTTTAACGGAAAATTTGTTTAATGATGTCAAAGTCGGAAAAAATGAGATTATATTGACACAAGACTAAACCTTTTTTGGATTTGAAAATAGTCATGAATATTTTAGACGAACTATACAAAGCGAAGGTGGAGGATCTTTGTGCAACCGACCCTGATCCCTATATGCCATGCCCTCAAAACATTCTTAAAGACATTCAAGATGTTGTTGACAATTACAAATTGGTCGATGAAAATGGGTTCCCGTTAAAATTGAACAGCAATGATATAGCCTGCAATAGCAAATTAATAAAGGATCGTAACGGTGTAATTGAAAACTCCGTTATCAATACTTTTTTTTAAACCTGTTCATGAAAAGACATTTTTCCATTTTACATCAGCTTCAAATGCAAAAAAAATCATAAAAGAAAAAAGGATCCGCTTTTACTCCTTGAAGAAACGAGAATTTGAAGGGGAACTAGATAAAATCAAGAGTTGGGTTTTTGATAGGTCCTATAGGGATGAACTTCTGAAAAAAATCTTTTATATGTCCTTGACCGAGTTGAACCAGTCAGAGGATAATCAATGGAATTTTTACGAAAGTTTTTGTTACAACAAGGAAAAAGGAAGGAATGAATATGCAAGATTGACAATCCATGTTTCTAGCAAAAATAAAATGCTTAGAAAAATGAACTATGAGCTTGTTATTTGGGATTTATTCGATGAACTAGAAAAGATTGCGCACAAGTATCAAATAACGCACTTTTATGTAAATCAAATGTCTCGTTTTGCGGTTTATCATCTTGCATCTAATTCAACAGAATACGAGACTCGTGCTCTCTATATAAATAATGACAATAGTAAAGACGTGAAAGTTGACAAAAAAAATGGTTGTGAAGAAACCTATGTCAACATGGATCTTGGAACCGAGGACCATGGCTATTTTTTTAAAATAGACGAGGTGAAAACAATGCCCAGGTTCTTTCTGAAATTCATATTTTCTGGAGTTAAGATTCGGTGTCTATTGTGGGAATATCTTAAACGCAAAATGTCAACCATCCATTTTCTGTCTTAGCTTGCAAACGGGGCTTTATACTTCCCGAGTTGTTGCATAAAATACTGACTGCGCGGTGCTATTTTTGCCCCCCCCCCTCTTGACGCTACCAAATAAAAAGACGAAGCCGTTAAGCTTCGTCTTTTTCAATCAAAAATAGCGTACAGCCCTATTTGATGGTAATAGTATTTGTTTGATGTCCTATCTTCAAAACGAATCTTCCCTTGCTAGGAAGTGTCAAAGAAGTTTCACCAAGACTTGTTCTTTGCTGGAACAGCAGAGAACCCATTATATCAAACACAGCGATTTGTTGACCAGACTTTGTTCCGAAAATCACAAGATTATTGCCGGAAATGTTGAAATGCATAGCTTGTTTAACTTTGCTTGCAAAAATTGCATCCTCGTCATCGGTCTTGGAATCGTCATTGTCACCAGCGGTCGTATCAACAACTGATGTGTCGGTAATAGAAGTATCAGCCGAAACGGTCGAATCAGAGACTGTAGTGTCGGCAACTGTAGTATCCATTACAGCAGAATCTTCAGTGGAAACATTCGGGTTATAGTTTATCTTCGTAAAGCTGGCGCCTTCCATCAAGTTAATACTATTGGCTAGTACACGCCCATTCAATGTCTGTTTGAATCTACCAAGATAAACCGAGGCTTTAGGAGCAAAGATCGTTCCATACCAGTCCCCCTCCACATACATGGTTTCGGAACCCTGATTCATTATCTTTATTCCACGAGCCGGCGTTGCATTCGAGGACGAAGTCTTTGTATAATTTCCTGCCCAAATAAACTTATTGTTCATGTGAATAACAGTCTTTTCACCGGGATCACTGACCGTAAAAGTTGAGCCTTGTTCCATTTTAATGGAACCGATATACATAATGCCAGGCTTAATTACCAAAGTGGCTCCACGCTTAACCGTGAGAGACTTCAACTTGGTTCCTGCTTTAATAGTGTACGTATTTCCAGAGTCAACAACAACTTCCTCACTTGCAAAGTTGATGGCAACGAAGTAGTTGTTCCAGAAATAGTTCCAGCTTCCCTTGTGGAAGTTATAAGTTGCAATATCTTCTTCTGCTTCCATTTCTGGAAGTATTCCATAATCAGGCAAAGCAAAGAAGTGAAGACGTTTTGCTCTAGAACCTTCACCAATATACATCAGTCCCTTAGTATAGACATTTTCCAAAGTCTTGTTATCGCCAACCAATCTTATACTAGGTTTACCTTCGCTATATTCGGAGGCAATAGAACATCCCGATAGGGAAACGACACACTCAGAACCTTTATCCATAGTAATATTCCGGATAGCATAAAATGCAAAGTCGCCTGGAACATCGTAGCCCTGATTTGTGTAATGATGCTTTCCGTCATAGGGATTGTAAGGGTCTGTTTCCCCAAGATCCGGTTCATAAATACCATTATGGTTCAAGTCTTCTTCGCCATCCAGTAAACCATCGCCATCGGAGTCCTGGTTTAACTCAGAACGAATCTTTTCCGGCTTGGATTCATTACCGTAAATAAAAGTTGGAGCCTTCGTACGGAAACTTTCCATTTTTTCATTATTTCGGTTTAAAATATTGCGATGAGTATAGGAATAAACTTCAGTAAAATCATCAATACCATCGTTGTCAGAATCTTTACTATTCTTGTCGGTATGGAAACGGTAGACTTCATCAAAGTCAACTAAGCCATCGTTATCGGAATCCTGATCGACTGCATTAAGAGCGTCGGTTTCTCTAAATTCTATGGGAATGTCATATGTCACATATGATTCAATTGACAAAGTGTTTAAATAGGCATAACCACAATTACCTAGGTTATCGGTATTTATGATATGTACAAGATATTGTCCCGCTAGATCCTTTGCCAAGCCATCAACAAGTATAGAATGTTGCATCGGCCCCCCAACAGACAAGGACATGGGAACAGGTTTATTTTGGCTCAGTTGAGATATGATGTATGTGTCGTCAATCGGATTATCTCTGTAAAATATTTTCTCTACATTTGATTTTGGGAAAACCCATTGTAAAGATGGCGCAATATCACCTCCACCGTCAAGCGGAAGACTGAATATACCATTAATTGAATCGGAACCATCCTTTAAAATACTTCTTCCGTGGAATACAATTTCATCAAGGGTGAGGGCCTTAGGTTTATATGCTACGCCAGAAGATCTTAAGGGAGATCTATTCCCATAGAAATAGCTATAAAGGTTATAAACTGCCACAGCCCAGCAGCGATTCAACATAATTCTTCTCGAATCGCTTAAACCTGTAGAAAAAAGGTATTCAGAATTATTTTCAAATGTAGTCTGGTTCCATTTCTGATCATCGGCAAGATCACCAAACTCAACTTGTAACATCTTGGTGTCTTTAAAGACACCATAAGGTTCAACACCTAAATCATATACTGAAGTCAGAGAAATCGTTTTGAAACCAGAAGGATCATTGGCATCTTTTTCCATAGCCATGTTGGAATAGATATATAACCCCTCAAAAACATCCCCCGGTTTATGAGGAACGATCGGACTGCGTGCGGCAAATGCCTGGCTTACCAAGCCAACCAAAACCATTGCTTTGAATACTATATTCATTTCCGTTACCTTCCTTGTTAAAAAGCAGTCAAATTATAGAAAAATTGATAAAGATTTTAGTGGACGTATTTCTTTCTCGTAGAAGTTTATGATTTTCATTTTACCCTTCATATTCCTTCATTATCCGTTCATAATACGCTTCGGCATTATACCTTGCCTGGGCGGCGCTTGCAATCCCTGCGTAGTCAAATTCTGCCGCGAACATCTCCGAAATCTTTGCCTTCAGATCTTCCTCATCGCCAGAAGCAAACGTCATGCCGCTCACCCCTTCCTCGATCAGTTCCGGGATGCCGCCGATACGTGCGCCAAGCACGGGGGTACCAAGGGATTGAGATTCAATCACTGTCAGGGGATTGTTCTCGCTCCATTCCGCAGGCAGAACCATGAAACGGGCCCCTTCCAGGATGGGGCGGAATTCGTCCCAGTTCTTTTGGCCCACGAATTCGATGTTTGCGCAATCCTTGTACTGCGCCTGCAGTTCCGGCAACAGTTCCCCGCCGCCGATCACAATCAGCTTGTAGGGCAGCGTAGCGGCAGCCTTGCACAAAGTGGGAACACCCTTCACGGAATTGACTCGACCCAGGAACACATAGTAGTCTTCCTTCTTCAGGGACGGATTCTGCACCTTGCTTACATCGATGAAGTTGCAGAGCACATGCATCTTATCGGCGGAGTAACCGCCCTTCACCATGGTATCCGCCATAAACTGGGACGGAGGCAGGAATACGTCGGTACAGGTCTCCAGGCGTTCCTTGTTCCACTTCTTGATTTCGCGCCAGCCGATAATGGCCCCGGGAATATTGCCCGGCATGCACTTGTGCCTGATGACCGCAGTCTTGTCGCTGAAGCACTCCTCGCACCACTTTCCGTTGCGGGTACAGGTATAGCAGGGGCACACCAGCTTGGTATCGTGCAAAGTCCATACCACCTTGATACCACGGCTGTGGGCGATCTCCGCGATGACCGGGGAGAGCTGGGTGTGGATATTGTTCAAGTGGAGCACATCGGGCTTGAAGTCATCTAGCAGTGCGGTAAATTTCTTCTTCACCTCGCTATCGCCGAAGGGACGCGTGAACGCCGCCAACTTGGACATGTTCCTTGGCCAGTACTTGCTCCAGGGACTCTCCAGGTTCTCGGGATAGTCCATGGAGAAAATAGCCACCTCGTGACCGTGCTGCTTAAGCAACTGCTCCAGGTTGAGCATATAGATGCAGTCGCCACCGCGACGATAATAGAACTTGTTGGAGAGAAGAATTTTCATTGTTTATTTCACAAGCTAAAATATTGAGTATGTTGATGATATTTTCTTTTTTATCACGCTTATAATTTTTGCAAATCCCATTGGAATCCATATACCACATAAAGTATATCCGACAATTAGCCAAATATTATCATCTACATTTGGAGTTAATGAGTGAAGCGCAATTTTGTTAAATCCAAAGCCCGTTAGGATTAATGTTAATAATTTGAAAGAAACAATATGAAGCGCCATTATATAAAAGGAATTCCTTCCAACATGCTGAAAAATGAAGCCTACTTTTGTGTGAACTATTTTTTTTGAGATAAAACATATTATGTAAAGTGACGAAATACTTCCGCATACCAGATGAAAAATGTCATGGAATCGATTAGAGTCTAAATGAATGTTTCCATTTAAAACTGCATTTTGCCAAGCAAAAAAGCATGTAACAACGAAAGTATACCAAGAATCAAATTGAATTTTCCTAATCTGAAAAATATATTGACCTGTTGCTATAAGTAGCATTGCAGAAGCAGTTGTACTTATTCTATATATCGTTATATCATATTTGTTGGAACAAACTGCGGAAACTGATGCCAAAAACAAGCAAATGAGAAATCTAATTTTTTTGTAATCGGTCATAATGATAAGTTTACGACATCCTGCAGTTAATATCGCATAACCAATAAATGCCAAACAAAGAACATTCGTAAACCAAAGAGGAGAAACTATAAGTTCTCTTCCTGCAAAAAAAAGTGCTGCTAATATGTTCTTTACGAAGGCGTAGAAATTGTAGACGGATACAAATCTACCATCAGCATCTGCAACAGTTGAATAAAACCCTATTTTTATGAAAATGTTATGAAGTAATATTGCTGGTATATAAAAATAGAGAGAAAAAAAATGTATTGATTTTATCTTTCCTTTAATGAAGGATCCTGTTTTAATTAATTTTTCCTCTTTTATGAAAAAACCAGAAAGAATAAAAAACACTGGCACACACCACATACCTCCAGCAAGAATCGTTTTAAATGGGAAAAAATTTTCACCATAGTTGGGAAATTGAATATGAACAAGGACGACTGCGATGATCGCAAAGCCTTTCGCTACATCAATATATTCTGCTCTTTTTGTGAGGGGAATCGAATTGGCTTTCATGATTGGTTAATAAATGTAAGAGTCGTTTGTTTGCCTGCGAAAAAAAATTACTGCGGTTTCGTTACGGTAAATTTTTTTATGCACCGTGCAGGTACCCCCCCCCACAATTCATGTGAAGGAATATCTTTGGTCACAACAGAACCTGCTGCAATGACAGAGGATTCTCCTATGGTTACAGAATTACAAATAATAGTTCTTGCGCCAATGAATACGTTTTTCTCTATGTGAACTTTCCCGTATTTATACCAGGGAACTTTTCTATGAGAAAAATTTTCTGCTTGCAAATGATGGGTATATATGATCGTTCCTTCAGTTAAGTGTACACCTGCTTCAATCTCTATTAATTCCGGCTGAATTGAATCAAAAGTTACATGTTTCCCGATAAAACCATGCGAACCTAAAATTTTGACACCGGATAAAAAAGATAGACGATATCGTAATTTTCCACTTAGAGGCAACGTTGTTATCAAGAAAGTTCCAGCTATCCGCAATAATCTTTTTAATTTTGACATTTTTCTTATCCTTCACCTTTATGAAATTATTGAAAGTTTAGTTGAAATCAACTTGATTTATCTTTTGGGTAGGGAGCAATGTTGATTGAAAATTTCATTTTTTTTGCACAAACCGTTATTTGTAGAAATCTGGTTTGCTCGTAAAATCAACGCTAAAAGCATGAGCATATACATGCCTCTATTTTGAGTAAATGTCGAATCTGAAGTTCCTTCTATAAGGAAGAATACTATAATAAGAACTGATATTTTAAAGTTAATTAAGTTAGGTGTATTTTTTATTTGAGAAAAAATGGTTTTTAAGCGACGTCTCCAAAATTCAAGGTGTAAAATGATTCCTATCAAACCAAATTCAACAAGAGACGGATAAAATGCGTCTGATATAAACAAATTTTTCCCAATTTCATAGTTGTAAACCATTTTGTAATCATAATAAATAGGTGAATAATATACGGATGATGCGTAAGTTGCATAAGAACCGAATCCAGTCCCTAATAAGGGAAAATCCTTAAGAATTTCTACAGCTTTCATGTAAAGAAAGGGCCTTGCATACATTGCTTCTTCGTTAGATTGATTAATTCCTCCTTCAATAAAATAGAAATTAATTTTATCCCATGAAACAAAAGCTCCAACAGCAAGTATAATCGAAATAATCATCAAATTTCGGGTTGAAAAAAAACGTTTACTGGCTAATTTATCCCACAAAAAGAAGAAAAATACATAGCATGCAAAAAAACCAAAAAACTTAGACCGCATCGACGCAATACCCACTAGAAGCATAAAAAAAGAGATTATTATATCTTTCTGGCGATGGTCACTGAAATAAAGGTATGTTATCGCCAAAATTGTACACGTTGATGCGAATCTGGAAGGAACTCCACAAAAGAAGTACATCCAGTACCCACCACCAAAATTAGCTATCGCAATGGGTAACAAAAAAATGCCACCCCATTTGCAAATTTTTCGAATGAACTTTTTTTCGTTATAAGAAAATGTAGGAGACAAACTATATACCGTATAAAATGCCAAATAAGGTTTTATTTGAATTATAAAGTCCATAAATATCGCGTTCTGAACATTATGAGGAAACAGTAATGAGTGTCCTAAATAAAAAAAGAATATTGCCAAGAAAACAAATGTTTCCTTGTTCTTTTTCCCATTTTCTATCCAGTATAAAATCAGAACTATCGTAAGAATTTCATCGGTGAATCGAAAATTCAAACGAGATTCAATAAACTCATAAAAAATAGCGCCAAAAAGAAGTGTGACAACGAAAATGTAAAACAGCAAGCTACGTTTTTTCATGATTGTTCATTTTAAAAATGTTTGTGTAAAAAATGTTTTCAACAAATTCATACAGCGCAAACGCTCTGTTTTTAAAATGTTATTGACTGAATTGTAATCAATATTGCTGTCTACGATAGAGAAATCCTCAAAGTTCGTAACAATTCTAGAGGATAGTCCTGTCAGTGCAAGAATACTCTGGTTTCTTGTCCCAGTTGCGTTGTTTGGCAAGATTTCTACAAATCGCTTGTTGAAGTTGATGGCGAAACAGGTTCCGTGGAAAGAGTCGGTTACAATGTATGCAGCATTATTAATCAGTTCAAGGAATTCCTTGACGTCAGGGCACAAACGGAAGCGACCACCTCTAAAGCACTGATGTAAAAATGGATTCACACGTATAAGCTTCAATTTTTTTTGTACAGCTAAATCTTTTGCGTATTGAGAAAGTTTTGGATCGTTGTGAATTTGATAGATGAGGATATAAGGTTCTGTCTTGGAATCCTTAACATCTAACAAATCCTTCCATTCTTCGTCAGACAAGAGTAAAGTGGGGTCAATTACCTGGCCAACACAATTTGTTACTCCCCATCCTTTGATTAATTCAACTGCGCTATCTTCGCGAACGGCAATCTTTTCGTAGCGCGACAATAACTGTTTGTATTCGTTTGCTGTATTTTCATCAAGTTTGGCTTTTCCAAAACTTGCTGCATACGCAATCTTCTTACCGTTCTTGACAAAATCAAGGAAATAGGCTGGGTCATATTTGCCATTGACCATTGGACCCCAGACTTGATCGCTGCCGGTCATAAAATAGTCTGCCTGTAATCCGGCTAAATCTTCGATAGATGAACAACATTTTGTTGTCTTCAGATGTTTTTGACGCATCTTTCTAAAACGTAACTCAGCTAATTTTTCGATTGGATATCTTACCAATGTATAGATAAGTTTCTTGATCAAGGAGCCTCCCTTTAAAGAGGCTTCTTGTTTAACTTTATTTAATCCAAGATCATCTGGCCTAATGTAATCAATAATAGAAACATCATGGCCCATACGCTGTAAAATGTTCAAAGTAGCGATGCTCTGCAACAAAGACCCGTAATTGCTAGGAGCGTGTCGTGTAATGACGTTGATAATCATTGGACGGAATCCTTGAATTGAAGAATCGAATCTCTTTTCTTTGACACGATTTTGTTAAGCAATCTAAAGCATATGAACGGAAGGCGAGGTAGCTTTGTAAGTAGCGTTTCTAGGAACCGTCTTTGCTTGACATCTGCAATAGCAGCTTGTTCAACTTCTGGTGAAACCTTATTGCCAAGGAAATAGCTAGCGCAAGCTCTCTTTCGCCATACATCATCTAATCCAAGTGCATCTACAACTTGAGCAAAAGATTTTTCTTCTGCGACAAGGTTTTCCGTTTGATGCATTAACTTCAGACCGACATCCGAATGAACCGTTACGAGAGTTTCCCCAAGATTATTTTCTGGACGGATTTTCCAAGGATCCATCATGCTAATGTCTGCCTCGACTTCAATACCGAACGGATCCCCGCAATTATTGCAACCAGGAACAGTCCATAAACGACGTCCGAATGGTAAACCGGCGGCTCGTTCCCAAGCAATAGGCTTCTTATTGACCCTTACGAAGCCAGGCCAGCCAATACCTCTGTATTCCGCAGTAAATCCGCCTTTGGACGACACTTTGCTTCCAGAAACTTTTCCCAGCCATTTAGTAGAGTCTAGTGTTTTTTGCTGTTTGCAAAAAATGCAGACTTTTACTAATTCGTCGTACTTTCCCTTTAATGCTTTTTCTAAGGCGTATAGCTGACAACTTGTTCCTACAATCATTAAACGATGAACTTTTTGCACTTTGCTTATTTCTGTGCAAGCCATGATTGAATGGTACACAGAATTGGGCAAATTATCAAAAGAGGGAATGTTTTTTTTAGTGTAAAATTCGCCAACTGCTGAAGGATATTTTTCCAATTTGCGCAAAGAGTATACGCCGTCTACGAATCCTGATTTTAAAGAATTGATGATTATTGTCTTTGTCGCTCCACCGCTAGACGATAAATGCCGTACGCTGTCATCGGAATTCCATGCTAAAAAGAATTTCTTTTTAGCAAAAGAATTCAAATATTTGTCGTGACCATCAACAACGTTGAGCATTCGATTTGCTGGGCATACACTGACACATTTTTTGCAACGAATGCATAAATTGTCGTCAATGTTTATCTGCTTTAACCCATTTTCCAAGGGGGCCATTGAAATGGCTCCTTTGGGGCAGACAGAATTGCACGCACCGCACTGTTGGCATTGGTTGTATTGGTATTGAATTTTGTTGTTGATGAGTTTTAGCATAGTGATTAATCTTTAACGATTTCTTCCTTCAATGCGTTTAAGTAGCCATGGCCGTACTTCAAATCCGGTTCCATGTAATTGCCTTCGGCCCATTCATTCCAAGAGTTTAAAATTATAATACGGTGTTCAGGATCCTTGTGCTGAACTTGCTCTACGGCCTGATGGACTAATTCCTTGAATTTTTCGGGCGAGGGATTTGCGTAGATGATAGCTTTTCTTCCTGCACGAGCTGTTCTATCGAACCCCGGAGTGATAATAGGATAGCAATTTTCAAGTTTACTTTCTTCAGTAATCATATGCTTGATAACCTCCGAATACTCGAATTTTTGGAGAACTGCTCCCATATGGTGCCCCAACAAAGTCTTTAATCTGCGTTTCCACACAGCACCGGAAGCTTTTGCTTCTGCCTCATACTTTGTGTTGTCATAAACAGCATCAAAGCCCATATCAATGAGTTTTTGATATGATGCTCCACGACCACTGTTATTTGCAACAAAAAAGATGCCGTTCAAGCCGTTCTCTTTAGACCAATTTCGCCATTGTTTCATAAAGTCTTCTAAGCCGACAAATCCAAAGGGATCGTAAATCATGTAGAAGGGCTTTCCATCGACTTGAATGTAGCGTTTGTCTTTGAATGCTGGCAAACAGTAGTCAAAATGAAGTCTGTTGTCTTCTTCTCCAAGATACTCGCATTTTGCGATCATTTCATTTTGGAAGGATGATGCATCCTTATTCCATGTTTTTGTGCTCCAATCGTGGTTTGCCCAACCTAAACAGAATGGGTAATCAGGCTTTCCACTGGCAAGAACTTCTTCAAAAGGTTTTTCAAGCAGCATCTTACCTCTTCCAAACCAATAGTGCCAGTACATGAAACCTTCTACACCGGCATTTTCTGCAAGCTTTGCTTGTTCTTCGCGAACTTGTGGTAAGCGAAGATCGTAAAATCCGAGATCGGCAGGAATTCGAGGCTGGTAGTGTCCTCGAAACAACGGCTTGGCCTTGGCGACGTTAGTCCATTCTGTAAACCCTTTTCCCCAGTACTTGTCGTTTTCTGCGATAGGGTGGAACTGTGGGAGATACATTGCAATTACACGTGCGTTTTTTCTGTTCATATACAGCCTTTTTTGATCAAACTAAAATTTACCGAGAATAAAATTCCCATATTTGTTATCGAATAATTTGCATACAAACAAAGAGAATAATGTTGTTATAACAAAAATTATAAAAAAAGAAAATACAGAGTCTGATGGTAAAGCTGATGGCTTTAGTGAAAAGAATGATTTGATGACTTTAGGGAGTATAATTGAATGTGTTAGGTAAATAATCAAGGAATTTTTTCCGCAAAAAGGTAAGAAAAATGGCTTGATGTGCTTTGAAATGACTAGTATCGTTGCTGTTCCCGTTATAGCAAGAAAGTAAAACAGTGGTATGTAATGTGTTTTGAAATTAAAATACATTACCCAAACAGGCCTATCCAAATTCAATGCGTTTATGACAATTATTGAAAAAATGTATAGAATTGCACTGCCATACATAAATTTGTTTTTTAAATTGAACTCTTTGATGAAATTTCCAAAGGCAATAAAGGATACAGCTATTAAACCTTGATGAATGTAGAATGGGTTTGGAGAATGTTCTTGTGTATGTAGGTATACTGTTAAAAAAGTCATAAGTAGGGAACACGCCAAAATAATTTTTTTATTCTTAATGGTGTGAAGAAGAAAATAGAATATTGTTCTTGAAAACAACAATGATAAGATGAACCAATTACCATGAAGCCAAAATGCTCCCAAGGCATGAACAGGATTGAAATAATAAAGAGTGATTGCGTACAGAATGTATGTTAGAAGAAAAACTGGGAGAACGATTGTTTTCACTTGCTTGATGAAAAATGTTTTCCAATCAATAGAAAAATTAGAGCAAAAGCCGCTTATGATGAAAAATGCAGGCATAAAGAATACGTCAAACCACTTGTTTATATTTTTTCCGATAATTGGAATAACGTATGCGCCTTCTAAAGAAGACTTCATGAATGGGGAAACGTGGTATAAAATGACCAAAAGAATTAGCAAACCCTTGGCTATATCTATGTATGTTAATCGTTTTTGCTTTTCCATAAGATGTTATTCCTGGGCACGATAGCAATCTAAATACTGCGTTGCTATGCTTTTCCATGTCATATTACTTTTCCATTCAGTACTAATGTTATTTCGCATTAATGATAAATATTCTTTATTTTCAATTAAATCGTTTATTGCTGATATAAGCGCATTTGTATCGCAAGGCGGTATTACTAGACCGTACTTGCCGTGAATGACGGATTCAGAAAGTGCTCCGACATTTGTAACTATCATTGGTACGTTTAAAGAAAATGCTGTTTGCACAACCCCGCTTTGGGTTGCCTCCTTATAGGGACAAACTGCAAAGATGGTTTCTTTCAGTAAACCAGCGAGTTCAATAGTGGGAATGTATCGATTTATGATATGGATGTAATCTAAGTCTCTATAGGGTTGTATGTCAAAATAAAATTTTCCCCCACCAGCAATGACTAGGTCTATATTTGGATGACATTTGTGGACGGTTTTCATTGCTTCCATCAAGTATTCAATGCCTTTGTATGCGGCTACCAATCCAAAAAAAAGAATAAAAGGCTTTTTAAAATTTGTTTTTAGTGCAGGAACTCGGCATATGCTGTCGTACATCCCTAATTTTGAATAAAAAATGTGGTTTTCAGGAATTTTGTAGAAGTTCTTAAATTCATGAGACTGTCTTTCATTTAAGAGGATTAGTTTTTTTATTTTTTTAAAAGCAAGAATCCTGTCATTTTCTGTTCTGTTGTTTTCTCGTCCTGAATGAGTAAATGGGTCGTGGACGGTAAGAACCAAATTTTTTTTTGCGAAATAAATAAGCTTCATTGCCATTGTCGGCTGTGATACAAAATGAATCACATCAACTTTTTGAAAAATAAATGAGATAGCCAACTTTATATTCAGCAAAATATTTAAAGGATGAAATTTTTGTCTATGAGGCTGATTAATTATGAATAATTTATTTAAGTCTATTTCGTTTTTAAAAACGTCTAATTCTGGGTAAATTGTAGCGGGCAAAACACCTGTGCGAGAATCTATTTTTTTTATGTCGATTAATGTTGATCGTTTGTTGTATGGTGTTATGGGCAAATAGTATTGTACGTCATGACCCATTCGCTGTAATTCACGAACCAAAGGAAAATCGCAATCTGCAAAGAACGTTTGACTGATGTACAATATTTTCATTTTTTTTACTAGAAATGATGATCGTTTTTATTGTGAACTTATACCCTGTAAGGGAAAGACTCTATAATGTCTTTCTGCAATTTCTTTAGGCTGCATTGAATACGTGCAGATTTTTTCATGTCTTCAAACAATCTTGAAATAGAGTTCGGATTATTTAAAAGATCTTCTATGTTTTGAATGGGAGGATAAGCTTCAATGTCAACAGAAGAGAAATAATCTAAAAACTTGAATTCAGATGATTGTATATATCCTTTTTTTATCCACAAAGCGGGGATGCCGTATGCGTGAGCAATTATTATTCCATGCAAAGATGTTGATAAAATAAATTTTGCGGAAGCAATCTGGTCTATAAAATCTTCTATATCGTTGGTTTCAATTTTTAAAATATCGAATTTGTTACCATAAGTACGCTTGAAATACTCGTACTCTGTAAAATGAGGAACGATGACTGTGCTCTTTTTGTTTTGACTGTTTTTTGGACGATAAAAAAGTGGCAATAATAATGCTGGATCTCCTATTTTTAGTAAAGGATTTCCAATTTTATTTCTAGAAAGGATGCCTCTTACCAACCTAAAATCTTTGCATTTGGTTTTTGATTCAAACTCTCGGAAACCACTTCCCCAAACAACAGTTCTTCGGTCAGCATAGTCAATAATAGATCCTATCCCGTAAACAACCTTTTCCCATGGAAATAAATACTCGTTAAATTTGGGCTTTTCGCCTTTGTGAAATAACCATAAGAAAGTCCGCTTTACGAGTGTTTTAAATTTTAAATCAGGTTGTTTGTGGACAATCTTATTTTTGCACAAATGACTTGTTATGTAGAAGGATGCGAAATCGCCAACATTTGGTTTCAAATTCCACCAGAATAAGTTTAGTTTCTTCACGTTCTTATTTTCCTTTTTATAAATGAAATTAAGGTAGCTCTTTCATTTTTGTTCAGTCCTAATAGGATGACGGAAAAAATTGAGAGAAGAACTGTTATACAACATTTTAAAAACGAATCAATAATGCTGTTTCCCAAGAATTCTCCTATAACATAACTAGAAATGAATGCTCCGCAACCGACAAGAACACAGACTCCTAGAACTTTGGTTAAGTAGGAAAAAATTGAAAAGACTATCAAACGCTTTAAAATGAACAAACGAACAAACATGTTTGTGACCGATATAACTAATGACACATTAAATACACTTATTGGCGAGTAGCCTAATGATAACAATGCGTATGAAATAGGAAGATTCGCAATAGTTAATGATCCTACAATTACTTGGTACAAACGGATTTTTCCTGTTGCTTGTGCTGCTGTCATTATGGGAGATGCCATGGCATCTACCGTTGAGATTGCAATGATGATTCTGGTAAATGAAACTACATACTCAGGAACCTGACCTAACCACATATTTATTATGAATGGAGTTTCGAGTATGATAGGTAAAGAAACAATCAGCATTAGGTAGAAGGAGCATCTCGAACTACTAAAAACGAGATTGAACATTTTCTCGTTTTCACCATGTGCGTAATATTTGATTATTTGAGGTCTAAATGCTGTATAAAAATTTTGGAAGAACTGTGTGATTGTTGCGTTAATTTGGTATGCAATTCCTCTTGCTGCATTAACCACAGGATTGAAGAACATGTTGAGTAGAACGTTTAGCCCTTGGCCTTTGACAAGGGTTGATACTGCCCCAAATAAGTTCCATCCGGAATACGACAGCATTTCCTTCATCATGGGAAGGTCCTTATATAGCAAGAATCGGCATTCTATGTATTTTTTTTTGCAATAGATTGCGTACGTTATGGAAACAATAAAAGACATTACCATGTACAAAAAACCGTATAGGATTAAATTATCCATATCGGAGATTGACAGTACGAATACTATTGCAAGCTTTAATACAGCTTCGAGAACGCTAACATAAGCGTAGATGTTCATTTTTTCATGAGCAATGATCATTGCATTGAAGGGACTTGCTGCTAAAGAAAAAATGAATGATAACACTGAAAACTGATAACACCAAAATGCCGCGCTAATCCGACTTTCCGGAATAATTAAATGTTTTTTTAGAAACCAAATACCAACTGTTTCAGCCAAGATAAGAATGACGATTCCTATCAGTGCATAAATGTATATGCTTATATTAAATACTTTGTTAAGCTGGTTCGCCGTTTTTTTCCCTAATTCAAAAGAGAAAAAACGCTGCGTAGATGTTGACATGGCTCCGCTAATTAAACCTACCATTGCGACAACGCTTCCTACGACGTTGTAAATACCATAATCAGTGACGCCCAACTGCTTTAATAATATTCGGCTCGTATAAAGAGTTGCGGCCATAATAAAAAACATACGGAAATAAAGCAGCAAAGTATTCTTTGCTATCCGTTTGTTGTTCTGCTGTTCTGTGGCCTTGTCCATATATCAAAAAGTGCAGTAGCACAATGGTGCCACTGCACGCTCCTAAAACGAATTATTTGTCGTCACCCAGTCTCAAATCGCCCTGGCGGGGATCCTGTCCTACATCAAAAAGCTTGAAATCCTTTTCGTAGCTGATGGTGCCGCCAAACATGCTCTTCAGCTTAGCCTTCACAGCCCAAGGTGCGGTCTTGGTAATGTACTTCTTCATCACGGGGGCAGCAGTGCCCACCATCCAGCAATTCTTGGGGCAGCTACGAACCTTTTCACGGACTCTGTCAGCCTGTTCGCTGAACCAAATTTCCTCGAAGGTCTTGGCGTTGTGGATGTTGCCCATGGATTCCTGCCAGTACTTGGGTTCCAAGCCGTTACAGGGATAAACTTCGCCCCAGGGGTCGGTAAAGAAGTTTACGGTACCGGCTTCGCAGGGCAGGCTACGGCGATTGCCGTTGATATAGTTGATCAAGCCCAGGTTGAAGAAAGCACGGAACCATGCCTTGGGGTGCTTTTCCTGCAAAAGGCGGTTTGCCAGCTTTTCAATGTTGGCGCACACTTCTTCCTTGTTGGTAATGAAGTTGTCTTCCTTATGGAAGTAGAAGCTGTTGTGGAAGGCTGCCGTTGCAAACTCGAAGTTCATGGATCGGGCCAGTTCGTAAAGGGGGATCAAGTCGTGGCTGTTCTTGTTGCTCAGGGTCTGGCCAAAGCCGATGTCCTTGATGCCCATTTCGTGCAAGGTCTTCAGGGTTCTGAGACCACGTTCAAAACCGTCGTCGCGACCGCGGAGGAAGTTGTTGGTACCTTCCATACCTTCGATGGAAACGCGGATGCCGATGTTGGGGAACTTTTCAGCCAGCTTGATAACACGGTCAACCCACCAGCCACTGGTACTGATCACAATACGGGGTGCCTTGGTGAAAAGGACTTCTACAATTTCTTCCAGGTCCTGGCGAATGAAGGGCTCACCGCCGGTAACGTTGGCGAACTTCAGCTGGGGGAGGATTTCCAGATCTTCGGCCTTGATTTCTTCGCTCTTCTTGGTAGGATTCTTCCAGATGTTGCACATCTTGCAGCGCATCTGGCAGCGGTAGGTGGTAATCACCGATACGTCGGTGGGCATCTGAACTTTGTTTGATTTACAAGAACCGTTGCAATTAGAGCAAGCCATGTACAGTATTCCTTGGATTTACTTTTCGTTAACTAAAGATTTATAAACTTCTGCAGTCTGTTCGGCAATCTTGTCCCAGTCGTAGTATTCGTGGATGATTGCTGCGAAATCCTGCTTGGATTCATTGCGGAGTCGAGATTCCATTGTCTTGGAAAGGTCTTCTACGTTACCCACCTTGGCAAAGTAATCCTTGGGGAGGGGCACCTCGGTGTTGGCGGGAATGTCGCTGGCCACAACGTCCAGGTTGTAACTCAGGGCCTCCAGCAGGGCGATAGGCAAGCCTTCGTGATAGCTGGGGATGCAGAACAGTCGTGCGTTACGCTGGACTGCGCAAAGAACGTCGCCACTAATGAACCCAGTCAGCACTACGCCGGCCTTTTCGGCCTTGGCCACCAGGTTTCTGGCATATTCGCTGTTATGGTCGGGGCGGCCAGCAATCACCAGCTTGTACTGGTTGCGAAGTTCCTCGGGGAGCTTTCCGTAGGCGTCGATCAGGTCGTGGAATCCCTTTTCTTCTACAAAGCGACCACAGGCCAGAATGTACTTCTTGGATTCCAGTCCGAACTTGGCCAAAGTCTCGCCTTCGTTTGCCGGAACATCGGTACGGATGTCTACACCATTACGGATCAGCACAGTACGGTCGGTCTTGTAGGTGTTGACCAAAAAATCCTGGATGTAGTGGCTGATAACGATAATCTTGTTGGAGAACTTGGTGCCGAACCTTTCGCCCATGCGCAGGGTCCACTTGGCGAACTTGCCCCACTTGGCACGGGCATAGTCCTGACCGTGGTGGGTGTAGATCACCTTGGCACCGGTCAGTCTGAAAAGCGCAGCAAAGAGGGCCGGACCAATGGCGTGAATGTGCACGATGTCCGGGCGCTGGCGGAGTGCACCAAAAAAGCAACGGAATGTATGGGTGACTGTTTCTAGACTTGCGAGCCTGAAGCTGCTCTTGGGAATCACATGCACTCCCTCGTAGTCGTAGCTCTTGCAGTCTGCCTTGACGTAGCCTTTTCGTGCATAGATAGAGATATCGAATCCCATCTTAGCCAGTCTGGGGAACAGGTTCTGGCAGTGAGTTTCGATACCGCCCTGTACGTTCGGTATGCCTCGGGTGCCCAGAACCACCACGCTTATCGGCTTGTTTTCGTTTTTAACCAATCCCATCCTTTCTCTCTTCTCAGCCTATCGGCCTGTAACAATTTCGTAACAAATTTAATAATTCCATATATATGGTACAAGGTTGAAATGCCCCCAGAAGGGGTTAAAAATGTGTACAAATGATGTAAAGCACAGTGAGGGCGGGAGATTCGGTGACTGAGATGGTAAAGAATGGAGTCGAAAAGTCAGAAAATTTTATATTTCGGCAAAATTTTGGAGGTAGGTTGTGAGTATCAATATAGGATGCAGGTTTAACGGCCAGCCAGTTCCTCAGCCGTTAAAGGTAGAGAATGTCACAGATTTTGATTGTGACATGGAAAACGTTCAGTTGCGCTATAAGATCATGTCGCAACTGCACGAACAATACGCTATCAACAATAATGCCGGCATGCAAAGCGTTGTGTCATTGTTGGTCGGTATGTTTGCCGTTTTAGGCAGTTTTGGATATGTATGGTTGCATGTACCTTCTAATCCTTTGAAATTTACAGAAAACAGCTTTAATGGAGAGCAACTTCTGTTTGTTTTGGCTGCGTCCTTAATTGTATTGCTGATAATGACTTACATCTGTATGTTCCAAGGGACAAAGCAAAGGTGCGACCAGTTCATTATCCAAAAAATTAGAGAAAAGGCTTTCTATCGCAAATGGGAAAATGCTCCTAAAACGAAGGAAAATATCATTGAATATGAAGATATTTTCCCGAAAGGATTCAATCCATATGATAAGAGCGGTTTGGGCATTGTTCAAGGCTTGTATGGTGAGTTTGCTAAAATATTTGCGTTTGTTGGCGCAGCATTATGTGTGGTTTCTTATTACAAGTTGATCGGAATAGTCCTGTATGAAGGGATTGCCATTTACTCAGTTTTATGTTTGGTTGCGTATGCTTTGTTATGGATTCTCTTTCTAGTTTACATGATTTGCAAGTACGAAAAGAAATGTGAAGACTCCAGTACGTTATGTACTTGGAAAAAAACGCTACGTATTTTGCAACATCTATATAACACTGTTTTGATATGGGAAGTTGTGATGGCCTGTTCAATACAGCTTTGTGTTTGGATGACGGATGTGTATAGTACAAAGGTGGGATATGATACCCGAGAAACTTGCGTGGCCCCGGAATTGGAAAAACCACCCGTTGAACCTTGCGATAGAAAAAACTTTGAATGATGTCAATTTTTGGCATGCCTTTGTGTCTATTTTTTTTTGATGAGAAAAAAACAAAAAAGGTTGGTAGCCATGGAGTCTCAAAAAACGACCATCGAATTGAAGTTGTCCCTTGCCGAGCTGGATTTGATCCTGGATGCTTTGGATGCTTATCCAGATAGCGAAAATGTTCAGGGAATGGATGGTAAAAATCTTACGGCATTAGAAAAATTAGGCCGTTATTTGACTTGCGGAAATTTGTTCCCGCAAATAGAATCCTTGTGGTCAAATAAAGAAATTAATTCGGAATATTGGAGTAGATGGACAAGTCATCTCTTTGATATTCGTGGCAAATACTGTCTTCTTGGCGAAGACGTTCCACCACATGAAATTTTGGAGGTTTGTCCGGCTGAATAAGCGGAGGAAACTTTGACCTCGGGTGCAGGATGAAAAAATCCTCGCCAGATAAACTGGCGAGGATCGTTAACTACGGCTAATGTTTCTTATGCTTAGTGGGAATTTTCCAGGCCTTGTGGCCATAATCCCAAGCATCCAGAATCTTGCCTGTGCTCGGCACTCTGCGGAAGCGTACGAAAATAAAATTTCCATTTTCAGAACGTTCGCTAGAGCGCGATTCATTGAAGCTTTGGTTCATATAGAGCCTCTTCGTTGAAAAGTGTGTGGAAAATCGAGAATGGACAGATGTTCCGTTTTGCTTTTTCTAGGAATTCGGCTATATTTGTTGTACTTTCATTAAACAAGTGTGCCGAACCATTCGGTCCTTGAAATGGGCTTCGCCTTGCCGGGCGGAGTCCTTTTCTTTTTGAAAGATAGTAAATGACGAGGCATTTGTGGAATTTTTCAACAAAAAAACGACATACTGGAGAAAAAATCTCTTGTTAAGGTTCTTTTTGTGCAAAATTTTCTATATTTACACTGTTAGTGACGAAAATTTGACTTGTGGTTAAAAAATTGCTAACTTTGGCCTTCATTTTTTAGGAATAAGATATGCTGATTAGTTTTTCCGTGACAAATTGGAAGTCCTTCAAGGAAACAACGACGCTTTCGATGGTGGCAGGCAAGGAAACTCAACATGCTGGCCATATTCAATATATACCTGAGTATAAACTGAATGTTTTGCCGATTGCAGTAGTTTTTGGTAGTAATGCATCGGGTAAATCAAATTTGGTAAAGGCTTTGGATTTTGCATCTGAATTAGTTCGATCCACAAATTTCGATCCCAATACTTTGATTGATATTGATTACTTTCGTTTAGACAGGTCTTATGCGTCTAAACCTTGTGTGTTTGATTTTACGATTTCTTTAAATGAAACTCTTTATCAGTATCATTTCTCCCTTTTAAACGGAAATGTTGAAGAGGAGTCGTTGGTTCGTTTAAAGGGAAAACGTGCCATTACAATATTTGAGCGTATTCGTAGTGATTTTTCTAAAACAGAAAAGAAAATCCCGAAGGAGTCTGTTGATTTTCTAAAAGGATGCTTGCCAAACAAATTGGCGATTTCAAGTGTAGTGTTGAGAGAACATGAGGGATTGGAAGATCTTAAACGTGTGTACGAATGGTTTCGTTACGATCTTGTCGTTCTTTCGCCATATAGCCGATTGGTTCGATTTGATGATCAGACTTTGCCAGTTGAGAAAGTATCGTCTGTTTTGAGTAAATTGGATACTGGCATTAGCAAAATCGATTTCATTGACATCCCGGGGTTTAAGGACTTGCCTGTAGAGGTAAGTGGCTTTTCTGAATCAGAAATTCGTAAAGTGGAACTGATGCTTAAATCAGGTTCTAAAGTGGTTTGGTCTCTTAATGCTAGGGATGATTTTTACAGATTTGTAATGACAGATGGTCTACTGCAGGCCGCTAAAATGGTTTCTTATCACAAGTCCGTAGATGGAAATGGTGATGTGAAGTTTGAAATCAGGGAAAATTCCGATGGAACTCGCCGTTGCTTGCATTTGTTCACTGCATTCAACGACTTGGTTCGTGCAGATAGCGTTAAATGCTATGTGATTGACGAGTTGGATCGTAGCTTGCATACGAATTTGGTGAGCCAATTGTTAATTTCATATTTAGCAACAAGAAATCAAGATTGTCGCTCTCAACTGATTATCACAAATCATGATGTTTTGCAAATGGATCAGAATGTTCTGAGACGCGATGAAATTTTGATTATGGAACAAAAAGAAGGTAGTTCCTCTTTGTGCAACTTGAATGAATATACAGGCATTCGCAAAGATCGTATTTTACCGAAGCTTTACTTAGATGGACAATTAGGCGGCATTCCTAATCTTGAAGATTATGGAAACCTGTTCGATTTTTAGGTAAGGGAGGGGGAAGGGATATGACCTCTGAGGCAAAAGCATATAATGAACTTTTAAAGTCTCTTTCAGGTAGAAAGAATCTAAAAGGTCGAGAGATTCAGCCGCCCGTAATTCGTCAAACCCATAATAGCAAATGCAATAGTTGGGCCGATGTAAAAATTGGCAACACGTTGAATGAGTCGAAACACTGTATTCCGGCTGAAAATATTTCACCGACTTTTTTAAGTAAAACTGTAGAACAGGATTGCATTAATGACGTTGTGGCTTTGTTAAGTGCAAACTCTATCGTTCAGGGGCCTGATGGGGTTTTTGTTCATCTTGATGTTCCGGAGGGGGAGGCAGGAGAGGTATCGACTTTGGAAAACCGTGCTCGGCATTTGTGTGGAGGACACGAATATCATTTTGACAAAGAACGTGCGAAATATGCCGGTTGCATAGTAAGCACGGTGTGTAGCGCAGCCTTGATTGCAAAGAATGAAAATGGAGATAGACGTTTCTATTTACGGAAATACAAAAATCGATTTTTACATATAGTGATCACGACAGGTGATGGTGAAAGGCTGATTGGTCAAGCTTGTCAGCGCTCATGCGATTTAATAACGCAATACATACCTTTGCCAATTCAACAGTTTGATGGTGCGAGGATTATATATAAAAATCCAAATCCTTCCGTTAAATAAACGGCCAGCGATCGTGACCCCAGCGAGGCTGTGCCGAGCGTTTGGGGCGGAGACTTTTCCGCCCTTTTTCTTTTTGCCCTCTTGCGATGAGCGGGGAGGCTCCGTGAAATGAGGGTCGGGGCGTGGCTATGCCGCGACCTGGCCCCATTTCATAGAGCGTGACGGGGCAGAGGCCAGGCCGTCGCCCCGGGGCCGCCATAAATAAAGAAGATCCCCGGTCAAGCCGGGGATGACAATAAAGAAGAGGCCGGGATGACAGTGGGGTGGTTTATTTCTGCAGTGCTGCCAGCTGCGCCTTGAGGGAGGCTATTTCTGCCATAAGGCGTTGGTTATCGGCTTCCTTTGCAGCGAGGTCTACATCCTTTGCGGCAATGTCTGCATCCTTGGCTGCAATGTCCGCTTCCTTTGCAGCAATGTCCGCTTCTACTTCGGCGAGTCTCTTCTCTGCAGCCTCCACTCTTTTTCGTTGTACGTCTGCAATGGTCTCGTAGGGCGGCCTAATGAAATCCATCTTGAAAACCTCCTCAAAAGTTTTGGAAAGCCAACTTCCCAAATATACATCAATCGACGTCAACAAGTCAAGAGTCTCCTGATTGTAGGGCTTTTCGCCGAGCCGGTCCAGGGCGTTCTTGAAGATGTCGCTGTGCGCCTCGGGATTGCGGGCGTACTTCATCGCAATGATGAACAGGCAAAGCCGCGGGCTGAACTTGCGAAGGCAAGTTTCGTCTGCAATGTCGTCGACATCCAGGAAGATGCACTTGAAGGGAAGCACAATGTCCCGAAGGACTTCTGGAAAATGATTCAGCTCGCTGCTCAGCGGGTTCCACTTTTCGCTGCCGTTGTAGAGGATGATGGCGACGGAGGGAATTCCCTTGCTGGCGTTGTCCTTGAGTTTTTCCACCATCATGTGGTAGTGATACTTGCGAAGTTGCGCCATCACGTTGTCGTCGCGATAGGACTTGTGTTCCAGCAGGAAACCTACGCATACTTGCACGGGTGCTTCACTCTGCAGGAATTCTTTCTTCACGTTGGCTCGGAATGCAAGGTCTGCGTATCCTGTACTTGCTGTGTCGCTAAAATCCCCAGGAATGCGAATGAGGGTGTCCATATCCAAAAGGTTGATGATGCCCTTCAGGTACGCATGTACGCTAGCCAAGTAGTCGATGAATTCAAGGAACGTGGTGACGTCTGCAAGGATATCCCTGCAGAAGGAGTCGTGGGGCAAAGTTTTATTCATTCATTTTCTTTGTTCTGTGCGTCGGGCTAATTCCTCGGCGAAATGACGAGACCGGGGAATCGCTCGGCGAAATGACGAGAACGCGCCATTCGCGTATATACACGCTTTTTTCAAGCGAGCCGCGCCCCTGAAAATGAAATTTTTTTGTAAAAAGAAGATCCCGGGTCATCCCTGCGGTACTATACTGCTGTCATCCCCGCGGTACTATACCGCTGTCATCCCCGCGAAGGCGGGGATCTCTAGTACCTATTGCGTCTAAGGCTTTTTTGTCAAGAATAAACGAGAGATCCCGGCTCGGAGGCCGGGATGACATTAGGAAGAGGCCGGGATGACATCAAAAAAGAACCCGTAAGTGCCCCTCCGGGAGATAATTTTTGAAAATAGGGCTATTTTACGGGAGTAACTGCTTTTTTAGCGACCCGACTCCCGTAATTTATTAGGTTGTTTGTAACAAATCTGTGGTTTGGGCTCATTTTTTCATCGGAACATGGCCTGGAGGCTGGTCAAAACAATGAAAATGCCGGTGAAAAATGGCCGCGAAAGGCGAATTTGGCCTTCCAACATGATTTTTGCTATAGTTTGTCTGTAATTTTACGGGAGTAACTAATCAAAAAGCAGCTCTACTCCCGTAATTTGGGCATTTTTTCTCAAAAGATCTCCTGCATTGCGTCGCACACTAGCTTTTTCGCAGCCCCGGGGCTGCCATAAAAAAGGAGATCCCCGGTCATCCCCGACAGGCGAGGACAAGCGCCGGGGATGACATTAGGAAGAGGCCGGGATGACATGCAAAAGGGAATGGCTTTTTTTTCTAACTTTGCGGCATGACGCATAAACTAAGCCTTGTTCTTTTGTTGTTTGCCTGCAGTGTGGTGAGCGCTGCAGTGGCCGAGGTTTTTCAGCTGGACTTGCTGCCTGGAACCAACCAGTCCGAGGCGGGCATTTTTATGCGCAACTACAGGCCGGGTCCCGAAAGGCTGCCGCTTTCCATTGGCGGGCGCGACTGGCACGTGGCCGCGAACTTGTACGCAGGCGGCGGTTCCATACGTAGCGAGGCAATCCACGACACCACAAACCTGCGCGGCTACCTGGGCGCCTACGTTACCGCCCACAAAAAGATGTTCGACCTTGCCCTGAACCTGAACTGGGACAACTTCGAGAACCGTAACATGCGCGATTTCAAGGCGCTGCAGTTCAACGGCCATATCGGTTTCAAGCTAGACTGGATCCAAATCAAGGCGGCCCACGACAAGGTGCACCTGGGCCCAGGCGTTTACAACAATCTGACTCTCAACAAGTCTTCGTTCCCCTACGACATGGTGTCTATGAACCTGGACCTTGGCCCGCTGCATGTTTACTCCATGTACGGTAGCCTGCGTGTTGCGCCCTGGGGCTGGACTGCTCCCCCCAACATTCCTGAGCCTGCAAGGGAACAGCTGGTAAAGTCCATGAATGGCGACCGCGACTTGTTCGGCCACCGCTACGAGCTGCGCCTGACCAACTGGACCTTCGGCATCAACGAGGCGACCATTCTCCACAATAATCTCAAGCCCTGGCTCTTTGTGCCTACGGTGCCCCTGTTCATGGAAAAGGGGAACTTCTCCGAAAACACCAACAACGGCGAGATTTCCTTTGATGCGGAGTACAGGTTCCTGGGTATTGGCCGCGTTTATACAGAGTTCCTGATCGACGACATGGAAAGCCCCATCAGCCTTATCAAAAACGACAACGCCGAGGCCAAGTGGGGCTGGATGGCCGGTATCCAGCTAGACAAGGACTTTTATGTAATGGGCCGCAAGCTGTGGGCGGGCACCATTGCCGAGTATTCACGAGTGGAGCCCTACGTTTACACTCACTTTATTGCTAACACGGCCCAGGCAGCACACGCCATGCGCCCCCTGGGTAACCCCAACGGCCCCAACAGCCAGGTTATCGACTGGTCTGTCTACGCCCAGTTCGACAAGCGTTTCAGGGCGGTGGTACACAATTCCTGGCTCTGGAAGGGTGTGGATGTTGGCAGCCAGCTTAACGACGTAACGCCCTACGATCATCTCAAGCATAGCAAGAGTTTTTTGAAGGGTGCCAAGATGCAGTACACCCTCGCCCCCTACCTGAACTACATGGTAGACCATGTTTCTTACCAGCTGGGCTTCAAGTTCTTTGGGGAACACGAGTGCTTTGGCAACGTGGTGGTGTGGTGGTAACTGCCGGCCACTGCCGCGGGGCTGGATAATTTTTTACATTTTGTGGCATGCTTAGCGCAAACGACATTAAGTTAAAGAAGTCCAAGGGCGAAAAGGTCTCCATGATCACCGCCTACGACTATGCTTTTGCCCAGATGGCCGAGGCCGCCGGCGTAGACCAGATTCTCGTAGGCGACAGCCTTGCCAACACCATGCTGGGTTATAAAAAGACCAGCCAGATCGGCATGACCGAAATGCTGATTTTCGTGGGTGCGGTTTGCCGAGGCGCCGCCAATACTCATGTGGTGGCCGACATGCCTTTCGGTAGCGACGCCAACCCGCAGCTGGCCTTAGACAACGCCCGCCGTTTTATGGATGTGGGTGCAAGTTCCGTAAAGCTCGAGGGCGTGCCCCAGGGTGTCATCGAGAACCTGCTGGCCCACGACATTCCTGTGTGCGGTCACCTGGGTCTGCTGCCCCAGACTGCGGAAAATTTCAAGCAGAAGGGCCAAACCGAAGAAGAGGCCGCTAAGATTCTTGCCGATGCAAAGTACATCGACAGCCTGGGTTGTTTTGAGTTTGTTCTGGAGCATATTCCCGAGGCGCTGGCCACCTCCATCACGCAGCAGGTGAATGCGATGACCATTGGCATTGGCGGGGGCCGCTTTACCGACGGGCAGGTGCTTGTAATGCACGATGCCCTGGGCATGCACAACCGCAAGATCCCGCCTTTTGCAACAAAGTTTGCAGATATGTACAGCGTAGGCGTTGAAGCCATGCGCAAGTACGTCGAAGACGTACAAAGCAAAGGAAAGTAACTGCCCCGCTGTCATCCCCGCGGTACTATACTGCTGTCATCCCCGCGGAGGCGGGGATCTCTAGTACCTACCGCGACAACGCTTTTTTATCAGGAATAAGCGAGAGATCCCGGCTCGGAGGCCGGGATGACATGCAAAAGGGTATGGCTTGTTGCAAGGATAAACGAGAGATCCCGGCTCGGAGGCCGGGATGACATCAAGAGGAAGCCGCACGATACCGCCCCGCTGTCATCCCCGCGTACTATACTGCTGTCATCCCCGCGAAGGCGGGGATCTCTAGTACCTACCGCGAAGAGCAGCAACACCCGCTTTAGCGTTTTGAATCATTTGCTCTGTTACGCCGATGTCAAACGATAAATCTCGCCAGTCTGCATTTTCTTTTTCAATAAGATTTATTTTCCATAAACGATTCCATCGTTTCAATCGTTTTTCTCTTGCGATGGCATCTTTAATCTGAGTGAAAACTTCATAGTACACCAATCTGTTTACGTTGTACTGTTTGGTGAAGCCTTCATTTACTTTTGCTTTATGCTCAATAGTTCGCCTGAGCAAATTATTGGTAACCCCGATATAGAAAGAACTCTTACTTTCGTTTGTAAGAAGATATACGTAATAATTGTGTGCATTCATACGCAACCCCCATATTGAAGAGGTCTTAGAATACAAAAAAAAGAGCGATAAAACCACTTTTGCGTAAAGCTTTTACTTCTAGAATAAACGAGAGATCCCGGCTCGGAGGCCGGGATGACATTAGGAAGAGGCCGGGATGACATCTAGAGGAAGCCGCACGGTACTGCCCCGCGAGGGGTGCGGTGTTACTTGCGCTTTTTCTTCTTGGACTTTTTCTTGGAAGAAGTCTTGTCTTCGTCATCGGTCTTTTGCAGTTCGGAGAGGTTCACCGGTTCTGCATCCAGATTGGAAACCACTTCCTTCACAGCGGAGATTTCGGCCTTGACTTCGGCAATGGCGGGAACCACCTTAGACTCGATTGCGGCCTGAATTTCTGCAGCCGGATTTGCGACAGGTGCTGCACTTGCACTGGAGTTCTGCATACTCAGCACAATGCCTGCAACGGCGGCGGCAAAGCCAAGGAATGCAAACAAGATAACCTTGCCCACCTTCTTCTTGAGGGCAGCAACTTCAGCCAGAACGGTTTCTTCGTAGGTCACGAAGTTGTTAGCCTGGAGTTCCTTGAGGGCTTCGGTAACGTACACAGCATTGTTCATGAAGTTGATGAGCGAATCAATCACCAGGTCTTCTTCGACAAACACGCGAACTTCTACCATGCCGGCAGATACGTAGGAAACGTCGTCGCCAAAGGACTTCTTCTTTTCGCGGGAGTTTTCCAGCTCGACAATTAAGCCTTCTTTCTTCAGATACTTTACGAGGTTGAATGCCTCGAGGAGCTTGTTGTAAAGGTTCTTGGTCAGTTCCTTGACGGATTCTTCTTTGCCTTCGTTCACGTAGAAGTTGAAGTAGGAAACATCGTCGCTATGGAAGGTGACCTTGTAGTCGCCGAATACGGATTCGAGGGCCTTGATGGGCATGTTGCCGATGGGGTCAACGGCGTTTGCAATCAGCTTGCCAATCAATGCCTGTTCACTAAAATTAAACTTACGCATATTTTACTCCTTTTTCTGATCAGCACAAAATATAGCCCATTGACGGGAATTTTTGCATATAAAAAAATGTTAAGATTTCTTTAAAGGCACTTTTGCAGCAAAACGTAAACTTTTTTAATCAAGAAACTGTAAAAAACAGAAAGGTTACGCCCTTAGGGGGCGTAACCCTTGTTTTTCTCCTCAACTGCCTAGGTATTAGAGATTCTGCTTTTTTAGTCGTTCCACTTCCTTGGATGCCATATACAGGTTTTGAAGTTTGTTGACTGTATTTTCGCACTGGGATTTATCCACAGAAAATTTCATGCCGCAAACAGGACATTTGACATCTCTGTCGTACAGAAAACTGTAAAGAGACATTTTGATCATCCCTTTGTGGCAGACCGGGCACAAAAAGCCATTCGGTGTATTGTATGTTTTTTCACTCATAAAAACTCCTTATTCAAAATATAGGTCCGTATAGCAGCTTTCACCACAAGAATCAGTAAACTTGATTCTGTGAACCGAACCTGGTTTAATGCCCTTCACATTCTTGGTCCCAATGACAATATTGATGGCGCCCTGTTCATTGGTAAGCATTACTGTTCCACTTTCCCACTTACGCTTGTCACTATTAACGGTAAAGCCGACCGATTCATCATAAGTCACAGTAACAAGTTCCTTAGGGAGCCCGCAATTGGTAATGGCGTTCTTCATGTGCATAGACATTACAGCACTGTTGCTACCGATCTTAATTGGAAGAACTTCGGAATCTACATACAAATTGTGAGCAGTCTTATTAATTACATTGGACCCCATAAGAGCCATCAAGTTGGTGATGCCGGCAGGCAAGTCCGACTGGACAACTTTGACCTTCACATTGATATTTGCTTCCAAATGGGGATTCGAGCTATTTGCATTAGCTCCTTTTTGCGTGGTCAAAGTCGCCTGAGTTTTTCCGTCTTTATCACTTTCAAGGATTCGAACTGAATAGTCAAAATCTGCATTGTCAACATGCAGCAACGGCAGAGGAATCAAGGACAACGTAGGAACTCTCATCACGCGAGGTTCGATAAATCCTTTGGAATTCACCTGGTTATAAAGAAACGACGATTCCCTAACGGTTCCTAGATTCTCCAACTTATTGGCAGTATCTGTACATCCAAGATTTGGATTTGCCTGCAGTTGAGGCTTATATTGTTCAAAGCCAAACTCTGAGATGTATTCGGCCGCTTGTCTAGCAGCCATATAGTCAGCATCTAAAATTGCCTTAATAGGCACGCCGAAAATTTCTTCGAGAGTGAAAATCTGACTCATATTTTTCCTTTTTTATTCAACAATGACAAAATGGCCTTCTTCGTCATTTGCACTAACAACCCAGCGATAGTTTTCCATCTTCGCTTTTATCTGCATCACCTGGATTGCTGATTCATTGACTAAAAGATTTCCGTCGACAATAACATCCAAATCACCGATGTCACCAAACGCATCGGGTACACTACTTACCGTTGCGACCTGCTGATTCACAGATGATTCAAGTTCACCCAATAGACTATTCAGTTTTTCTTCAGAAAACTGGGCGTTTTTAGTCGTCCCATATTTCTCCGCTGCGGATGCATATATGACATCCTTGATGGAACCCATGTCTATTTTTCCATCTTGCTTCTTTGAAATAGAATCCTGGAGTGCAATATTGACACGGTTAGTCAAATACTGTTTTTCATTTTCTGAAGAAACCAAAGTCCTTAGATTTTCATCTGCTTGTATCTTAGCAACAATATCTTTTGAAATTTTCTTTGTTGCATAACGCGACGGTGTAAATGTCGCCACCGCATTCATGGCAGGTTCATCAACAGCTGCAGGATTTTCCTTGGCCATTGTTTTAGGAGCAAACTTAAGTTGTGCTGATTCCTCGGTAAACATGTACCGCAAGGTGAAATTCACTTCTGACATTACCGCATTGGGCAATGTCAGAAAGCCGAGATTTTTGTCGTTCTTGTACTGTTCAGCAAGTTCCCTAGTTCTCAAATTACTTTGATGTTGAGCGAATTCCAGGGATTCAATGAGAGATGTTACAACTTCTTTTAATTTAGGCATGTTGAGTAGAGGTTCCTAGATCGAAACTAGGTTCCGACCTAGGATTGGTTAATGTTTGAATGCTATTGTTCTTTAAGCGTCTTCAGGTGCTTTTACAAGTTTGAGCTGTTCAATATTGATTTCAGTTTCCACTTCCTTCTTATCTCCAATGATTGTCTTGAGAGTAAGAACCATAGGCGGAATTTCGGTATTTTCTTTAGCCTTGAAGTAAAGAACCGTGGTACCCTTGTCGAGAGTGATATCGCTATTCGGAGTGACAGCACTTCTGATGTGGCCCTGAGTAATAACGAGACCAGAGTTCTCTGCAGCATTTTCTGCAGCACCAACAAGAGAAACATGAACTTTGGCACCCTTCAGGATCAAGCCGCGGCTATCCTTAACGGTAATGCTACAGGCCTGTTCTTCGGTAGCGCTCGGAGTGATTACATTCTTTTCAACTTCGATCTTTCCGTCAATACCAGCATCGCCCTGTGCAGAAAGGCTAAGAATATTCAAGACGGTAGCAAGACCTGCAGGCATGTCTGCCTGAGAAGCGTGCACCCTAACATCCTGAGTGTATTCCACAGAATACTTGGATTCTGCAGTAGCCTTGGAATCCTTTTTACTGGAATAGTTAGCCTTTGCACTCAGCTTGGCGCTAAACGGTCCCCAGCCGACCTTTGCTTCAAATTCGCCACCAACATCTGTTGCTGTAGAGGAGGATTCCTCGGTGCAAGTAGAAGAGGATGCGTTCATAGAGGCCTTGAATTCGATATTCACTTCGTCAATGACAATCATAGGAATAGGAACAATGGTCAGAAGAGGAACAATCAACTTGGTCATGTTGCCATCTTTCTGGTAAAGGAAAGTGACATTCACAGCACTCTTTTCACCATTCTTATCGGTATTCATACCGACTTCCTGGATGAATTCCCAAGTCGACTTTGCAGCCATAGCCTGCGCTGTTACAGCAGCCTGAAGAGGACCGCCAATAAGAGCGCTATAGTCTATGCCGTTAAGCATGCTCTGCACGGTAGTTGCAGGAGTATTATCAATCGCCATTTTTATTCTCCTTTTTTTGTGTTGAAAAAATGGACGGATGATAATTTATTCTTATAAAAAGCTGTTGTCAAAAAACACCGAAAATGACATTCTCTGCTAAACTAACGTTATTCAAAACAAATTCAGCAAACAGTATCCCACACTTGTAGCACACAATAATACAACCGTCTTTCGCATGTTAAAATCTTATTACACTTTTTCTAAAAATTCAATGAAAAAAGAGACCGACATCTATCGGTCTCTTTTCAATTTCAACTTGATTTTTTGCAGGAGTGTCTGCGGAACAGATTATAAAACTTTATGCGCGTTTCTTGTTGCCGTAGGCTTCCACCACGTTGATCACGTAGTCGCCCAGGTGTTCGCAGGCGTTGATCACGTCCATGTAGTGAACGCTCATCTGGTAGTCGTACTTCTTGTCGTTGATGTCGGCAACGTTGCGTTCCTTGAGGCTCTTGCGGTAGTTGTTGATTTCGTTCTCGATGTTGCGGGAACGGTTATAGTCGGCGCCGGGCTTGCCTTCTTCAACATCGATCATGTTGTCGAGGGCGGAGTTGCACAGTTCCACCATGTGGTTGATGTGTGCGTACTGCTCGTCGGTAAAGTCGTTCTTGCTACGGAACTTGTGGTTGATGGCGCGGGCCATGTTGTAGCAGGCGTCGCCGATGCTTTCCATTTCGGAGATTTCGCGGAGCATGGACTGGATGGTCACCTTACTTTCGGTGGAGAGGCGGCCTTCGCTGACCTGGTTCAGGTACTTTGCGATTTCAACTTCCATGTTGTCGCTGATTTCTTCGTACTTCTCGATGCGGCTAAAGATCTTGGTAAAGTCGTTTTCGTCTTTGGTGGTCAAAAGGTCGGGCACCATGTTGAACATCTTCTTGCAGCGCTGACCGAAGAGGATGATTTCCTTGCGGGCTTCGAAGAGGGAAAGTTCTGCGGTAGAAAGGATACCGCCGCTGATGAACTTGAGGCGGAATTCGTCGTCTTCGGCCTTGTCCTTGATGATCTTGCAAATGATGGTTTCCATGGGCTTGATGAACCAGATGAGGATCAAGACGTTCACCACGTTGAACATGGTGTGGAAGCCAGCCACGGCGAAGGTGACGCCATCTTGTGCGGCCTTGACTTCTTCGGGAGTGGAGGGCTTGAGGGTGGGGTCGAAACCGACGATGCTGCAAACCAAATTGATGAAGGGGTGGAATACGATGAGCACCCACACCACACCGAACATGTTGAAGAGCAAGTGTGCAAGGGCGGCGCGGCGTGCCTGGGTGGAGGCGCTGAGGGCAACCACGTTGGAGGTGACTGTAGTACCGATGTTTTCGCCCATCACAAGGGCAATGCCCTGGTAGATTTCGAGAGCGCCGCTGGAGCAGAGGATGAGGGTGATTGCCATGACTGCTGCAGAGGACTGCACGCACATGGTGAGCACGCCACCGATGAGCAAGAACAGCAAGGTGCTGGCGAAGCCCCAGTTACCGCAGGCGGCAACGAAGTTCTGCACCGCCGGGATATCGCCCAGGTGCATGGAACCGCCAGTGGTTCGCAGGGTGGTAATGGCAAACAGCATAAAGGCTAGGCCGAACAGGAATTCGCTCATGCTCTTGGTGCTGCTCTTTTTTGCGTAGCTCAGGATGATGCCCAGCACGAAGCAGGGGTACACCAGGTAGAGCATGTCAAACTTGAAGCCAAGCACCATGATCCATCCGGAGATGGTGGTACCGATGTTTGCACCCATGATAATAGAAATGGCCTGCTTAAGAGTAAGCAAGCCAGCATTAACGAAGCTAACAGTAAGAACGGTTGTAGCGGTAGAAGACTGGATAGTCGCAGTCACAGCGGTACCGGTGGCCACACCCATTACGCGGTGTTTAGTCATGGTACCAAGCATGGTACGAAGAGTGTTTCCGGTGAGCTTTTGAAGACCTTCAGACATGGTCTTCATGCCAAACATCAAAAGTGCGAGGCAGCCAAGAAGAGTGAGTACAGCCAATTTCATGTCCACAGCGGGCATAGTATTTCCTTTCTGGCAAAGCAAGCGCGACTTCAAGGGAAATCTGGAGGATCTTGTATCGCGTCGGCCAGAGTTAGCGCCACTATCGGATCATCATCACTGCTTTTCAGCTAGTCCGAGCTCGCGGCGTAGTTGTTCATCTTTCAGTGTATGGCCAAATATAGAAAAAGGCGAATAAAGCACAAGAGTTCACTCTTGTATTTTTTAGCCGCTCTATATGCGCTTGAAAAGCGCCATATAAAATAATCCCCCGGGAGATAATTTTTGAAAAGTGGCTGAAATTACGGGAAAACAGAATGAATAAGCGGGGTTTTTCCCGTAAATCGCTAGTTTGTTCACAACAAAATCTGGTCAATGGGGCCGAATGCCGCCAAATTTTACAACCATGGCGCAAAAAAGGGGCCATTTTTGGCCCCGACACCTGCATTTTGGGTGTATTTTCCATGGGAGACGGGTATTTTCAATTAGTTTGTATAAAAAATTACGGGAAAACCGGCACCAAAACGCTCGATTTTCCCGTAAAACAGGGCTTTTTTAGAAAATTATCTCCCCCGAAGATGTTTTTACCATGGCAGCGTTACTTACTTCTGACCATGGTCACAGCCTGGCTAGCAATGCCTTCGCCGCGGCCGGTGAAGCCCAGCTTTTCGGTGGTGGTGCCCTTGATGCCGATCTGCTTTACGTCAAGGTTAAGCACACGGGCGATGTTTGCCTTCATCTGGTCCTTGTGGGGGTTCACCTTGGGGCGTTCGCACATGACGATGGCGTCGATGTTGATGATATCGTAGCCGGCCTTTGCCACTTCCTCCCCTACCTTGCGCAGGAGTTCCAGGCTGTCGGCGCCCTTGAAGGCGGGGTCGGTGTCCGGGAAGTAGGTTCCGATGTCGCCCAGGCCTGCAGCACCCAGCAAGGCGTCGCTAATGGCGTGGAGCAGCACGTCGGCATCGCTATGGCCCAGCAGGCCCTTTTCGTAAGGAATGTCGACGCCGCCGATGATGCACTTGCGGCCTTCTACCAGCTTATGAACGTCAAAACCGATGCCAGAACGATAAATCTTATCCATAGTGAACCTCTTGTTTTAGGGTGCGGCAACCCGCGGGAGAAATTGTAAAGCAAACCGCGGAAAATATAAAGCAACCCCGCGGAGACAAATATAAAAAAAGGGCGGAAAAATGCAAATTTTGAGTTTTTAGCTCAAATTACGGGAGTAACATGTGTTTTTGGGGTCTTACTCCCGTAAATCATTAGTTTGTATTCAACAGCCACGAGCAAAACGGAGAAAATTGTTCTAAAATTACCCGTTTCCGTGACAAAAAAACAAAAAATTTGTGTTGCCAGGGCTATTTTTCAGGTGAGCGATCTATTTTAGCAATCTTTTGTGGAAAAATTACGGGAGTAACAAGTGTTTTTGGGGTCTTACTCCCGTAAAAGCAGGCATTTTTTCAAAATTATCTCCCCGGCGCAAAATTTTCAGCGAATTTCCTGCGAATTTTCAACAAAATTTTCAGCAAATTTTCAGCAAATTTTCAGCGAATAAAAAAAACTCCACAGGGGATTCCTGCGGAGTTTTTCAAATGTTGCAAGCCAGCTATTATACAAGCAGGGCGAGCTTCGGCAGAACGCCGATGACCAGCAGCACGAGGGCAGCAACAGTCACGCCAAACTTAAGCAGGTAGCTGTAAGGTGCGCTCTGAGAGCAGCAGCACTTGATTTCTGCTTCGCACTTTGCGGGCATGAACAGCACGAAGGCGATTCGCAGGTAGTAGACTGCAGCAACCAAAGAAAGGCCAAATGCGAGAGCTGCAACCCAGCCCATGCCGCCAGCCAATGCTTCGGAGAACAGAGTGAACTTTGCCAAGAAGCCAGCAACAGGCGGAAGGCCTGCAAGGCTAGCCAAGCACACAGTAACACCCAGTGCAACGTAGGGGCGGTTGCGACCGCGACCCAGCATGTCGCTCAAGGTTTCGTGACGGTCTTCGCGGCCAGAGAGGTATGCGATACCGGTGAGGGCGCCGGCAGAGCCAATGGCGTAGGTCACCAGGAAGTAGAACATAGCACCCATCTGGACGGTACCGTTTTCAAGGTAGCTGGGCAACAGAAGGCCAAGCACGATGAAACCGGCGTTCATCACGGCAGAGTATGCCAGGATGCGGCGGATGGACTTCTGAGCCAAGCCACCGAATGCACCGTAGACGATAGAAAGGATTGCAACGATCAGCACTACAAAGTAGAGTGCCTTGGACTGGCCAGCGATAGTCACCGGTTCAGCAAGGTTCCATGCAGCAACGGCAGCACCGGTGCGGGTCACCAGGATGCCCAGCCATACGGAGGCAAGAGCAGCCAGAGCGCCAACCTTAACTACGGCAGCCATAAAGGCGGTCACAGCAACGGAAGCGCCGGTGTAAACGTCGGCCACCCAGAAGTGGACGGGAGCTGCACCAGCCTTGAAGAGAAGGCCGATGATTGCAAACAAGACGCCAAGACCATAGAGGGCTTCACGACCCGGGAGAGTTGCAGCAAACATGTGGGTTGTGCCAGTTGCACCGTACATCATAGCCACACCGTAGAGGAAGATGGCGCTGAATACGGAACCGGAAACGAAGTACTTGAATGCACCTTCGTTTGCGTTCACATCCTTGCGACGAAGACCCACGAGAGCGTAGATCGGGAAGCTAGCCAGTTCCATGCCCAGGAAGAGGGCCAGGTAGTCGATAGCCTGGGTCATGAGGGTTGCACCGCAAGTAGCGAGCATTAACAGACCGTAGGCTTCACCACCCTTGAACTTTTCGTGACCGAGAGTCCACTGGAGGCCGGCAATGCCCAGGAATGCGCACAGCATGATGGCAACGCCAAGCAAGCGGCGGACAGGGTCCATGGCATAGAGGTTAAAGAAGGTGTCGGTACCGACGAGGGCATAGGCACCTGCGCCAAGGGCTACGAACAAGGCAGCAACCCAGGGGAGCACCTTGTGCTTGTTTTCGTCCTTGAGGAACGGTTCTGCGGCCAAGCAAACCAAGGCGCCTGCGGCGACAAGGATAACCGGGAGGAGATTCACGATATTACTCATTTTTACTTACCTCCGTTTGCGGAAGTTTCTGCAGGAGCGGCGTCGGCGGGGGCAGCATCATCTGCCGCTGCGATATCTGCATCTTCTGCTTCCATGGACTTGAGCTGTTCAATCAGGTTTGCGATTTCTTCTTCGCTAAAGCCGTTTGCAGCCAAATTTGCCTTCAAAGTTTCAATGTCTTCAGAAGACATGGGCTGTGCAACATCAGCAATATTTTCGTCCTCTTCGGCATCAACGCCGTCGATTGCCTTGGGGGCAACTTCATCTGCGGCAGCTTCGTCAACCGGGGCTGCATTCTGGTTCTTGGTGAGTTCAGCCATGTTTTCGATGGCCTGTTCATCAAAGAGGTGCAAAGCATCGGTGATGAATGCCGGATGCATACCGAACACCAAGAGGAGCACGCCCATGATACCGAAGGAAGAACCTTCCAGGGCGGTCATGCGGGTGCCAGTCACTTCGCACTTCTGTTCGCCGAAGATAACCTTCTGAACGAAGCGCAGCATGTAAGCGGCAGAGAGGATGATGCAGATACCTGCTACGAGAGCGGGCATGGGGCCCATGTCCCAAAGGCTCATGAGAACGGTGAATTCACCAACGAAGCCTGCGGTACCGGGGATAGCCAAAGCGAGGATTGCAACAAAGCCGAACAAGGAACCGAACACCGGAGTGACGCGAGCGAGACCGCCCAGCTTGTCAAGTTCACGAGTGCCAGTCATGCGTTCTGCAATACCCATGAGCAAGAACTGGGCACCAGCGGAAATACCGTGAGCAACCAGGAGCACGAGAACAGCAGGAAGCATTGCTTCGGAGAGGCTGAACACGCCGGCAACAGCAAGACCAAGGTGACCCATGGAGCTGAAAGCCAGGAGCTTCTTAGCATCGGTTGCGCGCAGAGCCATGAGAGCGCCATAAAGAGCGGTCACAAGGCCAAGCCACATCATAGTGCTAACCACAGACATGTTCATGGGGAAGATCGGGAGGATCCAAGCGATAAAGCCGAACACACCAGCCTTACTCATTGCACCGGTAAGGATTGCAGAGAGCGGAGCAGGAGCTTCAGAGTAAGAAATTGCCTGCCAGCCGTGGAAGGGGAAGATAGGAGTCTTCACCAGGAAGGCAAGAAGGAAGCTTACGAGAATTGCAGTCTGAGTGCCTTCGGGAATGTTCTGCAGAGCGACAGCCAAGGAGAGCAACAGGGAGTTGTCAGCCTGGGAAATCAGGTACCACAGAGCAACCATCATAGGAGCAGAGCCTACGAGAGTGTAGATGGCGAAGGTCATTGCAGCCTTGGCGCGATCCTTGCCGCCGAAACCTGCGATAAGAATTGCAGCCGGAATCACCATGGCTTCGAAGAACACGAAGAACAAAACTGCGTCGGCAGCCAGGAAGGTGCCGTTCATGGCGCCCATCAAGGCGAAGATACCGATAGCAAAATTGCGGTAGTTCTTGCAGGTGGTGTTACGGGCGGTGATCAAAGCTACCAGAGAAAGACCGGTAGAAAGGAACACCATCCAGGCACCAAGACCATGGCTGTAGAGGTAGTAGTAGACCGGGCCCTTTGCGCCAGGAATGCGGAACCATTCGTAGGCTTCGGTAGCCTGGTTGCCAGCAGCGATGTTGGCAATGGACATTCCGAAGAATGCAAGGGCAAAGAGGAAGGCAAGTCGAGAAGAGGACTTGGGGTCTTCCTTGGAGGTTGCCACCATAAGAATAGCGGCAACGAACGGTGCTAAGACGAGGAGATGCAGAAGCATTAGATCAAACCTCCAGTCAGAAGAACAACAATCACAAGGGCAGCAACACCAGCGATGCTAAGAGCAATCTGGAGGCGAACCTTGCGTACCTGGAAGGATGCTGCGCCATCGCCGAGGATTTCGGCAATGCCACCAACCAACCACTGGACGAACTGAACAATCTTGTCGACGCAGTTGTCAACAACCCATGCGATGGCGTTAACAACGGTGATAACCACACCATGTACGTAATCCCAGAAGAATGTCCAGGTTGCCATTTTGCCTTCGGGTGCAGAAGAACCCTTGGCAGCAGGAATGCGAGCCTTGCCGTACTTAGCCCATGCGATACCCATACCGAGAAGGGCAGCGAGAGTGCCAAGACCTGCAAAGACCATGGGGTTGATATGTGCTGCACTGTGTGTGAGAACTGCCTGAGCAGAGCCAACCACAGGAGCAAGCATTTCTTCGAAGTAGGTAATGCCGAAGGATTCTGCCCAGAGCCAGCCAGAGAAGACTGCACCGAAGGCGAGAATAACCATGGGGAACAACATGCAAGCCGGAGCTTCGTGAATATGGTGTTCGCTTTCTTCGGAGCCGCGGTACTTACCAAAGAAGGTAAGAACAATGAGACGGCCCATGTAAACTGCGGTGATCACTGCAGTGAGGAGAGCCACGAAGTAGAAGAAGGGACCCATGGGACCGCTCATGTAGAGGCGTTCCAAGATCAAGTCCTTAGACCAGAAACCAGAGAACAGGGGGAAGCCGATAATGGCGAAGAATGCCAAGATCATAACGCAAGCGGTAACCGGAGTCTTTCTCAAGAGACCGCCCATCTTGCGCATATCCTGTTCACCAGCCAGGGAGTGAATCACTGCGCCAGCGCCCAAGAAGAGGGCTGCCTTGAAGAAGGCGTGGGTGAACACATGGAAGATGGAGGAGTCGAAAGCGGCAACGCCAGCAGCCATGAACATGTAACCCAGCTGAGAAACAGTGGAGTAAGCAAGAACTTTCTTGATGTCGTTCTGGAAGAGACCAGCAACAGCAGCCCAGAAGGCAGTGAGGAGGCCAACCCAGGTGATGATGTCGAGAACCATGGGGATCTGGACAAACATGGTAGAAAGACGAGCAAGCAGGTAGACGCCGGAGGTCACCATGGTTGCAGCATGGATGAGGGCGGATACCGGGGTCGGACCAGCCATAGCATCGGGCAACCAAGTGAGAAGAGGAATCTGAGCGGACTTACCGGTGCAACCGATGAAGAAGCAGATGCCTGCAATAGAGAGGATAGGCACAACGATTTCGATGTTGCCGGTACCCATGATCATTGCGATGAAGCTATTGAGAGCATCGTAGTTCAACACACTGGAACCACCGATGGTAACGAGAACCAGCATACCAAAGAGGAAGCCGATATCGCCAACGCGGTTCACAATGAAAGCCTTGTTAGCTGCCTTGCAGTTGTTGATGTCGTGGTTCCAGAAACCGATGAGGAGGTAGGAGCAAAGACCCACACCTTCCCAACCGAGGAACGTGAGCAGAAGGCTGTCGGAAAGGACAAGCACGATCATGCTGAACAAGAACAAGTTGATGTAGGCGAAGAAGCGTGCAAAGCCGCGGTCACCGTGCATGTAGCCGATGGAGTACAAAGCAATCAGGGAGCCGATGCCAGTGACAAACAGCAACATGATGCGAGACAGACCATCGAACAGGAATCCGATATCCACCTTGAACATGGGGATGTCGATCCAGTTGCAAAGGGTGGTGCGGATGCCGCCTTCGGGCATACCGAAGGAGAGCAGCACAACGCTTGCGAAGGCAAGAGCCGGGAACAGCACAGAGAGTGCGCCCACCAAGCCTTCGGAAGGACCTTTCTTGCTGGGGGCAGAAGTCACGGCGATGGTGCCAAGAAGGATCGTGCCAATCAGCGGGAAAAGCGGAATAAACCAAAGCGGTAAATTTGTCATCTCTTACCCCTTCAAGTTGGAGAAGTCGTTGGCGTCAACGCTCTCACGGTTGCGGAAAATCATAATCACCATGGCAAGGCCAACGCAAGCTTCGGCAGCGGCGACGGCGATGGTGAACAGCGGCACAATCTGGCCAACCATGCTCACGTCGGCAGGCAAGGTCTTTGCAAAGCCAACGAAGCTCAAGTTCACTGCGTTCAGGGCCAGTTCAACACCCATGAGCACAAAGAACACGTTGCGGCGAGAAATTGCCACGATCAGGCCGATGGCAAAGATTGCCAAGGCGAGAATCTGAACGTACATAGCTTGGAGTTCCATTATTTTTCCTCCTCGTTATCGGTACCCAGGCGCTTCTTGGCCATGAGTACGGCGGCTGCCATGGCAGAGAGCAGCAGAAGGCCGATGACTTCGAACAAGACGAAGTAGCCGGGGCCGGTCTGAGCCATGTTGAAAAGGGTTTCGGAAGTGAGAGCCACGGAGCCGCGGAGCGTGGTGGCGTCGAAGGCGATGCCGGAGCGAACCAGCACGAAGCCCACGAGACCGGAGAGCACCAGGGCAGCAGGTATCACGAACAGGGAAACCTTGTCGAACATGGGAGTCTTGCTGTCCTTAGCCGCATTCAGCACCATGATGACGAAAGTAAGGAGCATCATGATGGCACCGGCGTAGACCATCACCTGGACTACACCGATGAAGGGGCTACCCAGCAGGCCGTAGATACCGGCCAGGGACAGCATGGAAACCACGAGGGAAAGAGCACCGTAGAGAGGGTGCTTGGAAAGGAGCACGCAAACGGCTGCGCCAACTGCGATCACTCCCAGAATGATGAAGTAGATCAATGCGAGCATTATTTAACCTCCATGCCCCAGACCTTGCGGGCCTCGGCATTCTTGGTACCGCCCGGAGCCATCTGGCTCTGTGCATCTTCGGGGTAATCCTTGGGATCCCAGCTAGTGAGAGTCTGGAGATTTGCCACGAACTCTGCGCGAGTGCGGTGTTCAAAGACGATTTCCTTGGTATCCATGCGCAGGGCATCTACCGGGCAGGCTTCGACGCAAAGTCCGCAGAATACGCAGACCAGGTGGTCGATGTCAAAGCGTTCCACGCGCTTTTCGATACGCGGGTCGTCGCTCTTGGTTGCTTCGATAAAGATGCAGTGTGCAGGGCAAGCTGCAGCGCACATACCGCAGGCGACGCAACGAGGAGTGCCATCGGGGCGCAGCATCAAGCGATGCTTGGCGCGGTAGGTGTGGTAAATGTCCGGCTGGCCTTCCGGGTAAGAAATCGTGGGAAGGGTTTCGTAGCGGAACAAGCCACGGGCAGCATGCTTAAGGGTAGTGAACAAGCCACGGAGACATTCGAAAATGTACAGGCGTTCCACCCAGTTCATAGGTTTCTGTTTAATAACGCGAGCCATTAGTTACCTCCAAGGAGCTTTGCGACAACTGCGGTCACAACGAGGTTCACGATAGCAATGTTAAGGATAATCTTCCAACCAAGGTTCATCACGTGGTCATAACGGAAGCGCGGGAGAGTCCAGCGGACCCAGATCCATACCCAGCAGAACATGACACTCTTGATCACGAGAACCAAGAGGTGGATGGCTGCGGTACCGAGGGCTGCGCCCAGGGTGTTGACCAGCTGGCCGTCGATGACCTGCTGAACCGGGTTGTAGAACATCCAAGAGCAAACGCCACCAGCAATGAGCACCACGGTAGCAACCCAGGCAACCAGCTTGTACAGCTTGTATTCCTGGAGAACCACGTTCTTGTGAGTCTGGTTAGTCTTAGCCAGCTTACGAGAGTAGCGGTAGATCATGTGGAGAAAGGCAAGAGCGAAGAATGCAAGTACCCAGCAGAGGATGGCCAGAGAGCCGCCCATGTGAGCCTGCATGGTTTCGGTAGTAACGAACGGAACAGAGTAGCCGCCCAAGAAGAGAGTTGCCACCAGGAAGGAGCTAATGCAGATGTGAGAGTATTCGCCCATGTAGAACAGGCCGAACTGCATTGCACCGTATTCGGTGTGGTAACCAGCAACAAGTTCCGGTTCACCTTCAGCAACGTCGAAGGGAGCACGGCCGGTTTCTGCGATAGTTGCAATGAGGAAGCAGAAGAATGCCACAGGCTGGGCAACGATGCCCCACACGTGGTGTTCCTGCCAGCTGACGATGTCGGTGAGGCTGAAGGAGCCTGCGAGCACCAGAAGACCCATCATGGAAAGACCCTGGCAGACTTCGTAGCTGATGGTCATTGCGGTGGTACGCAAGGAACCCAGGTAGCTGTACTTGGACTTGGAAGCCCAGCCAGCGAGAACTGCGCCGTAGGCAGACAGAGAGGAGAAACCGAACAGGAGCAAAATGCCCACTTCGGAATCAAGGATAGAGCCGCTGATGTTCACAGCCTTGCCACCCCATTCGAACACCATAGGGCCGAACCAGGGAATAACGCAAGGAGAAAGGAACACGATTGCAAACGGGATTGCCGGTGCAACGTAGTACAGGAACTTGCTTGCGCCCTTGGGAGCAAACATTTCCTTGAAGAACAGCTTGGCACCATCGCACATGTTCTGTACGTAGCCCAGCAAGCGGATCTTACCAAAGTAAGGGATCTTGATGTAGGAGCGGTTCGGGCCCTGACGGTCTTGCATGAAACCGGCGCCGCGGCGTTCCATAGGAATCAAGAGAAGGATGTAAAGGACCGGCACGAAGCAGAAGGCGAACTTCGCAATCGTGATCAGCCATTCAACCCAGGATTTGGATTCGATGATATCCATTATGCGTTACCTCCTTCAAGATGCAGACCAGTGCTCTTGATGGTGTCGTATGCCAGGCCAGCCAATGCCGGTGCGTACTGGCCGGCCTTCTTGAAGGCGTCCATTGCACAGGTGAAGGTTTCGCCAGCGAGTTCGGAAAGAACTTCGTATGCGGGGTGCAGTTCTGCATCCGGGCAGGTGGGAGCTGCGTTCAACTTCTGCAAGATGTTGAGGCAGTTGACCATGGAGCCCTGGACTTCGCTCCAGTGCTTGATACCGAAGGCGAGAGTTGCCTTGGCCGCGGTAGCGTCGTTGAAGGCGCCAAGAGCGATGCGGCTCGGAATCTTTTCGAGAGCTGCGGCAGCTGCTGCATCTTCGCCGAAGAGGTCTGCATTCACGGTCACGAGAACCTTGAATTCAGAAGCGCGCTTCACGAGGTCAGCCAGGTTGTCGTCAGCTACACCCATGAGCTTGAAACCAGCGCGGTTTGCCATGGGGTCGCCGCTCATTGCGATACCGTCGGGAGAGCCAACCTTCTTGAAGGTGCCGCCGAAGACTTCGGCGTTTGCGCCCAGGGAATCCTTGAGGGCGCGGATAGCAGCGAGGTCTTCGATAGTGCAGGCGCCACCAGCGACGATAGCAACCTTACCTTCAGCAAGGGCTTCCTTCATCACCTTCACGCCGCCCATACCCGGGAGACGGTTTTCGCCAAAGCTCTGGAAAGCAAGGCGGGTGGTGTTGGAGATCCAGCTGCGGTTCACTTCGGGGTTGCAGCGGGGCATCATGCGGTAGATCTTACCGTCGGCGTGGTCCAGCCAAATGTTTGCGCCCATTGCATCGTCCATGGAAATGGTCGGAGTGTGGGAGAGCAACCATACGCGCTTCTGGAAGCGGAAGTACTTTGCGGTCATGGCGCCAGTGGGGCACACGTCAGTGACGCAGAGGTCATATTCGTGGTCCAGCTTTTCGCCGGGGAATGTGGAAATGTAGGTGTGGTCGGCACGGCCAGCCAGCTGGAGCTGTTCGTCCTTGGCGATGGAACGCATAAAGCGTACGCAGCGGTCGCACTGGACGCAACGTTCTTCGTCCAACCAAACGCGGGGGCCGATATCTACATGCTTACCACCGCGGACCTGACCCTTGGAGTCAACGAACTGGTGGGCCGGATTACCGTGGTAGTTCTTACCGTATTCCGGACGCATGCGGCCTTCGTTCTGGCCAGCTTCCATGTAGTTTTCCTGCAGGGTGCATTCGCCAGCCTTGTCGCAGATGGGGCAATCCAGCGGATGGTTCACCAGCATGAATTCCTGGGTAGCCTTGCGGGCGTTCTTCACGCGGGCAGAGGATGCAGGAGTGTAGATCTTCATGCCAGGGGCAACAGGAGTATAGCAGGCAATCACCAGCATACGGCCGCGGGGGCCTTCCTGTTCGACCAGGCACTGACGGCAGTTACCGGAAACCGGAAGATACGGATGGTAACAGACGTGAGGAGTTTCGATCCCGATAGCCTTGAGGGCTTCGAGGAGGTTTGTATCGCCGGGAACCATGACGGCCTTATCATCCACGAAGATTTCCACCTTCGGGCTGTTTTCGGTCGGAAGTTTCGGCATGTTATAGAAGTTACTCATAATTTATTACCAGAAGATTCCAGGACGATAAGTTTCTTGTACACGGGGCTTTGCGTGATCCGGGTTCTTTGCGATGTATTCGTCAAAGTCTGCACGGAACTTGGTGCTGTAGGAAGCTACAGGACCGCCCAGGGAAACGGACAGCGGGCAAATGGTCACGCCACCGAAACCACCGCACAGGCTCTGCATCAGTTCAACGTCGCCATCGTGGCCCTTGCCATCGACGATGAGGTTGAGGATACGGTGCAGAAGACCGGTACCTTCGCGGCAGGGAGTGCACTGGCCGCAAGATTCGTGGCTGTAGAAGTTACCAAGCACGTTCAGCAGGTCCACCATGTTGTGGGTGTCGTTGATGACGATCATAGCACCGGAACCGAACATGGTCTTCATGGAGGCCAGGCATTCGTAGTCCATGGTGGCAACGGCAGCTTCTTCTGCGGTAAGAGGTGCGCAAGAAGAACCACCGGGGAGCACAGCCTTCAGCTTGCCGCCCACGACGCCACCGGCGTATTCGTTGATCATGGTCATCATGGGAGTACCCAGAGGAGCTTCGTACACGCCCGGGTTCTTCACATCGCCGGAAATGCAGAATACCTTGGTACCACCTGCACGAGGAGTACCCATCTTGGCGTATTCGCTAGGATCGTGCTTCAAGATCCAGGGCAGAGCCATAATGGTTTCCACGTTGTTCACGCAGGTCGGGGACTTCCAGGCACCGCTCACAGCCGGGAAAGGCGGCTTAAGGCGGGGCTGGCCCTTCTGGCCTTCGAGAGAGTTAATGAGTGCGGTTTCTTCACCGCAAATGTAGGCGCCAGCGCCACGGTGCACGAAGATATCGAAGCTGAACTTGGTTCCGCAGATATTTTCGCCCAGGTAGCCGGCTGCATAAGCCTGGTTCAAAGCCTTGTTGAGGGCTTCGATGCAAGGCAGGAATTCGCCACGGCAGTAGATGTATGCTGCGCGAGAACCCAAAGCCCAAGCGGCAATGATGAGGCCTTCGATCAAGCGGTGAGGATCTTCCAGCATGAGGAAGTGATCCTTGAAGGTACCGCCTTCGCCTTCGTCAGCGTTCACCACGATGTACACGGGCTTGCCGGTTCCACGAGGCACGAAGCTCCACTTCATACCGGTCGGGAAGCCTGCACCGCCACGGCCACGCAGGTTAGAGCGCTGCACGTAGTCGATGAGCTCGAACTGGCTCATGTTGAACAAGCGTTCGGAAATGTTTTCGTAGCCGCCCAGCTTCTTGTAGACTTCAATGTCCTGGGCGCCCTTGCCGAAGTTTTCAGTACAAACTTTTACGCATTCTGCCATGATTAACCTACCTTCTCTTCCACCGGAGCGGGCTTCTGAGTAGTGACAGCAACGTTGGAGGGCTTAGCGACGCGTTCGCCAGAAGTTGCGATCATGCGATATTCATCGCCGACCTTACCGGCAGCATCCACAAATGCCTTGTCCTTAACGCCGGGTTCGCCAACGGCGACCCATTCGGAACCATTCTTCTTTTCAACCACAAGCTTGGTGAATTCCGGAGCGCCCTTCCAAGTGAGGGTTGCGCCGGCTTCGTCAGCTTCGGCCTTAACGTTCAACACCGGAGAAGGAGGAGCGTAGTCATTGACCTGGGGCTTGGCAGTTGCGCCAGGAGCACCCGGATGACCGCAGTGACCCTTCACCACGCCACCCAGCACGTCGTGCTTGGGCATGTCGTTCACGTGGGCCTTGCACCAGTCGATAATGCGATCGATGGAAGCTTCGGTAAGAGTGGTGCCGCGCTTCATCTTGAGCTGACCGTCAACAACGTCGGTAGCGAAGTCGTCGTTCACCAGCATCATGGGGCCGTTACCGCAGGAACCGAGGCATTCAACCTGAAGGATGGTGAACATGCCATCGGGAGTGGTTTCGCCGGACTTGATGCCAAGCTTGTTTTCCACGTACTTGATGAGGGGCTGTGCACCCTTGATGGCGCAGCTGATGTTGCGGCAGAACTGCAACAGGAACTTGCCCTTGGGAGAGTGGTTGTACATGGTGTAGAAGGTTGCAACGCCCATAGCGTGGGCAGGAGCGCAACCGCAAACGTTTGCAGCCCAGCGAATGCCTTCGGTGGGAACCCAGCCGAACACACCCTGCACAAGCCACAGCACTTCAAGAAGAGCGCCCTGGCCTTCGGGGTAACGGCTCAGCAAGTCAGCGCAACGTTCCTTGATTTCGGGAGTGGACAGCTTGTCCAGAACTTCCTTGGGGGACGGCTGAGGCTGAGCAGCATGAACGTGGCCAAAAGTTTCAGCCGGATCTGCGGCGGCGCCAATGGGCTGCTGCGGACGGTCGAACTTCAAGTTATTGTTGGCGACAAACTGAACTGCGCCTTGAATATGTTCTCTCATCGGTCAAGTTCTCCTGCAATCATGTTGAGGCCCGGGAGGATAGCCATGGAGTCAGCCATGGTAAGGCCTTCCACCATTTCGGCAAATGCGGAAACGTGTGCGAAGCTGGGGGAACGAGCCTTGATACGGTACGGATGACCAGAACCATCGGCAATGATGGTGAAGCCAAGTTCGCCGTTGGCGCATTCGGTACCGCAGTAGTATTCACCCTGGGGAACGCGAACACCTTCGTAGACGCTCTTGAAGCGGCCGATAAGGCCTTCCATATCCTGGTAGGCCATCTGGTGTGCCGGCACGCGGATACGAGGATCGACGATGTCGATGGGACCCGGAGCGAGGCGCTTCAGTGCCTGACGTACAATCTTCACGGATTCTTCGATTTCAGCGAGACGAACCTGCAAGCGGTCGTTGGCGTCACCATTGGTGCCTACCACAACTTCCCAGTCGTAGGTTTCGTAGTCGTAGTAAGGTTCATCCTTACGCAGGTCGCTTGCAACGCCTGTTGCGCGGAGCACAGGGCCGGTCCAGCCGTAGCTGATGGCGCGTTCTGCGGAAATCTTGCCGATGCCTACGGTACGGTCAAGGAAGATACGGTTGCGGTCCAAGCAAGCGTGGAGGTCCTTGAGAGCCTTTTCCACAGAGTTGCAGGCGGCGAGAACATCTTCTTCGAAGCCGTTGTAGGTATCGCGATAGAGACCACCGATGCGGGCGAAGCTATTGGTCAGACGAGCGCCAGTGAGCTTTTCCCAAATCAGCATGATTTCTTCGCGGGGGTTAAATGCGTACATGAACGGAGTGGTACCGCCCAAGTCCTGGAATGCAGCAGCCACGCAGATGAAGTGGTCGTTGATACGAGAGAGCTCGTTCACGATCACGCGGAGCACCTTGTTGCGTTCAGGGATTTCGATGCCGAACATGTTTTCTACAGTGCGGCAGAATGCAATGTTGTTCATCATTGCAGAGCAGTAGTTCAGACGGTCGGTGTAAGGGATCACCTGCTGCCAGGTGCCGCGTTCCACCATCTTTTCAAAACCACGGTGCATGAAGCCAATTTCGTGAACACCGGCGACGATGGTTTCGCCATCGAGAGCGGTAAGCAAACGCACGCAGTGATGGGTTGCCGGATGGGTCGGGCCCACGTTCAGAGCCATCAGGTTCAGCTTTTCGCCATTAGGATCTAATACGATCATTATTTTCTGCTCCCTTCAAGAAATTCTTCATCAACAGGGTCAACTTCTTCGGAGCGCTGGACGATCTTGTAGCCCTTGGATTCCAAGCGCTTTTCAAGTTCCGGTACCAGGTAGTCGCTGGTGGAGAGCCACTGGCGCTTCTGGGCCGGGTAGTCCTTACGCAGCGGATGACCCACAAATTCGCAGTGGTTCAAGATGCGGCGCAGATCCGGATGACCTTCGAACAAAATTCCGAACTGGTCGAAGACTTCGCGTTCGAGCCAGTTGGCGCTTGCATAGAGGTCGGTAAGAGTGGGGACCTTGAGGTCGGCTTCGCTGACCAGCACCTTCAGTCGGACGCGTGCGCCTACAGTGGACATGCTCTTGAAAGCATAGGAGACTGCGAAGCGAGGTCCTTCGTGGTTGGGGTAAGTCAGGTAGTCAATGCCGGCGGCGTCCAGGAGCATTTCCATCTTGGCCGGGGCATCGTTCTTCAGGAATTCCACGGCGGCGTGGAGGTTTTCCTTAGCGATAACAACGCATGCGTCCCACTTGGCGAGAGATTCGCGCTTGGCGCCGAACTTCTCCTCCAGGAGGGAGACGATCTTTTCAACAGATTCCATTATTACTCCTTCCAGAACTGGGCCTTCTTAATGAGTTCCTGTTCCTTTCCAACGACGAAATCCTTGACTTCGTTGATCTTGGACTTAGCCATTTCAGCGGCGTTGGCCTTGCATTCAGCAGTCTTGGCCTTGATCTGTTCCCACTGTTCCTTGACGCGTTCGGTACGCATCTTCATGTAGGATTCGTCCTTGATCTTGTTCTGCAGGTCGAACATGGCGTCGAAGAATGCTTCCGGACGGCTGGGGCAACCACCGATGTAGACGTCCACCGGAATGATATGGTCGATACCCGGGACGGTGCAGTAGCAGTCGTAGAAACCACCAGAGCTAGCACAGGCGCCCATGGCGATGACCCACTTGGGTTCAGCCATCTGCTCGTACATGCGCTGGAGGATCGGAGCCTGCTTGTAGGTAATAGTACCAGATACCAGCAGGACGTCGGACTGACGCGGGGTAAAGCGGACATATTCAGAGCCGATACGGGAAAGGTCATAACGACCCACTTCGGTACTCATGAATTCGATTGCACAACAAGCCGTACCATAGGGGAACGGCCACAGAGAGTTCGTACGACCCCAGTTGACGATAAAGTCAAGGGAGCTCGTAATGAAATTAGGCTTTTCTGCCTCATTTTTCATAGGGGTTACCTCATTAAAAACCGAGGCGAAAGATAGAATTTTGAAACTGCGGGCAGGGCACTTAATTGCAAGCGACTTGGCCAAATTTCGCCTTAAAAACACGTCAAAATATTAGTTTAAGCTAACTAATCCGGAGGCATTATGGGGTTATGTTAACCTACCCCGTTGAGTATCAACAAGATATGATAAAGTCAATTTTTTGTGTGCGTTTTATCACAAACTGAGTTATTTTATTGAAAAATCATTTACATATTTTTACATTTGGCGCCGTTTGGTGAGAGTTGTATGGATTTCGCATTTTGTAGTAATATATATAGGGAGTTCCGCGAAAATCTCCAGGGCATGTCCCAGGAGATCGGCGATATTTCCCAAAAGCTGGCCCAGATTATTAAACCCCTGGCAGATGCATTGAGCATCGGAGCCATCGAATATTCCTTCCACGGACCAGTCAACAGCGGAGCCAATGGGGTAATCTCTCTCTTTTCCGACAACTGCGAACACCATAACGATCCCTTTGTAGAGACCTTCAAGACTTCCGACGGCGGCACCGCCACATTCAAGGTGGCCCCCAAGGATTCCCAGGTTTTCTCCGTCGACATGATTCAGGGCATCAAGATGCTCCTTTGGGACATCTTCATGCTGGCAGGAAATGCACGTCTGCAGAAGCTATTGCAGAAGGCCAGCACCACAGACGCCCTTACCGGCACCGACAACCAGGCAGGCCTCACCCGCTTTATCGGCATACTGATTTCCCAGAACAAGCTCAAGGAATACGCAAGCATCTTCATCAACCTGAAGAACTTCAGGTACGTGAACAAGTCCTTGGGAAGCCAGGGTGGCGACATGGCCCTGAAGATGTACGTCTCTTCAGCCAAGGTGTTCCTGACCGCAGAAGAAATGATTGCCCGCATGGGCGGCGACAACTTCGTTATCCTCGTCAAGAAAGACAATGTGGACAACTTCATCGAGAAGTTCACCAACTTGCCTATCACCATGAACCTGGGACAAAAGCCGGTATCCTTCAATATTCAAAGTCGCATGGGCATCTTCTATGCCTCCGAAAAGGATTCCATCAGCGAGCTTTTGAACAATCCGGCAATCGCCCTGAACGTAGCCAAGAACATCAGAAACCTGGACGTGGTGAAGTTCACCAAGGAAATGATGGTGAACGCAATGCACCAGCGTGAAATTTCCTCCGAGTTCCTGAAGTCCCTTAGCAACAACGAGTTTATAGTCTACTACCAGCCCAAGGTAAACCTGCAGACCAAGCAACTCTGCGGCGCCGAGGCCCTTGTCCGCTGGATCCGCCACAACACCATTGTACCGCCGGTCGACTTTGTGCCGATCCTCGAGAAGGAAGGCTCCATCTGCGCCCTGGACTTCTTTGTTTTTGAAACCGTATGCCGCAGCATCCAGGAATGGAAGGTGCGCGGCATCGAGCCCGTACGCGTTTCCGTGAACTTTTCCAAGTTGCACTTGCGTAACGAGAACCTGGCCAACCAGATTCTTGGCATCATGAGGAAGTACAAGGTAGACAGCAAGTACATCGAAGTGGAATTGACTGAAGTCTCCGACTACGAAGACTGCCAGGCAATGAAGGCTTTCGTAGACGTAATGCGCGAAAACGGAATTTCCGTTTCCATCGACGACTTCGGTACAGGCTACTCCACCTTGAACGTTCTCAAGAACTTCAACGTGAACGTGATCAAGCTGGACAAGTCCCTGCTGGACAACATCGGCAACAAGGATTCCTTCGACGAAGTCGTGGTGAAGAACGTGGTGAACCTGGCCAAGGAAATGAACAAGGACGTAATCGCCGAAGGCGTGGAAACCGAAACCCAGGCCAAGTTCCTGAGCAATATCAATTGCAATTCCGTGCAGGGATTCTTGTTCGACATGCCGCTGAAGCAAGAAGAATTTGAGAAGCGCCTGTCCGGAACACTCCCCTACTAAATCCCGAACAAGGTAATAGGCCCGCAAACGGCCACACCTTAGAAAAATGCGACCTTCCAAGGTCGTGTTTTTTTTATATTTCGTAAAATGAAGAAACTCGTTCACGACAAAAAGAAATGCCTTAGATGCGCCGGTTGCGTCGGCACTTGCTCCAAGCTGGCCTTGGACATGTTTGGACTGGATCTCCAGATCGACCACGAAAAATGCATCCGTTGCGGCATTTGCACCCACGCCTGCCCTGTAGGCGCGCTCTCCCTCCAGGAGGTAGACAATGCTTGATAACCAATACGACGTTGTCGTTATCGGTGCAGGTCCTGGCGGATCTGTAGCAGCTCGTGAACTGGCCAAGGCTGGCCACAAGGTTTTGCTTCTCGAAAAGCGCGAACGCATCGGCTACCCGGTTCGTTGCGGTGAAGCCAGCACCAATCTTTTGGACCTGCAGACTTACGGCCCTATCGACGAAAGCTGCATCGAAAGCGTAATCAACGGTCTTTACATCTACGGACCCGATGGCGTGAACATAGAACTTCCAAAGCCTGGCATGGGCATTATGCTGGACCGCGAGAAGTTCGACCCCTGGCTTGCAAAGCTTGCCGCCGATGACGGCGCCGAAGTTGTGACCTGCGCCCGTGCCGATTTCGTCAGCGACGTAGAAGGCAGCGGTGTCGACGGATTCCGTAAGGTACGAGTAGTTCTCGGACAAGGCAACGGCGATGGTTCCGTTACCGAAACCGCCACCCAGGAAATCTGCGCCAAGATGGTGATCGCAGCCGACGGTGTGGAAAGCCGCATCGGTCGCATGGTTGGCCTGAACAGCATTCAAAAGCCTGCAGGAACCTGCACAGGCATCGACATCCAGGTAGATGGCATGCTGACCAAGCCCGACTACCTGACCTTCTGGCAGGGACACGACTTTATCAACGACGGATACATCTGGAGTTTCCCCAAGCAAAAGAGCAATGTGACCAAGTTCGGCGCAGGCTTTCTGCTGAACCACAAGGGCGACTCCAGCATCTACGACGTCACCATGGAATGGCTCGAAAAGCTGTTCCCGGGCGCAAAGATCAACAAGATCGTAGGCGGCGTGATTCCCGTATCCAGCACCCTGAAGGACTACACCTTGGACCGTTTCGCCCTCGTGGGCGACGCCGCCCATCACACGAATCCCCTCACAGGTGGCGGCATCGCGGCCGCCATGCGGGCCGGCCGTCTTTGTGCAAAGACGGTCCACGAGGGTTTCGAAGCAGCAAGCGGTGACGCCGCAAGCCTCAGCAAGTCCTACCTCAAGACCTACGAAAAACGCGTCTACGATCTCTTCGGTCGCACTCACGATTTCGAAGGCAAGTTCCGCAAGTTCCTTCTGGACATCGACAAGCAAGAACAGGTGGCACTGTACAAGGTTTTGCAAGGATTCGCACTCAGCGGATGCAAGAAGCGCGTTCTCCTCAAGACCCCGGTTCAATCCCTCAAGTTCCTTTACAAGATCTTGAACACCAAAATCTAGCCCCAATCCGTCAATTTTTATAGTAAAGGTTCCTTGATTTCTTTTTCAAGGAACTTTTTTATTACAAAATAAGCTATTATACTTGGCATAAGCATGTTTGGAGAAAATATGAAAAAAGGATTTACACTCATAGAAATTATGGTGGTAGTCGTCATCATGGGCATTCTCGCCACCGTGGCCGTGCCAAAGCTTTTTGGTACGATAGCAAAGGCTAAGGCAAGCGAAGTTCCTGTAGCCGCAGGTAGCTACACCAAGCTCCAGGATGCCTTTGTCGCAGAAAAGACCGCCATCGGCAACTGGAAAAACATCGGCTATGTGGCCCCGGGTAACGGAACGACCACAAACTTCTGCTACAGCCAAGGTTCCCTGACCCAAGACACGCTGGGCATGGAAGAATTCTCCGAAGGCATCATTGGCTGGGGCGCCCGTTCCATGGCCGCACTGAATGATTGCGGCGTCGGCAGCTGGTGGTCCCTAGTGATTACACCTAACGGAAACAACGGTGTCAACTACGCCCAGAATCTCAGTTATGCACCTTGCGTTGCACTAACCTCCAACTGGATTGAAGGCCGTACTCTTGCAGGTGGCTGCGAAAACGCAACTACAGTTCCCACAGGCAACGACACACCTATCGTTTCTGAAAAGCCGATCGAAAAGCCCACTGATCCTGGAGCATCTTCTGCATCCAAGGATAATCAATCGTCTCAAAGCGCATCTAACGAACCGCAACAAGAAATCACCTATGTTGATTGCGGCAAAAACGGCCATGCAACCGATGAAAGATGTTGCAATGGAAATAACAAGACTGATTGCAACTGCGGCACCGACCAAATGAAGCAATTAGGCCTTGCCTGCAAGTAAAACGCCTTTACGCAGTTTCAAAAACTTTAGAACAGTTGATCTACCTTGGTCTTGGCAAGCACCCGGTTGTATATGATCCGCTTTCCCTTCACCCCATCGCTTGCGCACACATGGTCCGTAGGCGGTTTCAGGAGAGACGCCACCAGGTGCGCCGCAACCGTTTCACCATGAACCGGTCTAAAGAACGACGGCAGAAATTCCGGATGCTTACCAAAAAGTTTCTGCATCAGTTCTTCACCTAGGCGCTTGTCCTTGTGCTTGCCTAGCAAAAGGGAGGGACGAACCAAGGTGAGGCTTTCAAAACCCATCATGGTCAGGCCTTCTTCCAGCATACCTTTCAAGCGATTGTAGAAGAACGGCGAATGAGTGTCAGCACCCTGGGCGCTTACGCAAAGAAAATTCTTGACTCCAGCTTTTTTTGCTATTGCGGCCAATGTCAACGGAAGTCTCGTATCCACCCGTTCCTGTTCCGCCTTTGAACCCGCCTGCTTAATGGTAGTGCCAAGGCAGCAGATGACAGCGTCACATCCTAGAAAGCCTGCGTGAACCTTCGAGAAGTCCTCGCTTCCATTATTGCCCACAGAGCCAAAGTCGACGACTTCAAAATCCAGCTTAGCATCGCCCTGCAAAATACCCAGGTCGGCCAAGTCCGGGACACTACGTACAGGGCAATAAACGTGGAGTACTTGGTCTAAACGGGCAAGAAGCTTAATGACATTCTTGCCAACCAATCCTGTAGAACCTAGAACAGCGACTTTCATTAGAGCAACGGGGTTGCAGCGGTTGCAGCTTGAGCTTCTTCTTTTGCAGTCTTGGGGTCCTGCCAACCAGCATCGTAACCGCGAACCGGGAACACACTTACGGCTCCGGTTTCATTTACAACGACAGCCACACCGGACATGAAGTTTACCCAACGTGAATTTTCGTAGCTGCGAAGATCCACAGTGCGATTAGAAGCATACACAGCCATGGGTTCCAGCAGCACATCGTGAGAAACCAGGATGCTTACGCGCTTCCACTTATCAATGTTGTCCAAAATGACTTCCTTAATAAACTGGTTGCCGCGAGCGAAGAAGGGATAGAAGCAAGAGTACACCAGGGCGGTCTTTTCATCTGTAGTGAAGGGCATGCCATAGCTGTATCGGGAAACGATGGCGTTCAAGTTACCGGCCTTCTTCTTCAAGGATTCAATATCCATGACAGCGTCATCACGGTAGAAATAATTGCCATCCAAAATCTGCAAGATTTCTACAACCGGGGTTTCACCACGGCCTGCAGCAATATTTGCAGCAGTTTCACGGGTACGTACAAAGTCAGTAGAAGCGTAGTAGAAAGCTTCTTCGCCACCAATACGTTCGCCCAAAGCCTTAGCTGCAGCAGCGCCATCTTGAGTCAAAGGGCAAGCCTGAGAGGTACTGTCCATACGTGCGGAGTGACGGATCACAAAGGCAATCTTGCTAGTCTTAGGTGCAGCCTTATAAATGTCGGCGATATCATAGAAACCATCGGCATCAGCAGTCACCGCAAGAGCCGGGTCAATGAAGTACAGCGGTTCATCGGGGTAGTCGCCCTGAACTACAGGAGGATTGACTGGAATATCAGCTGAGGAACTGGATACAAGCGGATTTTCGTTGCCGGAACTGAGAATGCCCTGACTCATAGGAGGCAGAACAACGCTGGAGGAAGAGGATACAGCCGGGATATCGCTACAGCAAGGCTCAGCCGAACTGGGATTATCCTCACCGCCGCAGGCTACGAACAAACTCACTGCCGCAAACAAGCCAAAAATTTTCTTCATTTTTCATCCTTTTTTACAAATACTTTCCTAATCTAACATTTTCTTTTTACATCGCAGGTAAAAACTTGTCAAGTATGGTGTCAGTTGTGTGAAATACATCATAATATTGTTTTTTGAGGGTGATATTACATTGTAAAACTCCGTAAAGTTTTCTAAACTTGTAAGCGAAAAATATTAACCACAAACCCATAGGATATCTTATGGCAAAGACAACTAAGAAAACTGCCGCTCCGGCCCTCGGTACCGACGCCGAAGCATTCCGCAAGGCATTTACCGACCATATCAACCATACCCTCGCCCGCGGTATGGACACTGTGACCGACCACGAAAAGTTCCTGGCCGTTGCTTACGCAGTCCGTGACCGTCTGGTTGACCGCTGGATCAAGACCCAGGAAACCTACTACGAAAAAGACGTAAAGCGCGTCTACTACCTCTCCCTGGAATTCCTGATCGGCCGTACTCTCGGTAACTCCGTCCTGAACCTGGATGTGGAATCCGCTGTTCAGGAAGCTCTTGACGAAGTGGGCATGACTCTTGAAGAACTTCGCGAACAGGAAGTGGATGCAGGTCTCGGCAACGGTGGTCTCGGCCGCTTGGCAGCTTGCTTCCTCGACTCCATGGCTACCCTCGAACTCCCGGCTATGGGCATGGGTATCCGCTACGAATACGGTATGTTCAGCCAGAAGATCGTGAACGGCGAACAGGAAGAACAGCCGGATAACTGGCTGCGCCTCCCCAACCCCTGGGAAATCGCTCGCCCGGCAAACGCAATCAAGGTTCCTTTCTACGGCTACGTTGTTAGCTGGATGGACGAAAATGGCCGCCTCCGCAACCGTTGGGAAACCAAGGACTACGTTCTCGCTCTCCCCTACGATACTCCGATTCCGGGTTACAAGAACAACACCGTGAACAACCTGCGCCTCTGGAGCGCCAAGTCCACCGACGACTTCGGCCTCTCCTACTTCAACAACGGTGACTACATCGCCGCTGTGCAGGACATGGAACTCTCCGAAACCATTTCCAAGGTTCTCTACCCCAATGACTCCTCCATGAACGGTAAGGAACTGCGCCTCAAGCAGCAGTACTTCCTCTGCTCCGCTTCTCTGCAGGATATCATCAAGCGTTTCAAGAAGACCCACAACAACGACTGGAAGATGTTCCCCGAAAAGGTTGCAATCCAGTTGAACGACACCCATCCGGCAATTTCCATCGCCGAAATGATGCGTATTCTTTTGGACGAAGAAGGCCTGGAATGGGATGAAGCATGGGAAATCGTTATCAAGACCTTCGCTTACACCAACCACACCTTGATGCCCGAAGCTCTTGAAAAGTGGCCGGTCAGCTTGTTCGAAAAGCTCCTCCCCCGCCACCTCCAGATCATTTACGAAATCAACGCACGCTTCCTGCGCATGGTCAGCATGAAGTGGCCCGGCGACAACGCTCGCCTCGCCCGCATGAGCCTCATCGAAGAAGGCGGCTGCAAGATGATTCGCATGGCATACCTCTCCATCGTAGGTTCCTACGCTGTGAACGGTGTGGCAGCTCTGCACTCCGACCTTTTGAAGACCACCCTGTTCAAGGACTTCTACGAACTGTGGCCTGAAAAGTTCAACAACAAGACCAACGGTGTTACTCCTCGTCGCTGGGTCCGCAAGGCTAACCCGGCTATGTCCGACCTCATCACCTCCAAGATCGGTGAATCCTGGGTCAAGGACCTGGACGATCTGCGTCAGCTGGAAAAGTTTGCCAAGGACGCTAAGTTCCAGAAGGCTTTCATGGACGTGAAGAAGCAGAACAAGGAACGTCTGGCCAAGTACCTGAAGGCAACCCAGAACGTTGATCTGGACACCGACATGTTCTTCGACGTTCAGGTAAAGCGTATTCACGAATACAAGCGCCAGCTGTTGAACATCCTCCACGCCATTCACCTGTACATCCAGCTGAAGGACGGCAAGGAAATCATGCCCCGCACCATCATGATCGGTGGTAAGTCCGCTCCGGGTTACTGGATGGCAAAGCAGATCATCCGTCTTGCTAACGCTGTTGCCGCCATCATCGACGCTGACCCCGTTTGCAAGGGCAAGCTGAAGATGGTCTTCCTGGAAAACTACCGCGTTTCCTTCGCAGAAAAGATCATTCCGGCTGCAGACCTGTCCGAACAGATTTCCACCGCAGGTACCGAAGCTTCTGGTACCGGCAACATGAAGTTCGCTTTGAACGGCGCACTCACCATCGGTACTCTCGATGGCGCTAACGTCGAAATGAAGGAAGAAGTGGGTGACGAAAACATCTTCATCTTCGGTCTTACCGTTGAAGAAGTTACCGAACTCCTCGCCAAGGGCTACCGTCCTCGCGACTTCTACGAATCCGACGACGATCTGCGTCGCGTGATCGACCTGATCGGCTCTGGCTTCTTCAGCCCGGATCGTCCGGACCTGTTCAAGCACATTGCCGACAAGCTCCTGACCCACGACCCGTACATGCTCTGCGCAGACTTCCGTAGCTACGTCGACATGCAGAAGAAGGTCGCCGAAGCTTACCAGGACAAGAAGCACTGGGCAGAAATGGCTATCCTGAACGTAGCTCGCATGGGCAAGTTCAGCTCTGACCGTACCATCGACCAGTACGCTAAGGAAATCTGGAACGTCAAGGGCTGCAGCATCAAGCTGTAATCAACAGACGACATCAAGATTAAAAGGTCCGCGGTTATGCCGCGGGCTTTTTTTTACGCCCACATTTTTTATTTTCAAGCCATGAATTCACGAATTGTCGGATTAGACGTCTTTAGAGTCTTGGCTGTTCTTGTGGTCTTGATGTTCCACACTTGCACAAACCACGGTTGCGACTTTGGTTTCGCCAACGGTTTTGTAAGGATGGGCGCAGTATTCATGAGCGGTTTCTTTATGCTTTCGGGCTACGTGCTTTTTGCAAACTACAGCCCAAAGCCCCTAATAGATTTGTCCCATCTAAAGCAGTTTTACCTGAAGCGTATAATCGGGATTTTTCCCCTGTACTTCTTCGTATCCATTGTGTACATGTTGTTCTGCGGAAGCGAAAGCCTAAAGCAGAACTTGATTCTATTCCCCATTGAGACCTTGGGATTGCAGTCCCATTTTTCCACCTTATTTAACGTCAGCCACAACAGTGGAACCTGGTTTATATCCTGTCTTTTCTTCTGCTACCTGCTGTTTCCATTAATGCAAGAAACAACAAAGCAGGTCAGCAACAAAGCCAGAATAATTTCCATTGCCATTTGCTATTTCATTTTGCTGTTCGCGCCCGTCATCGTCCATAGTTTTTCCACCAACGGCATCTACGAATCTCCGTTCTTTAGAGCTTTGGAATTTTTCGTCGGCGTAAACCTGTGTGCGCTAAGGCCCGCCGTAGAATCTCGTGCAAAGCTACGCTTTATGGGCAGTTTGTGGGCCTTCGTCGCAGAGTTTGGAATTCTATTTGGATTGTTGACCATTGCAGTTCAAAAGAACATCTCCGTTGGCAACTACATGCTCTATGGTTTTGCAACCCTGCCTCTGTTCATGTTGATGATTACAACATTGTCCATGGTAAAAAGTACAGTTCTTTCAAGCTCCAAGCTTTTGAATTTTGGAGCAAAAATTTCCTTTGCATTTTTCCTGGCCCAATCTTTCAACAACGAAATCGAAGATTTCATTTTCAACGCATTAAGCATTGAAAGTAACGGTTTGAAAATCTTGTTGCCGTTTATTGTATGTGGAATTTTGGCAACAGCAATGCACTTGCTTATCGAAAAGCCCTGTGGCAAATTCCTAAAGAAAAAATTGCTTTAGCGACCTAAGGCAAAGTGGCAAGTTCCACCACCTGGGCTGCAGTGCGGGCAATCCTGCGGCCCCATTCACCACACGCACCAGCCAGCAATTTCAAAAAGAATTTGTGCTCATTGTCCAAGGAATCAGGAATATGGGCAATATCACCGCTGGGCAGGTAACGAGCTAGACTTATAGAATATTCAGAACCGTTGAAATCTACAGAGATAGTACGAACGTCGTTGGGGCTGTTTCGGTCCGCAATAAAATCCGCCGTCAGCCCCGCAAAAGGTCCTTTGCAAACCTTTAAAGTCATGGTGGAACGGTCCGACGAAACGCGGTTATTTTCAATTACCTGAACGTCCTCAAAATCAAACATGGTCAGGAACATGCTCAGGTCGTGAACCAAAATATCCAAGGAGACATCCACATCCCGACAACGTTCCGTGAAACCATGCTCTCTTCGGAATTCCATACGGACGGAATCCGCCTTATTCATGGAACGCAGTTCCGCCCCAAAGTGCTTGCGGAAATTCAAAAAGATGGGATTGAAGCATTCGGACTGGGCCACAAAAAGCAAGGTGTCATTCTTCTCGGAAAGTTCCACCAGTTCCCGGGCTTCCGCCGCAGTGACTGCCAGCGGTTTTTCCACCAGCACGGGAATCTTTCGTTCCAAGAAAAACCGAACATACTCATAATGCGTGGAGGCAGGAGACGCCACTACTGCAAAATCCGGGCGTTTCCAGTTTCCCTGCTGCAAAAAATCCATAGCGCCAACATCCAGAACATCCGTGAAACGGACTCCGTTTTCCTCGAAGCGAGAACGATGGCGTTTGCCCATGGTCCCGCTGCCGACTAATATGGCGCTGCACTCTTTCATAACCATCCCAATTTTAACAACTTTGTTGTTTTTAATAAAATGCCTCGGCCATAAAAACATATAAATATGCTTTTGCGGCGCTCAGCTTGACAATTAATTAATAATTTTTCGTCATGAATCCGGAGATCCTCGTAGAACTCGCCAACACTACCATGCCCTACGGCCGTTACCAAGGCGTGCGATTGTGCGACTTGCCCGAGCCCTACGTGGTCTGGTACCATACCAAGGGTTTTCCAAAGGGGCATCTTGGCGAACTTCTGGGAACACTTTACGAAATCAAGGTAAACGGATTGGAATATTTATTGGAGCCTTTGAAAAGGTAAAGACTTATGGCTGAGATTAAAAAGACGAACGTGGCCCGTATTCTGGATAAGCAGAAAATTTCTTATGAACTGATTCCTTACGTTGTGGATGAAAACGACCTGGGCGCGCAGCACGTGGCCGACAGCCTGGGCGAAGACATCAATCAGGTTTTCAAGACAATTCTTGTTCACGGCGATAAGATCGGTTACCTCATGTGCGTGGTTCCCGGTAATATGGAAGTGGATTTAAAGGGAGCCGCCAAGGTCAGCGGAAACAAGAAGATCGAAACCGTGCCCCTGAAGGATCTGACGCCTCTCACCGGCTATATCCGTGGCGGTTGCAGCCCCCTGGGCCTTAAGAAGAACTTCCCCATATTTATGCACGAGACTTGCAACAACTTCCCCTACATTTACGTAAGTGCCGGAGAACGCGGTTTGCAACTGAAGATCGCTCCGGCAGACCTTATCAAGGCATGCAGAGCAACTGTTGGCGTTATCGCCCGCGTTCCGCCGGAAGCCCCGCAAGATTAATATCCAGCAGCACATAATATTCAAAAAAGCCTCTCCCGAAAAGGAGAGGCTCTTCTATTTTAAAAAGCAACTTGAATTACTTTACGGTGATGCTATGGACAGCACCGCCCTGCTTAACCAGATAAACGCCTGCGTTTAGACGAGACTTAAGAATGTTATTCAAAGAGGCAAGGTTTTCAGTTTCAAAGGAGCTGAGGAACTTGCCCTGAGCATCGAACACATACATGGCGCTGTTGCTGGTGGTCATCAAACGAACATCGTGAATAGCAGAGGTTACAGAGCTAGAAGATCCACCGTGGCCACCTTCGTTCCAAAGTTCGTAACCAATGCCATTGGGGAAAGTGCCCACCACATTTGTAGAGGTTTCCTTTGCAGTACCGCTATGAGTTGCGGTAGAACAGAAATCCTGGGTCTGAGCAAAGGAACTTGCAGCCAAGGCACAAACTGCAGCCAGGCCAAACTTGAGAGAATTCTTCATAAACACATCCTTTTTTGTTTAACAAATTTACTACAATAAGTAAACCTTATAGGACTATGTTCCACCTTTAATACTCCAAATCGGAATAATATGGGTAATCTCGATGGCATTGGACACGTGGCCCAGGACGAAGTTCATCTATCTAACGCGACACATTTCAACGAAGTACTTATGAATCCGCAGGTCTTCATTCAGTTCCGGATGGAATGTGATGCCCAGCTGATTCTTGTAGCGAACAGCAACGATTCCGCCCTTGGCTTCTGCAAGAATTTCTACATCTTCACCAACGCTTTCGATGAGAGGCGCGCGAATGAACGTCATAGGGACAACATTTGATTCGGTGATGCCGCGGAAAGGAAGTTCCGCATAGAAGCTACCCAGCTGGCGTCCATAGGCATTGCGCTGAACCGTCACCGGCAAGGTTCCAAAGTAGGTGTTGGCGTCGTTGCTTAGGCGTTCTGCCAAAAGAATGAGTCCAGCACAAGTTCCAAAAACAGGAAGTCCTTCCTGGATCATTTTCTGCAGCGGTTCAAACAAGTCTAATTCCCGCAAGAGTTTGCCCTGCACGGTACTTTCGCCACCAGGGAGAATCAAACCGTCAAAAGGAAGGCATGGCTCCGCGCAGTTTGTTACCGCGCGGGGGGCCAAATCCGACTTTTGACGAATTTCCACGGTTTCCACACCAAGCTTCGCAAGTATCTGCTCGTGTTCTATGAATGCACCCTGAACAGCGAGAACTCCAATCAGAGGCCGCGCAGAAACTTGCGCGGTTTTAGCTTCATCCATTACTTACCTCTTTCGGCCATGAGCAATGCAATTTCCTGTTCGTTGATTCCCACCATGGCTTCGCCAAGATCTTCGGAAAGTTCAGCAATAAGCTTTGCGTCCTTGTAGTTGGTTACTGCCTTTACAATTGCCTGGGCGCGCTTCACCGGATTGCCAGACTTGAAGATGCCGGAACCTACGAACACACCTTCGGCCCCAAGCTGCATCATGAGAGCCGCGTCGGCGGGAGTAGCAACGCCACCAGCGGCGAAGTTCACCACAGGAAGCTTACCGTGATCGTGAACGTACTTTACCAAAGCGTAGGAAACCTGAAGTTCCTTGGCGCGGTTGTACAGTTCGTCTTCACGCATAGAGGTAAGACGAGAAATTTCCTGCTGCATCAGGCGCATGTGACGCACAGCCTGCACTATGTCACCAGTACCCGGTTCACCCTTGGTACGAATCATGGAAGCACCTTCTTCTATACGGCGAAGAGCTTCACCCAAGTCCTTGGCACCGCATACGAAGGGCACCTTGAAATCACGCTTGTTGATATGAAAAATATCATCAGCCGGAGAAAGGACTTCGCTTTCGTCGATGTAGTCAATTTCAATAGCTTCCAGAATCTGGGCTTCGGCGAAATGGCCAATGCGGCACTTTGCCATGACAGGAATGGAAACCGCGTCCTGAATGCCCTTGATCATCTTGGGGTCACTCATGCGGCTTACACCACCGGCAGCACGAATGTCAGCGGGAATGCGTTCCAGAGCCATGACGGCGCAAGCGCCTGCGGCTTCTGCAATCTTTGCCTGTTCCGGGGTGGTCACGTCCATAATGACGCCGCCCTTCAACATCTGGGCCAGATTCTTGTTCAATTCGTAACGTTCTGCAATGTAATTCTGTTCAGACATTTTATACCTCACTTTTAATGTCGCTGCGGGATATTTCCCATCAATTTTGTGGGTAAGTTAGATTTTAAACTGACCTTTTTAAATATTCAATTTTCTATTATTTTAATAAGACCAGAACAAGACCAGTTTAGGACCAGCCCAAATGCTCAGTTACAACATCGAAAATATCGGAAACGACACCCTTTATCATTTTCTTTATAAGAGCATCAAAAATGACATTCTTCAAGGAAAATTGGAAGCCGAAGAAAAATTACCTTCTAAACGATCCCTGGCAAAGCAACTAGGCATAAGCCTTATCACTGTCGAAACCGCCTACGCCCAGTTACTTACCGAAGGCTATATCTACACCGAACCGCGAAAAGGCTATTTCGTAGCCAAGCTGGATATCAAGCCCCACCAGCGGGAATCGAGGGAGGCTTCCTGGAACGAAGCCGTTTTTCTTGGGCATAGCAATTCACACAAACACGGTGACTTGCACGAGCCAAGGAATTTCCGCAAACACCGAAATCTTGAAAACCAAAATTCCCAGCCATCAAAAAAATACTTCGTAGACTTTACCAACAATCTCGGCGAACCAGAACAATTCCCCTTTTCCACCTGGGCAAAAATCATGCGCCAGGTTCTCTGCGAAAATCAGATGGACCTGTTGGAACGTTCTCCCTACGGAGGAGTCTATCCCTTGCGCAAAGCTATTGCGAACATGCTAAACGGTTTTCGCAATATGAACGTAGACCCGGAGCAGATTATCGTTGGTGCAGGAACGGATTACCTTTACAGCCTCATCGTCCAGCTTCTGGGTTTTGACAAGAAGTACGGCGTAGAAGATCCAGGCTACAGCAAGATTTCAAAAATCTACCGCAAGATGAACGTCACCTGCAACTTCATCCCTATGGACAATTCTGGCGTCATCATCGACCAACTGGAAGAAACCTGCACCGACGTCATCCACATTTCTCCAAGCCATCACTACCCCACAGGAATCGTGATGCCTGTTAGCCGCCGTTATGAACTTTTAAGCTGGGCTGCAAAATCCAGCAACCGCTACATCGTAGAAGACGACTACGATAGCGAATTCCGCATGACGGGCCGCCCCATTTCTACGCTGCAAAACATTGATGTTTCTGATAAGGTCATCTACATCAACACTTTCTCCAAGACATTGACATCTTCGGCAAGAATCAGCTACATGGTTCTGCCCAAAAGCCTCGCCAAAAAATACCGCGAAGAATTCTCATTCTACACCTGCACCGTATCCACCTTGGAACAGCTGGTGCTGGCGAAGTACATTGGCGAAGGATCCTTTGAAAAACACATCAATCGCATGCGCAATTATTACCGCAGCCGTCGCGACGCATTGCTCCAGACTATCCGCAAAAGCAAACTGGCCTCCAAGGCAATCATCGCAGAAGAGGATGCCGGCCTCCACTTCATCCTAAAAATCAACACCGCCTTAACCGACGAGGAATTTTGCGAAAGAGCCCGCGCCAAGGGAGTCAATATCGGAGCACTTTCTGATTACTATACTCAGGCAACGCCCAGCGAGCACCAGTTCATCATCAACTACTCCGCCGTACCGGAGAAACGAATGGCCAAGGCGCTAGCCATCCTCAGCGAAGTTGTTAACGATTAGAGATATCCGTACACCTTGCGCTTTCGAGCTACAAAGTAGGCGGTCAAGAGGACAGTCGCAATTTCTGTGCCCCAAATGGCGAACCAAATTCCGTCAATTCCGAAGAGCAACGGGAACAGCAGAACAAATGCCATTTCGAATATGATGGAACGGCTTGTAGAAATAGCAGCAGAAACAAAGCCGTTATTTAAAGCAGTAAACAGGGCTGATCCAAAAATATTAAAGCCTGAAAGCAAGAAACAGAAACTGACAATACGGAAAGCATAGACCGTCATATTGTACAGTTCCTCGTCGTAACCCACAAAGATTTTGGAAAGCAGTGGCGCAGAAAGTTCCGCCAAGCCGAACAGGGCAACGCCGGAAACACCAACAATCACCATGCAGCGCTTAAAAAGATTTTTTAGTTCAACCTGATTGCGGGCTCCAAAGTGATAGGAAATCACAGGAGCAACCCCGTTGCTAAAGCCAATCAACAGCGCAAAGAAAATAAAGTTCACATACATAATGACGCTAAAGGCAGCCACACCGTTTTCGCCAACAAAGCGCAGCAACTGATAGTTATAAAGCAACGTCACCACAGAGGACGCGATTCCAGAAAGCATTTCGGAACATCCGTTAAAGCTAGCCTTCAAGAGAGCGTGAGGCCTCCAGGAAGTTCTGCCCAGGTGCAACGTACTGGAATTCGAACGGACGAAATAAAAGAACGGGATAATTCCACCAACAAGAAAGCCTACATCTGTAGCGAAGGCGGCACCGAATAAGCCCCAACCAAGAACGCCCACCAGCAACCAGTCCAGAACCATATTGGCAACGCCTGCGCCAACGGTTACGTAAAATCCCAACTGTGGTCGTTCTGCGGTAATGAACAAAGACTGGAACAGCATTTGCATCATAAAGGCAGGTAAACCCACCAGGCAAATCTTCCCGTAAAAAACGCTATCCGCCAGAAGCCCGCCCTCGGCGCCCAGCAACTTCATGATAGGTTCCATCAGAAACCAAGTGGCACCCATCAAAACAAATCCCAGCGCAATAACTACATAAACGATCAAAGAGAAATATTCGTTGGCCCGCTTTAAACGGCCGCGACCTTGCGCCGCCGCAATTAAGGCACTTCCGCCGGTACCAAACATCATTCCAAGAGACGCCAGCATCATTATGACAGGCCACGCCATATTTACAGCCGCCAAAGGTTGCTTGCCTGCAAAATTGGACACAAAGTATCCGTCCACCACGCTGTAGATGGAAGTAAACACCATCATGGCGATGGAAGGCAGCGTAAAGCGCAAAAGCCTGGAGTAATCAAAATGATCTGAAAGCTGAATTTGCATAATAGACAAAGATAGTTTATATTCAAGGCATGTTCAAGAAATTCGGAATACCATTTTTTACAGTCGCAGCGGCATGCGCAATCCTCACCTCCTGTTCCTCCGACTCGAACAGCGCAGGGCCCGCAGAACAACAGCCAGCCAGCTCCGCCGACGGTTCCGACGGATGTTTCGTGGCTGATGAATTTCTGAAAAGTTCTTCCAGCACCATTGCGAGCAGTTCCTCCTCCGATGTCATCCCCGGCAGTTCCGACGCAACACCAACAAGTAGCGCAACCGTCGCAGAGTCTTCCAGCAGTTCTATTGCCGCCCCCGACGACACCCCGAGCGACACGCCCGCGGACCCCGCACTCAGTGACACTCCCGCAGACCCCACCGCCTTCTGGTCCGACGAATTCCAGGGCGACGCTCTTGACATCACGAAATGGTCCTACGAAATCGGCACAGGCGAAAACGGCTGGGGCAATGGCGAATGGCAATACTACACCGACCGCACCGAAAACGCCTACGTTAAGGACGGCTACCTTCACATCCGCGCCGCATTGGAAACTGACGCAGCTGCCATCGCAAACGATTTCGGCGGAAAGAAATACACCTCCGCACGAATCATCACCAGAGGGAAATTTGACTTCGCCTACGGAACCATCAAAGCGCGAATCGCCCTGCCTGTAGGTAAGGGCATCTGGCCCGCCTTCTGGATGCTAGGCGCCAACTCCGAAACCGTAGGCTGGCCCGCTTGCGGAGAAATCGACATCATCGAAGCCGTCAACGACGAAAGCGTCGTGTACGGCACACACCACTGGAATCACGAAGGAAGCCACGCCCAATACGGCAACAGCACCAAGCAGCATTTTGACGGCCACTACGAACTGGACATTACCGAATTCCACGACTACAAAATGACCTGGGACAAAAACGCAATCTCCATGTACGTGGACGATTTCATGTACCAAAAGATCGACATCACCGACGCCAGCAGCGACATGGGCACGTTCCACAAGGCCTTCTACTTTATCCTGAACGTTGCGGTGGGTGGCGGTTGGCCTGGCTTCGACATTGACGACACCCAGTTCCCCAACGAAATGATTGTGGACTATATCAGGGTGTATAAGAACTAGTTTAGCCAGGGCGCTAAATAGAATTGTCCCCAGACAACAGTTTCGGCTGCAAGCCTAGACTTTTCATTTGCAATTTCCCCGAAAAACATTAGATTTATGATCGGTGTTAAAAAGGGATTGTTTGTATGAAAAATTTTCTGAGCTCCGCTCTACTTTTGTCCTTAGGGATTTCCGCAGCATCTGCAACTGAATCTCTATTGGCGTTTCCTACCGCAGAAGGTTTTGGCCGTTATACATTGGGCGTTCGCGCTGCCAGCGCACCTGAAGTTTACCACGTCACGAACCTGGAAGATTCCGGTGCAGGTTCTTTGAGAGATGCCGTCAGCAAGGACGGCCGCATTGTGGTCTTTGACGTCAGCGGCATTATCAAACTGAAGAGCACTCTGGTTTTCAAGGGCAATTCCATTATTGCGGGGCAAACCGCCCCGGGTGACGGCGTGGTAGTCTACGGCGACCGAGTTTCCTTTTCCGGCGCCAAGAATTTAATTATCCGCCATATGCGTTTTCGCATGGGTAAAAGTGCGCCCAGTGGCAAGAAGGATGCTGCCGGCGTTGCCAATGGCACCGACATGATTTTCGACCACCTGTCCATTAGCTGGGGCCGCGACGAAACCTTCTCCATCAGCTGGGACAGCAAAGGCAGCAAGCCTGCAAACATTACCATCCAGAATTCCATTATCGGCCAGGGCCTTCATGACCATTCCTGCGGTGGCCTGATTCAAACCGATGGTGGCGTTACCTTGTTCCGAAACTTGTATATCGACAACAAGACTCGCAACCCCAAGGTAAAGGGCTTGAACCAGTTCGTGAACAACGTGGTTTACAACTGGGGCGGTGGCGGTGGCTACATCATGGGCGATTCCGAAGGCAATTCCTGGGCCACCGTTGAAGACAACTACTTTATTGGCGGGCCAAACTCCAGCGGAACATCCGCCTTTACCCGCGGCACGCAAACATTCCAGATTTACCAGAAAGGCAACTACATCGATGCCGATGGAAACGGACAGCTGGGTGGCGCTCTCGCCGCTACCGAATCTGACGGATCTTTCTATGGTTCCAAATCGGTGGCGTCTCCTAGCAGTTTCGAAAATCTGCCGGTACCATTTGTTGCAATCACTCAGCAGACTTCCGCCAAGGAAGCCTACAATTACATTGTAAAAGAAGTAGGCGCCTCCTACCCTGCCCGCGACGAGGTGGACAAATTCATGATTGGCGAACTCACTTCCTTGGGAACAAAGGGAGCCATCATTTCTGACGAAGCTAGCTTAGGCCTCGCCAACGTGGTAGGTAACTTTAAGAGCAGCACTAAGACCGACGCCGACAAGGATGGTATTCCCGACGAATGGGAAGACAAAATGGGCCTGGACAAGAACGATCCCAGCGACGCCTTGAAAAAGGATGCATCCGGCTACCTGAACATCGAAATCTACCTGAACGGTTTGGTGGACGGATACACTCCTGCAGAAAATCCTGAAATCGAAACTCCTGCCGACAACGATTCCACATCAACGCCGGTAGAAACCCCATCGGACAGCACAGAAATCAGTGGCCCAGCAGCCCTGACAAGAGGCATGCAGATTGCCCGCAAGAGTGGCATGGCTACCGTCCACGTTTTCAATCCCATGGGACAAAGAATCGCCATCCGCCAAGTCTATATAGAAGAAGGCAAAAAGATTTCAATCCCAGGAATGCCTCGAAACAGCATCTACGTGGTGAAATAGTCAAACCTGCAACCACTTAGAGGTTTACTTCATAGTGAGCCTTATGCCGCGGCAACGCCCAAAAGCCGTTTGCCACGATGCTCTCCAAATTCTATGTTTGGCCGCACCGTCAGATGTCGTATTTCTGCGGAACCGGGCAAGAACTGCCCAAAAAAGGAAATTATTATGTCTCAAATCAACCTCACCATGCCCGATGGCAGCGTACGTACCGTTGAATCTGGCACCACCGGCCTCGAAATCGCAAAGAGCATTTCTGAAGGCCTCGCACGCAAGGCTCTCGGTGTAAAGCTGGGCGACAAGGTCCTGGACCTCTCCCGCCCCCTTACTGAAGACGGCGCTTTCAAGATCATCACTCCGAACAATGACGATCCGGATTGCTTGATGCTGCTCCGCCACTCCTGCAGCCACGTGATGGCAGAAGCCATCTGCGACCTGTTCCCGGGCACCAAGCTCGCTTACGGTCCCGCAGTTGAAAAGGGCTTCTACTACGATTTGATGACACCGACCCCGCTTCAGCAGTCCGATTTCGAAAAGATCGAAAAGCGCATGAAGGAAATCATCAAGGAAGACCGCCCGTTCACTCGCGTGGTTGTTTCCGGTGAAGAAGGCCTGAAGCGTACCGCTGGCGACAAGTACAAGACCGACAACGCCGAACGCGCTCTGGCTCGCGAAGGCGCTGACGGCACCCTGAGTTTCTATGCAAACGGCGAACCGGGCAAGAACTGGGAAGACCTTTGTGCAGGTCCCCACGTTCCCAGCACTGGCAAGCTGAAGTCCTTCAAGCTGCTCTCCCTCGCAGGTGCATACTGGCACGGCGACCAGAACAGCGACCAGCTGACCCGCGTGTACGGCACTTGCTTTGCCGACAAGGAAGGCTTGGAAACCTATTTGAAGTTCCTTGAAGAAGCCGAAAAGCGCGACCACCGCCGCATCGGTAAGGAAATGGACCTGTACCACATTGAAGACCATTCTCCTGGCATGGTGTTCTGGCACCCCAACGGCACCAAGATGGTGAACGCCCTCAAGGACTACATCCGTGGTAAGATCGACCGTCGCGGTTACCTGGAAGTGATTACTCCGGAAATCGTGAACAAGACTTTGTGGATCAAGTCCGGCCACGCCGACAAGTACAACGAAAACATGTTCAAGACCATGGCTGGCGACGTTGAAATGGCTGTGAAGCCCATGAACTGCCCTTGCCACATTCAGATCTTCAACACTGGCCTCCGCAGCTGGCGTGACCTCCCCATGCGTCTTGCTGAATTCGGTAAGTGCCACCGTTACGAACCTGCCGGTACCATGCACGGTTTGATGCGTGTCCGCGGCTTCGTTCAGGATGACGCTCATATCTTCTGTACCGAAGAACAGATCGCTTCCGAAGTGGCCGACTTCTGCGCCCTGGTGAAGGAAATCTACCACGACTTCGGTTTCGATTCCATCGTGGTGAAGTTCTCTACCCGTCCGGAACGCCGCGTTGGTTCTGACGAACTTTGGGACAAGGCAGAAGCCGCTCTCGAAGAAGCCACCAAGCTTGCTGGCCTCGACTACATCTTGAACCCGGGCGAAGGCGCCTTCTACGGCCCGAAGCTTGAATTCACCCTGAAGGACTCTCTCGGCCGTGATTGGCAGTGCGGTACCATCCAGGTGGACTTCAACCTGCCCCAGCGCCTCGGTGCAGAATATGTCGGTAAGGACAACCAGAAGCACATCCCCGTTATGCTGCACCGCGCTGCTGTCGGTTCCATCGAACGCTTCCTGGGCATCCTTATCGAAGAATTCATGGGCGATTTCCCGCTGTGGTTGGCTCCGGTCCAGGCACGCGTCCTCCCCATCTCCGAAAAGTTCGCTGAATACGCCCACAAGGTGGAACGTGAACTGGTGAACGCCGGCGTCCGCTGCGACATCGACGAATCCAATGAAAAACTTGGCTACAAGTTCCGTCAGTGCGAACTCCAGAAAATCCCCTATAAGATTATTGTAGGTGAAAAGGAAATGGCCGAAGGCAAGGTTTCCGTCAACAAGCGTAAGGAAGGCGATAAGGGTTCCATGACCGTCGCTGAGTTCTTGGCTATGACTGCTGATGATCGTAAGGTCGTTCGTTAGTCTAAATCAACCCCAGGTTCATAAAAGCAGACTTCTTTTGAAGTCTGCTTTTTTATTGCCGACATTTTTGATGTCATCCTGAGCGAAGCACACAAGTGCGAAGTCGAAGGATCTAAGCGATTCAAAAAGGCAGAAACTCGGCCAGCAATCGTCAAATCGAATTGCGGCATACCCATGGCAGTATCGTTCACCGAGACGTTTATCTTACAAACAAATTATTTCAAGATTGTCTTTTTATAAAAAAGCCGACGCGGCCTCAGCCGCATCGACCTTCTCTCTCGTTTGTTAACGAAATTTAAGGAATAATTCTAATCAACGAAAGTTAGCCGTAAAGGAAACCGAGAACCACAGCGATTACCGAAAAGGCTACGATCTGTTTTACGATAACATAATCATGAGATTTCATTGTAATAGTCCTCTGTATGACTTTGTTCAACTTTCGATGGATAAAATACAAAGTGACTTCTCAAAAAAACACTTTGTAAGAAGTAAAACGCAAAAAATGTTTTTTACATGTGACGAAACTCATGTATTGTAATGTTGACAACATTTATTTTTATGTATTTCGAGTTTTTTGCTTTTTTTGCTATATATTAGGGAACTTTCAGGCTTTTTATGGCGAATCTCGGATATAGTTTTTTGCTTATACTGGCGGCATTTATATGGGGAACTACCTTTGTTGCCCAAGCTGAAGGAAATGCTGCAGGGCCATTCGTATTTACTTTCGCACGCAATTTCATTGCCACTTTTTTACTGTTCGGTTTAGCCAAAATCCTTGATTTTGTTAATAAAAGCCCTAAAAAACCGACGAATTCCATTGAAAGAAAACGTCTCTGGAAAGCCGGAATCTTGTGCGGGATAGCGCTCGCTTTTGGCACTAATTTTCAGCAGTTGGGCCTTTATATGGGCACTTCTGCTGGAAAATCTGGATTCCTAACAACCTGCTACATCGTTATTGTTCCGCTTCTCAGCGTTTTTCTTGGGAAAAAGATTTCTCTAAAAACATGGGGTTGCGTTTTGCTCACACTGGCAGGTCTGTACCTGCTTTGCATTAAGGAAGATTTATCTGTGCAACTTTCCGATGGTGCGTTATTATTGTGTGCGCTCTCCTTTGCAATCCAAATCCTAATTACAGATAAATTTTGCACAAATGTTGACAACGTAAGGCTCTCCGCCATTCAATGCCTGACAGCCTGCATTTTAAGCACCATTCCCATGTTAATTGTAGATTTCAACTTCTCTATGAAAGCAGTTGTAAATGCTGTCGAGACTTACAGCCATATGGGTCCGTGGCTTCCCCTACTTTACGCGACGATTCTTTCAAGCGGCGTTGCATTCACCTTGCAGATTGTAGCACAAAACAAAATAAAACCCACTATAGCATCACTATTGATGAGTTTAGAATCTGTATTTGCCGTCCTTGGTGGTTGGGCCATTCTTGACGAACACTTAACCACCCAAGAAATAATTGGTTGCAGTGTAATGGCTGCGGCAATCGTCCTAGCACAAATCAGTCCCTCGTCAAAAAGGGATAAAGTTTCCTAATAACAAATACGCAAACAAGTATTTCACTCATTTCAAAATAAAGGATACAGCCGTAAACAAAATAGGGTTTTGTTTTCACGTGAAAACACTTTGTATCCACAAGCCTATACCGAGTATTCCCAAAAAGGTCTAGATTATAATCAAACAAAAAAAGGGAATCTCATGAATCTTTCAAAGACAATCTCCAAAGCTCTGGCAATTTCTGCAATCGCTGCACCGGCATTATTCGCTGCAACTGCATACCAGAATCAAGTAGGCTACTTGACCAATGGCCAAAAGTTTCTGACCGTCCTCGATGCCGCCGGCAAGGATGTAGAATTCAAGGACAAGGAAGGAACGACTGTTTTGAAGGTCACCGCACCTGAAGCCGCAACTTGGGCTCCGGCAGGCGATGATGCAGCCTCCCTCATTGACTTTTCTGAACTGAAGACCGCCGGCACCTACCAAGCTTACATCGGTGGCGAAAAAATCGGCCACCCCATCGTGATTGCCGACAACGCTCTTGAAGATGCTGCCATTGCCTCTTTGAAGTTCTTCTACCATCAGAGAGCTTCTATAGCAACTGAAGAAAAATACGCAGGCAAGTGGGCTCGCGCAGCTGGTCACCCAGACACCACAGTTTACTACCATGAATCCACCGGCAACGATCCCACCAAGTACATCAGCGCACCCAAGGGCTGGTACGATGCTGGCGACTACGGCAAGTACATCGTAAACTCTGGTATTTCCACCTACACCCTTCTGCAGCTTTACCAGCACAACAAGGACTACTTCAAGAAGACATCCCTGAACATTCCTGAAAGCGACAACGAAGTTCCTGACATTCTTGACGAAATCCGCTGGAACTTGGAATGGATGCTGAAGATGCAGGATGAGGACGGCGGCGTATTCCACAAACTCACCACCAAACAGTTCGCCGGCACCGTATTCCCGGAAAAGGCTACAGCAAGGCGCTATGTCATCGGCAAGGCTGAAGAAGCTACTTTGAACTTCGTCGCCGTGATGGCCTTGGCATCTGAAATTTACAAGCCCTTCGACGAAGAATTCGCAAAGCAGTGCGTTCTTGCTGCTGAAAAGGCTTACGTTTGGGCACGCGACAACCAGGGCGAGCTCTACACTCAGCCTAGTGATGTTGGAACAGGCTCCTATACCGGTGCAAAAGCAACCACCATCAGACTTTGGGCAGCAACCGAGCTCTACCGCGTAACCGGAGACTCCACAATTGGCGCCAAGGTTTACAACAGCACTATCCGTACAGTAAATGCTCGTACGCCCAGCTGGCAGGATAGCTATATGTTGGCTGTATTCACAATCGCAACCAATCCGGAAATCTTTACCGAAAAAAACATGGCAGACTCCGCTCGTACCTTGATTATTAATTCTGCAGACCAATTCGTCAAGTTACTCAATAACAACGGCTATGGCGTTTCCTTGGAACCTAGCGATTTCAACTGGGGCTCCAACGGCATCGCAGCTAACAAGGCTATGGTTCTTGTACATGCATACATCTTGACCAAGGAACAGAAATACTATGATGCAGCCCTCACTATTGTGGACTACATCTTGGGACGTAACCCCATGGACATTTCTTACCTTACTGGCTACGGTGTAAAGCAAGTTATGCATCCCCACCATCGCCCCAGTCAGAGTTTCCAGAAGTTGGACAGCACCATGGCCCCGGTTCCCGGAATGATTGCAGGTGGTGCAAACTCCACAGCAACAGACTGCGCAAAATCCTACATCAACAAATCAGCAGTCGCCAAGTCCTACTACGATAATTCCTGCAGCTACGCAACCAACGAAGTTGCCATCAACTGGAACGCCCCCTTTGCATACGTCATCGGAACCCTCCAGGCCGTAGCTTCCACCGAAAAAGTTTACGACGTCAATGAAAAAGTTGCCGCCCAGTATACCTTGGGTATCCCCTTCGCCCGTAACGAAGCCCGTAGAACTGCACCGGTTGCAAGCAAGCGCCTGATTGTTCGCGGTCACAAGGTCATGCTGGAATCCGTAGACGCCAACGGTATCAAGACCTACCGCGACATGAGCGGCAAGATGGTCCGCTAAGTAAAAAAAGTTTGTTCATTCCTCCAACCTCCCATAAACACTAAGAGCAGTACCCCACACGGTACTGCTCTTTTTAGCTTTACGAGACGCAGGAACTGTATGAACAAGATTAAATTTCGGGTACGGTATCGCCGCCGTTATCAATAAAACGCAATAGCTTGCCGGGAAAAAGTTTCTGCCAGAAATCGGGGCTGTTTTTATCGGCCTGGAGTTGCATTCGGCGGCGAGCGTCGTCTAGAGAGAGGCCGCGGCCAGGTGACGTCAATCGCTGCAAGCGAATGTCTGCGGGGGCGGTAACAATCCAAAGGGATTCAAGGGTGGCAACCAGCTGGGGTACGTTCTCGAAAAGAGCCGCCTCGACATAGTCCGGCTGTTGATTCTGGATGTAAGAGGTCAACTGAGGATACACCATCTGTTCCAGGCGCAGGCGGGCACATTCGTCGCGGAATATCAAATCCGCAATGAACTTGCGATTGATTCCCTCATCAGTAAGCGCCTCAGGTCCAAATTCTTTGGCAATGGATTGTCGAAGCTCTTTGCAATCGCGGTATAGTTCATGAACAGCCAAATCGGCATCAACAACCTTGAATCCTCGATCCCGAAGAATCTGGCCTACAAAGCTTTTTCCAGCACCAATTTGACCTGTAATTCCAATCATTTTCTATAGATTCCAAAACCTTATCTACAAACTAACCTTTTCCGAGAGCAATAAGACAGAGGCCCGTAATTATTCCGAACAGCGCAATCCACTTGAGAGCGCTTTTCTTCTCCTTAAAGATCAGGAGACCTGCCACAAAGCCAATCAACACACTGGAACGGCGGAACACGGTGATCAAGGAAATCAAGGCGTCGGGATCGCTTACCGCTAAGAAATAGCAACGGTCAGCCACAATAAGCAGCACTGCAACCAACAAAAATGTCCAGCGGAACTGGAAAGGCGTTGTGGTCTTGCGCTTAGGATACCAAGTAACCGCAGCAATAATAAACTGCAAAAGAGCCATATAGATACTAAACCAAACCTGAACAGTCAAAGGTTCAAAATCCATACGTTGCAAAATAAACTTGTCGTAAACACCACTGCAAGCCGCCAAAACGGTACCTAGCAGCATACAAATCACCCAGCCATTGCTAAAGAAATGCCCCATTTCCTTACGGCCAGCCATGCTCAACGCCACATAGGAGCAAATACAAATCGCCACACCGGTCCACTGCATGGCAAAGGGACGCTCCCCCATGAAAGTCACTGCAATAAAGATGGTAAAGACAGGGGCCAACGCACGAATGGTGGTGGCAATAGAAAGTGGCAAATGAGCCAGGGCGTTGTAGGTCAGAATCCAACTTCCGCCAACAATCAAAGCCTTGCCGGCCAGGAACAAATGGCTTTGTAAAGGTAAATTTTCACAATGACCCGTCAGAAGAATGGGAGACATCAAAAGTGCGTAAAAAGCGCTGCACAGGAACAAAACCGGGCGCACAGCGTTGTCCTGTACGGACTTCTTTTTTGCAAGATCGTAACAGCCTAGAAAAAAGGCAGAAGCAAGAGCAAGAATCAACCATGACATAACGCACACAATTTAGAAATACCACTTGCAAACCCCAAGGTTTAATGTATTTTTATGCCAAACTCAACAAAAGGAGCCCCAAATGGGTATCAAAGGTAAAGCAACATCCCTTCTTGACGAATTCAAGGCATTCGCATTCAAGGGCAACATTGTCGACATGGCTGTCGGTGTGATCATCGGTGGCGCATTCGGTAAAATCGTTTCCTCCTTCGTTAACGACATCGTCATGCCGGCCATCGGCGTGCTCATCGGTGGTGTTGACTTCAAGGACCTCAAGGCAGAACTCGTTGCTGCTAACGGCGACGCTCCGGCCGTGTTCCTCAACTACGGTGTGTTCGTTCAGAACATCGTTGACTTTTTCATCATCGCTCTCGTGGTCTTCCTCGTTATGAAGAAGTTCATGGGCTTCATGCAGAACATGCGCAAGAAAGAAGAAGCCGCAGCAGAACCTCCTGCACCGCCGGCTCCTCCTGAACCGTCTGCAGAAGAAAAGCTCCTCACCGAAATCCGCGATCTTCTCAAAAAGTAAGGATTTGGCACGAGCCTAAAAAAAGAGACCCCGTTTGGGGTCTTTTTTTTATGGGAACCAGCAATTTAATTCCCGCGCCTATTTAAAGCAGTTTAATTTCCGCATCGGCGGTGAATGGCAAATCCTCGATTTGCGGCGTCGCGATAATCACCTGGCAAGCCTTTTCTCGAATAAGCGACGCCACGGCGTCACGTCTGTGGACATCCAATTCCGCAAAGATATCGTCTAGCAGCAAAATCGGCTTGCTCAAGTAACGTGACGCCACATCCACCGCCGCAAAGCGCATGGCAAGAGCTGCAGAACGGCACTGTCCCTGACTGCCCACGGACCGCATTTCATAACCGCCAATGCATACGCCGAGGTCATCGCGGTGAGGTCCCGCCATAGTCAATCCCTGGATACGTTCCACATGTTCCAAGCTAGCAAGTTTACGAGCAAAGGCATCCCGCAAAGAAACTTCGTCAACAACCCCAGCAGTCGAAACTCCAGAAGCCTCCGCCCCGTCACCATCGGCGCCGTCAGCAGAATCATCTACGTCGCCCAAGAATCCGGAATCTTCATATCCGTCCAATTCCTTTAAAATGGAACTCTTGTAGGCACAGGTAATTTCGTCTACCCCACCGGAGAGCTTTCGGTAGTAATTGGTGATAATTGGAGAAACCTCTGCAGACAAGTTCAGACGGGCAGCCCAAAGCTTTGCGCCTAAATCAATCAACTGCTGAGTCAAAACCCTAAAAAGATCTTCGCCGCCAATGGCCGCATTCATCATGCCGCCGCTTTTCTTAAACTGCTTCAGCCACTGGTTACGCTGTTGTAGCACACGCTTGTAGCGTCGCAAAATTGTGGTATTTGCTGCAGAACGATAACACAGGATTTCGTCTAACCAATGTCTACGAACCTCGGGAGCACCTCGCAGCAGTTCAATATCCGAGGGTTGCATAATCACAGCAGGGCAGCCACCAAACAGCGCCGCCACGGACTTCAGGTTTTCACCATTTTCCTTTACGTCGGCGCCACGGCCATAAATGCGAACGCCGCGGTTACGAGTGCCACCTGTCGGCATGCCGTCATCATCTTCAAAAGTTCCACGGACAATGAGTTCTTCTGCCTTCCACTGGATCAGTTCCTTCAGGTCTTTCGCTCTAAAGGAAAATCCCTGGCCAAGCAAGTGTATACACTCCAGCAATGTGGTTTTTCCGCATCCGTTGGGTCCATACACCACAGTAATGCCAGGTCCGAAAGTCTGTTCGAACCCACTTAAACTACGAACGCCATTGATGAAAATATTCTTGATCACGGAATATACCCGCGAAGACCCACGCTCAAGGGAGTCCAAACTCCGGCTCTTGATTCATAACTCAAAGCGTAGTTGATATCAAACGGATACAGATTCTTGCCAATGCGAATCTTAAACTTGTAGCCAGCACCCAGCATCCAGTTCAAATCGTCCATACCAACGCGCACTGTGCCGTCGGGAACGACTTCGCATTCAAAGCCCACGCGGCCAGTCCACACATGACGATCGGGGTCAAAGGCCAGTAATGTCTCGGCAATCTGATAATCGATGGCTTCCATCCAGGCGTACACAGGCTTGTCCTTGATCTTAGAGCGGTAACCTACACCCACTTGCAAAACCTTAGGACGGAGGCCTTCGGTACTTGCAACAGAGTTGTCAGTGCTGGTGTTCTTGGACCACTTTGCAGAAAGATTCTTGCTGAAGCTCAAGTTGCGAATGACAACAGATGTAGACCACTTTTCATTCCACTGACGAAGCCAGCTCAAATTGATGGTCACAGGACTGCGGTAGTCATCAACGAACTTGGCACCTTCAATATATTCATCCACATCTAGATTATCATAGCTCATGGAAAGGGAGAAACCGAAAGCATCACGACGTGTTGCACGATAGGCAAAACCCAAATACAGCATGGAGAAGAAAGGCGTCGCTGTTCCCAGAGTCTGGTCATCGGCATCAATAACATCAAAAGCAAGGTCACCGCGGTAAAGCATGGCAAAGCCAACACCCATGCGCTTGCCCACCTTACCTTCAACACCGAGAGATCCGCCCATACGGTCCAGGCTTCGCCTTTCAGCGTTGATGGTGTAAGCCAAGTTCTCACGGAAGCCAAGAATTGCAGGGTTCCAGAAAGCAGATGCCAAAGTCGCCGTATCCGCCGTACCAGTATTGCCACGGCCCAATTCACGAGTGCCGCCGCCCATACGTTCAACAAAACCGTCAAAGCCGCCTAGAGAAGCCTTCTTGCTAGAGGCGAAAGTTGACACCGCGCAAACAAGAGTCATGAAAACGACGAAAAGCACGCGGGAACAATTCTTCATTGTCTTTTGTTCAATGCTCATTACCTGCGCCCTCCTACAGTCATGACCTTACCCCAACCTACATGGCCGTGGTTATCCTTGACTCGTACGTAGTAGACGCCCATGGTACAAGGCTTACCATGATCATCCTTGCCATCCCAGTAATCTTCCTTAGGCAAGGTGCTGCGAGAAGCATCCTTTTGGCGAGGAGCATCTTTTACGATGGTACGAACCTTGCGCATATCGTAGCTGAAAACCTCAATGGTTATCTTAGAGGCCTTGCTCACCTTGTACGAAACAAGGGATTGATCGCGTTCATCCAACAGCACTGAGGGAACCATACGCACAGAGCCAAGGTCATTACCCAGCTTGGCGCGGTTCAAAATCGTGGTCCAAGAACGGCCCAGGTCTGCAGAAACAGAAATACCGTTGCCATCGGTGGAAACAGCCAATCCCTGAATTTTATCCGTCAACGGGAATGCGCAAATAGAAGTGATCAGAACGTCTCGATCGGTAACGCCAGAAGCATAGCCATAAAGCCAAGTATTACGGCCATCATCATCGGTATCCCAAGCTTTAACGCCCTTGGAATCCAACCTGAAAAAACCGCCCACCTTGCTAGCCACGACCATAACGCCAACAAAAGCAGTGCTGTCAATAAAGGTCACATTGCTCACCGTATAGTCACCGTCGTCATACACGTTCTTTTTTACAGCTTTGCCCGCAGTATCCAAGAAAGCAACCCTAGAAAAGTCAGAAGCTCCGGCGGCAAGGCGCCACAAGCCTCCCTTCATGGAGCCATCTTCCATTTTAGAAGTTTCGGCAATTACCTGGAACGGCTTACCGCCTGCCCAAACGCCGGTAACACGTTCAGATTCCAAGACACTGGAGCCCTTCTTTACAGAACCATCTTTCTTACGAATCCACATGCCCTTGGCTGTTGCCATCCAAAGGTCACCAGATTCCTGGTCTAAAGCCACACCGAAAATAGCGGGATTGTTTTTTTCGTTCCACTTGTAAGCTAAGGCTGCAGAATCCAATACCGGAGTTGCGGAAAGATTCAAGGCATAACCACCATTGGAAACTTTGCTCTTGGAGAAATCATAAAGGCCAAGCCCTGCAGCACCACGAGCAATCCAAAGCCTTTTTTCAGTAGAATCGTAGGCGAATCCACTGACCGCATACTTCATGGTCGAATCCTGTTTTCTATAGGCCTCTGGGACCTGCAGCGGCGTTGCGATAATATCGTCGTCATCTAGACCGCGAATGGAGAAGAAACCTTCGGGTTTCAAAAACTCTTCTTCATTATCTGTCATACCTAAGGAGGGCAGCACATAACCCAACTTACCCGCAAGAACAGAAGGCGTACGGCGGTGTTCTGCAAGTACATCGTTCAAGATTCTATCTTGTACAGCGGTGAGAGGTTCTTCATCGGACTTTTCAGGACCTTCAATGGTTGCCTGTGCGGAGTTTGTAACCCGAATAGAACTATCACCGTTCATTTCCAAAGTCAGCTTAGTAACACCGCTGAAAATATCTCGAGAAAAAGTCCAGAGAGTTCCGACTTCGCCAGTTTCATTGACGTTCCAGACTCTGTTGTTGAATAGGGTTTCAGCAGCCATGATGGAGCAAGACATCGCAGCCACACCCATCAGGATCCTTGATCCCATAACCTTCAAAAAATTTCCAGTTTTCATCGGCTCTCCAGACTAACGCATATCGATTTCATCCACGTCGGGAGAACTCTTGTACTTAAAATCATTGTCGGAATACTGCTTTACAACCTTCAAGTCAATAATGTTGTACCAGGAGCTATTGCCCGAGGGGTCAACAGTGTAAAGGCGCACAGGAGAGAAGTCCTTTTGCGAAAGCCACACTTCCATCTGGTCGAATTGTCCCGCATACTTGGAAGGATCCAGCTTGAGAACCCAAAGCTTTTGATTGTTGAAGGTTCCCGAGCCAATGGAAGTTGCCTTGCAGTTCAAATACTTAAAGAGAAGTTCCGAAGGGTGCAGGGAACTGGACAAATCCTCGACAGCCTTAATCAGAACCTGTTTCTGCTCCACGTTATACTGCCACAGGCTTTCCCCATCGCTATAGAACTTGATGCCAGCCAAATCCAGAGTAAACTTGTCGCCCTCAGCAACAAAAAGAGACCCCTGCTGAGACGTAATGTCCGGAGATTCAGAATAGAACACCTGGACCTTAAAATTCACATTCCAGGCCTTGCCGGATTTAAACCACGCCTTGGATTTTTCCATAGCTTCGTTGGCGGTCATAGCAAAGGACATGGTCACACACATGACAAGCGCCAGATAGGCAATCTTAAAAAAACGCATAATATTCCTTTATAAGTATATGGTAAATTTACAAAATGGTAAGGGAGCACGGCAAAAATCCAACCAAAGTCGCCTAATCATTGGGTTTTCATTTGCGATATTTCTATCTTTTTTTCGGAAATTTTAAAACAACTGGAAAATTGTATGCGCAAAATGATTTTGCCCCTGGCAATCCTGGGTGCAGCAGGCCTGGCCGCCGCAACCGACTTTGAAGTTCACGGTGACGTAAACCTGGATTTCGGAAGCTATTTCAACAAGAATTTCGACCCCAAGAACGTGGGTTCCCAGGATATTGATCTTTCTCTCAAGATTCTCCTGGACGAAAACGTTTCCGTTGTCGTTAAGACCAACACCAACAGCACCTTCGGCGATGCCAAGGAAGCTGCAGAAGTTCGCCACGGCTACGCTCACGCAACCGCCATGGGCGACCCGGACAACCGCTTTACCGGTTTTGACTTCGACGGCGCTCAGTTGCGTTGGGATGTAAGCCACGACGTGTCCTTGGTCTTCGGTGACATGACCTACAGCGCAGGTGCATTCAACCACTATTTCTGGCGCGACGCCTCCAAGTACGCAGTTGTCGTTCGCGAGCAGCAGGTTCGCGGTATTGGCGCTGAATTCGGCAATGCAAAGTATGGTTACGGTAACGCATACCTGGGCGTTTCCGACCAGACCAACCACACTGTTCAGGTTTTCGCCACCTACTCCTACCCCGTTGTCAACAAGCCCGATGAACACTTGATTGTGACACCCTCTGTTGACTGGGTTTTCGGTGAAAACATCGGCCGTCCCAATGGTTACGTCTTCGGCGTAGAAGCTGACTACGCCAAGAGCTACGAAACTATGGAATGGGGCATCCACGCTGTTTGGGGCACCCATCCCTACAAGGAAAAGGGCACCCACGCTTTCTTGCTGGAACCCAGCATGAAGTACGACTTCTTCAACTTGGCTGCAACTTTCTACACCGCAATTGTGAACAGCAACTACGAAGCAGAACCCCAGCTCTTTACCGAAGACCAGTTGATGTTCGCCATCGAGCCCAGCTTCAACCTTCATAAAAAGTTCTCCATGGGCGTCGCCTACGAATACCACAACAAGGATACCGAAAAGGATGACGACCAGTTCCACTACCTGGGCGGCAACTTCTACCTGTATCCCACACTCAAGACCGAAGTGGTCTTCTGGGCTGGCTACAACTTCCACGGGGACAACAAAAAATCTCCCTTCGGTAGCAAGCGTTTTGCCTTGGGCATGAGCGCTTCCGCAAGCTTCTAATTTCTTGATCTTGTGAGAATACGTGCTTTAGATTCAATCCGAGGTCTCCTGCTCTTGCAGATGACCTTGGACCATTTCGGAAAGCCCATTTCACATTACCTATACCAGTGCTTCGGCTTCTTTAGTGCGGCCGAAGGCTTTTTTTTCTTGTCGGGATTTGTGGGGATGCTTGCCGCCACCAGCAAGCAGGCGAAGGATCCGTCCCAGTCCTGGATGCGTGGTCGCGCCATTAGAATCTGGAAGTACCACTGCATCACGCTGATCAGCCTTTGCATTATCGCCGCCTGGTTTCTCCCTAGTCTCGCCTCGTTTTTCAAGTGCATATTCCAGCACCCGGCACAAAGCCTGCTGTGGTCCGCAGCCCTCATCAACACTCCCGAGTGGCTCGATGTACTGCCCCTGTACGTGATATTTCTGATTTTGGGATCCTGGATTTTCCCGCTGTTTGTGAAGGCAAAGAGCATGGGCAGGATTGTGCTGCTCTGGATTCCATCCCTACTGGTATGGATAGGCGCTCTCCTCGGCCTGCGTGAGGCTGTGAACAGCTTATTCCCCAGCTGGATTGTTCATGGAGACTTCAACCCATTCGCATGGCAGTTCCTGTACTTTACAGGGGCTGCAGTAGCCGCCTGGTGGAAGCGAGCCAAGGAGCAGGAATGCGCCGTCGCAGAATGCAAACTTGGTGCCGTGAAGGCGGTCAAGAACCTGACGCCTCTTGTGCTTACGGTTCTCGCCTTCTGTTTCATTTGGTCCCACCAGTTTATTCCGCTGCAGTTGCCCGGCGACTTCTGGACAAACAAGGTGAACCTGGGGCCGTTGCGTTTCGCAAACTTCTTCTGCTTTATGATGGCCATCGGGTGGATCGTACGAACCTGGCCCGCCGCCCTGGACTTCAAGGTGACGAACCTTATCGGCAGACACAGCCTTGACGTTTATACCGCACACATCGTGCTCATCTACTTCTGGTTTGCAACGCCAGGCAGCATCAGGTACCACGGCCCTTGGAACGTTCTAGTTCCAGTGGCCGCATGCGTCTTCTTGTGGGGTCTCTCCAAGATTCGCGAGCCGAAAAATAAATGATGCCATAGACATTATCAAAAAAGAAAGCCCCGGCAACCGCCGAGGCTTTTCAAATGCATTTAGTTCCAAGCAACACATGGTTCCTGATTTTTCCATCAAGTACGCACTGTGTTCTTGAACAGCAGCTCGGATGACCGGAGGGTCTTAGCCCAACGAACGATCCGAGCGGTCATCATTACTGACCGAGGTACTTACGACCTACGCCGTATTCGTCCTTGTATTCGATGTAGTCAGGAACGAAGCCCTTTGCAAAGGAGAAGGACACGTTCAAGGAGCACTGGAATTCGTTCATCAACTTACCCTTGGTGCCAGCCTTGATGTTCTGCTTCTTCTTTTCAATCTTTTCGTCGCCCTTCTTGCCGACCAGGACTTCAGCTTCGCACCAACCGCTGCCGGCCTTGGCGATAACTTCCTTACCGTCGGTAGAAACAAGCTTGATCTTGGACGGGTCAAGTTCGGTGTTGTTACCGGTGGATGCCCAGAACTGGAGTTCACCAGCGAGAGAAGTCGGGGTCATCTTGACGGTGGGGAGAGCCATGACGTAGCCCCACTTGTCAACGAAACGCTTGCCTGCGGCGTCGGCGATGTTTTCACCGAAGATCAGGAAGTAGCCGCGGGTGGTCTTGCGGTTCTTGTTCAAGGCAGCCTTGACTTCGGCATTTTCCGGAGCCACGTATTCGAGACGGAGGAGACCGAATTCAGAAACAACCGGGTCAGATTCGTCCTTGATTTCGGGGAGAGCCTTAGCGACCACAGCGTTTTCGGTTTCAAGACGGATGGTCTTTACGGCACCTTCGCCAACACCCTTGGACTTGGCATAAACCAAAGCGGTGTCGATGTGAGCAAATGCGTTGATAACGGTATTGAAGTCGATACCGTCCTGGGTAGCCTGCTGCTTGGAAACAGTAGCCAGCTTGGTCACATATTCTTCAACAACTTCGTTGCTCTTGACTTCGGGCATGTTCACTGCAGCCTTGTCAAAGTAGCCACCGATAAGTTCGCTGCTCAAATCCTTCTTTGCTTCAACTTCTGCGGCACGAACGAGGGCCAGGGTGAAGTTGTCGTAGAATTCGTCAGAAACGTTACCCTTCTTCTTTGCTTCCAGGTAAGAGTTGATAGCGTTGCGGAAACGGCCTTCCTTAAGGTGTTCGTCACCACGCTTTTCGTTGGTGCCCTTGCAGCCGACCATAGAGAAAGCTACAGCAGCAGCCAGGGTTGCAAGAAAGATTTTCTTCATTGTTGTTTTCCTTAGCTAAAAAAATTCTTTTGGCGTTTTATCGCCAAAAAAGGCCTTTTATCCCGAAAATCTGCAGGCCGACCTTTTCAAACAAAAGATAAATAAATAAATTTACGCTATCCTAGGGGATTAGGTAAAATTTTATTTGGAGACGTCTTTTCCATGAATATCCTTGTCGTAAGCCCTGAAGCAGGCAATTGGGAGCAAACAACCCCATTGGCCACAGCGGTGAATCGTATGACCGACGCTTTCGCATGCGCCGGCGCCAAGGTATTGACATGTTCACCCTTCATCAAGAGCAATATGCTCAATGCAGACGACTACCACTGCATTTTCGAGGGTGTCGAAAAGCTCCAGGGCAAGCCCTTCGAAATCCTGGTTTCGGACAAGGATCCCCTCCATACCTATATCTACAATGAGGAGTATTTTGGTCGTCCCTTTGTGTACGGACCTCCAGACGAGGTCCCCTACACCGACAACCACCTCCGTTTTGCCTTTTTGTCATCAGCTGCTCTCGCCTACGCGGAAGCAACCTCCTACAATTGCCAGGCAATTCTAGGCCACGAATGGGGCGGTGCGCTTGTGGGCGCTTTGGCCAAAACGGTCTACGCAGACTACGCCAAGGACATCCCCTTCTTCTTCAATGTCCATAACATCACCTACGATTTCCATGTACCCTCCAGCGAAATCGAAAAGATTGGTCTGCCCATCGAAAACTACAACATGGACGGTTACGAATTCTGGGGCAAGGTCAGCCTGCTGAAGGCCGGCATCCTTTACGCCACCAAGGTTCTTTTCCCCTCTCCGGGTTACCGTGACGCCATGTTGAACACCAACCTGCCCGGTGGTCTCAGCGGTTTCTTGAACCGCAATGCAGACAAATTAATCGGCATCCAGTTTGGCGTTAGCTACCAGGTCTGGGATTTCAACGGAGTCGAAAACCTTCCCATCAAGGAAGCCAAGCGCCGTGCCCGCAAGGCTCTGGAGCAAAAGCTGGGGTTGGACTTCGGCAACAAGATGGTCATGTACGTGCATCTGGATTCCGAAGCAGGCAACACCTCAGAGACCCTGGCCACCATCCTTTCCGACGTGGCTCACCTGGACGTATTCCTGATTGTGGGTCTCTCACAGAAGCATTCCCAGGATTGGAGCTACTACAAGGATTTCGAGCAACAGTTCCCAGGGATCATGCATGTTCAGAACCTGGATTGCTGCACCTGCGAAAATTCCAAGATCGGCCAAGTGGTTCAGCTCCGCGATACCCTGGCAGGTTCCGATGTCTTGTTCGCAGCCAACCTTCGCGAGCCTTCCTCCTCCATCATTCTCAAGGCCATGGCCGCAGGCACTTTGCCCCTCACAGGCCGCACTGTGGGCGTAGCTGCAATGCTCACCAACTACGGTCTTGAAACTGCCGGCGAGGCAAATGCATTCCTGGTGGAAGACGCCAACGCTCCTCACCTGATGCTGAACGGCGTAAGAGACGCCATCAACGTTTACCAGACCGAAGTTGCAGACTGGGACAAATGCGTAGTGAACGCCTACAGCGGCTTCCATTACGAATGGTGCCGAACCATCTCCAAGTACCTGCTGATCTTTGGCGAACTGGGGCTGTAAAATTCCACAAAAATTAAAGCAAAAAAGACAGGCCTTGCGACCTGCCTTTTTCACTGGGACCGCTGGGACTTGAACCCAGGACCCGCGGGTTTACGTTTGTGATGCTTGCGCACCTCCGTGGACTATGTCTTCACCATGCCAATCCACAAGGGATGGTTTAGGCGCGGGATACTTATTGCGGTCATTAAGCAGGCTAAACTGCTCCGCTAGTCTCTACACCTTCCAGAAGTGTACCTCTGGCTCGGCTCGGCGTTACCTTGTAGTGCAAATTCACCCGTCAGGCTTCACCGAATTCTTCCCGTTTGCAACCAGGTCTTTCAACCTGGTGTCACGCTTTTTTCATGAGTCCGCTGCTCTAACCAACTGAGCTACAGTCCCGTACGCCTCGCGACGTGAAACGTAATATAGTAAAAAATCAAGAAAAAAAAGTTCTTGTTCAAAAAGTACACACAAAAATCAAGTACAGATACAAGCAACCAACAGGTTGTGAGTCCGCTGCTCATCTACAACAGTAGAAATTTGAGCGAAGCTCTAAACGAATAAGAACACTGAGTGGACTGATATCTACAACAGTAGAAATTTGAGCGAAGCTCTAAACAAACAACATGGCCTTCGTCCTTTGCATCTACAACAGTAGAAATTTGAGCGAAGCTCTAAACAATGCTCCATGCTTACATGGAAGCGATCTACAACAGTAGAAATTTGAGCGAAGCTCTAAACTATAATCGGTTCACGATTGGACTCGGATCTACAACAGTAGAAATTTGAGCGAAGCTCTAAACGCACCATTCGCGCCTTTATCCTGTTATCTACAACAGTAGAAATTTGAGCGAAGCTCTAAACGACCAAAGAACCGCAAAAGGGATAAACCATCTACAACAGTAGAAATTTGAGCGAAGCTCTAAACTAAACCGCCATATTTTCGATGTAAGATCTACAACAGTAGAAATTTGAGCGAAGCTCTAAACTCTTAACAAAGTCAAGACTTTTTATATCTACAACAGTAGAAATTTGAGCGAAGCTCTAAACCCCAGCGTCCCACCGAGTGCATAGCATCTACAACAGTAGAAATTTGAGCGAAGCTCTAAACCAAACCATTCTCAAATGCCAATTCTTATCTACAACAGTAGAAATTTGAGCGAAGCTCTAAACGAAAACAAATCTAGTATAATCCCGCCCATCTACAACAGTAGAAATTTGAGCGAAGCTCTAAACCCATTATTGTCGGAAAAATTCTTTATCTACAACAGTAGAAATTTGAGCGAAGCTCTAAACTGCTTTGTATCTACGCCAAGATTACATCTACAACAGTAGAAATTTGAGCGAAGCTCTAAACACGATTTGTTTTCGGTGAGTGCCCAGGATCTACAACAGTAGAAATTTGAGCGAAGCTCTAAACTATATTACCAGCAAAAAAAGGACACGATCTACAACAGTAGAAATTTGAGCGAAGCTCTAAACAAAATGAGCGAAGCGAATGAGAGAGATCTACAACAGTAGAAATTTGAGCGAAGCTCTAAACAGTTCTGGCGGGGAAACGCTAGAATATCTACAACAGTAGAAATTTGAGCGAAGCTCTAAACTCTTAAACTTCTTTGTATTCATATAATCTACAACAGTAGAAATTTGAGCGAAGCTCTAAACGTTTGGTCTTCGTGTAACCGTGACCCATCTACAACAGTAGAAATTTGAGCGAAGCTCTAAACTCTTTGGACGGCTTGTTTGCCTACGATCTACAACAGTAGAAATTTGAGCGAAGCTCTAAACAATACTTACTTAAGACGGCATACAGCGATCTACAACAGTAGAAATTTGAGCGAAGCTCTAAACTGGATGATTATGATAGACGATTAATGATCTACAACAGTAGAAATTTGAGCGAAGCTCTAAACGTTGAGGGCTTGACTTTCGGGCTGGATATCTACAACAGTAGAAATTTGAGCGAAGCTCTAAACTTTGTTTGTTCCGTTGTCTAATTCCGTTATCTACAACAGTAGAAATTTGAGCGAAGCTCTAAACCTTGCCAAGTTCGGTGAGGAAGTGGATCTACAACAGTAGAAATTTGAGCGAAGCTCTAAACGGAATACGGAATAAACCGCCCTAATATATCTACAACAGTAGAAATTTGAGCGAAGCTCTAAACAATACGAAAACGAGGCACTCAAGGCTGATCTACAACAGTAGAAATTTGAGCGAAGCTCTAAACAAAAATACCAGTACCGAACTTCTCACTATCTACAACAGTAGAAATTTGAGCGAAGCTCTAAACAATCCAGCCCGAAAGTCAAGCCCTCAACCATCTACAACAGTAGAAATTTGAGCGAAGCTCTAAACATACGCAATAGAGAACACAAGAGACATCTACAACAGTAGAAATTTGAGCGAAGCTCTAAACCAGACTACGCTTCGTCCCTTCCGAAATCTACAACAGTAGAAATTTGAGCGAAGCTCTAAACCCCTATAGCTATTTATAGGGCGAGGATCTACAACAGTAGAAATTTGAGCGAAGCTCTAAACAAATCACTTATTTTTTTCTTACATTGATCTACAACAGTAGAAATTTGAGCGAAGCTCTAAACCATTAGGGACAAGTGGACTAAGTACGATCTACAACAGTAGAAATTTGAGCGAAGCTCTAAACAACCGCAAAAGCTCAGGGCTATCTTATCTACAACAGTAGAAATTTGAGCGAAGCTCTAAACAACCGCAAGGGATAAACCGTAATATATCTACAACAGTAGAAATTTGAGCGAAGCTCTAAACAAAACGTTATGGAATGCTGTTTCCACAATCTACAACAGTAGAAATTTGAGCGAAGCTCTAAACAGCCAGTTGGAGCTCTTGACGCGACATCTACAACAGTAGAAATTTGAGCGAAGCTCTAAACACCGCAAAAGGGATAAACCGATATGATCTACAACAGTAGAAATTTGAGCGAAGCTCTAAACATACAGCTGTAGGTGCTATGGAAGCATCTACAACAGTAGAAATTTGAGCGAAGCTCTAAACAACAGCGGTCAGCGGTTAAACCGCCAAATCTACAACAGTAGAAATTTGAGCGAAGCTCTAAACACGCCCTTTGCCAGTATATTTTAATAAATCTACAACAGTAGAAATTTGAGCGAAGCTCTAAACATTTGCGGCCTGTATGTTAGTGTGAATCTACAACAGTAGAAATTTGAGCGAAGCTCTAAACAGGTCTGATTGGGTTTCATATTCCCATCTACAACAGTAGAAATTTGAGCGAAGCTCTAAACACATCAGCCTAACAACGCAAAGCAAAATCTACAACAGTAGAAATTTGAGCGAAGCTCTAAACAGAAGGCCGCAACTGCACAGGCTGTCAATCTACAACAGTAGAAATTTGAGCGAAGCTCTAAACCCTTAAATGGCACAACAGTGCCGGATTCAGCTTAAAAATAACATTTATTTTTCTTTTTGAAGTCAAAATATGCGCAATTTTCGCAGTAAGACCATAGGTTTGCAACTATGTAACCATAAGCAAGCCTTCATCATCGTGTTTCGCGTATCCAAAACGATGTTTTTGACCGTTATCGCCTATTTCAAATATAATAACACTGTCTTCTTCTGTAAATTGCTTCTCGTAAGTTTTAGTAATTTCCAAAATCAGAATTCGCAACAATCGGTCGCTATTCTGAATTTCAAACACACTATATTGAAGGCGCCGCCCATACTTTGAAAGAAACTTAGAAAAACTAGTTCTAAGCTTGTCGTCGGCGATATCATAAGTTACCAATAGCATATTACCCTTCCATATAGAAAACAGGGAACTGATCTATCGTTTTTTGTCGAACAAAAGCACGGTAATAACTTTGAACATAAAGGAACATTTCGTTCTTATACTCTAACAAAGCATCTAGCATAATCTTTATATAAGGAACCGCATTTTTTCCACCAATAAAATACTGCCCCTGATCCACATAAAAATCATCTTCATGAATTTGGCCAAGATTTAGAGCTTTTATCAAACTAGCATCTACAATCGGCCTAAACGGTTCAACAATATCACATACCAAGGACTTTCTGTGAAAAAATTCCCTATGCAAAACACCTACATAAGTGTCAAAGCCAAACAACTCCAGCATAGCATTAACCAAATTGAATAATATCGTATAACCGATATCCATAAGACAATTTATGGCGTCGTGCTTCACTCTCGGGCGGCGAGCAGTCCAATCATGATCGCGAAACAACTGTTCAAAATAACCTCTAGCAGCAACGCCCTCTACACCCATTATTTCTTGCAATGACAAGCCAGGAACTAAAACAGACTTTTCATATACTTCCATCAAAGAAATTATTTTCTTCAAATCCTCTGATTTATTTCGAATCTTTTTAAGCAAAAAATTTTGATTGTGTATTTTATTGGAAATTATATACGCACCAACATCAAAGTCATCATAATAATACTGAGTTCTTCGCAATATCACATTGCCCTCAGCCTTCGCAGGCAATACAGCATAGGGACGCATATAATAATTTAAGAAAACAATTGTAAAGCTGAACTTTCGAGCTCGTTCCATTAAACCACTTGTCAAAGAAAAATGGCCTGCAATAAAAAGAACAAAAAGTCGATAACAAGTTGATTGTAACTTAATAGAGTTGTCTTCTTTTCGAATGACGATATTGTCGTTTTTGAAGCTGATTTTCTCACCTTCGTTGAGCATTGCAAAGATGACTTGCTTATGCTCAAAATCTTTGGTACTCATCATACGCCAAACTCCTAGATCAAAGGACGATCACAAAAATGTTTATAAATGCAATGTTCACATTTTTGCTCATTTTGCGGTTCAAATTCTAAAGGGTTGAACTTATGCAGGGCTTCAACGGTTGACTCAAACTTTTGAAGCATTTCTGCATTTTCACTAGGAAGTTTTACAGGATGGACCTTATTGTCATCCATTGAATAAAAACGAATCGTTTGAACATCATAGCCCATTTCCAACAATGAGAAATATTGGGCGTACAATTGAAATACATACCCGTCATAGATGTTGACGATATGTTTCTTACGCTCCGTTAACAACTTTTTCTTAACGTCAAAGGTGTCTATTTTTCCACATAACTGATATTTTTCAGAAAAAACATCCATTCCCTGAAGAATATCCTTATGTGTTGAATAGCGATGTTCATCTACTGCAGCATGGGCGACTTTTCCTTCTAATTGCACTTCCTCATAATACAACTTGTCAGAAACCCCACCATACAATTGGTGGTAGTAAATGGAAAGGGGGCAAAATACGAAATCATTTAGAAAAGTAATTTTCAGGTATGTTTCCATTTTGCCTCCTATTTCTATAACATCTTAGAACTCTCTCTTTTGCACAAACTTAAACCAGTCTGCATGAGATATGTTTTCTATGTAGCCCTTATCATTTTTGTTGAAGTTATTCTTCAGCAAATAAAGTCCCTTAAGAGCAATATGATAGGCGCCATTAGCATCCGCATCACAAGGCAACTTGTCCGAGTCCTTATAATTTCTGCTATCATAGAAAGTACCATCGGCAGCCTTCACCGGAGAAATCAGGTAATCATCTTCAGGATTGGTCGAATTAGCAACACTATTACGCATCTGTAAAATAGATGTGAAAGACTGATAAAGCTTATCAAAGAATGCCGCATTGTTCTTTTCCGAAGGGACATTAATGATATCTTCCAGAATATTTCTTCCAGAAGCCCATTCAATGTTCTTTTCATCAAAAATTTTCTTCAGATCTTCGGTAGGATTTACCTTGAAAGATTGCTTGTCTTTAGGATTATACTTGATACGTTCCCCACGAGAATATACATCCCAAGATTTCACACAACTTGCATTATCCTTGGCATAAGTAAAGCTAAACACGAAACTTTCCGTTTCCTTGTCATACTTTACAGCTTGGAAATATTGATCAAAGAATTCCTTTTTCTTATCCATATTGGTCATGTTCGCCAAGTTGAACAAGTTGGCAAAACCTGTCTTAGGATCAATTTTAGAAGTGTATGCCGCAGGGATATAGAAAATCCATCCGTTTTGTTTGCCAAAATCGGTTAAAGAATCTGGTTTTTGAGTTAACTGGAATGCATTTAGTACGCCACCGGCTTCAGAAACATTCTTGTTTTTAAAGACTAGGAAATTCAACTTTTCAATTAAAGCTAGTTCAAACTTTTGATAAACCTGTCTTTCAACAGGGAATCGTCCGCGCTTGAAACCATAATTCAATTCTTCCATAACAACGATGGCATTATGTTCTACCATCATTTTGGCAATTTCGTGCACAACAGCAGAAAGATAGCCTTCCTTGATTTCCTTGATGTTGTTAATCGTTTTCCAGTTCTTTCGAGCGTTATCTCTTTCCTTTTCCTTCAGAGTAAGCTTTTGCTGATAATCAACCTGGACTTTCTGACCATTTCGATTTAGTTCCACCAAATTCAAAGTTTTTTGCAGTTCAATTTCGCCCTTCTGGTTAATCAAAGATAAATACAGCAAATGACGTTCACCTCGGTCAATGCCAATAACCTTTACCGTTGGATCTAACGCTAACGCTTTTTGAACATTTTCGTTAAACTGATTTAAAATCAATCGAGATTTTTTTACATCGTAAGAAAATCCTTTAAAGTTCATTGTAATAGGACAATGGAATTGGTAAACATTTTGGGTAAAGCGACGATCCTTGACAATATCATGGTTTGCTTTTTTAACGACTGCATTCTTTTCAAATTCCTTTGCTTCATCAGAAATTTGGTCTATCATTCCATTTGCTTTCTTATAAATTTCCTGATAGAATGTTTCGGGAATTCGTTTGCCATCTTTACCGTTTCTGTTTACCAAATAAGAATCTTTCTTGTGAGTGATGATCTTATCTTCCTTTATCACTTGTGGACGGAAGAAAATTTCCGCTTCACCGTTTAATTTCAGAACAGTGTCTTTCAAGTTCTCATCACTGAACAAATTTTCCCAGTAAAGAGTATGAAGATTTTTAGAACCACAACTGTTTTCTGCATAGTCCTTGTTATAAATTTGGAATAGGAATAGCTTACCACAGTCAACAAGATTCTGTATTTCCGATTCAGCAATCTTTGTGAAAGAAATCTTATACCCTTGTTCTGTGATTTCTCTATAAAATTCACTTATGTCGGCATATGACTCTGTTTTAGAAAACTTGAAACCAAATTTTTTCCAATCGGGATGTTGATTGATGGCATCCTTGAACCAATCAATCAATTTGCGGCAAAAAACAATATCAAAAGCATCACCTTTTTTATACGATTCCTTCGCATACCCTTCCAGTATTTCCTTTGGAGGGTTAAACGTTTCTAACCCTTTCTTTGAGAAGAAAACCTTGGGCAACATTTTGTTAGGACCAGGCAAAAGTTTATAAACCATTTTCTCATAACAATCGGAAGGATCACATGAAGCCTCATTGTCAATCTTCGGTTTATCATTCGGATTAAATATGCCCAGGTAATATTTCCCATTTTTCCTTAAGATAATCGCATTATTTGCAGATTCCTTATTAGCATCCCAACCATTCGCTAGTGTTGGACTATCAAAGTTAAGCTTAAACTTCTTTTCCGTATCAATTTTCTTTGTTACATAGTTGCGAACTTTATTGTATAAGAAAAGAATTCCAGAAAGTCGTTCAATCACCTTCTCGTATGTAGAATAGAAATCGCCATCCTTTTCTGCTTCTCCACGATAATCTACCAATTCCAAATAATGATAAAGATTCAGGGCACAATCAAGATAATTCTTGATATGTTCGACATCATCATCCTTTTGTTTCAGGTCAGACCCTTCTTTATAAGAAATTTTCTGAATTAAGGAGCCAAAACCATCATCTAAATTTTTTATTTCTAATTCTACGCTACTGAAAGTCTGTTTTACAAGATTATCGTTATTCAAATAATCAACAATGTTGATTCCCTCCATGGAAGGCGCGCTAGCAAGAATGGTTTTCAGTTCCTGCAAAGATTGATCTTTTTTGAATTCCTTATCAAGAGCATCTTCATCTTTCTTCTTTTTAGGCTCACCATGTTGTGCTATAAAGTTTTGACGAATTGATTCTTCAACCACATTCCATCGACCTGCACAAACTTGGGAGTATTCTGTCAACTTTTTTACAGGAACGATAATCTTGTCTAAATCATACTCAGCATCTACAAACAGTTTTTCAATTTCAGAAAATTGAGAAATCAAAATTTCATGGTATGATTGTACAGCTTTAAACACGTCCTCGTCTTTTTCAAAAGCATCAATGAAAGAGCCGTCTCTATCACTCAAGATTTGCTTGTAAAGCATGGACATTTTCCCAATTTTGACATCAGGATGTTTTTGCTTATACAAATTGATGCATTCGTTCAAACCTTTAGACTTTTCTTGTCCTGCTTCTGCTACTGTTCCTCCAAGAGCTTGGTTATAAGCGTCGATTCCCTGCTGGGTCAAGCAAGCATTGAATCCATTGACTTCGAAGTAAGAATCAATTTTCTCGTTCTTCAGAGATTTTAATGCATCATTGATAATTTCGGGGTATTTTCCTTTTATTTCCTGAAACAGTTTTGCATTTGCCAAGAACTTCGGGAAATTTTCATTTACCAACCTGAAGGAAATTGCTGTAGCTTGTTCCTCGTCACTATACATATTTTTTCGGTTATCATAAAACCCTGTAAAATATGTGGTAAAACGATCGAATTCTTTAACGATTTCCTCGCTCGCTATTTCATCAACTTTGCCCTTAATGTATTCAGGCAAAAGTTCTGTGAACAATTCTTTGGAAAATAGTTTTTTGCCCTTTTCACTCGAAGAGAATGCTTTGGCAATCAGCTTTCTTAGATTAGCCTGCTGAGTTTGCAGATTTTTCTTATTCTTGGCATCCTTGGTTTTCTGGAACGCATCAATGGCATTTGCAAGAGGTTGCCAGTCAAATGAGTGTGTAGAAAGGACTTCAGTAATAAAATCCCTATGCAAATTATCAATCAACTGTTTGGCACCAGGGTACTTGTCCGCCCTATTTTTATCGGATTCCAAGAATTTTTGGATATTTTCCTCGGTTTTGCCAATAGGAATCAAGCGATTCCTAAGCGTAATGGAGCGGGAATAACCATTTTTCTGACCACAGAATTGATGTATAGCTTGCATAAAAAACTCCTTACTGACAATATAACTTCATTCAAATGTCATATTATGACAATGTCAAATATTTTTCAAAAAAAAAATACGGAAAATTCATAAACTTTCCGCATTTCGTTTAAAACGTATTACTGCAACGAGCGGATTCGTTCTCCGGATCACGGGCGTAATTGGCTAAAAAAAATAAGCCAATTTACTTTTTAGCATTATGTCAAACTAGCAATAAAACGTAATTTCACCGAAGTGTTCTTTCCACTTATCAATCACGTCTTCACAACGAGCCTCAATAATCCTCATAATGTTCCCTAAAACATGTGAATTAATACTTGAGTTGTTATTTGCCAATAAACATTTTCTCGCCTGAGTAATCCAAACCTTAGTCGCATTTGGAGCGGGAACACCTTCCGATACATGCACATGTATTGGTTCAAGTGGCAAGTTTTCGTTAGACCAAAAGTAAACCCAATACGAGCCGATTCTAAATATTTTTGGCATTGTCAAACCCGCCCTTTTGAGAAAATTCCATTATCAGATGAGCTGTAGATTCGATAACTTTTTTGTATCGATCTATTTCGCTATCTGAAAAACCGGATATATCTTCCCATGTGTATTGGGGCAGGTAACAAGTTGCATGATGGAAGCAATCCTTCTCATCAGGCTTTTCAATGTACACTTTGACGCGACCATCCTTTAGCATTTCGGAATGGACGATTTCAGAGTCATCGTCTAGTGTCAAGAAAGGGTACATCATCTTACTACAACTCACACTATTCACTCTGGAAAATGCATTCGCCATAGTTTATTTCCTTATTTCAGGATGTTCATATAATAAACTGTGGGGTTACAATTAAACAGACTGTTACCCGGCAACGCACTTCACTCAAGGGTGAGCGGTATCCAAAATATACATAATTTGTTTTCACCTTGCAAAACACCCCATTTTTCACCCTACCTTTACCCTCCTTTTACTTGCGTTCACCATCTGCTTTCTATATTTATTCCTACGTATTTTTCCATCGGGATCGCCATCCCGCGGATTAACAATTTTCAAAAAGGAAAATCAAAAAAATGGCAAGAGCTCTGATTATCGGTTGTGGCGCCGTTGCCACTGTCGCTATCAAGAAGTGCTGCACCGTCAGCGAAGTTTTCTCTGAAATCTGCATCGCTAGCCGTCATCGCGAAAACTGCGAAAAGCTGGCCGAACAGATTCGTCCGAACTCCAAGACGGTGATTACCACCGCAGCTGTCGACGCCGACAAGGCCGAGAACGTGGTGAAGCTGATCAAGGAATACAAGCCTGATCTGGTTATGAACATCGCACTTCCTTACCAGGATCTTGCCATTATGGACGCATGCCTCGAATGCGGCGTGAACTACATGGATACCGCCAACTACGAACCGGAAAACATCGACGATCCGGAATGGCGCAAGGTTTACGACAAGCGTTGCAAGGAAGCAGGCTTCAGCGCCTACTTCGATTACAGCTGGCAGTGGGCATACGCCAAGAAGTTTGAAGAAAAAGGCCTCACCGCACTTCTCGGTTCTGGCTTTGACCCGGGTGTAACTCAGGCATACTGCGCCTACGCTCTCAAGCACCAGTTCGACACCATCGAAGAGATCGATATTCTGGACTGCAACGGCGGCGATCACGGCTACAAGTTCGCCACCAACTTCAACCCCGAAATCAACCTCCGCGAAGTGTCCGCCCCGGGTTCCTACTGGGACACCGACGAAAACGGCAAGGGACACTGGGTTGAAATCCCGGCCATGAGCATCAAGCGCGAATACAACTTCAAGGAAGTGGGTCAGAAGGACATGTACCTTTTGCATCACGAAGAAATTGAATCCTTGGCCAAGAACATTCCGGGCGTGAAGCGTATCCGCTTCTTCATGACTTTCGGCCAGAGCTATCTGGATCACATGCGCTGCCTCGAAGACGTAGGCATGCTCCGTACCGATCCTATCATGTTCAACGGTCAGGAAATCGTTCCTATCCAGTTCCTGAAGGCTCTCCTTCCGGATCCCGCATCCCTCGGTCCTCGTACCGTCGGTAAGACCAACATCGGTTGTATCTTCAAGGGCACCAAGGACGGCAAGCCCAAGACTTATTACCTGTTCAACGTTTGCGACCATCAGGAATGCTACAAGGAACTGGGCAGCCAGGCTATCGCCTACACCACCGGCGTTCCCGCAATGTGCGGCGCGCTCATGATGCTTACCGGCAAGTGGACTACCCCGGGCGTACATACCGTGGAAGAATTCGACCCGGATCCGTACATGGACGCACTGAACAAGTACGGCCTGCCCTGGCAGGAAGACTTCAACCCGGTTCTCGTTGATTAGCATTGAGTTCTGAGTGATGAGCGCGCGGACTTTGTCCGCTCTGAGCTTTTTAGTTAGGCGCCTTTGGCGCGATAGTTTAACTGATAGGGAGCAAAGCTCCCGAGCTCACAGTAAGCGAAGCGCACGGACTCATTGCTCACGGCTCAAAATCCAAAGGATTTTGATCATGAAGAAATGGCGTATCGACGACTCCCGCGACTTGTACAATGTCAAGGGCTGGGGTGTCAACTATTTTGATATCAACGACAAGGGCCACGCCACCGTCTCCCCGCTGAAGGATGGCGGTTGCGAAATCGACCTTTACGACCTGGTGCAGGAGCTCTCCCTCCGTGACGTATCTACTCCGATGTTGTTGCGCTTCCCGGATATTCTGGACAGCCGTATCGAAAAGATCAACGAGTGCTTCAACAAGGCTCGCGAAGAATACGGTTTCAAGGGTAGCTACTACAGCATCTTCCCCATCAAGGTGAACCAGCAGCGCGCTGTTCTCGAAGAAGTGGTGGGCCACGGCAAGAAGTTCAACATTGGTCTGGAAGCAGGTTCCAAACCGGAACTTCACGCAGTGCTTGCCAACATGGATAATCCGGACGCCCTGATTATCTGTAACGGCTACAAGGACGAAGACTTTATCGAACTGGCTCTCCTTGCACAGAAGATGGGCAAGAAGATTTTCATCGTCGTAGAAAAGATGAACGAATTACACTTGGTGGCAGATCTTTCCAAGCGCATGGGCGTTCGTCCCAACATCGGTATCCGCATCAAGCTTGCAAGCTCCGGCAGCGGCAAGTGGGAAGAATCCGGCGGTTACCACAGCAAGTTCGGTCTCAACAGTTCTGAACTTCTGGAAGCCTTGGACTACATCAAGGAAGAAGGCCTGGAAGACTGCATGAAGTTGATCCACTTCCACTTGGGAAGCCAGATCACTCACATCCGTAACATCAAGAACGGTCTTCGCGAAATTTCCCAGTTCTACATCCAGATTCGCAAGATGGGTATGAACCTGGAATTCGTTGACGTAGGCGGTGGTTTGGGCGTGGACTACGATGGTACCCGCAGCACCAACGCAAGTTCCGTGAACTACTCCATCCAGGAATACGCCAACGACGTTGTGTACGGCATTTACGAAGCCTGCGAAGAAGCCAAGGTTCCTCACCCGAACATTATTGCAGAATCTGGCCGCGCCCTTTCTGCGCACCACTCTGTTCTGGTGTTCAACATTCTGGAAACTGCAGGCCAGGCATTCTTCGACGAAGAAGAACACGAAATCGGCGACGACGCTCCTGCAGCACTGAAGGATCTCTACAGTATCTACAAGGGACTTTCTCCGAAGAACCTGCTGGAAAGCTGGCACGACGCCATGCAGTTGAACGACGACGTTCTCAGCGGTTTCAAGGTGGGCGACTACGACCTGCCTACCCGCGCCATGAGCGAACGCCTGTTCTGGAGCATCGCCCGCGAAGTAAACCAGATTGCAGGAACCCTGCGCCATCCGCCTTACGAACTGGAAGAACTGCCCAGGCTTCTTGCTCAGAAGTACTTCGGCAACTTCAGCTTGTTCCAGAGCCTGCCCGACAGCTGGGCCATCGACCAGATTTTCCCGGTGATGCCCATCCAGCGCTTGGACGAAGAACCCACTGTAGAAACCACCATCCAGGACGTAACTTGCGACTCCGACGGCAAGATTGCATTGTTCATCCGCGGTGGCGACGTAAGCCACACCCTTCCGCTTCATAAGTTGAAGAAGGATGAACCGTACTACATCGCCGTCTACCTAGTGGGTGCCTATCAGGAAATCCTGGGTGACCTTCACAACCTCTTTGGCGATACCAACGCAGTGCACGTTGTCTGCAACGACAAGGGCGGCTACGAAATCGACAAGGTGATCGACGGCGAATCCGTGGAAGACGTTCTGGATTACGTGAACTTCAGCGACAAGGCTCTTGTCCGCAACATGGAAAACTGGGTTACCCGTTCCGTGAAGGAAGGCAAGATCTCTATCAAGGAAGGCAAGGAGTTCCTGAACATCTACCGTTCCGGTCTGTACGGCTATACTTATCTTGAATAAGAACTAGGGGTGTCCACCACGTGATGGGCACCCCGCTTTTTTGGTGTTTGTGTTGTTTGGGGAAACAAGGAGACGTATGCCAAAATCTTTTGAAGATTTCATCAGAAAGCAGGATTCTATTGAAAAGGTCCTGTTCTGGGTCAGCTTAACTGTTGTAGCACTTGCTGCATTGGTTTCGTTCTTTTCTTCGCTTATTGAAAATCTGCCCGCCAAAACAGTAGCGTTTTGCGCAGCCTCTTTTGTCAGCGTTTTGCTCATCGGGCTTTTCGCCCAACTGACCAAGAAGATTTCCGTCAGCTACATGATTCTATGCCTTTGGATGTGCACGGCAATTTTGCCGTTGCAGTTCTTCTTGTACGGCGGTTTGAACAGTAGCTTGATTATCTACTTCTTTGGATCCATATTCCTTTGCGCCTTGCACTCCAACAAGAAGCGCAGATTCCTGATGGTGGCTTACGCGATCTTTGCCTCTGAAGTCACCTTGATTCTCTCGTGGCTGCATCCGGAGTTGGTGGCAGAAGTTGACCCTAAAGCAACATTCATAGACTATTGCGTTACCTACCTGTTGCTTTCCGTAGCACTTGCTGCAACAACTTCTTATCTGCTATCTCTTTACAGCGAAACCCAGAAGAATCGAGAAGAGCTCATTAGCCAGTTGCAGTATTTTGCAGAAAAGGATCCCCTGACAGACTTATACAACCGTCGTTACTTCATCAGCAATCTGACCAACAACGTTTGGCTGATTCGCAAGAATTTCTACGTTTACATGTACGACATCGACAACTTCAAGAAAATCAACGACACCTACGGGCACCCCTTTGGTGATGAGGTTTTGCGCAAGGTTGGCGAAATTGCACACGCTTTTGAAAATCGCGAAAACGGAGAATTGGCGGTGCGCTATGGTGGCGAAGAATTCATCCAGTTGATTCGAGCTAATTCCATGGAAGAAGCTTTCGCAAAAACCGAAACCATTCGAAAACTTGTTTCCACCATTCATTTTGACGGCAAGCCAGAGATGAAGATTTCCATTAGCGGAGGTCTAGTGGATTGCGCAAGCGAACAATTTGAAGGTCAAAACAAAATGCTTAGCGGCGTAGACGCCCTTCTTTACAAGGCAAAGTCGCAAGGCAAGAATCAAACCTGCTACAACTAATATGATCCACGAAATTGCCCCTCACAAATTAGACAATCAGTTCAGAATTCAAGATCCCAAACCGGACGATTTTCTTATCCGCTATAACGGCAGCAAGACGCTGCTGAAAAAGCAGGGGGACAATTTTGTAATTCCTAAGATTAGTGATTTTTATTCAACAGATGGAAGCGAGGGGAAGAATTCCATCGCCGATTTTGAAGGTCATTACCTTTTTAACATTGATGGTGTTGCATATTTCTTGGATAAACTGGATGAGAACGCGGCACCTGAAGGTTTTGAATACGTGGGGAACCGCGCTTTTCGCGCCCTAGAAGACGTGACCCAGCGCTTGGGGGGCGCGACGGCCGCACACCTCGCCCACTGGGAAAGCCTGAATAAGTTTTGCGGCCGCTGCGGCGGCGTCACCATCCGCGGCGACAAGGAACGTTCCTTCATTTGCCCCAAGTGCAACAACGTCGTGTACCCGAGAATTTCTCCCGTAGTTATTGTGGCTGTAGAAAACGACAACAAGCTTTTGATGGCACACAACCGCGACAATCCAAACCCCCGCCGATTCCTGATCTCCGGCTTCGTAGAAATCGGGGAATCCTTGGAACAAGCCGCTCACCGCGAAGTGCTTGAAGAAGCCGGCGTCAAAATCAAGAACGTTCGCTATTTCAATAGCCAGCCCTGGCCCTTCAGCGACTCCCTCATCGCAGGCTTCACCGCAGAACTGGACGGCGACGACACCATCCACATGCAAGAAGAAGAACTTTCTGAATGCTGCTGGGTAGAACGTAAGGACATTCCCGAATACGAAACCGACGTAAGCATCAGTTGCTGCCTTATTGAAAATTTCAGAAAACGCTGACTTTTGACATTTTATCCGCGGGCTACCCTTCTAAATCAAGAGCAACCGGTTTATCGGCGACCAAAGTTGACGGAGTCACTTTGCAATCGTAAACGAAAATCTTGACACCTGCATCGCGAGCGGCGCGAAGTGCGGTCCCAAATTCCGGATGGGTCGCCACATTGGGAGAAAACTTTTTACAGCCCTTCATCTGGATTAAAAAGAGAATTCCGCATTCGTATGGAGTGCCGTCATCAGCACAGCGTTTTTCCCGTAAAATATCAGCAAGTTCAGTCAGATGCTTGACCCCGCGTTCCGTCGGTGCATCTGGAAACTTTGCATGACCGTCAAATTCCAGAGTGCAGCCCTTCACCTCAATGAACATCTTGCGTTCATTAAATTCCACATAGAAATCAAATCTTGAATTGCCATAGGTATACTCTGGTTTCAAAAAAGTAATCTCAGGGAATAATTCCTTATGCTTGCAAATCCATTCGCCGGCAACCTTATTAGGAGCCTGGCTATCCATGTTAATCAAGATTGCCTTGGATTGTGCGGATTTGGATTGTGGGGATTTGGAACGCGCGGGTACAACCTTTTCCACGGCAATCAAATCATAAGGAGTCTTGCGCTCCGGATTGCTGGACTTTTCCAAATACACCGTGCAACCAGGCACCAGTAATTCCTTGCAACGTCCCGTATTCTTGACATGAACTACAGTATCGACGCCATCGATTTCCACATGGGCTATAAAGCGATTGGGGCGGCTGATGAACTTTGCAGGGACTACGTTTGCGTATTGCATAACTAATTGTTGGAATTCACCGCAGCTGCCGAACTTGCTGCAGGAGCCACAGGCTCAACAGGCTTGTTTGCCAGCATTACATAAAGAGTATCGTGAACAACTACAGTGTCATGAACAAAAACAGTATCGCGAACAAAGACCGTGTCGTGGCTACAAACAGCAGAAGACGATGCTGGCGCACTTTCCGAAGATGAAACAGTCTTGGAAGCCGACGTATCAGACTTGATAATAGCAATCAAGGAATCACGGACGACATTCAGGCTATCCAATTCCTTTCCGTATCGTTCCTTGTTCATGGGGCGGCGTTCGCGAGAATACTTGCCTTCCACTTTGTTGATTCGAGAATCAAGAGCGTGCAATTCGTCGCAAACAGGACCTTCGCAATCAATGGACTCGCCAGGAGAAAAGAAGTCCGCAATCTTTTGCCATATGGATTTTTCTGCAAAAGCAGAACCCGCAAGAACAAAGAGACCAGCGATAGCCACACCAACGAATTTCAAGCGATTGTATTTTCCGTGATTCATGATGACATAATGATAGAAAATTACTACATTAACCAACACGCGGAAATAGTTCAGTTGGTAGAACGCGACCTTCCCAAGGTCGATGTCGAGGGTTCGAGTCCCTTTTTCCGCTCTAAAATAAGAGATCCACTTTTGTGGGACTCTTATTTTTATACTCGAATATGGACGAGAACCCGAGAAGAGGGTTCGACATGATTTGGATCATGCACGAAGTGCGTAGAAACAAATCATGCGCTCTGGGCAAGGCCCAGGGCCCGTAGGGTTCATGAGCAGCCTTGCGTAGCAAGGTGACTGCGAATGAACAGTCCCTTTTTCCGCTCTAAATGAAAACGGGTCCCTTTGAGGATCCGTTTTTATTTAGGTTGAAATCGGGTATCGAGAACCCGAGAAGAGGGTTCGACATGATTTACGAAATCAAGTAATAATCAGGACGAAAACCTAGGAATTTTTCATCTTCTGCAAGTTCCTGCGCCGGTTGGTTTCGGCCCACAATCAAGGCGCTATCGAAGCCAGCTATTTTAGCGCCTAAAACATCCGTTCCCAAGGTATCGCCAATCATCAGTACGCGGGCGCCCACTGGCAAGCTAGCGCGGACCTTGTACCAGATTTCCGGAAAGGGTTTTCCCAGATAGTAGGTAGTGCAGCCCTTACCGTCGTTAGCATCGCAAATAGAGTCCCGACGCAAACGTTCGCATAGCGCCCCCGAAACAGGTTCACGGCTTCCGTCAATTTTCGGAGCCCAGGCATCGGAATTCAGAACAAGAAGAATTGCTCCCGGACGGCGCAAAATTTCTACTGCCTGGGCGTAACTCTCGGGAGTATCCTTGGCAGATGAAATTGCCACCACGGGTTCCGCAGGGTTCTCTACCGCCTTGATGCCGTTGGCATCCAGAACATGCAAGCCCGACTCACGACCTATGTAAAAAGCCTCGCTCAGTTTCTTACCTTCGCTGCGTAAAACGCTGCACAAGTCCGTCAGCAAGCTTCCCGATGAAATCGTTTCTTCTGCGGTAAAGTCAAAGCCACGCTTTGCCGCATCGGCGGCCAAAACCTCCGGCACATCCGAAGCCGCATTGGTCACCAAGCGCAGCTGTTTTCCCGCGGCGCGAAGCTGCCTGTACCATTCGTCGGCACCTGGGTAAACAAAGCTACCGCGGTTATACAAAGTGCCATAGCCGTCAAAGCAAAACGCATCGTAGTTCTTGATAAGTTCTGCCATGCAAACGGTGCGTGTATCTGCGGCCATGCCGTCAAAAGTGGGGCGCAGTTCCATCAAGAGGGCGCCATCCACACCCAGCACGTCCATATAACGCTTGTAGATTTCTTTCTCTAAAACTTCCATACAGGAAAACTAGCGACGCTTTACGCCAAAGATTTTTGTGATAGATCCATGTTGAGCATCGTTACGGAAAATGATCTGTCCATCGTAAGTCACATGGGCATCAATATTTGCGATGTAAACACCAACACCCACGTTGCGGTGAGCAACATTCATCATATTCCATTTCAAGAAAAGATTCTTGCCAGAATTTTCAAAGCGAGAATCGTTGCCCTTTACATCGGCGCTGGTTCCTACAACAAAGGAACCCAGGTTTGTATAAATCTTTACGCTGTAATGAATGTTCAGTTTGGCGTAATCCAAAGGCGCCTTGGCAGAAAGTCCCAAGGAACTGCGCACCGCATTCAAGAACTCATCGTTCATTACATCCATAGAAAATCCCCAGCCACTTTCTTCGGACTTTTCTACATCGGGATTTTCAGAACCAACTTTTTCAAACAGCAATTGGAATATAGGCGTATTCTTCGGCTTACGGTTATTCTCCACTGCCATAGGCATCACCTGAATATTCAAGGGGTAAAAACCTGACACAGCCACAAAGCCCGAGGTACCCGACGCCATGTTGCCTACAGAATCCCCAATGCAGTTTTGAATCATGCGAATCGAATCACGAATAGCCAAGAAATCGTTTCCGCCGCGGGCTGCATCCAAAAGAATTACAGCACCCGAAGCATCTTCATTCCACAAAGCGGCAACCATAGGCAATCCAAAGATATTGCCGTCGCTTAGACGTTTGTAATCCAAGAACGTGGCGCAGTTAGAAACAACCTTCATGCTTTCGGAGAACTGCAGTACCAAAGAATCAGGTTCTTCACCACGATGGCCACGCAAAACAGTTTCTGTAATTACGGGAGCCATTCTATCGGCCATGGCAACTGTATAAGAAGAACCTTCTGCCAGGAACAGTTTTACATTCCCCAGCACATTCTTCAAGCCATTGACTTTAGGAGAAGTCGCCACAGCAAAGCCGCGCTGTTGATCCATCAGATCTACCGAAAGCTTTCGATCAGAATCTGCAACCAGCAAGAAACTGGACTTGGGGACATTCACATGCGTCACCATTCCTGCAGAATCCAGCCAATCAAAGGTCAAGGAATCCACCATCTGGTTCACATAATCCTGACTCATGGAGCCCAAGAACTTCAAGGCGATTCCGTCTAGGCGGCCATCGCCATCGCGATCCAAGAAGTAATTGTCGGAACTAGAAGGAGGAATCGGACTTTGAATCAATGCACCAAAGGCACTGCCCACAAGCAGCGTTACGATTAATGCCAATGTCCAAAGTTTATTCATAATTACGCGTTGCTATTTAAGAATCCGTAGTCCCGGCCTTCCACAGGAATCACCAGCTGCAGTCGAGAAAGCACGTCGATATGCTTGTCGAACTCCGCCTTGAAATCTTCGCCCAGAACTTCTTCGTCGTCGTGAGCCAAGTTGTAGGCAATGTAGCTGCCATCCGGGAAAATGGAAATGCAGCAGTCCCAAGTGATGTCGCCTTCCTTCTCTTCTTCGTCGTCTTCACGATCCTTGCTTTCTAGCATGAGCATGGGGCGGGGCGCAGGAATGGCCTCGGCGTGACCGTTTTCAAAGACAAAGTAGTTGCGGCTCACCAGTTCATGTTCCAAGGCCATGGTGCTGGGAGTACGCTCAAATTCGTTACGGAGACGGCGAATGTTTCCCAGGTCATCTTCGTAGGGGTCCTGGAAATCCTGAGGAAGAACAATTTGGTAGTAATCAAATTCCTTGCCTTTTTCGGCATAGGTATCCTTCCATTCCTGAGGAGGTTCCGGGCGAACCGTCAAGAAATCTTCAAAAGCATCCAAAATATCGAACAAGCGAGAATCCCAAGATTCACTCTTTTGCTTCTGGACCAATTCCATAAAATTCTTCAGACGTTCTTCGCCATCAATCTCTTTCAGTTCTTCATTTTCTTCAATCATAAATTCTCTACTTCGTTTAGATTCTTCGCTTCGCTCAGAATGACACTGGGGTTACTCAGAATGACTTGGGGTTTGCTCAAAATAACTTGGGTTTTACCACAATTCTTCGGTTTTTACCGTAAGGCTCATGGCAATATCCTTTTCGTAATAGGCAGGTTCGTTAATGAAAATCGGATAAACCGATTCAGGGTCACCCGGTTCTCGCTTAAACAAAATATCCTGTCCATCAAAAGTACGGAACAACTTATCCCCTTCCTTCAGTTCGCAATAGTCACGACCAAAAATATCCTGATGGATCATGGCCTGGATAGGGCCGCCACCCTGAGGCTTGGGGTAGCCCAAGTCGCGATGCTGGGTATACACCTCCACCTGAATAGGCGGACGCTTTTGAAGTTCACCCCGATTCCATTCTTCTGCGAGTTCCAGGTAACGCTTTACCAGGCGTTCCGATTCCTCGAAAATAAACGGGTTGATGGTACCATGATGCTGGGGGCCGATTTCAATACAAATGTCGGCCTTGGCCACCGTTCCGAAATAAGGGGATGCGGAACGTTCCTCGGGCTGGTAATAAATCCAGGCGTTCTTGAATTCCTGAGTCAGTACAGCAGAGGCGCGCATGCAGAACGGGTCACGGGCAGAAAGAATTAGGCAGTAGCCCATGTTGGAGCCCGTGTTATGGACATCCAGCAAGAGGTCAGTACGGGTGTCAGGACCCTTGGGCCCGTAAATCTTGTTCAGCTCCTGTGCACGGCGGAATTCATACAAATGGGAATTCACATTGGCGTCCAGGCAAGCCTGGGAAAATGCACGATTCAAGTCATGGTCCCGATAGCGGCGATTCAGGCGCATGCCTTCGGGATTTGACAAAACCAATTCTGCATTGGCACTTGAGCAAAGACTCTTGTAACATTCTGGGTTTTCCATCCATTTTTGGACAAGACGGACACCGGTAAGTTCATTACCATGGGTTCCACCTGCAACCACAATGTTTCTGATCAAGCTCATACCCACAATATAACATTTCTAGATGGGTAACCGTCAACAAACGTAAAGTTTGTGCAACAAAATCAAGGAATCTTGCAGCTATGCTCCTCGGCAAACACAGTCATTTCCGCAGGAGTGTAATAATCCGTGCAGACATCGGTTTTCGATGTCGAAAAAATAGATGAGGCACCCCCGCCAACTGCAGGCGCCAAAAGAAGTTCAAGCAGAGACGCAATGCCGCCAGGACCTGTAGCCCAAATGACAGCCCCAGCAAACATCGTTCCGACAACAAAAGCAGCACCCGCAGCACCCGCATTTTTCTTTTCTACAGAGTCCACGTTCTTGCAAATTCTAATGCTATCCATGGAAACAGACATTACCTTAGTTTCCGAGGAATCCTTGGACGTGAACACAAAGGAACTTGTTTCAGATTGTATGCAGAATTCTTCTGTTTTGAACACTAAAACTTTAGAGCTATCGCCGGTTTCAAAATAGACATTTTCACCACGGTGTATTGCTATCGTTTCTTGAACCGTATCTTGAGTGGGAACATATTCACGAGCAGCAGGAAGTGCGGCAGAAAGCATCGGGCCACCGATTCTCAAATCATAGGCTCCACCGCAACCCGTAAAAAATAAGGCAGATAAGCATAAAAGAAACAGAAACTTTTTCACACTAACCCCGGTATCCTAGTCCCTAAAGCAACGATGGGCTTCCAGGAATTTCAATTCCTCTTCTTCGGTGAAATTGTCTTCACAAGCCAAAGTTCCATCGGCATAGTTCGTTCCCATGGCAACGAGCCCAGCAGTTCCGCCAATAATAGCTCCCACAGATGTTCCCACGACAAAGCCTAACGGAGCCATCATGTAGGCAAACATGCCAAGTACGGGATTAACTCCCATCACCCCACCAGCTATTTCAAGAGCAGAGTACCACCCAATACCTAAACCGACATTAGCCCCTTTGGACAAGTGATCTTTGAATACTTTGCCAGCACTTTTTGGGGTCACCATTTTTGTGCCGCCCACACATGTCTGGATATTTTCCAAGGGAATAGTAACCACACTTTTGGAATCATTGGATACAAACTTCAGGGCATCTTCACCATAGCTGTAGCAATACTGGCTTGTCTTGAAAAATGTGAACTGAGCTCCATATTCATAGCGGAAAACCATTTCATCGCCATGTTGAGTTGCAGACTGGTAAGTTTTCTGTTCATCTTCGTCAATAGGCTCTGTTACAGGCAACTTTCCGGAATTTTCACTTAGAGAGCGAACCTTTGACGAACTAGAACAACCACAAATAGCAATTAACAAAACAAGCAGAAATAAATATCGCAATTTCATCGTTATATCCCCAAACTTTCTATAATCTACAAAACTTTCCTTATTTTTTCTAATTTTCCCAGTATGAATATTGATTTCAACCGCAGATTGTCTATCGCCCCGATGCTGGATTGCACCGACCGCCACGAACGTTTTTTTTTGCGGTTGATTTCAAAGCATGTTCTGCTTTACAGCGAAATGGTGGTGACCCATGCGTTGCTCCACGCCAAGCCCGAGATGTTTTTGGGGCACGAGGAATTCGAATACCCCGCCGTGCTGCAGCTGGGCGGAAGCAATCCCGCCGACTTGGCCAAGTGCAGCAAGATGGTGGAAGCCGCTGGTTTCCAGGAAGTGAACCTGAATTGCGGCTGCCCCTCGGACCGCGTGCAGAGCGGAAGTTTCGGTGCCTGCCTCATGAAGGACAAGAACCTGGTGGCCGACTGTTTCAAGGCTATGCAGGACGCCGTAAACATTCCCGTTTCCATCAAGTGCCGCATCGGCGTCGATGAATTTGACAGTTGGGATTTCTTTAGGGATTTTGTCGGCACCATCGCTGACGCAGGCTGCAAGTACTTTATTATTCACGCCCGCAAGGCCTGGCTGAAAGGTTTAAGTCCCAAGGAGAACCGCGAAGTTCCTCCCCTGCATTATGAATTTGTTCATAAGCTGAAGGCTGAAATGCCCCAGCTGAATGTTACCATCAACGGCGGCATCCGCAGCATGGACCAGGTGCTAGCCCACCTGAATGGCGACCCCACTTCTGCTGGCACGGGTGTGGCGCTGGATGGCGTCATGGTTGGCCGCGAACCTTACGAAAACCCCTGGTTCCTGCACGATGCCGACGAACGGGTATTTGGAGACGTCTCTGATTGTCATCCCAGTCTCCCCACTGATTGTCATCCCGGCCTCCCCACTGATTGTCATCCCGGCCTCCCCACTGATTGTCATCCCGGCCTTGCCCCTAATTGTCATCCCGGCCTTGCCCCTAATTGTCATCCCCCGCTTGACGGGGGATCCAGCAGTCCCAAAACAAGAAAGGCAGTTCTCGAAGCCTACCTTCCCTACGTAGAAAAGCAGTTCGCCGAAGGCTGCCCCGCCACCATTCTGGTGAAGCACATCTACGGCCTTTTCGCAGGCCTCCCCGGTGCCCGCAAGTTCCGCCAGATGCTCAGCGAAGGCGCCCCCCGCGCCCGTGAATACGGCGGCCCCGCAGAGCTGATCCGCAAGGCCATGGAGCTAGTCGTCGAAGAGTAAGGCGCCCTAGTCAGCTTGCCGCGATTAAGCGCCTTGATAAGTCCATTGTCAAAATCTCCTTGTTTTGCTGTAAAATGATTTTTCAGACATTTGGGTTTTACAATCATTTTACAAAAAATCTTGATTCATGACGCCATTTCAAACGTGTAATAGAACGCAGGGCAAATTTGTTCTGCGCTATTGCGGGGGCGTTCCCGTTTTGGAATTACAATGGCGACATTTGAGGATAAAGTCAAAAAGCAAGTCGAGATCATTAAACAACACACGTTCCTGGACCCGACCCGAGACAAGGTCTTCAAGGAAATCTTTTCGAAAGACACGACGCTGATTCACTTTTTGAACGCTATGCTGCATCAGCCCGAGGAGCGGAAGATCGTAAGCATTGAACGCAAGAAGCCCGCATCGACGCTGACCTCCGCAATCGATGTGGAGGAAGTTCGTTTCGACGTACACGCCAAGCTCAACAACGATGAGTTTATTGACCTTGAGATGCAGCGGGCGTCTCACGAGGATTTTACGGACCGTGTGGAACTTTATGCAGACCAGCTTTCCATCGAGTCCAAGATTCACTATGACAGCCAGCGCACCGAGACTGAGAAGGAAGACCATCCCTACCTGATGCCCACTACCTACAGCGTGTGGATCTGCAACTTCCCGGTTAGCTTTTGCAAGAGCTACCGCGAGGAGTTGGGCCTTTTCCGTTTTTCTAGCATCGGTGACCCCGACGCCTTGCCGGTTTATGACAAAAAAAAGTATATTGTCATCGACCTGAGTAAGGTGGACGCCAAGGTCTTGAACCTGAACACCACCGAGACCGAATGGCTGGAAATTTTCACCAAGATGGCCTCGGCGAAGGACGCCCCCAAGACGAAGGACCCCGTCATTGCGGATGTTTACAGTCGCCTGGCAGTAAACGCCCTCGAGAAGAACTTTATCACGGAGATTGCAACAGGTATGGTCACAGAAGCTGAAATCAGTACGCGCATCGGAACCGCCCGCCGCGAAGGCCGTGAAGAGGGTCGTGAGGAAGGACGTGAAGAGGGACGTGAAGAAACCAGAATCAGCGACGCAGAAGCGTTCCTTCGTGAAGGGGACTCTGTAGAACGCGTCGCACGAGTTCTCAAGTTGCCTCTTGAAAAAGTGCAGGAACTGGCGGACAAAATTGCCGGTGAAAAAACAGAAAAGTAAAACCGCTCACTGAGACAGCCTCGACAATTCGTCGGGGCTTTTAATATTTATCATGAGTAAAATGCGCGGGAAACAAAAAATCCTGGCGCAGAACTCCGCACCAGGAAAATGATGAGATAAAAATTATGGGAGGAGGTTATGCCTTGTCGTTACCAAAGGTACCGATGGAGCCGACATCAACATCTTCATACTCATCTGCACCAAAAGGGTCCGAGCTGTTCAAAAGACACGTTTCGTTTTGCAGGCAAACGACGGTCATCTTAGGAGCTTCGTATGCTTTCTTTTCAACATTAATAGTCATCTTCCTAACTCCTTACTTAACGATTACCGGTGTTCCGTTCTTGATGAAAGCTCCCTGAGAATTGGGCTTACCATTCATGCGACGACCCTTAGGGTCAAACCAACGATCAGCCTTGAGCATCATTGCGGGGGCTTTGATAGAATTAACAATTCCCAAAGTTTCTTCGCCCTGTTCTGCACCTTCTTCGGGAACAGGATTGTTAATGCTACCGAGAATAACATAGGGAATAACCTTCGGCAATGCAACAATTTCTTCAGCGGACATCACTGCAGCACGCTTTGCCAAAATAGAAGGTCTATTAACCAAGTAGGCACGCATAGACTTGATTTGGGAATTCTTACCAAGCTTAACAAAGTCGTCGGCATTGTAGGAACCTTCCTTAGTGGAAGCTGCCTGGCCATAAACCTTGCCCAATTCAGAATCGCCCTCTTCCCACTTCTTGTAGGAATACACACCCTGCAAGGCCCAGTCGCCTTGGCGGTTTTCGAGAGTCTGTTCACGAGTAGTAAGCAAGGTTACACCACCGTTAAAGGTAAGGACACCACCAGCATCTGTTTTCTGCAGGAAATACGGATGGTGAGCTTCAAGCTGACCGGAAACTTCATTCATGCCAACGCTCCACTGTTCAAGGGGATTGCCCTCAGCATCTTCCTTGACAACACCAACAAATTCGTAAAACTTTGTATTTGCAACATTTGAAGTGCTAATGCTAAACGGCAAGACAATGGAGGACATGGCATCTTTGATAAACGAGCGACTGAAGGTTACTCGGTCAACAGTGATATCCTTGGAAATAATCACCGCACCGGTGTCGCTCAAAGCTCCAACAACAGCCTTCACAACCACGTTACCACTACCATCCTTCTCTAGTTCGAAATCAAGGCCCTCGATACCGTCTTCTTCTTTGAGTTCTTCTACAGACTTCATTGCAAGCTGCTTGGGAGAATCTGCATTTTTTACTAGGTAGTCATTGATATAATTTCTACAAGCTGTAGTGTCGTTTTGCTTTCCGACATTTTCAATAGCATCGGTTCTCGTTTCATTGTAAGGAGAAGTGGTCCCAACATAAGCGCAATTAAGAACGTCAATATAGGTCTGATTGTTCACATAACCGACAAGAGAATATCTGTCCGTTCTAGATCCGCCAAAATAGGGATTTGCGTAACTATTGGCAACCGACAAAGCCATACCATCACCAACACCACCTACTAAGCCTCCTGTATTTCCTCTCCCAGAATAAAGGTAACCGACAAAAGCGCAACCATTAATAAGAACGGTCTTGTCATTGAATTCAGGAAGTGTATAGGCCACATCGCCAATAATGCCACCAGCGCCATTATTTGCAGTCCTAAAATAAGAATCTTCAATCTTCAGATTCTTAACTTCAGCACCGCCTACAGCCTTGCGGATAAAAGAAGGTTCCCAATCCTGATTAGCATAAAGGCCATAAATGGTCTTTCCATTACCATCAAAAGTTCCTCCATAGAACATGATGGGAGACCACTTTTTGCTAGGAGCCTTATTTCCATTCAAGCCACTGCCATTCGCATTGAGAACCTTAGTATCGCCGTTATACTTAATATCCTGCAGCAATTTAGCGCAAGCCGTAGACGGGGTGAAAGCCTTATTAAAAGCACCATTACTAAATGCCAAATCCTGATCGTTACCCACCATAGCAGCAAAGGCATCAAGATCATCAACAGTGCTAATCCAATAGCACTTGGAATCATTACCGCCTTCACCCGGAGCATAGTTATCAGAGACAGCAGCACCCGCATTTACAGCGAGAAATCCGGCGGCGATGGGCAAAATCATCAGTTTTTTCAGCATATAGTACCTGCTGGTTAATTTGTTCGCCGAAAATTTAGAAAACACAACGTTGTCCGTAAAGATTTTTGTAAACTATTTTTGAGGAAATGTGAAGACATTCACACTGTTTGTATAGGAAAGTTTACAATACAAACAATTCAACACCGTCGGTTCATTACAGAAATGTCACATTTTTGCTCCAATACCGGAAAAAAGCCTGCCCCATAAGGACAGGCTGATCTTCTCAAAAAATCATTTAAAAAATTTAGTCAAAGAATCCGTCATTGGTGACAATTCCCTCAGGGCCATCATCATCACCACAATTAGAGGAGCACTGCAACAGAGCGCTATCAGTACTCAGTTCAACAATAAGCATCTTTGGAGCTTCGTATTCCTTCTTTTCCATAAATCCTCCTTACTTGACGATGACCTTCCTACCGTTATTATAGTAAGTACCCTGAACCTCTGGTTTCTGCTTAAAGAATCGACCCTTCAAGTCCACCCACTTGTCCAAGGCAACTTCACCGGTATAAGGGTCCATTGTTCCAATACGAATACTTTGGGTAGAGCCTTCCTTTTCAATAATACGAACTTCAATTGTTGAAGGCAACACTACGTCGTCATCCAAAACGGCAACTCGGCCAGCAGCAGCTTTTGCACCATTCTTGCTTTTACGACCCTTATACTTCAAGTAAGCGCGCATAGGGCGAATCTTTGCACCAGGAGCTCCCCTAGAGAAATCTCCCACAGAAACGTTAGTGCCATCACCAGCAGCAAAGCCATATATCGAGCCAACCTCATCGTCCGCCCATTCTATGTAATTATAGGTGCCGCAAAAATCGAAAACAAAATCGTCCTCAGTCTTGTTTTCAAAAGTGATACATTTATTTTCTGTGGGAACAAGGGTTACGCCAAAATATCTTACCGAATCAATATTTGCCGTGGGAACAATCAAGTACGGCGTATTAGCCTGAACATTATTACTTGCTTTATCAATTTCCACAGCCCACTTTCCATCGTCACCCTTAACCATTCGTTTCATGCTGTAATAATCAAAATTATTACCAAGAACATTCAGCGTAATAGGAGCCACCCATGTAGCCATTTTACCTTCAGTAAAGGAACGCTTGACAGTAAAATTCACATTCGGCAAAGCTTCCCGAACAGCAATATCGGCTATAGACGATCCATCGACGGTCACTTTATTTCTAGCACCACCATCATCTGTTACAGTAAACCCACTATACAGAGTCGGATCAATAGGCTCCACAGCACACACACACGTCACGAAAGACGCTGCAAACAACAATGTCTTAATCTTAAGTTTCACAGTATACCACCTACTAATCAAAGAATCCGTCATTGGTGACAATCCCCTCAGGGCCATCATCATCACCACAATTAGTGGAGCACTGCAACAGAGCGCTATCAGTACTCAGTTCAACAATAAGCATCTTTGGAGCTTCGTATTCCTTCTTTTCCATAAATTTCCTCCTTACTTGACGATGACCTTCTTACCATTATTATAGTAGGTACCCTGAACCTCTGGCTTCTGCTTAAAGAAACGACCCTTCAAGTCCACCCACTTGTCCAAAGTAACTTCGCCAGTATAGGTATCCATTGTTCCAACGCGAACGCCCTGAGTGGCGTCTGCACTTTCAACAATGCGGACTTCAATTGTCGTGGGCAAATCTACATCGTCGGAGTCATCCAGAACAGCAACCTTGCCAGCAGAGGACTTTTGTAAAGCCGGGGCTTCGTCAAGAGAATAGCGACCCATATACTTCAAGTAGGCGCGCATCGGGCGAATTTTTGCGCCTGCAGCACCTCTAGAGAACTGCCCGACAGTAACTTCGGTGCCATCACCGGCAGCAAAACCATAAATTTTGCCAGCCTCCTTGGCATCATTCCACTCGATATAGTCATAGGTACCGCAGAAGTTGAAGACAAAGTTCAAGTTTTCGTCTCCATACGCAGGGTTTTTCTCTTCAACGCAATTGCTTTCCGTAACTTTGAAGGTAACATCAGTGAACGTTAGAGAACTAACATCACTTTGAGGAAAAACAAAGTACGGCGTATTTGCAAGGTAAGGAGGTTTTCCACTCATAATGGAGACAAACCACACTCCATCAGTATTTTTACCTACCTGCGTGTAGTCAAAAAGACCCACACCAGCCGGCCAGCCATTTACATCAAACGGCATAATCCAGGTTGCCATTTTTTCATTGGCAAAGGAGCGGTTAATTACGACCTCGTCAACAGTAAATTCTTCTTTGACAACAATACTATTCAATGACGAGCCATCAATGGTTGCAACATTTTTGTAAAGGATTCTTGATCCACCATATTGATTGCAACCTTTCTCATCACCAATTTCAGGATTCGGATCGCGATATTCTCCACAAGGATTTTCATAGCCAGAAAAATATTGCTGACTTTCAACGGAAAAGCCACTATAAAGCGACGAATCAATGGGATCCGAAGCAAGAACACTTGCAGCGAAAATTGTCGGAACAGCCAACAATGTCCTAATTTTGTTACGCACAGTCTTTTCTCCCTATTTATTTACGGGGGAAAATTTAAAAAATTACATCATTCTTACAAGGATTGAAATAATAAGTACAAAACAAAGACGTGACCACAATCACACCCCATTAAGAATCCAAAAACAATTAACCCGGCTTCGTTTGAAGTCGGGCTTTTCTTATGCAATAAAATTCGGTGGTAATTTTCTAGAGTTCCGCCTTGACCTTAAGTACGTATTCCTCGGAAACTTCATTGTATTTGGCAATTTGTTCAACGGTCAGCACATTGTCACGCAAAGCATTTTCAACGTATTTGCGCGTTGCTGTTTCACGACCTTCCGCAAGGCCTTCTTCCCTAGCTACGTACTTTTCGTATGCAATGTCGGTCATGTGTCTTGACTCCTTGAGCAAATATCCACTATTAAAGTTACACATTTTTGCCACTTTCTGCAAGCCTTTGAAAACGGGATCATTTTCATACTTAGCAAAGGCTGCCGAATCTTCCCTGTTCAGGGCGTCAATGGCTCGGAGCCACTGAGCCAATCGGCTATGGTCATCCTTGAAGTACTCTGCATACTTCAAGAACTTTTTCACTTCCACGAGAGTGATAGTTTGTTTACTGAAATACACGAGATCGTTCTGAGTTCTCATCTGGATTGTATAACGGTAATCCTTGCAAACTTTCCACGGGTACGTATCGAAAAGTTGAAAGCTAATTAGATTCAAGTTGTCCAGTGGACGCATGTCGTTTGGGGGTACCATGCGGCTTGTATGGCGTGCAACATAAAGCATTAACCGATCACTGAAAATCGAGCTACCATTGTGCTGAACCTCCACCGAGATGATATCATCAGGAGGCTTTGTTCCGCAATATACAGGATGAACTTTCCGCAACAAAACATCGGGTTCAACGTTCCTAAAACCAAGTTCTCCGGGAATGTAAGGATTCGTGAGAGTCGGATTCTCAATACGTTCGGCGCCCTGCAAGTTAAGGGCCGCATTCACCAGATCCGTGGTCAGGTCAAGATTTTCATTGCTTGCAAGAATTTTCTTGATGCAAGCATCGTTGTAGATATACACATTCCGATCGGCGTAAGGCTGAAGGATGTCATCAAGATTCTCGGGCTTTGCCCCATTTTCATTCGCCACCCTCAATTTTTTCAAAAGTTCGGCAAATTCTTCTCGTGTCATGTTATTCTTTATTCTTGTTCAAATGCCAAGCAGCAATTGGGGCGACGCGAATTTTTCCGCCCGCTATATAACACGCTTTTTTCATGTCAACGAACACGTTTTTTCTTAACTTTTTTGTTTTCGGCAAAGTTTAAGGAAATCCTCCCCAAAGAGGATAAGAATTTTAAGGCGGCGACCAGGGGGAGCCGTCGGGCGGACAACCTGCGGCAGTCCGCCTGCGCTTTGGTGTTATTTTTTAGGTTTTGGATGTTCCAGGTTGTTTTTTCAAAGCCACGGCGTAAAAAAAGGCTGCAGCCAGGGGGAAACTTCCCCCTTATCCCTTGACAAACGACTTGTTTTTTTCTCTATTTGGAGGCACAATTTTAAGTTTCACCTTTAACGGAGATACAATATGCCTTGCGGAAAGAAAAGAAAGCGCAGGAAGATTGCGACTCACAAGCGTAAGAAGCGCCGTCGTCGTGACCGTCATAAGAAGAAAATTCGCTAATTTCCGTTAGCATTCTCTTGTGATTTTCCTGTTAAGGAATTGAAAGACGGAGTGACAAGCTCCGTTTTTCGTTTTTTGTTTTTAGGATTTTCTTAAAACTCATCAAAATTTTACACATTTTGTAAATATTTGATGTATATTAAGGCTTTCCAGTTTTAACCGAGCAGTTCCTGAGCTCACCAAAATAAGGAATAGAAAATGATTGATCGCAGCAAGCACTTCCTCCGCCTCGCTGACTGGAGCGAAGAAAGAATTCTCGAAACTGTAGCCATCGCTTCCCGCCTGAAAAAGGAAGTCCATGCAGGCCAGGTCTCCGACCGTCTTCACGGCCAGAACATCGGTATGTTCTTCGAAAAGCCGTCTCTGCGAACTATCACTACTTTCCAGGTGGGCATGAACCAGCTGGGCGGCCACGCCGTGCTGCTCTCCCCGGACTCCATCGGTCTTGGCAAGCGCGAATCCATCAAGGATGTGGCCCGCTGCCTTTCCCGCTGGGTAAACGCTCTCGTTGTCCGCTGCTTCAAGCAGGACCTGGTGGAACAGCTGGCTGAATACGGTTCCATTCCCGTTGTGAACGCCCTGACCGACGACTACCACCCCTGCCAGGCCATCGCCTTCGCCCAGATGATTGAAGAAAATCTCGGCGGCATGAAGGGTAAGACTGTCGCCTTCATCGGTGACGGCAACAACGTCGCCAACTCTTTCCTCGCTCTCTGCTCCAAGGTGGGCATGAACTTTACTTTGGCTTGCCCCAAGGGTTTTGAACAGCCGGCTCACGTGATCGAAGAAGCCCAGGCTGACTTCAAGCGCCACGGCTGCCAGTACCGCGTATTTAACGACCCCAAGGAAGCAGTCAAGGACGCTGACATTCTTTATAGCGACGTCTGGGTATCCATGGGTCAGGAAGGCCAGAAGGAATCCAAGCAGAACCACTTCCTGCCGTTCCGCATCGACGCAGACCTTTTGAAGTACGCTCCGGCTCACGTGAAGGTTTCCCACTGCCTGCCCGCTCACCGCGGCGACGAAATCACCGACGAAGTGATGGACAACCTTGACCTGAACATGAGCTACGAAGAAGCTGAAAACCGCCTCCACGCCCACAAGGCCGTGCTGTGGCAGGTGATGAAGCCGGCTAGTGAATTCGGGAAGTAATTGCTAGATTCCCGGTCGAGCCGGGAATGACGCGCACGACGTTCACTCAGGATGACATGTGTGACGCATGCACAAGAATTCGGCCCGCAAGAAATTGCGGGTCTTTTTTATATTTAAATCCATGGAAGTCTATATTTTTCAGCACGTTGAATACGAGGGTCCAGGAGCAATTCTCCCTTACCTCGAGGCCAAGGGCCACAGAGTTCACATTGTGCGTCTTTATGCCGGTGACAAGATTCCTCACGAAGATGAAATAGACTTCGCCATTTTAATGGGCGGCCCCATGAGCGTTCTGGAAGAAACCCAGTACCCTTACTTTGTCCGCGAAAAGGAATTATGCTGTGATATGGTGCAGCTGGGCAAGCCTATTCTTGGAATTTGCCTGGGAGCCCAGATGATCGCCAGCGCCTTCGGTGCGGCCATCCGCAAAAATCCCGAAAAGGAGATCGGCTGGTACCCCATTACGCTGACAGAAGAATTCAGTCGCGAGATGATGCTTCCCAGGACAGTGAACGTGTTCCACTGGCACGGGGAAACTTTTGATATTCCCGACTTGGAGGAATCCGCTCAGCCGGTAACCGTAGAAGCATTCGCAGAAAGTGAAGCTTGCAAACATCAGGCATTTCGCCTGGGCAGCGCAGTCGCCTTGCAGTTTCACTTGGAAGCAACACCAGAATCCATGGAAAGCATGGTGAAGAATGGAGCCCAGGAAATCGAGGCCGGCGTTGCCGCTGGTTGCAAATTCGTACAAGAGGCCAAAACGATCGCGTCTAAAAGTACTAGGTTTATGGATATTGCAAACGACGCATTGACAAAAATTTTGGACAACATGTTGGAGAAGTAAAATGAGCGAAATCATCAAGGTAGTGAGCAAGCAGCACAACAGCAAGATGTGCATGATTTGCGGTTTGGATAACGAATACGGCGTACGCGCACCTTTCTACAACATGGAAGACGGAAGCGTCATGACCTTGTTCCAGTATCGCGAGCAGCACCAGAGCTACCCCGGTCGCGTTCACGGCGGTCTCATTACCGCCATGCTGGACGAAATGGGACTTCGCGCCGTATGGGCCAAGGAAGGTGGCAACGAGGATATCTGGGGCGTCACCATGTCTCTGGAAACAAAGTACCGCAAGCCCGTTCCCTACAACACTCCCATTATCGGCAAGGGCGTCATCACCAAGTTCAGTTCCCGATTCTTTGTGACACACGCCAGCATTTTAGATTTGGACGGAAACGTTCTAGCCGACGGCGACATCAACTACCTGCACCTGGATCCCAAGGTAATTGCCAGCGGCGCCGTGATGCACGAGGAAATGCCCTACCTCATTGAAGACGGCGTAAAAGAAATTGTAATCGGCTAAAGCCATAGCACAAGTCAATAGCGATCTATCGGAAGAAAGTATAAGCGGGCATGTCCCGCTTTTTCTATATTTGCCGGCGGAAAAATCAAATTTTAGGAGCAAATATGTCTTTTGTTCAGGAATTGAAGAATAAGATTTTGAACGACGGTTACGAAATCAGCCGCGAAGAAGCAATTCAGTTGCTGGATGCCGACTTGGACGAACTGACCGCCGCCGCCAACGAAATCCGCGAAAAGATTCACGGTAACGATTTCGACTTCTGCTCCATCATCAACGCCCGCAGCGGCCGCTGCTCCGAAAACTGCAAGTACTGCGCACAGTCCAGCTACTACCACACCGGCGCTCCGGAATACAAGCTCCTGAGCGCAGACGAAATCGTAGCCGACGCCAAGAAGAAGGAAGCCGCAGGTATCCCCCGCTACTCCATCGTTACTTCGGGCCGCACCTTGAGCAATCACGACGTGGAACAGATCTGCGAAACCATCAAGCGTTTGAAAAGCGAAACCAAGCTCAGCGTCTGCCTCTCCAGCGGCCTTTTGAATCGCGAACAGTTCGACAAGTTGAAGGAAGCCGGTCTCACCCGTTTCCACAACAATCTGGAAACCTACCGTCGCCACTTCCCTGACGTTTGCACCACCCACACCTACGACGACAAGATCGGAGCCTTGCAGAATGCATTGGCCGCAGGCCTTGAAATTTGCAGCGGCGGCATTATGGGCTTGGGCGAAACCATGGAAGACCGCATCGACATGTGCCTGGACCTGCGCGAACTGGGCGCAAAGTCCACCCCCATGAATGTGCTCAACGCTATTCCCGGTACACCTTTCGAGAACTTGCCTAAGGTGACCAACGACGAATTCTGCAGAATCGTCGCCATCTACCGCTTCATCAATCCCAAGGCATACTTCCGCCTGGCAGGTGGCCGCGGCGTTCTGGGCGACTACGGCGAACGCGCATTCAAGAGCGGCGCCAACGCAACCATCACCGACGACATGCTTACTACCGCAGGCGTCAACAGCGCAACCGACTTCGAACTGGTGAAGAAGCTGGGCTTTGAACCCCACGGCTTTATTGAAGGTTAATTCTAAGCCGATTTTAGGAGTCACGACTTGTCTAGCAAGAGTCTCGCCGAAAACTTGGCATTTGATGCTGAACATTTGTGGCATCCTTATGCAGCGCTCAAGAATACGCCTGCTCGTTTTTTGGCAAAGTCTGCACATGGCACCCGCATTGAAACCGCCGATGGATTAAGCTTGATCGACGCCGTTTCCAGCTGGTGGTGCGTGGCCCACGGCCACAACGCTCCCGAAATTACGGAAGCCATCTGCAAGCAAAGCGAAAAGCTGAGCCATGTGATGTTCGGTGGCTTTACTCACGAGCCCGCCATTGAGCTTGGCGAAAAGCTGGTGAGTTTCTTGCCCAAGGGACTGAACAAGATTTTTTACGCCGATTCCGGAAGCATCGCCGTGGAATGCGCCGCCAAGATGGCCGTGCAATATCAATATGCTTTGGGTAGGCCCGAACGTTGCAAACTAGTTGCTTTAAAGGGCGGCTACCATGGCGACACCGCAGGAGCCATGGCCTTAAGCGACCCCGACGGAATGCACACGCTGTTCCGCGGCATCATGCCCCACCACTACTTTGCGGAACGTCCCAACTGCCGCGCCGACGAACCGTGGAACGACAGCGATTTTGAAAGCATGGAACGAGTCGTTGCAGAACACGAAAAGGAAATTGCAGCAGTCATTTGCGAACCCGTCTTTCAGGGCGGAAACGGCATGTGGCTTTATAACGCAGGCTACTTAAAGAGACTGCGCAAGCTGTGCGACGAAAAAGGCATTCTGCTGATCTTCGATGAAATTGCCGCAGGTTTTTACCGCACCGGTCCCAAGTGGGGCATGGACCACACCAAGAGTGCCGATGGAAACTGCGCCGACGTCCTGCCGGACATCATGACCATCGGCAAGGCTCTTACCGGTGGCCACATCACCATGGCTGCCTGTGTCGCATCTGAAATGGTGGCAGACTCCATTACCAACAGCAAGATTTCCGCTTTCATGCACGGGCCCACCTATATGGCGAACCCACTGGCCTGTGCCGCAGGCATCGCAAGCCTGAATCTTTTTGAAAGCCGCGACTACCAAACCCGCGTAAAGCAAATCGAAAGCCGCCTTCGCACCAACCTGGAACCGCTCCGCAATCTGGAAAACGCCGCAGACGTCCGCGTTCTCGGAGCCATCGGCTGCCTGGAACTAAAGGCTATCCCCACCAGCGAAGACATCTTAAAAGTCATTCGCGAAACCGGCGTGTGGCTCCGCCCCTTCTGCAACTACGTCTATACCATGCCGCCCCTCATTACAAGCGACAAGGAAATCGACCAGATCTGCGAAGCCATCAAGATGATTGGCCAATGTGAACCTGGCCCCGTAAACGACGACGAATTCCACGAGTAAACACAAAAGTTCGTGATTTACTGCACGGGCTTTTGCAACTTACATTGTCCCCGTCACATCCTTCTAAAAATGGATTTATCTTTAAATTAGGAGGAATAAATATGGCATATAAACAAAATTTCATCTTTATCGGTTTGCTTGCGTTCTTTGCAAGTTTAATTGCCTGTGGCGACAACAATCCATCATCAAACGACCAAGTGGATTGGTCTTCTAGGCCTTGCGATTCCGCCATTGTGGATACAGTCCGAGTAAAATTTACCATCTATACAGACTCCGTGAACGACACTACCGAAACCAGTCTGCAATACATCAGCTTCGTGTACGAGAAAGATTCCCTTGGAACATTGGACACCTTGACTACGGACACAGTTTCCACCAAATGTTATTTTGATGGAGATATGGTTACTTCTTGCAATTCATTTAGATTCATCACAACATATTCCAATCTAGACCATCAACCAGTTGTTGTTGTCTATAACAATCCTCAATTAACTCCCATTGACACATGCAGTACCTGTCCAAAGCTTTGCTACGACCAAGAAATTCTTTACGACACCACATATACCACAAAAACAATCCACACGAACATCATTCATCGAGATACCATTTTCATTAACTATGGCGAAAACGCTTTAGCAACCAACGTGATTCCCTATAAAGCCGAAGCTCCGAAAGCAGACACTAGCGCCATTCGAGAAAAGTTCAAAGAAATTCCTGCAGACACCATATTCAATATTCAAATTTACGGAACCTTGACCTTTGAAGGACTTCCAAAGTCAGTGGATGTTTACCTAGCATTTATCGAAATCCAGGCAACATCACCTTTCGTAAAACAATATCCCATAAGTTCCCCAACCCCCTTAACTTATGTGTTTAATAACAGATTCCATCCAGAAAATGATACCACAATCACCTGGAACCTGATTATTTCTCAAGACGACGCCATAGACACTTTGGCAATTACTTCTACATTCAAAAAATAATTCTGCTAAAAATACGATAGTCCATATTTTTCTAGATTTGGGTTTGCAAAAATTATGGACTACTACAGCTTAAAAATGCGTGCCTCTGAGGAAGTTGAAGACGGCTCCGCCGAAGTTCTTGCGGACGGAAGTCGCCCCACCCGCGAGCAGCATATTTCCGGTGCAGAACGCATCGTCACTTGTGACGCTGTAGAAGAAGTTTGCCAGGCCATGATCCGTCGCGCCATGAATCACCCCAAGGGCGACCCCGACAAAATCAACATCAAGATCGAAAAAGTCCCCGAAGAAGAAATCCAGATTCTGGACGCGCTTCCCGTGACCCGCATCGATGTTGACACCTGGCAGGAAGGCCTTGATAAAGCTTTCGAGCTGGTGGAACAGCAATGCTCTGGATTGCTTCGCTGCGCTCGCAATGACGTGAGGGAATACAATCGCAATAACACAGAAAGCGATTTTCGCGACAACAGTTGCGCCGACACACTCAAGAACTTCCGCCAGCAACTTCCCGAACTTCTCCGCGCCACCTTCCCCATGCGCGGGGCCATGCTGTACGACATCCGCACCGGCAACCGCCTGGAACCAAATCAGGAACGCGGTGTACGCGCCACCTACATGGATGCTCTAAAGTCCAACACCGTGGACGCCCGCGAAACAGGAGCCGCCCCCAGCGCCAACAAAAATCATTTTAACGAAGCCATCGTCCTTGCCACCAAGGTGGCAAACGCTCCCGGCATCGTTGCAGAACTTTGCATCAGCGACGATCCCGATTACGTCACCGGCTACGTAGGCAGCCTGGAACTGGGCTACGTTCGCATCATGAAGCTGAAGGAAATGGGCGACCCCAACGGCGGCCGCATTTTCCTCTTCGATTCAAACAAGGCCACCGCCGAAGAATGCATCGACTTCTTGCAAAAGAAAAAAGTGCTGGTGCGCTGCCCTTAACTCGCTTCCCAAAATCCGCGACGCTCTCGTTTTTCGATGTTCACCCTTAAGCCACACGCAGGAATTCCCCGCTCCCTCACGCTGATGCTTGCCGTTATGGCAGGCATTTCGGTAGCGAACATTTATTACTGCCAGCCCCTGCTGAACATGATCCGCATGGACATGGGAATTTCGGAATTCTACGTGAATCTCATGCCGGTGCTCACACAGGTGGGTTACGCCCTGGGCCTTCTATTCATCGTGCCTCTGGGCGACATGATTGACCGTCGCCGCATTGTGTTGGTGAATTTCACCCTGCTTATTTTCGGGCTAGTCTCCATCTATTTTTCAAGCAACGCCATCATGCTTTTGGCAGGATCCTTCGTCACGGGAATCTGCTCCGTGACGCCGCAAATCTTTATGCCCATGGTTTCCCTGTTTTCAAGGCCCGACGAAAAAGAACTGAAAACCGGCATGGTCTTAAGCGGCCTCCTTACAGGAATTCTCGCCTCCCGCGTGTGCAGCGGCCTTGTGGGCGAATGGCTTGGCTGGCGATCCATGTTCCTCATTGCAGCCATGATGATGCTCGTCTCCACCGCCATCGTCTTTAAAGTTCTGCCCAACGTGCCCACCACTTACCGCGGCACATTTTTCAGCATGCTGAAATCCATCGGGGAACTTTTTGTGCGATTCTCCCAGGCACGAATCTACAGCATCCGCTCGGGATTCGCCTTCGGCTCCTTTTTGGCGCTGTGGGCATGCCTCGCCTTCCGCATGAAGCAAGCACCCTTCTTCCAGGACAGTAAAACCGTTGGGCTTCTGGGACTCTGCGGAATCGCCGGCGCCCTGACCGCATCCCGCATCGGCAAGTATATCAAGCGCTTCGGCGTAGAAAAATTCTGCAACGCAGGGAACTTCCTCATGGCCGCCGCCTGGGCCACCTTCTACTTCGGAAGCAACAGCTACGCCGCCATCATCGTGGGCATCATCCTCATCGACATCGGCATGCAATTTATCCAGCTGGGCAATCAAAGCTCCGTCATGAAACTCTGCCCCGAAGCCACCAGCCGCATGAACACCATCTTCATGACCATCTACTTTATCGGCGGCTCCCTGGGCACATTCCTTTCCGGCTCCTTCTGGACACTCTGGGGCTGGAACGGCACCGTCCTCGCCGGCCTCCTTCTCACCGCACTCTCGTTCATAACAACTGCAGTCAGTTATTGCAAGAAATAGAAGGCAAGTCGTAAGCGCACTCCTGCGATTCTCGACTTTAGGGCGTTCCCCCGGCACTGTGTCATCCTGAGCGAAGCGTAGCGAAGTCGAAGGATCTAGACCGCGCCGTGCCGGGGTCGGGCTCTACTCGCTCCGCTCACCGAGCCTAAAGTCTCGGCCCATACGGGTAACTATCCCTAACGCAAAAAGCAAAAAAAACAAGGGTGAACAACTCTTGTCTTTCGCAAAAAAAAACGACGATAAAATTTTCTTGAATAGATTTATTTTTATCCCGAAATGCCTTTAGCCAACTTCAATCGGAAGGCGGTACGTAGAAAGGGAATACAAATGTGGTTTCGCAAGCATAAGTGATTCTTGCAAGAAAATACAGAATTATAGACATAACGGTATTGACTAGCATCATGCAAGCAACAACTTCAAAAGGCTCAAAAACAGTTCTTAATCCAGCAAAGGGAACAAACAAAAATAATGATGTAAAGAATGACCACAAAACAGAACTTATTGCCTGATTCTTTTTCCCTCTGGAAACATACAATGAATAAAGGTATCCATAATATGGCACTAAAGCACAAATAATGACCACCGCTTCATTTGTCACAACTGGGGAAAGAATCCCAAACCAGAACAAAATAAACGGAATCAAATGACAGCGAATAAAATCATCTGACATTTTCAACTTGAAACTATATGTCCATTTCCCTTTTCTCATACTTCTAATACACATTCCTCAAATGTCAAAATTTAGCACAGCAAAAATTTTCCCCACTTGACCTATCATTACAAGTGCCCTGCAAAGCTGAATTTGTATCAAATAACGACTGCGATTGTACACGAAATAAAGATCAACAAGTATATCGGCGAGAGTCTACCGCAATTCAGGACGCAATGCGCCCCGTTTTTGGGAAAAACTGACCCCCCCCAAAAAAACTGCATTATTCATACGAAAAACGCAAACATATTTGCAAAATTTATAGGAATAATGCATCTTTTATGCTATAAAAACGTTCATTATAACGCAAATGCACATTTTTCTAGGCGAAATATTTCCACTCTGACCTTCCCTAAAAAAGGTTGACACTTTTGGGGTGTTTTTACTGACCGAGTTGACAGTTTCACTGATATGGTTTACACCTTTCCCTCGGTATCACGGATCTGGTTGACACTATCACCGATATGGTTGTCGTTGTCCAG